>JAXLRD010000063.1:0-41190 GCA_046331285.1 Vicinamibacteria bacterium
TCTCGATCTTCGGCGACCACTCCGACGTCATGGCCTGCCGCCAGATCGGCTTCGCGATGCTCGCCTCGGGGTCGGTGCAGGAAGCCCACGACCTCGCCCTCGTCGCGCACGCGGCGACGCTCTCGGCCCGCGTGCCGTTCCTCCACTTCTTCGACGGGTTCCGCACCTCGCACGAGGTCCGCAAGATCGAGCGGCTCGAGGACGCCGACCTCAAGTCGATGATGAGCGACGAGCTCGTCGCGGCCCACCGCAAGCGCGCCCTCAACCCCGATGCCCCGGTCCTCCGCGGCACCGCGCAGAACCCCGACGTCTTCTTCCAGGCCCGCGAGGCCTGCAACCGCTACTACACGGCCTGCCCCGAGATCGTCGAGAAGACGATGGAGCAGTTCGGCGAGCTCACCGGCCGCAGCTACAAGCTCTTCGAGTACGTGGGCCACCCGCAGGCCGAGCGCGTCATCGTGATGATGGGCTCGGGGGCGGAGGTCGCGCACGAGACCGTCGAGCACCTCGTGGCCCGCGGCGAGAAGGTGGGCGTCCTCAAGGTCCGCCTCTTCCGGCCGTTCTCGATCCGGCACTTCGCGGCGGCCCTGCCGTCGACCGTGCGGGCGATCGCCGTCCTCGACCGCTGCAAGGAGCCCGGGGCGATCGGCGAGCCGCTCTACCTCGACGTCGTCACCGCGATCCGCGAGGCGCGCGAGGCCGGCCTCTCGCCGCTCTCGGTCGACCCGCTGGTGATCGGCGGCCGCTACGGCCTGTCGTCGAAGGAGTTCCACCCGGGCCACGTGAAGGCCGTGTTCGACGAGCTCGTCCGCCGCGAGGGCCCGCGCAACCACTTCACGGTCGGCATCGTGGACGACGTGACGCACACGTCGATCGAGGTGGACCCCGAGTACGACATCGAGTCCGACGAGCGCAACCGCTCGGTCTTCTTCGGCCTCGGCGCCGACGGCACGGTGGGCGCGAACAAGAACTCGATCAAGATCATCGGCGAGGAGACGGAGAACGACGCCCAGGGCTACTTCGTGTACGACTCGAAGAAGTCGGGCGCCATCACGATCTCGCACCTGCGCTTCGGCCCCGGCCCGATCCGCTCCTCGTACCTCATCCGCAAGGCCGGCTTCGTGGCCTGCCACCAGTTCGGCTTCCTCGAGAAGTACGACATGCTCGAGTACGCCATCCCGGGCGGCACGTTCCTGCTGAACGCGCCGTTCGCGAAGGACGAGGTCTGGAAGAACGTCCCGCGGAAGGTCCAGGAGCAGATCGTCGCCAAGAAGCTGAAGCTCTACGCGATCGACGCCTACAAGGTCGCGGAAGAGACCGGCATGGGCAACCGCATCAACTCCGTGATGCAGACCTGCTTCTTCGCGATCTCCGGCGTCCTCCCCCGCGAGGAGGCGATCGGTCACATCAAGAAGGCGATCGAGAAGACGTACGGCAAGAAGGGCGCCGAGGTGGTGCGCCGCAACTTCGCGGCCGTCGACTCGACCCTCGAGAACCTCCACGAGATCCCGGTCGGGGCGCCGACCGGCAACGTGAAGATGCGGCCGACGGTGCCCGAGGACGCGCCCGACTTCGTCAAGCGCGTGCAGGCCGTGATCATCGAGGGCAAGGGCGATCTCCTCCCGGTCTCCGCCTTCCCGATCGACGGCACGTGGCCGACCGGGACGTCGCAGTGGGAGAAGCGCGCGATCGCCCTCGAGGTCCCCGTCTGGGACGAGAAGATCTGCATCCAGTGCAACAAGTGCGCGTTCGTCTGCCCCCACGCGGCGATCCGCGCGAAGGTGTACGACGGCGCGGGGCTCGACAAGGCGCCCGCCACGTTCAAGTCGATCGACTTCAAGGGCAACGAGTTCAAGGGGAAGAAGTACACGATCCAGGTGGCCCCCGAGGACTGCACCGGCTGCAACCTGTGCGTCATGATCTGCCCGGCCAAGGACAAGTCGAACCCGAAGCACAAGGCGATCGACATGGCGCCCATGCCTCCGCTGCGCGAGGCCGAGGCGAAGAACTACGAGTTCTTCCTCTCGCTGCCCGACCCCAAGCGCGAGGAGGTCAAGCTCGACCTCAAGGGCACGCAGTTCCTCCAGCCGCTCTTCGAGTACTCGGGCGCCTGCTCGGGCTGCGGCGAGACGCCCTACATCAAGCTGATGACGCAGCTCTTCGGCGACCGCGCCCTCATCGCGAACGCCACCGGCTGCTCGTCGATCTACTCCGGCAACCTGCCGACGACGCCGTACACCGTCAACGCCGAGGGCCGCGGCCCGGCGTGGTGCAACTCGCTCTTCGAGGACAACGCCGAGTTCGGCTTCGGCATCCGCCTCGCGGTCGACGCGCTCCACGCGCAGGCCACGTCCCTCCTGACGAAGGTGAACGGCCAGCTCGGCGACAACGTCGTGAAGGCGCTCGTCGAGGCCGACATGTCGACCGAGGCGGGCATCGCCGCGCAGCGCGAGCGCGTGGCCGCCCTCAAGAAGGCGCTCGCCGGCGTCAAGGGCGACGAGGCGCAGCGGCTCCTCGGCATCGCCGACTACCTGGTGAAGAAGAACGTGTGGATCGTCGGCGGCGACGGCTGGGCCTACGACATCGGCTACGGCGGCCTCGACCACGTCCTCTCCACGACCCGCAACGTCAACATCCTGGTCCTCGACACCGAGGTCTACTCCAACACCGGCGGCCAGGCGTCGAAGTCCACCCCCACCGGCGCGTCGGCGAAGTTCGCCTCCGCCGGCAAGGAGGTCGGGAAGAAGGACATCGGCCTCATGGCGATGGCCTACGGGCACGTGTACGTCGCCCGCGTGGCCTTCGGCGCGAAGGACGTGCAGACCGTGAAGGCCTTCCAGGAGGCCGAGAGCTACGACGGCCCCTCGCTCATCATCGCGTACAGCCACTGCATCGCCCACGGCTACGACATGGCCTACGGCGCCGAGCAGCAGAAGCTGGCCGTCGACTCGGGCGTCTGGCCGCTGTACCGGTTCGACCCCCGACGCCCGGCCCAGGGCCTGCCCCCGCTCCAGCTCGACAGCGGCGACCCGAAGGTCTCGGCCAAGCAGTACATGCGCAACGAGACGCGCTTCCGGATGGTCGAGAAGCTCGACCCCGAGCGCTTCAAGCGGCTGCTCCTCTCGGCCGAGAAGCAGGCCCGCCAGCGCGTGGCGATCTACAAGCAGCTGTCCGGCCTCACCGTGCCGCAGATCTCGGACGCCGAGATCGAGGCGGCCCCGGTTCCCGCCGGCGCCAAGAACTGAGGAGGAGGCACGAACATGGACCTCAGCACCACGTACCTCGGAATGAAGCTGTCGAATCCGCTCATGCCGGGGGCCTCTCCCCTCGTCGACGAGATCGACACGGTGAAGCGGCTCGAGGACGCGGGCGCGTCGATGATCACGATGCACTCGCTCTTCGAGGAGCAGATCGCCCGCGAGCAGGTCGCGACCTTCATCCACACGGAGGCCCACGGCCAGTCGTTCGCCGAGGCGATGACGTACTTCCCGAGCCCGGAGTCGTTCCACCTCGGGCCCGACGAGTACCTCGAGCACCTGCGCAAGGTGAAGCAGGCCGTCTCGGTGCCGGTCGTCGGCTCCCTGAACGGCTACTCGATGGGCGGCTGGCTCGAGTACGCGAAGCTCATCGAGCAGGCCGGGGCCGACGCCCTCGAGCTCAACGTCTTCATGCTCGGCAGCAACGCCCAGGAATCGGGCGCGCAGATCGAGCTGCGGACCGTTCAGATGGTGCAGGCGGTCCGCAAGGCCGTCCGCATCCCCGTGGCCGTGAAGCTCTCGCCGTACTACACCTCGATGGGCCACTTCGCGTCGAAGCTCGACGAGGCGGGAGCCGACGGCCTCGTGCTGTTCAACCGCTTCTACCAGCCCGACATCGACGTCGAGGAGCTGCAGGTCCGCCGACAGATCCACCTGTCGAGCTCGGCCGAGCTGCCGCTGCGGCTCACCTGGCTCGCGCTCCTCTCGCCGAAGACGAAGGCGTCGCTCGCGTGCTCGGGCGGCGTCCACACCGCGATCGACGTCGTCCAGTCCGTGATGGCCGGCGCCCACGCCGTCCAGCTCGTCTCCTGCCTCCTCAAGCGCGGCCCGGCGTACATCGGCACGCTGAAGCAGGAGCTCGCCCAGTGGCTCGAGGAGCACGAGTACCACTCGCTGCGCCAGGCCCAGGGCAGCATGAACCTCGAGGCGTGCCCCGACCCGACCGTCTACAGCCGCGCCAACTACATGCTCGTCCTCCAGTCCTGGCGCGCCGCGCACGTCTAGAAGCCAACCGGAAGATCCATCGGTGAGCGGCGCCGGCCCGGAAGGGCCGGCGCCGTTCGTGTCTCGGGGGGGCGCGCCGGCCCGCCTTCAGCGCCGGCCAGCCTCCCCGGCCAGCCGCGGGAAGTGGACACGGAACGTCGTGCCGCGCCCGGGGGCGCTCTCCACGGTGATGAAGCCACGGTTCTGGGCCACGATCCCCTCGACGGTGGCGAGGCCGAGGCCCGTTCCCCGCCCGGTCGGCTTCGTCGTGAAGAACGGCTCGAAGGCGCGGGCGAGGGTGCCCTCGTCCATCCCCACGCCCTCGTCGCTCACGCCGACCGCCGCGTACTGGCCCGGGCGCGCGCCGGCGTGGTCCCGGCAGAACGCTTCGTCGATCTCGACGTTGGCGGTCTCGATCGTGAGGCGCCCGCCGCGCGGCATCGCGTCGCGGGCGTTGACGACGAGGTTCATCAGGATCTGGTCGACCTGCGCCGGGTCGACGTTGACCGTCCACAGCCCCTCGCACGCCTGCGCACCCGCAGCTCGACCTCGTCGCCGACGAGGCGCGCGAGGGCGCCGCTGGCGGCGGCGACCAGCCGGTCGAGATCGGACGGGCAGGGCGAGAAGGCCTGCTTGCGGGAGAAGCCGAGGAGCTGCCGCGTCACGTCCTGCGCCCGCCGGGCCGCGCGTTCGATCTCCGCCACGTACTCCGCGACCTGCGAGCCGGCCGGCAGCTTGCGCCGCAGGAGGTGGGTGAAGCCGAGGATGACGTGCAGGACGTTGTTGAAGTCGTGGGCCACTCCGCTCGCGAGCCGGCCGACCGTCTCGACCCGCCGCGCGTGGGCGAGCTGCGCCTCCAGGCTGCTCCGCTCCTCCTCGGCGCGGCGACGCTCGGTCACGTCGATGACGGCGCCCACGCTGCGGACCGGCCGGCGCGACGTCCCCGTGCCGGCGAAGGTGGTCAGCCCGCGGTTCGACAGCCACCGCACCTCGCCGTCCCGCCGGACGATCCGGTACTCGATGTCGAAGGCGCCGTCGCCGGACGGGTCGTGCGCGCGCCGGACCTCCGTCGCGACGCGGTCGCGATCCTCGGGATGCACGCAGTCGACGAAGACCTGGACGTTGACCGGCTCGTCCGGGCCCAGGCCGAACATCTCCCGCTGGCGCGGCGACCAGTAGAGCACGTCGGCCACCTGGTCGTGGTCGTAGATTCCGAGCTGGGCCACGCGGACGGCCTGTCGCAGACGCTCCTCGTTGCCTTCGAGGTCGGCCCGCTCGCCCGCGTCCGGGTCCGTCATCGACGTCATCCCCACGCCGGCGCCGACGACGCGCCCGGCTCTCGGGCGCCGCCGGCCCCGGCTCTCCGCGTTCGGCGGAGGGCCCCTCGGCGGCGCCGGGCGGACGGCCTGCCGCCCGCGCGGCGTGAGTCTGGGTGAAAACCCGCCGCCGTTCAAGCGACCGGAGCGAGGCGGGCGGCCGGGACGGCGTGCCGCGCGCGCGACGGACTCGGCTCGTGGTAATGAGGAGCCATGGCCTCACCGCTCCGCCTCGCGTGGCCCGACGGACGGGGAGCGACCCTCCTCGTCGGCGACGCGAGCACCGTGCTCGCCGTCGGCGACACGGTCGTGTCGTCGTGGGACCTCGCCGGCCGGCCCTACGCGCTCGTCCGCGAGTCGGGCACCTGGCGACGCGGGCTCGACGGGCGCTTCCTGCACAAGCGCGGGGCGACGAGCGATGGCCCGCGCGTCCGCGAGCGGCGGAGCGCGGCGGAGGGCGCCGTCGTCGTCGAGGCGGCGCGGGCGGAGGCGGCGACGGCCCTCGGTCTCGTGGCGAGCGCAGACGCCGCGCCGGAAGCGCGCGAGCGGCTCCGAACGGTCGCGACGATGGACGGACCCGCCCTGGCCCTCGATGCCGAGCGGTTCCTGGCGGCGTGCGGCCCGGTGAGCGTCCTGCCGCCGGACCAGTACCTCGCCCTCGTCGTCCGCGTGACCGAGGGCTGCTCGTGGGACGCCTGCACGTTCTGCTCGCTCTACGAGGGCGTGCCGTTCCGCGCGCGGACGCGGGACGAGGTCGCGCGGCACGTGGCCGCGCTGCGGGACTACTGGCCCCTCGATCGCTCTGCGCCGCTCGATCTTCCTCGGCGACGCGAACGCCCTCTGCCTCTCGCCCGAGCGGCTCCTGCCCCTGCTCGACGTCGTCGGCGAGGCCTTCCCCGGCCGCCCGCTCCACTCGTTCGTCGACGCCTGGACCGGAGGGCGGCACGGTACGGAGCCGTGGCGTGCGTACCGGGCGCGCGGCCTCCGCCGCGTCTACGTCGGGCTCGAGACGGGCGACGAGGCTCTCCTCGCGCGGCTCGGGAAGGCCGGGACGCCGGACGACGCGGAGAGGCTCGTCGCCTCGCTCCACGAGGCCGGCGTCGCGGCGGGCGTGATCGTCCTCCTCGGCGCGGGCGGGACGGCGTTCGCCGAGGCCCACGAGCGGCGCACGGCGGCCGTCCTCGCCTCGATGGCCCTGGGCCCCGACGACGTCGTCTACTTCTCCGAGTACCTGCCGGACGCCGCCCGGCGCGGCGCGGCCGACGCCGCGGACAGGCTCGACGCGGACGGCCTCGCGCGTCAGCGCGCCGCCCTCGAGCGCGCCGTGCGACGCGCGGGCGGGCCGCGCCTCGCGACCTACGACCTCCGCGAGTTCGCCTACTGACCGCGGCCGGGCGCGCACGGGCGGCGGCGGATGGTATCTTCGGCCCGCCGCTCCCCACGACCGCCGGAGGACCGATGCGACCGTCCCTCTCGATCTCGCCCGCCATGCTCGCTCTCGCCGTGACCCTCGCCGCCGCCGAGCCGCCGAAGCCCGCGGCGGCGCCGCGCGCCGCCGCCGTGAAGCGGCCCGGCCCCGAGGGGGGCGCGGTGACGCTGCTCCCGAACGGCTGGCGGATAGAGCCCGCGGGCCGCCACCTCGACGCGGGCGACCTGCCCCTCGCGATGGCGCTCCACCCGGACGGGCGCCACCTCGTGATCACGAACAACGGCTGGTCGAAGCCGAGCCTGCGCGTCGTGGACCTCGACCGCTGGCAGGCGGTCCAGAAGCTGCCGCTCGACAACGCGTGGCTCGGGGTCGTCTGGCACCCCGACGGCAGGCGCCTCTTCTCGTCCGGCGCGGCGGACAACACGATCCGCGAGATCGAGTGGCGCGGCGAGCGGCTCGTGCCGGGCCGCACGTTCCGAATCGGCGAGCCCCAGAAGACCGTCCGCGGCGAGCTGCAGAGCCCGGGCTTCGTGGCCGGGCTCGCCCTCTCGCCCGACGGCCGGGTGATCTACGCGGCCGAGGTCTTCGGCGAGTCGGTCGCCGCCGTCGATGCCGACTCCGGCGCGGTCCTCGCCCGGGCGCCGCTCGGGGCCGAGGGCTACGCCACCGCGGTCGCGCCCGACGGGAGCGCGGTCTACGCCTCCGTGTGGGGCGGGGCCCGGGTGGCGATCCTCGAGCCGCGGACGCTGCGGAAAGTCGCGGAGATCCCGGTCGGCGAGCACCCGAACGCGATGGTCCTCTCGAAGGACGGCGCGCGGCTCTTCGTCGCCTGCGCGCACACGAACGCGGTGTGGGTCGTCGACCTCGCGACGCGGCGCGCCACCGAGCGCATCGGCGTCGCGCTCTCGCCGAAGGCCCCCCCGGGCTCCACGCCGAACGCGCTCGCGCTGTCTCCCGACGGCGCCACCCTCCTCGTGGCGAACGCCGACAACAACACCGTCGCGGTCGTCGACGTGACGAAGCCGGGCGAGAGCCGCTTCCTCGGCTTCGTCCCGACCGGCTGGTACCCGACCGGCGTCGCCTTCGACGCGAAGGGCGAGCGGGTGGTGGTCCTGAGCGGGAAGGGCCTCGCGCCGGCGGCGAACCCGCGCGGGCCGCAGGCGAACGCGATCAGCGCCGACGCGCAGTACATCGGCGGGCTGCTGGGCGGCGCGGTGTCGGTCCTGCCGCGGCCGCAGGGCGAGGCCCTCGTGGAGATGACGGCGCGCGTGCGCAAGCTGAGCGCCTACCAGGACGCGACGATGGCGGCCCCGCCGGGGCGGCCGGCGGGATGCCCGGTGCCCGCCCGCGTGGGCGACCCCTCGCCCATCAAGCACGTCTTCTACGTGATCCGCGAGAACCGCACCTATGACCAGGTCCTCGGCGACCTGCCACAGGGCAACGGCGACCCGAACCTCACGCTCTTCGGCGAGGACGTGACGCCGAACGCGCACGCCATCGCGCGGGAGTTCGTCCTGTTCGACAACTTCTACGTCGACGCCGAGGTCAGCATGGACGGGCACTCCTACTCGACCGCGGCCTACGCGAGCGACGCCATCGAGAAGACGTGGCCGACGAGCTACGGCGGGCGCGGCGGGCTCTACCTCGGCGAGGGCAGCCACAAGGAGAGGAACGACTACGGCAACCTCGCGGCGCCCTCGGCCGGGTATCTCTGGGACTTCGCGGCCCGGGCCGGCGTCTCGGTGCGCAGCTACGGCGAGTTCGCGCACTGGGAGAAGGAGAAGGGCGGCCCGGTCGTGGCGACGGTGCCGGGGCTGCGCGGGAAGGTCCATCCGTCCTACGCGCCGTTCGACCTCACGATCCCCGACAACGACCGCGTCGACGTCTGGCTCGAGGAGTTCCGCCGCTTCGAGAAGGAGGGAGGCCTCCCGCAGCTCAACATCGTCCGCCTCGGGAACGACCACACGCAGGGCACGGCGCCCGGCGCCCTCACGCCGCGGTCGCAGGTGGCGGAGAACGACCGCGCGCTCGGCCGCGTCGTCGAGGCGATCTCGAAGAGCCGCTTCTGGGCCGACTCCGTGGTGCTCGTCCTCGAGGACGACGCGCAGAACGGCCCCGACCACGTCGACGCCCACCGGTCGGTGCTCCTCGCCGCCGGCGGCCGCGTGAAGCGCGGGCACGTCGACTCCGGCATGTACTCGACGGCCAGCGTCCTCCGCACGATCGAGCTCGTCCTCGGGATCCCGCCGATGAGCCAGTACGACGCGGCGGCGCGGCCGCTGTTCACGGCATTCGCCTCCGCCCCCGACGCGAGGGGATTCGCGGCGCGCGAGGCGCGGGTGCCGCTCGACGAGCGCAACCGCGACGACGCCCCCGGCGCCCAGGCGTCGCTGCGCATGAACATGTGGGAGGCCGACCTCGCGCCCGAGCGGGAGCTGAACGAGATCCTGTGGAAGTCGGTGCGCGGCGCCGACGCGGAGATGCCGCCGCCGGTGCGCGCCGCCTTCGTCCGTCCGATCGACGACGGCGAGGAGGGCGACGACGACGACGATCGCTGAGCGGGACTAGACGACCGCCCCGCCCGCCGCCCCGGCCGTCCGGAGGAGATCGGCCACGGCCGAGAGGCCGCGGGCGAGGGCGTCGCGGGTCGGCGCGGCGCCGGTGCACACCCGCACCGCGTGCGGCACCGGGCCGCGGCCCACGGTGAAGGCCTCGGCGGGGGTCAGGACGACGCCGCGGGCGCGGGCCTCGGCCACGAGCGAGTCGCTCCGCCAGGGCTCGGGGAGGCGCAGCCAGAGGTAGTAGGCCTCGGGGTGGGTGTCGAAGTCGGCCCCGGCCAGCCGCTCCGCGGCGAGCGTCTGCCGCGCGCGCGCCTCGGCCCGCCGCGCCGCCACGAGCGCGTCGGCCGTGCCGTCGCGGATCCACTCCGACGCGACGGCCGCGGTGAGCGGCGCGACGGCCCAGGTGGTCGCGCGGAGGCCGGCCTCGAGCCGCGGCACCATCGCGGCCGGGGCCTTCACGTAGGCGATGCGCAGGCCGGGCGCCAGGGTCTTCGACGTGCTCGTCAGGTAGTAGGTGCGCTCCGGCGCGAGGGCGGCGAGCGGCGCCGGCCGCGCCTCGGGCAGCAGGCCGTGCACGTCGTCCTCGACGAGGGCGAGCCCGTGAGTCCGCGCGACCGCCACGATCTCGACGCGGCGCTCCTCCGGCATGACGGCCGTCGTCGGGTTGTGGAGCGTCGGGATGAGGTACGCCGCCTTCGCCCCGCCCTCGCGGCAGGCCTCCTCGAGGGCGTCCGGCCGCAGGCCGTGCCGGTCCATGGCGAGGCCCCGCAGGCGAAGCCGCAGGAGCCCGGCGACCGCCTTCAGTCCGGCGTAGGTCAGCTCCTCGGTGAGCAGCACGTCCCCCGGCTCGAGCAGGGTGGCGAGCAGCACGGTGAGGCCGTGCTGGCTCCCCGTGCAGACGATGACGTCACCCGCGCCCGCCGGCACACCCGCGCGCGACACCCACGACGCGCCCGCCTCGCGGTCGGCCGCGTTGCCCCCGGCCGCGGGGTAGTCGAGGAGGCGCGCGACGTCGGTGCGCTCCGCGAGGAAGGCCAGCGTCGCGTGCAGGGCCGCCCGCTGCGGGCTCGACGGCGGGTCGGGCGGGTGGTTCTGGCCGAGGTCCACGACCGCGTCGCGGCTCTCCTCCGGCCCGCTGCCCGGCGCGCGGACGAACGTGCCGCGGCCGACCTCGCCCGACACGAGGCCGCGCCGCGCGGCTTCACGGTACGCGCGGCTCACCGTGCCGACCGTCACCCCGAGAGATTCGGCGAGGTCGCGGTGCGTGGGCAGGCGGACCCCGTGGGCGAGCCGGCCCTGCGCCATGTCGTCGGCCAGGGCCTCCACGATGGAGCGATAGAGGGGTCCCGAGCGGCTTCCGAGGCGGGGCGACCATATTGTCACCATGACAATATACCAATTGACACCCTAGATTGCCAGCTCTAGATTGATCGCTGGAGGTGATTGACCTCCATACGGAGTCGTACAACTCATGCGCAGCAGCGGAACAGGCAGGGACATGGACGAGAGGAAGACGGGGACGCTGACGCTCAAGACCGGGCTCGCCGAGATGCTGAAGGGCGGGGTCATCATGGACGTCACCACCGCGGAGCAGGCGCGGATCGCCGAGGAAGCGGGTGCCGTGGCGGTGATGGCGCTCGAGCGCGTGCCGGCCGACATCCGACGCGAGGGTGGCGTCGCCCGCATGGCCGATCCCGAGGTCGTCACGCGGATCATGGACGCGGTTTCGATCCCCGTCATGGCGAAGTGCCGCATCGGCCACTTCGCGGAGGCCCGCGTCCTCGAGGCGCTCGGCGTCGACTTCATCGACGAGAGCGAGGTCCTGACCCCGGCCGACGAGGCGCACCACGTCGACAAGCTCGCGTTCAAGGTTCCCTTCGTGTGCGGCTGCCGCGACCTCGGGGAGGCCCTGCGGCGCATCGGCGAGGGCGCCGCGCTCCTGCGCACGAAGGGCGAGGCCGGCACCGGCAACGTCGTCGAGGCGGTGCGGCACATTCGGACGGTGCAGACCGCGATCCGGCGCCTGACGGTCCTCCAGCCCGAGGAGCTGATGGCCGAGGCCAAGAATCTCGGCGCGCCGCTCGAGCTCGTGAAGCTCGTGGCGGCGAGCGGAAGGCTGCCCGTGCCGAACTTCGCGGCCGGCGGCATCGCGACCCCGGCCGACGCGGCGCTCATGATGGCCCTCGGCGCCGAGTCCGTGTTCGTCGGCTCCGGCATCTTCAAGTCGGAGGACCCGGCGAAGCGGGCGAAGGCGATCGTGCGCGCCACCACCCACTGGCAGGACGCGAAGGTGGTCGCCGAGGTGTCGCGCGGCCTCGGCGGGGCGATGCCCGGCCTCGAGACGGCGTCGATGCCCGAGGCCGACAAGCTCCAGACGCGAGGCTGGTGATGGCCCGGCCGTTCGGCGTCCTCGCCCTCCAGGGCGACTTCGCGGCCCACGCGGCGGCCTTCCGGGCGGCGGGGGCGGCCGTGCGCGAGGTGAGGCGCGTGGCGGAGGTCGAGGGCCTCGCCGGGATCATGATCCCGGGCGGCGAGAGCACGACGCTCCTCAACCTGATGCGCGACGAGCCGTGGTTCGAGGCGCTGCGTGCGTTCCATCAGTCGGGCGGCGTCGTGGCCGGCACGTGCGCGGGCGCCATCCTGCTCTCGCGCGACGTGCGCCCCCGCCAGACGAGCCTCGGGCTGCTCGACGCGGTCATCGAAAGGAACGCCTACGGCCGGCAGGTCGACTCGTTCCAGGCGACGGTCGAGGCGCCCGCGCTCGGGGGCGCGGTCGAGGGCGTCTTCATCCGGGCCCCCCGCTTCCGCGCGCTCTTCCCCGAAGTGAAGGTCCTCGCCCGCCACGCCGGCGAACCGGTCCTCGTCCAGCAGGGCCTCGTCGTCGCCGGCACCTTCCACCCGGAGCTGACGGGCTCGCGGGCCCTCCACGGGTACCTCGTGGACCTCGCGCAGACCCGAGGTGGGCTGCCGCACCGACGTCCGCCTCGCCCGGCGCACCTCCCCGCGCCCTGAGCCGCGGCCCGCCATCCATCTCACTGGAGCGACGCCATTCGGTTCGCCGTAGACTCGCCGCGGAGGCGGGGGCTCGCGCCCTGCTGCTCGGCGCCGCGTGCGGGCACTCCCCGACGACGGACCGCGGGCTCTCGACGTTCGGGTCGAGTACCGGCCGAGCCCGTCCGGCTGCCCCGACGCGGGCAGCCCGTGCTATCCGATGTGTGCGCACCACAACGCGCCCGCCGGCCTCCAGGCGATCGTCACCTTTGGGACCAGGCCACGACGCGCCTCGCCGAAACCGACGGCGGACGCTACGCGGGAACGCTCGTCGCGTGCCGACGCAGACGCCCTGCGGGCGCGGCCGGGACTCCGATGTGCCGGGCGGCAGTCCCCGCGCTGACGCTCTTCCTGAACGGCTCCCGGCTGCGCGGGTGTCCCGACGCCTGCCTCGGCGTGACGGCCGCTCTCGAGTCACCCTGCGCCGCGACGGGACGGTCGAGTGATGCTCCGGAGGCGGATCGATGGCCGGGAGGCGTGACCTGGCGGCGGTCGCCGCCACGGCCGCCTCGCGTTCGCGGGCACCGGCCTCCACCCGCTCTGGTGGTCGACGTGGCTCGCGCCCGTGCCGGTGCTCGCGGTCGCCGCCCGACGAGGCCCGCGCCGCTCGTTCGCGCTCGCCGGCGCCGCGTGGTTCCTCGGCGGGCTCAACATGTGGGCCTACTACCGCGGGCTCCTCGCGGCCGGCGCCGAGGCGGTCCCTGGCGTGGCCGCCGTGCTCGTTCCCCTCGCGGCGATCACCGTTCCGGCGCTGGCGTTCGGCGGCGCCGCCGCCGGTTTCTCGGCCTGGGCGTCCGGCGGCCGACCGTGGCGGGCGGCCGGGCTTTTCGCCAGCGCGTGGGTCGGCTACGAGCTCGCAACCGCCCGGCTGTCGCCGCACGGCACGTTCGGCCACCTCGCGTACTCGCAGATGGGCTTCCCGCCCGCGGTCCAGCTCGCGTCGGCGGCCGGCCCGTGGGCGGTGAGCCTCGCGCTCCTCCTTCCACCGCGCTCGTCGCGGCCGGAACCGCTCCTCGTCTCGACTCCCGCCGCGGCGGGGACTGACCGGGACCCCGGCGCTCCTCCTGCTCGCCGTCTTCGGCTTCGGCTTCTGGCGATCCGCGCCGCGGTCCGGCGCCCCGACCCTGCGAGTGCGTCTGGCCGCGTCCGACCTGCGAGAACGTCCTTCCCGTCCCGCCCGGCGACGCGACACGCCTGATACGGGACTACGTCGGCGCGGCGCGGACGGGCGACGGGACCGTCGACGTCGTGCCCTGCCGGAGAAGCTCGCCGTGCTCGAAGGCGACGCCACCGCCGAGGTGGATCGGGTGCTCGCGGAAGAGGCGGACCGGAGCGGTGCGCTCGTCGTCGCCGGCTTCGTGCGGCACGGCGGCCCCGGAGCGCGGAACGACGCGAGCGCGTACCAGCCGGGCGCGGCGCTCCCCTCTCCTACGCGAAGCGCCACCTGCTACCCGGCTTCGAGTCGCCGCTCGTCCCGGGCAACTCCGACCTGATCGTGCCGCGCGGCGCGGCCCGGCTCGGTGTCGCGATCTGCAAGGACATGGATTTCCCCGCCTCTCGCGCGTACGCCGCCGCCGGAGTCGACGCCGTCCTCGTTCCGGCCTGGGACTTCGACGACGACGGCTGGCTGCACGCCCGCATGGCGATGATGCGCGGCGTCGAGGGCGGCTTCGCGGTCGTCCGCGCGGCGAAGCAGGGACTCCTGACCGTGGCCGACGATCGCGGTCGCGTGCTCGCCGAGCGGTCGAGCCGCGAGGAGCCGTTCGCGCGCCTCGACACCGCCCTGCCGGTGAGACGGACGCGCACCCTCTACGCGCGCTTCGGCGACTGGCTCGCCTGGACGTGCGCCCTCGTCGCGGCGACGCTCGTCGCCGGCCTCCGGCGGTCCCGCCCGGCGCCGCTCGTCGTCCCCTGAGACGCGGCTACTCCCGTGTCCAGGTCGGGATACGGCCCGGCGTCCACGGCGCTCCCGCCTTCTCCATCGCCTCCTGCAGCGCGCGAAGGTCGGTGTCGACGAGGGTCCGCAGCGTCCCGAGCTGCTTCTCGAACGCCGCGGCGGCCGTGTCGTAGGCCTGCCGGCTCGTGCCGGTCGGGGCGACGGTGGAGGACCAGTGGCTCGCGACGATCGCGTCGACCCGCTCCTGGATGGACATCGGCACGGGCTCGTTGCGCCCGCGCATCACGTCGTCGCCGCGAAGGGCCACGAGCACGTCGGCGAGCGCGCGCTCGATGCGCCGCGCCTCGGCCCCGAGCTTCGGGTCCGCGGCGGGCGTGTCGTCGATCGCCTTCTTCACGACCTTGAGCCGCGCCTGGGCTTCCTCGGCCGACTCTCCCGCGCCGAGCACCGCGCGCTGCAGCCGGGCGGTCTTCCGCTGGAAGGCGAGGAGGTCGGCCGGGCTCGCGGCCTTGAGCGTCTGCAGCCCGAGCGCCTCGACCGCGAACGTCTGCGGCTGGCCGATCGGGCTCGTGACGCCGTCGACCCGCTTCTCGAAGGAGACGGTGTAGGTGCCGGGCAGGGCCAGCGGGCCGGAGGGCGCCTCGTAGAACGGGTTCTCGGTCGCGCTCGGCCCGCCCTTGAGCGACGTCGGGTTGGCGGCCGGGAAGCGGAGGTCCCACGCCACGCGGTGCACGCCGCCGGCGACGGGCCCGGTGAGGCGGCGGACCACCTGGCCGTCGGCGTCGCGCACGGTCAGGATGACGGCGGGATCCTCCTCGCGGGCCTCTCTCCGCAGCGCCTCGGCCGACGGGTACTCGACGGGCGTCTTCTTCTTCTCGGCGTCCTTCTCCGCCGCGAGCCGCGCCTTGCGCTTCGTCCTGATCTCGTCCTTCAGGAAGTAGGTGACGACGGCCCCGAACGGCGGGTTGGGCGCCGTGTAGTAGGTCTCGCCCATGAAACCCTTCTCCTTGAGGCCGAGCGGCACCGACGGGATGTAGGCGCTCGCCGTGCGCACCGGGAAGGTGAGGACGTCCTTCTCGAGGTCGGCCGCGGTGGCGACGCGGAGCGGCGTCAGGTCGTCGAGGACGAAGAACCCGCGGCCGAACGTCGCGATCACGAGGTCGCCCTCGCGCTTCTGGATCGCGATGTCGCGGACGGCGATCGTCGGCAGGCCGCCCTTGAGCTGCACCCACGCCTTGCCGCCGTCGCGCGAGAAGAAGAGGCCGAACTCGGTGCCGGCGAAGAGCAGGTCGCGCTCGACCGTGTCCTCGGCGACCGTCCACACCGACCCGCGCGCCGGAAGGCCGGCCGCCACCGGCGTCCACGTGCGCCCGCGGTCCGCGCTGCGCAGCAGGTACGGCTTGAAGTCGCCCGTCTTGTGGTTGTTGAACGCGGCGAACACGACGTCCTTGTCGAAGCGCGAGGCGAACAGGTCGCTCACGTACGTGCCGGCGGGAACGCCGGGGAACGTCTCCTGGCGGCGCCAGGACTTCCCGCCGTCCTCGCTCACCTGCACGAGCCCGTCGTCGGTGCCGACGTAGAGCAGGCCCTCGACGAGCGGCGACTCGTCGAGCGACACGATGTTCCCGTAGGGGGAGGTCGACGCGCCCTTCGCGATCGCGTCCGGGCCCCACACGCGGCCCATGACCTCGAGCTTGTTCCGGTCGATCCGCCGCGTCAGGTCCCCGCTCACGGGCGTCCAGCTGTCGCCGCGGTCCTCGCTGCGGAAGAGCCGCTGCGCGGCGAAGTAGAGGCGGGTCGACTTGTGGGGGCTCAACAGCAGCGGGCTGTCCCAGTTCCAGCGCAGCGGGTCGTCGCCCGGGGCCTCCTGCGGCTGGATGAGGGTCGCCTCGCCGCTCCGGCGGTCGTAGCGGCCGAGGACGCCGTACTGGAGGGTCGAGTAGACGATGTTCGGGTCGTCGGGGTCGATGCGGGCGTGGAAGCCGTCGCCGCCCCACGTCACGAACCAGTCGGAGTTCGCCGCCCCGTGGGCGTTCAGGGTGCGCGAGGGGCCGCCCAGGGTGTTGTTGTCCTGCGTCCCGCCGTAGACGTAGTAGACAGGCTTCGAGTCGTCGACGTCGACGCGGTAGAACTGCGTGACCGGGAGGTTCCCGAAGAAGCGCCAGGTGGCCGCGCGGTCGAAGCTCTCGTAGAGGCCGCCGTCGCAGCCGACGAGATAGTGGCTCGTGTCGTCCGGGTCGACCCAGATCGCGTGGTTGTCGACGTGCTTGTAGCGCTCGCCGAGGTTGCGCCACGTCTTCCCCGCGTCGTCCGAGACCTGGAGGAACACGTCCATCGAGTAGAGCCGCTCCGGGTCCTTTGGATCGACCGTGATCTCCTGGTAGTACATCGGGCCGCCCGGAACGTAGTCGGAGCGCTTCTCCCAGCTCTCGCCGCGGTCCGTCGAGCGGAACGTCCCGCCCGCCTTCCCCGCCGCCGAGGCCTCGACGAGCGCGTACAGGGTGTCCGGGGCGGTCGGCGCGATCGCGAGGCCGATGCGGCCCATGTCCTCCTTCGGGAGCCCGCTCGTCACCTTGCGCCAGCTCTCGCCCCCGTCCGTCGACTTGTAGATCGCCGACTCGGGGCCCCCATCGACGAGGGTGAAGACGTGGCGGCGGCGCTGCCACGCAGCGGCGACGAGCACCTCGGGGTCGCGCGGGTCCATGACCACGTCGGTGACCCCGGTGTTCTCGCCGACCGTCAGCACGGCCTTCCAGGTCCGGCCGCCGTCGGTCGTCTTGTAGAGGCCGCGGTCGCCGCCCTTCGACCACAGCGGACCCTGGGCCGCGACGTAGACGATCCGCGAGTCCTTCGGGTGCACGAGGATCTTCCCGATGTGCTCCGACGCCTTCAGGCCCACGTTCTTCCAGGACTTGCCGCCGTCCTCCGACTTGTAGACGCCGTCGCCGTACCCGACGCTGCGCTGGGCGTTGTTCTCGCCGGTGCCGACCCAGACGACGTGCGGGTTCGCCGGGTCGATCGTCACGCAGCCGATCGAGAACGAGCCCTCGCCGTCGAAGACGGGCGTGAAGGTGATCCCGCCGTTCTCGGTCCTCCAGACGCCGCCCGACGCCACCGCGAGGAACCAGCGCTTCTTGTCCGTCCGGTCGACGGCGATGTCGACGATGCGGCCCGACGTGACCGCGGGGCCGATGCCGCGCAGCTCGAGGCCGCTCCAGCGGTCGGCCGCGCTCGGCTTCGAGTCGGTCTCCGGCCCGCCGTCCGGCGCCTTCGCCGGAGCAGGGGCCTTGGCCGGAGCGGGCGCCGTCTCGGGCGCGGCGTATCCGGCGGCGGCGGCGAGCAGGACCGAGAGCGTGGCGGCGGCGATCGAGGTGCCCTTCATCGCGTTCATCTCCATGGACGTGGACCGATGCCGAGTGCAGCGGAGGATTGTCACCGCAATGCGCCCGGCGTGTCACCCGGGCCGTCGCCGCGGGCGTTGCCGTAAACTTGGCCCTCCATGTCCACGCGACCGCGCCTCACGCGTCGCCTGTCCGGCTTCGGCACGTCCGTCTTCGCCGAGATGACGGCGCTCGCCCGCCGTCACGGAGCGGTCAACCTCGGCCAGGGCTTCCCCGACTTCGACGGCCCCGATTTCGCGAAGCGCGCGGCGGCCGAGGCGATCGCCGCCGGCCACAACCAGTACGCTCCGATGCCGGGGCTTCCGGTCCTGCAGCAGGCGGTCGCGGACCACCAGCGGCGCTTCTACGGGCTCGCGTTCGACCCCGCGGCGGAGGTGACCGTCCACGCCGGGGCCACCGAGGCCCTCTGCGCGACCCTCGCCGCGCTCCTCGACCCGGGCGACGAGGCGGTGGTGTTCGAGCCCTTCTACGACGCGTACCTCCCGGGCATCGCCCTCGCCGAGGCGACGCCGAGGATCGTGCCGCTGCGCGACCCCGAGTTCCGGCTCGACGCGGCCGCCCTCGAGGCGGCGATCACGCCGAGGACGCGCGTCCTCGTCCTGAACTCGCCGATGAACCCCTGCGGCCGGGTCTTCACGCGGGAGGAGCTCGAGGCGGTTGCCGACGCCTGCCGCCGCCACGACGTCGTGGCGGTGACGGACGAGGTCTACGAGCACATCCTCTTCGACGGCGCGCACGTCCCGCTCGCCACGCTGCCCGGGATGCGCGAGCGCACCGTGACGGTCTCGTCGGCGGGCAAGACGTTCAGCCTCACCGGGTGGAAGATCGGCTGGACCTGCGCCGCGCCCGACCTGACGGCGGCCGTGCGGGCCGTCCACCAGTTCGTCACGTTCGCGGTCGCGACCCCGTTCCAGCACGCGGCCGCGGCGGCGCTCGCCGCGCCCGACTCGTACTACCGCGAGCTGGAGGAGGCCTACCGCACGCGGCGCGACCGCCTGTGCGACGGCCTCGCGCGGGTCGGCCTCGCGGTCCGCCCGCCCGAGGGCACCTACTTCGCGCTGGCCGACATCCGCCCGCTGGGCTGGGACGACGACGCGGCGTTCTGCCGCCACCTCGTGGAGGAAGTCGGGGTGGCCGCGATCCCCAACAGCGCCTTCAGCCACGGCGGCCGCGTGCGGCACCTCGTCCGCTTCGCGTTCTGCAAGGACGACGACACCCTCGCGGAGGGGCTGCGGCGCCTCTCGCGGCTCCATGCCCGCTAGCGGGACGGACGCCCTCGTCCTCGGGATCTTCGCCGCCGTCTATCTCGGGATGCTGCTCGGGGAGCTCCCCGGCCTCGCCCTCGACCGCACCGGCGTCGCCCTCCTCGGCGCGCTCGCCCTCGTCGCGACCGAGCGCGTCACGCCGGCGGCGGCCTGGCAGGCGGTCGACGTGCCGACGCTCGCGCTCCTCTTCGGCCTCATGGTCGTCTCGGCGCAGCTGCGCCTCGGGGGCTTCTACGCGTGGGTGACCCGCCGGCTCGTCGGGGCCCCGGTCGGGCCGGCCGCCCTGCTGGCGGTCGTGGTGGCCGCCGCCGGATCCCTGTCGGCCGTCCTCGCGAACGACATCGTCTGCCTGGCCATGGCCCCGCTGCTCGTCGACGGCTGCGTCCGGCGTCGCCTCGACCCCGTGCCCTACCTGCTGGGCCTCGCCGCGGCCGCGAACGTCGGCTCCGCGGCCACCCTCATCGGCAACCCGCAGAACATGCTGATCGGCCAGACGCTGCGGCTGTCGTTCCCGGCCTTCCTCGCCGACGCGCTCGTGCCGGCGGCGCTCGGCCTCGCGGTCGTCTGGGCCGCGATCGCGCTGTCCGTGCGCGGGCGCTGGGATCGCGCGACGACGCCCGCGCCGCAGCGTCGCGCGGCCGACACGCCGCCCGTCGACCGCTGGCAGACCTCGAAGGGCCTCGCGGTCGTCGCCCTCCTCGTCCTCGGCTTCCTGTTCGCGCCCGTGCCGCGCGAGGTGCTCGCCCTCGGCGCGGCGGCCCTCCTCCTCACGAGCCGGCGGATGGCCTCGCGCGAGATCCTCGGCCTCGTCGACTGGCACCTGCTCGTGCTCTTCGTCGGGCTGTTCGTGGTGAACCACGCCTTCGCCGCCGCCGGCCTCGCCGCGCGGGCGAGCGGGGCGCTCCGGGCGCCGGCGCCGACCTCGCCGACGTGCGGTGGCTCTTCCCCGCCACCGCCGTCCTCTCGAACCTCGTCTCGAACGTGCCCGCGGTGATGCTGCTCCTCCCGCACGCGACGCACCCTCGCGGGCCGGCCCTCGCGCTGTCGAGCACGCTCGCCGGCAACCTGCTGATCGTCGGCTCGATCGCGAACATCATCGTCGTCGAGCAGGCGCGCGCGCTCGGCGTCGAGATCGGCTGGCGCCGCCACGCCCGGATCGGAATCCCGGTCACCCTCGCCACCCTGGCGATCGCCGCCGGTTGGCTGTGGCTGCGAGCCCGCTAGAGGTTCAGGACCGGCCGCAGCGGCCCGGGCGCGGCGTCGCCCTCGTAGAGGACGCGCTCGAGGAAGAGGCCGGACGGCGGAGCCGTGAGCTGGGCGGGGACGTCGGAGGGCTCCCGGAGGAACGCCTCCGCGTCGGCGACCCCGAGGCCGCCGCGCCCCACCTCGACCATGACGCCGACCATGCGCCGCACCATCTTCCAGAGGAAGTGCGAGCCGAGCACGCGGACGAGCACGAGGTCGCCCGCCTCCTCGACCTGCACGCGATCGATCTTCACCCTCGTCGAGCCGCCGCGCTCCTCGGCGTCGGCGTACGAGCGGAAGTCGTGCATCCCCTCGAAGACGCGCGCGCAGGCGGCGATCGCGGCGACGTCGAGACGGTCGCGCACCCACCAGACGAGCGGCTTGCCGAAGGCCGTCCGTCGCCGCGACACCTGGTAGAGGTAGCTCCGGGCCACCGCCGAGTGCCGCGCGTGGAACTGGCGCGTCACCTTCGCCGCCCGCAGGACGTCGATGTCCGCCGGCAGCTCGTCGTTCAGCGCGCGGCGCAGCGGCTCGGGCGCGAGGCGCGTCTCGAGGTCGAGGTGGGCGACCTGCTGGAGGGCATGGACGCCCGCATCGGTGCGGCCCGAGCCGTAGCTCTCGAAGTCGGCCCGCTCCGACACGCGACGCACCGCCTCGTCGAGCGCTCCTTGCACGGTGCGCGCGTTCTTCTGCGCCTGCCAGCCGGAGTAGCGCGTGCCGAGGTACTCGAGGTCGAGGCGGAAGCGGGCCATCCGCGCACGCTATCCGCGCGGGCGGACCGCGTCAAACGCTGCTAAGCTGACGGCCCGTCATGCGGCTGCGCGTCCTCAGCTACAACATCCACCGCGCGATCGGCGTCGACCGGCGCTTCCGGCCGGAGCGGGTGGCGTCCATCATCCGCTACCACGACCCGGACGTGGCGATGCTGCAGGAGGTGGACGACGGGGCGCCGCGGTCGCGCGAGCTCGACCTCGGGCGCGAGCTCGCGCAGATGCTGGGCTACGAGCACTGGGCGATCGGCCACAACGTCACGCTCCGGAAGGGCCGCTACGGCAACGCGACGCTCAGCCGCTGGCCCATCCAGCGCGAGCGGAACATCGACCTCACGGTCGGCTTCCTCAAGCGCCGCGGCTGCCAGCACACCCGCATCGGGGTGCGGACGCCGAACGGCCGGACGCGGCGGCTCGAGGTGTTCAACCTGCACCTCGGCCTCTCGGCGCGCGAGCGGGACCGCCAGGTGGGGCTGCTCGTGCGCTCGAAGGAGTTCGCCGCGCTGCCGTTCGACGCGCCGTGCCTCATCGCCGGGGACTACAACGACTGGCGGTCGCTGCTGCGGCCGTTCTTCGTCGACATGCTGGGCTTCCGCTCGGCCACGGGCGGCAACGCCGAGGGCGAGAAGCCGATCAAGACGTTCCCGTCGTTCTTCCCGCAGGGCGCCCTCGACCGCGTCTACTACCGCGGCCCCCTCCGCCTCGCCGGCGCGAAGCGCTGCCGCCTGGCGATCTCGAGGGTGGCCAGCGACCACCTTCCCGTAGTGGTGGATTTCGACATTGGCTGAGGCCCCGGCGGATTCGCGGCGCAGGTGAGACAGGCCGCGAATCCGCCGGAACGCAGTTCCGTTTCCTGACCCGTTGTCCGTTTCCGTCATCCGTTGTCCGTTTCCTCTCGAGAAGTCGAGCAGAAAGGGCAACAGTCACTCCGTCGGCTCCGTTGTCCGTCTGTCCGTCTGTCCGTTCACCCTGGTGAAGAGCCCAGGCCCTAGAGAGCGGAGACGACCTCGAGCACCTTCTCCGCGTGCCCGTCGACCTTCACCCGCGGGAACACCTTCCGCACGACGCCCTCGGCGTCGATGACGAAGGTCGAGCGGATCATCCCGACGGTCTTCTTCCCGTACAGCACCTTCTCCCCCCACGCACCGTACTTCTTCGCCACGGCCTTGTCGGGGTCCGAGAGGAGGGGGAAGTTCAGCTCGTACTTGTCCCGGAACTTCTCGTGGGACGCGACCGAGTCGCCGCTCACGCCGAGGACGACGACCCCCTTCTTCCTGAGCGCGGCCTGGCTGTCGCGGAACGCACACGCCTCGCGGGTGCAGCCCGGCGTGTCGTCCTTCGGGTAGAAGTAGAGGACCACGGTCTTCCCCCGCAGGTCCTTCAGGCTGACCTTCCCGCCCTCCGACGATTCCAGCTTGAAGTCCGGGGCCTTCTTCCCCTCTTCGATCATCGCCATGCGCGCCTCGCCTCCTGGATGAGGCGATGTTAGCGCAGGGACCCGCGGCTCAGGGGAACTGGAAGCCGAGCGACTGGGCGAGGCCGCGGCACCGGAGCCCGACCTGGCCCTCGCTGCGCGTCGCGGCGCTGCCGATCCAGACGACGCTGCCGCGGAACTCGCGGCCGGCGCGCGTCTCGACCGTGATCTTCATCCCGGTCTCGCACCCGTGGTCGAGGGCGAGGCAGGCGCCGTGCTTGCTGAGCGTCACGATGCGCGCCGCCTCCTCGAAGGGCAGCTCGCCGCCGCGCACGCCGCGGACGTGGACGGGGACGCTCACCGACACGCGCGCGCTCTTGCGGACGGGCGGCGCGCCGGCCCGCCGGAGCCGCGCCGCCTCCTCCACGTAGTCGTGGATGCGGCGGCGGGCGGGCTCGGGCAGCTCGGCGAACCGCAGGCCGATGCCGATGCCCGGCTGGACGTAGAGGGCCTCGCACTCGAGCACGAGGGCCGCCTCGCCGGCGTGGAGCGGGAAGCGCACCGTGACGCGCGAGCCCGGCGCGAAGGGAGCGCGGAACACGTCGACGAACATCCCGCCGACGCTGAGGTCCGCGACCTGGCTGCGGGAGACGACGCCGCCGCCCGCGATCGAGATCTCCTGAAAGAGGTCCGCCCGAGGATTGCGCCTCAGCTCGACGTTCGGATCGTCGATCACGGTGTCCACGGTCATCGGAGCCGGGCCTCGGCCGGGCGAGCCCATGCTAGCACGCAGCCGCCGGCCCGCCAGCGCGATTGTGACCGCACTCACTCGGGCGCAGCGCCCCCCAGAGGCTCGTAGCTGCACCACGGGTCGGTCTCGAAGGGATCGCCGGTCAGGCCGTACGCGCGCGAGCGCGAGCCGCCGCAGATGTCGCGGAACTCGCAGCGGCCGCAGCGGCCCTTGAAGAGCGACGGCGTCCGCAGCTGCTGGAAGACCGGCGCCTCGCGGTAGGCCTCGGCGAGGCCCTTCTCCCGCACGTTGCCGACCGGGATCGGCAGGAAGCCGCTCGGCATGATCTCGCCGAGGTGCGACACGAAGAGGAAGCCGTTGCCGGAGTTGACGCCCCGCGGCGCGAGGCCGACGGTGTGGCCGGGCCCCTCCGAGACGGTGAGGCGGGCCGGCATCGCGGCGAGGCCGTCGGGGCGCGCGGAGGGTCGGCCCTCGTCCTTCATCTCGCGCTGGGCCACGTGCCGCCGGTAGTGGGGGGCCTCGGTGACCTTGACGATGAAGCCGTCCTTCTTCTGGACGCGGTAGATCACCTCGAAGAGCCGCTCGCACTCGCTCGCGCTGAGTCCGGTGAGCACCGTCCCGCGGCCCATCGGCACGAGGAAGAAGACTTCCCAGAACACGATGCCGAGGCCCTGGACGAAGTCGGCCATCTCCTCGAGGTAGGGCGCCGTGTCGCCGCAGACCGTCGTGTTGACCTGCAGCGGCAGGCCGACCTCGTGGGCCCACTTCACCGCCTGCATCGTCTTCTCGAAGGCGCCCGGCACGCCGCGAAAGCCGTCGTGCAGCTCCGCGCGCGGGAAGTCGAGGCTCACCGCCATCTGGTCGCAGCCGGCCTCCTTCAGCGAGACGACGAGCTCGCGCGTCAGGCAGTCGGTCGCGGCGGGGATCGTGGCCATGCGCAGCCCGCGCGACTTGCCGTGGCGGATGAGGTCGAGGAGGTCGGGGCGGTTCACCGGGTCGCCGCCGCTCAGGATCATGATCGGCGTGCCCATCCCGGCCACCTGGTCGATGATCCGGCAGCCTTCCTCCGTCGTCAGCTCCCGGGGGTCGCGCCCCGGCTGGGCCGACGCCCGGCAGTGGCGGCACGCGAGCGCGCAGGACTGGGTCGTCTCCCAGATGACGAGGAACGGCGAGCGGGCGAAGTCGACCGACCGCATGAACGAGGGCGAGGCGCCGCGGTCCTTCGCGACGCCGTGGGGGTGACCGGCCATGGCACGAACCTCCGAAAGCACGAAGGGCGTCCGACGGGACGGACCGGACGCCCGGGGAAACGGGGGACGAGAACGGGCTATTGCCGCGTGAGCGGCTCGGGGCTGATGCCGAGCTCGCCGTTCGGACCGCTGACCCAGCCTTGCCTGAACGCCAGGGAGACCGCCTCGAGCTTGGAGTGCACGTCGAGCTTCTCGAGGATGTTGTGAATGTGATTGCGCACAGTCGCCAGGCTGATACCCAGCTTGTGGGCGATCTCCTTGTTCTGCAGCCCGGCCGCCACCCAGCGGAGGATTTCTTTCTCGCGGTCGGTCAGGGGCGGGGCCTTGGGCAGAGACACGGGGCCGGGAGCCGCAACGGGCTCCCATCCGTCGTTCGTGGTGTTGGTGTTTCCGGCCCGCTGGGCGCCGAGGCGCTCGAGGGCGCGGGTGAGGCGGGCATTGCGATCGACCGGCTGCAGGATGTGAACCAGGGTGAAGAGCTCGGGCCGCGACCCGGGAATCTTGAGGATGGTCACGTTGATGCTCTGTTCCTGTTTGGGCGAGCTACCGAGGACGATCTCGAAGCCTTGTACCGGCTCGCCCTTGCGGGTCATGGAAACGATGGAGCAGTTCTCATGGCAGAAACGATTTCCGAAGATGTCCTTGCCCCCGAGCACGTCGTAGCAGCGCCGGCCGAGAACCTGGTTGGTGGGGCGGCCCAGTAGACGCTCAGCTGCACGATTCCAGAAGACGATGTGGCCGCCGATGTCGGTGGCGAGGGCCGGCGTATCGCTCTGGGAAAGGACATCCAGCACTTCGGTGCTCTGCTCGTTGTTCCAGCGACGGCTTTCCAGGAGACGTCCGTTCATCGTTTCCCCCGTTTCCCCGCGCTCCGATACATGAGCAATCAGCATGCCCGGATGCCGGTCCGCCAACGCCGGCAAGGCTTTAGGCGCCTGGCGCGTCCATCAGCCTCGCGCTAAACACCTCTGCGCTAATGCAAACGGACCACGGATGGCGTGCCTCTACCGTAGCCGCAGGCGCTCCGGCGACGCAAGCGAAAAGAGCGATTTGAGCGAATTGGATGCGCGAAGAAATAGGGCGATGCGGCCGAGACGCGCAGGAACTACGCCGAGCCCGAATCGCGTCGCGCTTCGACCTCTTCGATCGCCTCGACGATGAGCGGGAGATAGACGGCCAGAGCGCAGCGGCCGTCGCGCCGGAGGCGGCAGAGGCCGAGCTGGTCGCGCTCGGTGCAGTGGCTGCAGACGCGGGCCTCGACGGCCGCAGCGTAGGCGTCGTCGCGTCGCGCCCGCACGTCGAGGACCGCCTCGACGAGGCGCGCCAGGTGGCGCTCGACCGCGCACTCCCCCGGGAGGATGAGGCCGCACGAACCGTCGTCCTTCCCGTCGAGGCACACGGCGCACACGCGGCGGCGCAGGGCCTCTCTGTACTCGCGGCAGGTGTCGTCCGCCGGGCCGGTCTGGGACAAGGAGCACCTCCCGTCGTCGGGATCGCGGCGGCGGTCGCCGGCGTCTAATCCGGTGGAGGTGCAATCACGGTGCCGCTCGCACGGGGCCCGAACCCGGCGCGTCGAGAGCGCCCGACGCCGCGCCGCGCGGCAATTCGAGCGTGCACCCCCGGGTCGTCCGCAATTCCTGCCGCGCTCGCCGCGGCCCGTTCGAGACGGGAGGACCACGCCTCGAACGGGTTGCGCCCGACCGGGCGAGTGGCACGCGCCTTGTTCCTTCTCCGGTTCCAGGAGGCCACGTCATGACTCACGCCAGTGCGGTCGCGACTCCGCCACCCGAGGTCGCGCGCGAGTCCGCGCGTCGATCGCCCGTCCTGTTCCAGAGCCTCGTCCTCACCCAGGCGGAGAAGAACGCTCGGCGCAAGAGCGCGACGCTGTTCATCTCGATCGTTCTGCACAGCCTGCTCGTCGTCTGCATTGCGATCGTCCCGCTCCTCTTCTACGACGCGCTCCCTTCGCAGGACTCTCTGAAGGCGTTCTTCGTCGCGCCGCTCGAGATCGCCCCGCCGCCCCCGCCGCCGCCGCCCCCCCCGGCCGGAGCGCGGGCGGTCGCGCGAGCCGCCCCCCGCGTCGAGATGCAGCGGCCGCAGGGATTCGTCGCTCCGATCGAGGTGCCCGACCAGATCAGGCCCGAGGAGGGCCTCGACCTCGGCGTCGAGGGCGGCGTCCCCGGCGGGGTGGAGGGCGGCGTCCCTGGCGGCGTCGTCGGCGGCATCGTGAGCGGGCTGCCGCAGGAAGCCCCGCCGCCGCCGGCCCGCGTCGTGAGGGTCGGCGGACAGATCAAGGAGCCGAAGAAGATCCGCAACGTGGCGCCGGTCTATCCCGAGCTGGCGGTGCAGTCGCGCGTCACCGCGATCGTCATCCTCGAGGCCGAGGTCGACACGCGCGGCCAGGTGCGCGCGGTCAAGGTCCTGCGCGGCCACCCGCTCTTCGACGAGGCGGCGATGGAGGCGGTCCGGCAGTGGCGCTACCAGCCGCTGCTCCTGAACGGCGAGCCGACGGCGTTCCTCGTCACGGTGACGATGAACTTCAACCTCGCGGCGCAGCGCTAGGGCCGGGGCCGGCCCTTCGGCAGCCACAGCCGGACGGCCGGGTGCATGGTGTAGAGCCGCAGCCCGCGGCCGTCGTCGACCAGGATGCCGCTCGAGGCGTCGCCGGGGACGATCGGGTTCGCGGGGTACTTGCGCCACCGGACGAGGTCGTCGGAGACCGCCAGGCAGGTGGTCCACGGCCCCTTCCACTCCGGGTCGGCGTTCGCGTGATAGACGCCGTACCATCGGCCCCGGTAGCGGATCACCTGGTTGAGGGCGATCGCGTGGCGGTCGTAGGCGTCGGGCCCGAGGGCGATCACCGGCTCGTCCTGCACGTTCGTCCAGACCTTCAGGTCCCGCGAGGTGGCGAGCCAGATCCCCTTGTCGTCGCGCTCGTAGAAGAGGTGCCACGTGCCCTTCCGGAGCACGACGCTCGGGGTCCCGTAGGCCCCCTTCTCGATCGGCTCCCCGGAACGCCGGCGGATGTCCAGGCTCCCCTGCTCGGTCCATCGCAGGCCGTCCTTCGAGGTGAGACGATGCGCGACGTCGCCCGCGCCCTCGGCGAACATGTGGAAGAGGCTCCCGTGCTTCACGACGAAGACGTCCTCGGTCCAGACGCCGTCGAACACCGGGCGTTCGCCGTGGCGCGTCCAGAGCAGGCCGTCCGTCGAGGTCGCGTGGCCGAGAGACTTCGTCTCGGAGCGCGTCTGGTCGTAGCCCGTGTACCAGAGGCGCCAGGTCTTCCCGTCCCGGAGGATGAAACCCCGCTCGCGGATCTCGCGGTCCCACGTCGCCCGCCCCGTGCCGGCGAAGAGGGGCTCGCCCGGGTAGGGCTCCCAGTCGACGAGCTCGCGAGGGAAGAGGCCCCCCGCCGCGGGAGGCTCGTCGCCCCCCCGCACGGGCGCGGCGGCGAGGAGCGTCAGGGCGACGGTGAGGGCCGGCGGCAGCCGAGGCATGGGCCGACGATACTCCCGGCCGCGCCCGGACCGAAAGCCGGGATGACGGCCGTCATGGGGGTGTCGGTTATCATCTTTTCGGCCGTTTCGTCCGGGCCCGTCCCGGCCGGCAGCGGCCGGTGGCCGTCCCGGCCCGCCGGCCTCATCAAGGAGCCCCCATGGACCTCGACGTTCGCCGAAACCCGGCGCTGCTCAAGCTCGACCTGTACTGCAAGGGCATGCGGATCGACGACAGCTGCCTCGTCGAGCAGGACGGCGGCCGGAAGATCCTGCGGACGCGGGCCGGGCTGGGCTCCGGGCTCGAGGTCGTGCTGCCGGGCGGGCTGTGGACGAACGTGCCCGTCACCGAGAAGTTCGCGCAGAGCTCGCCCTACGTCCTCCACCGCAAGAACGGCGAGTACGTGCTCCACCTCGGCGACGACGCGATCACGACCCTCGAGCTCTCGCCGCGACCGCAGTGGTACGACCGGAAGACCTCGACCGGGAAGCCGATGACGCGCGTCGGCACGCTGCAGGGCACCTACCTCGGCGTCTACCCGGCGAAGGTCTGCGAGTACTGGACGGAGAAGCCGGAGAAGACGAACTGCAAGTTCTGCTCGGTGGGCCTCAACCTCGGCGTCGACGACGCCGACGAGAAGTCGGTCAACGAGGTGATGGAGGTCATCCGCGCCGCGCGCGACGAGTCCGGCCTCACCTACGTCGACTTCAACACCGGCCACTACGAGGGCGAGACCTACCTCGACATCCTCGAGCCCTACATCCGCCGCATCAAGAAGGAGGTCGGCATCATGGTGGGCGTGCAGACGCCGCCCCACGCCGACCTGAAGCGCTACGACGCGCTGCGCGAGATGGGCGTCAACCGCGTGTCGTTCTGCTTCGAGATCTTCGACCCCTGCGTGTTCAAGGAGGTCTGCCCGGGCAAGGACCGCCAGTACGGCCTGCAGCGCTACCTCGACGCGGTGGAGTACTGCGCGGGACTCGGCCGGAAGGGCCCAAGGAACGAGCCGTGGGTCACGAACGGCGAGATCATCGTCGGCCTCGAGCCGCCCGAGTCCTCGATCAAGGCGATCGACTGGATCACGTCGGTCGGCGCGATCCCGACCGTGTGCGTCTTCCGCCCGCTGGCCGGGACGGACTACGCCGACATGCCGGCGCCGCAGACGGAGCCGCTCATCCCGGTCTTCCGCCGCCTCTACGAGGCCTGCATGGAGAAGGGGCTCCCGGTCGGCGTCGCCCCGAACATCCACGTGAGCCTCGTGCTGCTGCCCGACGAGTGCCGCTCGCTGTCCGAGCGCAGCTTCCCCCTGCAGACGCTGAAGCTCAAGCTCCTCGGCCAGGCGGTGAGGCTCATGATCAACCGCAACATCCGCGCCGCCCATGCCCGCGCGGCGGCCGGCGCCGCGGCCTAGCGAGCGGGCGGCCGGCGGCTTCGTTGATCGGCCTCCTCCTCGCGGCGGCGGCCCTCGCCGCGCCCGTCCGCGAGTACCGGGCGGTGTCCGGGCTGGCCGTCGAGGCGCCCGGCTCGGCGCCCCTCGTCGCGCTGCGCTCGTTCTCGCGCGGAGGCGAGCGCGCCTACCTCGCCGTCGACCCGCGCTCGCTCGCCACCCGGATCGTTCCGCGGCCGCCGTGCGGCTCGACCGGAAGCCCTGGCCCGAGGTCCGCCGCGCGATCGCCGACACGCCGTACGGCCGGCCCTGCGCGACGCGGCGGCGAACGCGGCCGCGCTGCAGGGTGCGGGCCTGCGCCGCGTGAGCCCGTCGCGCCCGGGCGTCGACCTCACCGTCGACCTCTGCCCCTCGAAGCACCCGCTGGACCGCCGCGTGTTCACGGCGCTCGTCGACGGCCTGGGCCGCGAGGAGCGGCCGACTCCGGTCGCGGTCGCGCTGACCGGGGCGTGGATGCGGGACCACCCGGCGGACCTGGACTGGCTCGTTTCCCTCGAGGCGTCCGGGGCCCTCGCGATCACGTGGGTGAACCATACCTTCCACCACCGGACGAGGCCCGACCAGCCGCTCGAGGAGAGCTTCCTCCTCGCCCCCGGTACGAACCTCCGCGCCGAGGTCCTGGAGACGGAGCGCGCGATGATCGCGGCCGGCCTGCAGCCTTCCGCCTTCTTCCGCTTCCCCGGGCTCGTCTCGCGGCCCGCCGTCTTCGAGAAGGTCGAGGCTCTCGGCCTCGTCCCCCTCGGCTCCGACGCCTGGCTCGCGAAGACGCGCGGGCCGACGCCGGACGGCTCGATCGTGCTCGTCCACGCGAACGGGAACGAGCCCCTGGGAGTCCGGCGATTCCTCGAGCTGCTGCGCTCCGAGCGCGAGCGCATTCGGGCCGGGAGCTGGCAGCTGCTCGACCTGCGCCAGAGCGTCGTCGAGACCGAGTCGGCCTCCCCCTAGCCCGGCGGCGGCAGAGCGGGGGCGGGCGGCGGCGACGGCGCGGACTCGTCGGCGAAGCGCACGCGGGCCCGGTAGCCCTCGCCGTCGGCGAAGCGCTCCACGAGCCAGGTCTCCACGAAGGCCTCCACCTTGCGCCGGGCCTCCTCGCGCGCGAGCGGCAGGTGCGCTCGCGCGCGGAGGGCGACGAGGCCGGTCAGCTCCGACCGCAGGCGGTCGGCGACGATCTGCTCGTCGCGCAGCACGCTGCCCTCGCGCACCTCGTAGCGCAGGGCCGAGACGTCGACCGCGGGCGGGCTCCACTCGAGCGCGGGCGCGTCCACGCGCACCTCTCGTCCCTCGAGGACGAAGCGCCACTCCTTCTCGAGGTCGACGAAGTACGCGTAGGCGACCGGCGCCCGCGCCTCGACCACCACGTCGGGCAGGGCGAGGGTCCCCCACAGGACCGACTCCGCGTCGCGCCGCTCGAAGCTCTCCAGCTGACGCAGCTCCACCACCTGCAGGCGTGTCGTGCCGCGCAGCCGAGTGGCATCGGAGCGGAACGTCGTGGTGACCGTGCCCGTCCGGAAGGCCGCCGCCACCTCGAGGAGAGCGCTCCGCCCGCGCTCCAGGACGTCGGCCGGAAGGCTCCGGGCCGAGCGGAAGACGTACAGCCCGCCGCCGACGAGCATGGCGACGATCGCCACCCCGGCGACGGCGAGCGCCCACGCGCCCCGGCCGGGCGGCCGGCGCGCCGGCGGCGGAGCGGGCGTCGCGCTCATAGGCGCCGAGCCTAGCACGCCCCGGAAAGCGGGTCCGCGGCATCCTGAGCTACCCTTGGCGCCCATGGCCTACACCTCCCTGCTGGACAGGCTGGGTCTGCACCGCCGCGAGCTGCGCGCGTGGGCGTACTACGACGTCGCGAACTCGGCGTGGATGACGACCATGCTGCAGGCGTTCGGCCCGGCGTTCTTCGTGCCGTACGCCGCCAGCCAGCTCCCGGAGAACGTGGCCCGCTCGCGCTTCGCCTTCGCCACCTCGGCCATGGTGATCGCGGTGGGCCTGCTCGGCCCCTGGCTCGGAGCGCTCGCCGACTACAAGGGCCGCAAGAAGGCCTTCATGGCGGCCTTCCTCGGCGCGGGCGCGTTCTTCACCGCCGCGATCTACTTCGTCCACGAGGGCCAGTGGGTGCTCGCCCTCGGCCTCTACGGCCTCGGCAACGTGGCCGTGACCTCGACTCTCGCCTTCTACAACGCGCTCCTGCCGAGCGTCGCCCGGCCGGACGAGGTGGACCGCGTCTCGACCGCCGGCTTCGCTCTGGGCTACCTCGGCGGGGGGCTCCTGTTCGCGCTCAACATCTGGATGATGGCGAGCCCCGCCACCTTCGGCCTGTCGAGCCCCACTCACGCGTTCCGGGCCGCCTGCGTGACCGTCGCCCTGTGGTGGGTGGCCTTCTCGATCCCGCTGTTCCGGCACGTCCCGGAGCCCGCCCCCCGGCTCGACCCTGGCGAAGCGTCCGGGGAGAGCGCCTCGCGCATCGCCCTGCGGCGCCTGGCCGGGACCTTCCGCGACCTGCGGGGGCTGCGCGACGCGGCGTGGCTCCTCCTCGCGTTCCTCGTCTACAACGACGGGGTCAACACCGTGATCAAGATGGGCACCACGTTCGCCGACGAGATCGGCCTGCCCAAGGGCCCGACGCTCGTCGCGGTGCTCATGATCCAGTTCGTCGGGATCCCGTTCGCGTTCGCCTTCGGCCTCCTCGCCGACCGGATCGGGGCCAAGCGGGCGATCTACCTCGCCCTCGGCGTGTACGTCGTGCTCACGGTCCTCGCCTATGGCCTCAGCAGCATGGCCCAGTTCTTCGCCTTCGCCTTCGTGATCGCGACGGTGATGGGCGGCATCCAGGCTCTCTCGCGCTCCCTCTTCGCGTCGCTCGTGCCGCAGCACAAGGCCGGGGAGATGTTCGGCTTCTTCGGGATCTTCGACCGCTTCGGCGGCGCGATCGGCTCCGCCATCTTCGGCGCGATGCTGGCCCTGACCGGCTCCAGCCGGCCCGCGATCGTGAGCCTGGTCGTGCTGTTCGTGGTCGGCGCGTTCTTCCTCTCGCGCGTCGACGTCGACCGCGGCCGGCGCCTCGCGCGCGAGGCCGAGGCTCGCGCCGCCGCCGGCTCCGCGCCCGCGGCCTGACCCGCCGGGGCCGGACCGGTCAGCGCGGCTCGGGACGCCCCGGCGAGGCGCCGGTCAGGACCTCGGCGAGCCCCTTCGCCCACGCCGGCGGCTCGTAGGCTCCCTCGGCCAGGAGCCGGTGGGGGTCGACGGCCCGCCCGTAGACGTTCTCGTTCGCGTCGCGGTCCTGCTTCACGACGGCACCCTCGAGCGAGAGGCCGGCGAAGAGGCCGCGCGTGCGCGAGTAGCTGAGGATCTCGGCCTTGAGGCGCAGGTCCGTGTCCGCCGAGCCCGTCCGACCCACCGGCCCCGCCGCCACGGCGGCGTCCGCGCCGAGGGTGAACTTCGACCGCATCAGGTAGTCGATGCCCTTCGGGTTCATCACGAGGAACACGTAGTCGGCCGCCTGGCCGCCGATCTGCAGGCCGAAGCTGCCGCCGCCGATCGTCATCATGAGCGGCGCGCTCCAGCCGCGGGCCCCGCGGCAGACCACGGCGCCCTTGCCGTAACGGCCCCCGACACCGATCGCGAGCTTCTTCGCGCTCGGGATGACGGCGACGCACTCCGCCTTGTCGAGCAGGTCCCGCGGGATGCTCTCCCGGCCGGCGAGGAGCTCGGTCAGCACCTCCCGGCACGCCTCGAGGCGGTGCTTCTCCTTCACCTGGGCGAAGACGAGGGACGGAAACGCGAGGAGGGCGGCGACCGCCGCCGCCACGGCGCTGCGATTGACAGTAGAGCCCATGCGCCTATGATCGCCCAGGCGCCCGCGACCCGGCAGCGCCCGCGATCACACCAGTCCTGGAGGTCCGACATGAAGCCTGCGGTTTCTTCTCTGCTCGGCCGTCGCCGTTTCTTCAAGTCCGCGGGGATGGCCGCGGCGGGGGCCTCGGCGTTCTCCTTCGCGACCGAGAGCGACGCCGAGGCGACGCTGCAGAACGTCAACACGCGCTCGAAGCCCTCCGACCTCAGGATCACCGACATGCGCGTCGCCTGGGTGACGAAGGCGCCCATGAACGCCCCGATCATCCGCATCGACACGAACCAGGGCATCTCCGGCTACGGCGAGGTGCGCGACGGCGCGAGCAAGACCTACGCGCTCATGCTCAAGAGCCGGCTCGTGGGCGAGAACCCCTGCAACGTCGACAAGGTCTTCCGGAAGATCAAGCAGTTCGGGGCTCCGGCCCGGCAGGCGGGCGGCGTCTGCGCGGTCGAGATGGCGTGCTGGGACCTCGCCGGCAAGGCGTTCGGCGTCCCGGTCTACCAGATGCTCGGTGGGCAGTTCCGCAACCGCGTCCGGCTCTACGCCGACACCACCGAGGACCCGATCGCCCAGGAGGGCGCGGTCGTGGCGAAGGACGGCGAGAACCAGGGCCGCAAGCTGAAGGAGCGCATGGACCGCGGGATCACGTTCCTGAAGAACGACTTCGGGATCGAGCTCATCCGGAACCACGCGAACGCCCTCTCGGTGCCGATCGGCCAGTCGACGCAGGAGCGGGCCATGCTCATGCACCCGTTCACGGGCGTCGAGATCACGGACAAGGGCATCGCCCTGCTCGACGAGTACGTCGCCGCGATCCGCTCCGTCGTGGGGATGGAGGTCCCGCTCGCCGCCGACCACTTCGGCCACATCGGCGTCAACTCCTGCATCAAGCTCGCCCGCGCGATGGAGAAGCACAACCTCGCGTGGATGGAAGACATGGTGCCCTGGCAGCACGGGCGCCTCCTCAAGCAGATCGCCGACGAGACGAGCGTGCCGATCCTCACCGGCGAGGACATCTACCTGAAGGAGGACTTCATCAAGCTGATCGACATGCAGGCGGTCGACGCGATCCATCCCGACCTCGCCTCGGCCGGCGGCATCCTCGAGACGAAGAAGATCGGCGACTACGCCATGGAGCACGGCGTGCCGATGGCGATGCACTTCGCGGGGACGCCGATCTCGTTCATGGCCAACGTGCACTGCGCGGCGGCGACCGAGAACTTCGTCGCCCTCGAGCACCACTCGCTCGACGTGCCGTGGTGGAACGACCTCGTCACCCCGGCGATCACGCTGGACAAGGGCTTCGCCGTCGTCAGCGACCGCCCCGGCCTCGGCGTCGAGCCGAACCCCGAGGTCGTGAAGCAGCACCTGCTCGAGCCCGGCTACTTCGAGCCCACCCCGGAGTGGGACAAGGAGCGCAGCTGGGACCGTCTGTGGTCCTAGGCCCGAGGAGGGCGGCCCCGATCCGTCGGCAAGGGCCGCCCGACGAGAGTCCGTGAAAGAGCGCCGTTCCTGACCCCGGGCCGCGCGAGAGCGCGGCCCGATCCGTTTCGTTGTCCGTTGTCCGTTTCGTTGTCCGTTGCCCGTTCCCGTTCCTCGAGTCCGTTTCCTCTCTCCCCGAAACCATAGAGCCGAGCCCACTCGTCGGAGTCGGAGTGGTGGTCCGTCGGGTCCGGATCGCCTGATCCATCGCGCACGCCGCGGAGGGCGTACGCTGGCGGGTCCCGGGGGTGCCTGTGATCGGCGCGACGTTCGACCGTTACCGCGTGGTCGAGAAGCTCGGGCAGGGCGGCATGGGCGTCGTCTACAAGGCCCGCGACACGCTGCTCGGGCGCTTCGTCGCGCTGAAGGCCCTCCCGCCCGAGTCGGTCGCCGACCCGGCGCGCCGGCAGCGATTCATCGACGAGGCGAGGGCGGCCTCCGCCCTGCAGCATCCCGGCATCGTCACCGTGCACGACGTGCTGAGCGCCGACGGCCGCGACGTGATCGTGATGGAGCACGTCGCCGGCGAGACGCTCGAGCAGAAGATGGGCCAGCGCGCGCTGCCGCTCGGCCGCGCCCTGCGCTACGGCGAGCAGGTCGCGGACGCCCTCGCCTGTGCGCACGCGGCGGGCATCGTCCACAGGGACCTCAAGCCCTCGAACGTCATGGTGACGTCCGACGACACGGCCAAGGTGCTCGACTTCGGCCTCGCCAAGCTCACCGAGGCGCCGTTCCCCGAGGACGAAGCCCCCACGCTGAGCGCCGGGCGGCACGAGCGCGCCACGCGGGAGGGCGCGATCGTCGGCACGCTCGCCTACATGTCACCCGAGCAGGCCGGCGGACGGCCGGTCGACGCTCGGACCGACATCTTCTCGCTCGGGGTGCTGCTCTACCAGATGCTCACCGGCTGCCATCCGTTCCGCCGCGGCAGCTCGCTCGAGACCCTGTCCGCGATCCGCGAGGCGGAGCCCGAGCCGCCGACGCGCGTCGCCCCGGGGCTGCCGCCCGAGGTCGAACGCGCGGTCCTGCGCTGCCTCCGCAAGGAGCCCTCGCAGCGGTGGCAGAGCGCGTCCGACCTCCGGGCGGTGCTGCAGGACCTGCGCGCGGACACCGAGTCGGGGCGCGCGATCGTGCCGGCCGCGGCCGCGCGCCGCGGCCCCGCGCGGTGGATCCTCCCCGCCCTGGCGCTCCTCGTCGTCGCGGCGGGGGCCGGAGCCGCGCTCTACGCCCGGCTGACGACGCGGGCCGCACCGGGTCCCCTCGCGCTCACCCGGCTCACCTTCGACGGCGGACTGGACGGCACACCGAGCGTGTCGGCGGACGGCCGGATCGTCGCCTACCCGTCCGACCGCAGCGGAGAGGGCCACCTCGACATCTGGGTGCAGCACGTCAACGAGCGCGAGCCCGCGCGCCTGACCCGCGATCCCGGAGACGAGGACCAGCCGTCGGTCTCCCCCGACGGCTCGCGCGTGATGTACCGCTCGGACCGCGAGCGCGCCCACTTCGTGGTGCCGACGCTCGGAGGCCAGCCGCGCCGGCTGATCGAGCGCTCCCGCTTCGCCACGTTCTCGCCGGACGGCTCGCGGATCGCGTTCATGAGGGACCCGGCGTGGAGCCGGTACGGCCTCTTCCCGATGTACGTCGTCGCCGCCGAGGGCGGCGAGCCGCGGCCGTTCCAGCCGGAGTTCGGCACCTTCGACGCTCCGGGCGGCGTCGGCCCGATCTGGTCTCCGGACGGGCGGCACATCGTGTTCAAGGGCGCTCGCTTCTCGGCGCCGAGCGACGTCGACTGGTGGGTCGCTCCGGTCGAGGGCGGACCGGCCGTCGCCACGGGCGCGGCGAAGGCGTGGCCGCAGGTGGACTTCGTCCAGATACCGTGCGGCTGGTACGGCTCGCACATCCTGATGGCGGCGGGCACCATGATGGAGGGCATCAACCTCTACCGCGTGCGGATCGGGCCGGACTTCCGCGTTTCCGGGCCGCCGGAGGCGCTGACCTCCGGCACCGGCATCACCTTCTACGCCGTGGTCTCGAGGGACGGGCGGCTCTTCGCGCCCCGCTGGAAGGGTGTCGTCGAGCTGTGGTCGACCGACCCCGAGACTCCCGCGGCGGGCGGGCCGGTGCAGCTGACGCACGACGAGGCGCCGAAGCTCTGGCAGCAGGTCTCGCGCGACGGCGCGCGCGTCTTCTACGTGGGCTTCCTGGGGCCGAAGGAGCAGAGGCAGCTGGAGTACCGGCTGCTCGACCTCGCGAGCGGCCGCGAGACGGTTCACCTGCGCGAAACCGTCCGCTCGCAGGCGGCCCAGGTGCGGATCGCCCCCGGCGGGACGCTCGCGTGGCAGCACGCGATCGACGGGAAGACCGGCTGGCTGACCGGGAAGGCGGGGCAGGTGGGCCACGAGCTCTGCCGCGACTGCGGGGTGTACGGGTTCACGAGCGACGAGGCGCGCGCGCTCGTGCGCCGCGGCTCGAAGCTCCTGCTGCGCGACGCGGCCGGCGGCGGCGAGCGTACCGTGTTCGACGCCGCCCCGGCGTTCCTGCTCGACGCGGATCTCTCGTGGGACGACCGCTGGCTCGCCGTGCTGCTCAGCCACGCGGACGGCACGATGTCCATCCGCGCGGTGCCCGTCGCCGACGACGGTGCGGCCGCCGTGGAGGTCGCGCGCTCGGACGACTGGCTCGCGAGTCCCCGATGGTCGCCGGACGGGGCGCGCCTCTACCACCTCTCCCGGCGCGACGGCTTCTACTGCATCTGGGCGCAGCCCGTCGACCCCGCCACGCGCGCCCCGCGCGGCGAGCCCGTGGCCGTGCAGCACCTGCACGGGCGGCCCCGCATCGGGCCCCCGCGCGCGGCGTACGTGCTCTCCGTGGGCCGCCGCCGCCTCGTCTTCAACGCCGTGAACGTCACCGGCGACGTGCTGATGGCCCAGCTGCCCAGGGAGCCCTGAGGCGTCCCGAGCGCCTTCCGCCGGGCGAACGCCCGCGCGCCGCCCGGTCGTTCAGAACGCGAGTTTCGCCTCGCCCGAGTCCACCGCCTTCAGCCACTTCACGAGCCCCGACGCGTAGGTCCGCTGGTCGTCCCAGATCGCGAGGTGGCTGCCGTTCGGACAGAGCAGGAAGCTCCCCTTCTGCACCTGCGTCGACACCCACCGCATGTGCTCGGGGTCCATCGTATCGTGCGTCGCGCCGATCACCAGCGTCGGCACCGAGATCCTCGGCAGATCGGCCTTGCGGTCCCACTTCTCGAGCCGGCCGGACGCCCCGAACTCGCTCGGACCCTGCATCAGCACGTAGACCTGCTTGTTGAGCTTGGCGAAGCTGCGGACGACCGCGTCCGGCCATTCCTCGAGCCGGCAGATGTGCTTCGAGTAGAAGCTCGTCATCAGGAGCTGCTCGTAGCGGGGGTCGTCGTACTTCCGGCCCTTCTCGAGGGCCCGGATCTCCGCGACGACGGCAGGGTCCATCTGCTTCGCGAGGACCTCGTCGGCGTACCGGTTGTAGTCGGGGATGCTCATCATCATGTTCGAGATCACGAGCCCCTTGAGGTTCTGCGGGTACTCGAGGGCGTACTCCGTCGCCAGGATCCCGCCCCACGACTGGCCGAGCAGGTAGAAGTCGTCCTTCGTCAGGCCGAGGGCCCGGCGCACCTGCTCGACCTCGTCGACGAAGCGCTCGATCGTCCAGAGCGACTCGTCCTTCGGCTGGTCCGAGTACGCGGACCCGAGCTGGTCGTAGTAGATGAACTCGATTCCCTCCGCGCCCAGGAAGCTCTCGAGCCCCTCGAAGTACTCGTGGGTCGCGCCCGGACCGCCGTGGAGGAGGAGCACCTTCACGCGCGGGTTGCGCCCCACGCGCTTCGTCCAGACCTTGAACGTCCCCTTCGGAGTCTCGATCGGCACGAGGCGCACGCCCGCCGTGTCGACGCCGGTCGCCTCGGGCGCGAGGTAGGACGCGAGCGAGGGCCCGGCGGGAGCGGCGCTCGCCGGGGCCGCGCTCGCCGGCGCGGACTCGCGCGTCGCGCTGCCGCAGCCGGCGAGCGCGAGAAGGGACAGGGCACCGGCGAGGATTCGGGTCATGGCCGTTCTCCTTCGGGGGTTCGGGAGACCCGGTAGATACCCCGGCAGCCCGGCCTTTTCAAGCGCCGGGCGCCTGTACATCTGATGCGGTTCGCTCTAGCATCTGATGCATGAGAACCACCCTCGACATCGAGGCCACCGTGCTCAGAGAGCTTCGCGACGTGCAGAAGCGCGACGGCGGGACGCTCGGCGAGATCGCGTCCCGCCTGCTGGCGGAAGCGCTCGCCCGCCGGCCCGCGAGACCGACCCGGCTCGAGTGGAAGGCGCGCCCCATGGGCGCAGTCGTCGACCTCGAGGACAAGGCCCTGGTCTACGCGATCCTCGACCAGGCCGACCGGGCGGCCGAGCCGTGAGCTTCTCCTGCGACGTGAACGTCCTGCTGTACGCCTCGGACTCTTCGAGCCCCGTCCATCGCGGCGCGCAGGAATTCCTGAAGGAAGCCGCGTCCGGGCGCGACCTCCTGTGCCTGGCCTGGCCGACCGTGATGTCGTACCTCCGGATCGCGACCCATCCCGGGATCTTCCGGGCGCCGCTGTCCCCGTCAGAGGCCCTGCGCAACGTCGAGAGCCTGACCGCCCTGCCGCACGTGCGGCTGCTGTCCGAGGGCGAGGGCTTCCTGCAGGTCTACCGGGAGGTCGCGGGAGGGTTCCCGGTCCGGGGCAATCTCGTGCCGGACGCCCACCTCGCCGCGCTGCTGAAGCAGCACGGCGTGCGGACGTTGTACACGCGGGACGCGGACTTCCGGAAGTTCGCCTTCCTGGAAGTCCGCGACCCGTTCGCGCCGGCGAAGCCGGCGCGGCGCTAGCTCTTCTTCTTCGCCGCCGGCTTCTTCGCGCTCACGTCCACGCGCGAGAGCTCGTCGTACATGTGCACCGCGGACTTCATCGACTTGTACCAGTCGCCGAGGTGCAGGCTCTCGTTCTCGGAGTGCGCGTTGCAGAGCGGGTCCTCGACGCCCATCAGCAGGCAGGGGGCGCCGCCGAGGAGGTCGGCGAAGGGGCCCACGAACCCGATCGAGCCGCCGGCGCCGATCATCGCCGTGTCCTTGCCGTAGCCGGCCTTCAGCGCGCGGCGGGCCGCCTCGAACGCCGGGCCCTCGGGGTCGGTCGTCCACCACGGCGTCGAGCCGACGATCCGGGCGGTGACCTTCGCGCCGTACGGCGGCTTCGCCGTGAGCTTCCTGATGATCGCCTTGCCGGCCGCGACGCCGTCCATGTTCGGCACCGTGCGCAGCGAGAGGCGCGCCGTCACGTGGTCGATGATCTGGTTCGACGAGCCCTTGATGGCCCGCGCGTCGAAGGCGATCACCGTGAGCGACGGCCGCGTCCACAGCTGCTCGTAGACCGAGAAGCCCTTCTCGCCCGCGAGCTTCATGCCCTTCATCATCCGGGCCTCGCGCTTGAACTTGGCCTCGTTGAAGGGGAGCTTGCGGATCCGCTGCAGCTGCTTCGCCGGCGTCTTCGCGACCTGCTTGTAGAGGCCGGGGACGTCGATCTCGCCCTTCTTCCCCTGGAGCGAAGCGATGAGGCGGCACATGACCTGGACGGGGTCGGGCACGGGGCCGCCCCACATGCCGCTGTGGACCGGCTGCTCGATCGACTGCACGGTGACGTCGATCGTGCAGATGCCGCGCAGCTGGTAGGTGAGCGCGGGAATGCCGGTGTCGAAGTTCGCGGTGTCCGAGAGGACGATGAAGTCCGCGGGCAGCTTGTCCCGGTAGGTCTGCAGGAACTTGCCGAGGTTCTCGGAGCCGATCTCCTCCTCGCCCTCGATCACGAAGCGCACGTTGAGCGGCAGCTCGCCCGTGGACTTGAGGTAGGACGCGACCGCCGCGACGTGCGTCATCACGCCGGCCTTGTCGTCGGCGGTGCCGCGGCCGTAGAGGCGGCCGTTGCGCACGGTCGGCTCGTAGGGCGGCGAGATCCACTTCTCGGGCCGGCCCTCGGGCTGCACGTCGTGGTGGCCGTACAGGAGGATGGTGGGCGCGCCGGGCTTGCCGAGCCAGTCGCCGTAGACGTAGGGGTGGACGCCCGGGATCTCGAGGATCTCGACGTTCTGGATCCCGGCGGCGCGCATCACCGCGGCCGTCTCTTCCGCCGAGCGGCGCAGGTGCTCGTTCGGGGCGGGCTCGGCGGAGACGCCGGGCACCCGGCTCAGGCGCACGAGCTGCTCCTGGAAGTCGGGCACGTGCGCGTCGAGGTAGTCGAGGGCGGCCTTCAGGTTGCCGTTCGGCTGCGGCATGAGAGTTCCTC
>JAXLRD010000064.1:0-41066 GCA_046331285.1 Vicinamibacteria bacterium
AGCACCAGAGCCGCTTCGACAAGCGGCGCGCGGCCCCCCGTCGGCTCGACGAGGGCCGAAGGGTTCACCTCCACCGGCGGGGCGAGACGCGCCCCCTCGAGATCGACCCCGACAACTTCGAGACGGGCGGCGCGTCGGGCTCCGCCCGCCTCGAGGTGGACGCGTGGGTGGTCGAGCTCGCAGCGCGCGTGCCTCGCGACGACGAGTTCCGACGGGAGCCGCCGGCCCTCGCGCCGAGCGAGCCGGAGGCGGCCGGCCCGCTGAGCGCCGCCGCCTCGCTGCGGGCGGGGCGGCGCGCGACGCGGCCGCGGGGCCGGACGGAGGAGGAGCCGACGCTGCTCGACAACGTCGCGCAGTTCCGCTTCTACTCCGCGTGGCGCGCGGCCGTCGCCCGCCGCCGCGCGGCGTGCTAGCGTCAGGGCCACCCATGCGGCGAGCGCGCGAATCCCTCGTCCTCGCCCTGCTCGCCGCGGCCCCGGTCCTCGCCCTCGCCCCGGCCCTCCGGGCCGGGCGGCTCCTCGCGCCCGGCGAGGGCGCCGCCCTGCACCTCCCGCTGCGGGTCGAGGTGTTCCGGGCCTACGCGCGGGGCGAGCTGCCGAGCTGGAACGCGAGCGTCTTCTCGGGAACGCCGCTCCTCGCGTCCTACCGGCCGGGGGCGTTCCACCCGCTGATGGTCGCCCTCGCGGTTCTCCCGCCGCTCGACGCGTTCCAGTGCCTCGTCCTCGTCTCGCTGGCCCTCGCCGGCCCGCTCGTCTACCTCCTCGCGCGGCGCCTCGGGGGGACGAGGAGCGGCTCGGCGCTCGCCGCTCTCGCCTTCGCCCTCGGGCCGTACCTCGTGGGCCAGCTCGGGGACACCGCGACCGTCGTGGCGGCCCCCGCCCTGCCGCTCGTGCTCCTCGCGCTCGAGGCGCACCTCGGGCGGCCGCGGCGCGCCAGCGCCGCCGGCCTGGCGGCGGCGGTCGCGCTCGTGGCCCTCGCCGGATCGCCCGAGGCGGCGCAGGCGGCGGCGGTGCTCTTCGCCGCCCGTCTCGTCCTCGCCCTCTCCGGCCCCCGCGACGACGCGACGCGGGCGGCGCCCGCCGCCCTGTCCGCTCTGGTCGCGGCCGGGGCGGGGCTGCTGCTCGCCGGGCCGCAGCTCGTGCCCACCCTCCTCGCGCTGCGCGAGGCCGGCCGGGGGACGGCGGGGGCGGCCGCGGGCGAGACGGTGCTCGGTGGCGTCGCCGGCCTCGTCGTGCGCACGGTGTCGCACTCGCCGGCGGCGGTCTTCACGCTCGCGGCGGTGCCGCTCGTGCCGCGCGGCCGGCGGCCGCGGCTCCTCTTCGCCGCGGGAGCCGTCCTTCTCCTCGCGCTCGCCGCGCGCGGCCTTCTCGTGCCGCCCGGGGGCCTCGCCCTCGCCGCCGACCTCGCCCTCGCCCTCGTCGGCGGGCTGTCCTTCTCGGTACAGTGGCGGGCGCGAAGCGAGCCGCGGGGCCGGCGGCTGAGGCTGCTCGCGATGGTCGCGGCCCTCGCCGCCTCGGCCGCCCTCTCCGTCGCCACCACCGTCACGGGCCCGCTGCCGCTGCGCCTGGCCGCCCCGGTCGGGCTCCTCGCCCTCGGGCTCATCCTGTACTTCCTGCTCGCCGAGGCCCGCAGCCCCGTGGCCCGGCGCGTGTTCCTCCTCCCGCTCCTCGCCTCGTTCCTGCTCCAGCCGTGGGGCCGCGAGGCGTGGCGGGACGCGCCCTCTCGCGAGCGGCTCGAGCGGGGAACGCCGACGCGCGAGGCGATCGAGCGGGCGATGGGCCCGCGCGCATCGGAGCGCACGCTGAGCCTGCTCGAGGCGTGGCCCTCCCGGGCGACGGCCGACGACCTCGTGTGGGCGAACGCGGCCGGGCTCGCCGGGCGCCGGAACGTCGAGGGCTACGACCCGCTCGTGCCGGAGTCGCGCCGGCGCGTCCTCGAGGGGATGCGGGCCGACGGCACCGTGCCGCGCGCCCTGCTCGACAGCGACCCCGGACGCCTGGGGCTCCTCGGGGTGCGCTGGCTCCAGCTGCCGACCGACGCGCTCGTCGCGAAACCCGACGCGTTCGGCGTGGGCGACGAGCTCGACGTCGTGCTCGACCCGCTCCGGCCCCACCTCTTCGCCCTGCCGATCACTCGGGCGACCGAGGTGCGCCTCGTCTCGTTCCTCGCCGGGTCGACCTCGGTCGAGCAGGGCGCGATCGTGGCGGAGTGCGTGGCCCGCTTCGCGAGCGGACGCGAGGTGTGGCTGCCGATCCGGGCGGGGATCGACACCGCGGAGTGGGCGTGGGACCGGGAGGACGTCCGCCGGGTGGTCCGTCACCGCAAGGCGGAGGTCCACCGGAGCTTCAAGGGGCGCGAGGGGTTCGAGGCCCACCAGTACCGCACGACGCTGCGCCTGCCGGGGGGCCCGTTCGCGGTCACCGCGCTGCGCTTCCGCGCGTGGCCCGACGCGCCGCCGCTGTGGATCGTGCAGGCGGGGCTCTTCGATGCCGCGAGCGGCCGCGCGACCGGCGTCGGCACCGCCTCGGCCTACGCGAGCGACGAGGCGCGCCTCACCGCGGCCGCGGTGACGCCGCGCGTGACGCTCTTCGAGGTGCGGGGCGGGATCGCGCCGGCCGCGGTCGTCGAGTCGCTGCGGGTGCTGCCCGACGAGGCGCGCGTCCTCGACTTCCTGCGCGCCCCGACCCGCCTCGGCGTCGACACGCGGAAGGAGGCGCTCGCCTCCGCGCCGGACGCGGCGGGCGTCGTGCTGCCCGCGGAGAGCCGCGCCTCGACGGCCGACCTCGCCCGCGCGACGGGCGGGCGGATGGTGCTGCGGGCGGCGGGGCCCGGCCTCCTCGTCGTCGGCGAGGGGTACGACGCCGGGTGGCGCGCGAAGGTCGACGGGCGGGCGGCGCGGGTCGTGCGGGTGAACGGCGACCGCATGGGGGTCGTCCTCGCCGCCGGCAACCACCGGATCGTGCTCGTGCACCGCGCGCGGGGGCTCGGGGGCGGGGTCGCGGCCGCGCTCGTCGGCGCGCTCGCTCTCGTCTTCGGGCGGTGGCGGCCGCGGGTTTGACCCCCCGCGAGGGCGCGTGCTAGCTTCCCCCGTTTCGGCACCGAGCCCCGCATGAGCGCAGAGAGACCCGGCCTCAGCATATTCTTCCCGGCCTACAACGACGCCGGCACGATCGCGAGCCTCGCGATCGTCGCGCACATGACCGCGCGGACCCTGACCGACGACTACGAGGTCATCGTGATCGACGACGGGAGCCCGGACCACACGGGCGCCCTCCTCGACGAGATGGCGTCCCACTTCCCCTGGCTGAAGGTCGTCCACCACGGGAAGAACCGTGGCTACGGGGGGGCGCTGCGCACCGGGTTCGAGACCGCCTCGAAGGAGCTCGTCTTCTACACCGACGGCGACGCGCAGTACGACCCGCGCGAGATGGCTCTCCTGTGGAAGGCGTTCTCGCCCGAGGTCGACTTCGTGAACGGGCGCAAGATCTCGCGGCACGACCCGCTCCACCGGATCGTGATCGGCCGGATCTACCACTGGTTCGTGAAGATCGCGTTCGGCCTGCGCCTCTCCGACGTCGACTGCGACTTCCGCCTGATGCGCCGCAGCGTCTTCGAGCGCGTCCGGCTGACCCGCTCGTCGGGCGTCATCTGCGTCGAGCTCATGAAGAAGGTGCAGGACCACGGCTACCGCCTGGCCGAGGTCCCGGTCCACCACTTCCACCGCAGCTACGGCAAGAGCCAGTTCTTCAACTTCCGCCGCGTCGGGCGCACCCTCGTCGACCTCGCCCGGCTGTGGGTGGAGCTCGTCGTGCGGCGCGAGCACCTGCGCCCCGACCCCGCGGCCCCGCGGCCCGAGCGGGCCGCCTAGGCGCCGTGGACCACCGCGACTTCTACCGCGGCCGCCGGGTCCTCGTCACGGGCGGCCTCGGCTTCATCGGCTCGAACCTCTGCCGCGCCCTCGCCGACCTCGGCGCGCGGGTGACGGCCGTCGACAGCCTGCTTCCGGACTACGGCGGCAACCTCTTCAACCTCGACGGCTACGAGGACGAGGTCCGGGTCAACATCGCGGACGTCCGCGGCCACGGCATGGAGTACCTCGTGCGGGGCCAGGACGTGCTGTTCAACCTCGCCGGCCAGGTGAGCCACATCGACTCGATGACGGACCCGCTCACCGACCTCGAGATCAACTGCGCGAGCCAGCTGAAGCTGCTCGAGGCGGTGCGGCGCGGGAACCCCGAGCTCAAGGTCGTCTACGCCGGCACCCGCCAGGTCTACGGCAAGCCCCGCTACCTGCCGGTCGACGAGGACCACCTCCTCCAGCCGGTCGACGTCAACGGGATCAACAAGATCTCCGGCGAGTTCTACCACCTCGTCTACCACCAGGTGTACGGCATCCGCGCGAGCTCGCTGCGGCTCACGAACACCTACGGCCCGCGCCAGCTCATCCGCCACAACCGGCAGGGCTTCATCGGCTGGTTCGTGAGACAGGCCGCGCTCGGCGAGGAGATCCTCGTGTTCGGCGACGGGAGCCAGCGCCGCGACTTCAACCACGTCGACGACGTCGTCGACGCGTTCCTCCGGGCGGGGGCGATGGACGCCGCGGACGGCCGGGTCCTGAACCTCGGCCACGAGCAGGCGGTGTCGCTCCTCGAGCTCGTGGAGCTGCTGCTCGACGTGGCCGGCGGCGGGAGCTACCGCCTCGTGCCGTTCCCCCCGGAGAGGAAGCGGATCGACATCGGCGACTTCCACGCGGACACCCGCCGCGTGCACGAGGCGCTGGGGTGGAGCCCGCGGGTGCCGCTGCGCGAGGGGCTCGCGGAGACGGTCGCCTACTATCGGAAGAACCGGGAGCACTACCTGTGACGCCGCCGTCCGTCCCCTTCGTCGACTTCCGCGCCCACGTGGCCGCCGTCCGCGGCGAGATCGACGCGGCGGTGGCCCGCGTCCTCGACTCGGGCTGGTTCATCCTCGGCCCGGAGGGCGAGGCCTTCGAGCGCGAGCTCGCGCGCTCGCTCGGGGCCGCCGACGCGGTGGCCGTCGCGAACGGCACCGACGCCCTGCACCTCGCCCTGCGCGCCCTCGGGGTCGCGCCCGGCGACGAGGTCATCACCTCCTCGCTCTCCGCCGCGTTCACCGCGTTCGCCATCGTGCAGGCGGGGGCCCGGCCGGTCTTCGTCGACGTCGACCCGGACACCCTGAACCTCGACCCCCGCGCCGTCGCCGCCGCGGTGACGGCGCGGACGAAGGCCCTCGTGCCGGTGCACCTCTACGGCCACCCCGCGCTGCTGCAGCCCCTCCTCGACCTCGCGGCCGAGCGCGGCCTCGCCGTCCTGGAGGACGCCTGTCAGGCGTACGGCGCCCTCTACCGCGGGCGGCCGGTCGGCACGATCGCTCCCCTCGGCGCGCTCTCGTTCTACCCGACGAAGAACCTGGGCGCGCTCGGCGACGGCGGGGCGATCCTCTGCCGCGAGGCCGGGCTCGCCGCGCGGCTGCGCCGCCTGCGCAACGGCGGCCAGAGCGACCGCTACCGCCACGAGGAGCTCGGCTTCAACAGCCGGCTCGACGAGATCCAGGCCGCGATCCTCCGCGTCTCGCTCGCCCACATGAGCGGGTGGACGGCCCGCCGGCGCGAGCTCGCCGCCTTCTACCGCCGGGAGCTCGACGGCGCCGGCCTCGCGCTGCCGGTCGAGAAGGACTACGCGGCGGCGGTGTACCACCTCTTCGTCGTCCGTCACCCGCGACGAGACGAGCTCGCCCGCCGGCTGAGCGCAGCGGGCGTCGGGACGCTCGTCCACTACCCGATCCCCCTCCACCGGCAGCCGGCCTTCGCCGCGTTCGCTCCCGGCCGCGACCTGCCGGTCGTGGAGCGGGCCGCCGGCGAGATCCTGTCGCTGCCGCTGTATCCCGAGCTCACGGAGGAGCAGGCGCGGGCCGTCGTGAGCGCCGTCCGGGAGGCGACCGCCGCGCTGCGGTGCTAGGATCCCGGCCGCATGCACGACGACGTGAGCGCCCCCGGAAGAGGATGGCCCGCCGCGCGGCGGGAGCGTAGGCCGTGAGGCTCTTCGTGCCGGGCCGCATCTGCCTCTTCGGCGAGCACTCCGACTGGGCCGGAGGCTACCGCCGCATCAACGCCGACGTCGAGAAGGGCTACACCCTCATCTGCGGCACGAACCAGGGGATCCACGCCGAGGTCGAGCCGCACCCGACGGCCCTCGTCCTGACCTCGACGACGCCGGAGGGGGAGGTCGTGGGCCCCCACGAGATCCCGCTCGAGCCGAAGGCTCTCCTCGAGGAGGCGCAGCGCGGCGGCTTCTTCAGCTACGCGGCGGGCGTCGCCTACCAGGTGCTGACGAACTACCGGGTGCGCGGGCTCGTGATCCGGAACGACCTGACCGACATGCCCATCCGCAAGGGCCTCTCGTCGAGCGCCGCGATCTCCGTGCTCACCGCCCGCGCGTTCAACCGCGTCTACGACCTGCGGCTCACCGTGCGCGGCGAGATGGAGCTCGCCTACATGGGCGAGATCACGACGCCTTCGCGCTGCGGGCGGATGGACCAGGGCTGCGCGTTCGGCGACCGCGCCGTGCTGATGGAGTTCGACGGCGACCGCATCGAGGCCCGCGAGATCCGCCCCGCGCGCGAGCTGCACTTCGTGATCGTCGACCTCAAGGCGAAGAAGGACACCGTCGAGATCCTCAAGCGCCTCTCGCGCGCCTATCCCTTCGCGGAGGGCGAGACGGAGAAGGGCATCCAGAAGCTGCTCGGGGAGACGAACAAGCGGATCGTGGAGCAGGCGGCCGACGCGCTGAAGGCGGGCGACGCCCGCCGTATCGGCGCCCTGATGGACGAGGCCCAGGCGGAGTTCGACCACCACGCGACGCCGGCCTGCCCGGAGGAGCTCGCGGCGCCGGTGCTCCACCGGGTCCTCGCCCACCCCGCGGTCCGGCCCCACGTCTGGGGCGGCAAGGGCGTCGGCTCGCAGGGCGACGGCACCGCCCAGTTCGTCGCGCGGAGCGCGGAGGACCAGAAGGCGGCGGTCGAGATCCTCGAGCGCGACCTCGGCGTCTCGTGCCTCACCCTGACCCTCGGGACGGGGCCGAGCGTCCGCCGGGCCCTCATCCCCGCCGCCGGGTTCGGGACGCGCCTGTTCCCCGCGTCGAAGGCGACGAAGAAGGAGCTCTTCCCGGTCGTCGACCGCGACGGCATCGCCAAGCCCGCGATCCTCCTCATCGTCGAGGAGGCGCTCGACGCCGGGATCGAGGAGGTCGTCATCGTCGTCCAGCAGGACGACCTCGAGGACTTCCGGTCGTTCTTCGCGTCGCAGGTGTCGATCGAGAACTACAACAAGCTGCCCGCGCGCTTCCAGGAGTACGCGCGGAGGCTCCTCGACATCGGCCGGCGCGTGCGGTTCGTCACCCAGAAGGCGCAGGAGGGCTTCGGCCACGCGGTCTACTGCGCGCGCGAGGCGCTCGGCGACGAGCCGTTCCTCCTCATGCTGGGCGACCACCTCTACCGCTCGAACACCGACGTGTCGTGCGCGCGCCAGCTCGTCGAGGCCTACCGCCGCAGCGGCACGAGCGTCGTCGGCCTGCGGCGGACGGCCGAGTCCGCGATCGCCGCGTTCGGCACGGCGACCGGCGTGTGGACGGAGCCCGAGCGGCTCATCAACATCACCGAGTTCGCCGAGAAGCCGACGGTCGACTACGCCCGGTCGAACCTGCGCGTGCCCGGCTTCCCCGAGGCCGAGTACCTGACCGTGTTCGGCCAGTACGTCATCAAGCCGCAGATCTTCTCGTACCTCGAGGAGCACATCGGCAACAACGTGCGCGAGCGGGGCGAGTTCCAGCTCACCTCGGCCCTCGACCGCCTGCGGCAGGAGGACGGCTTCCTCGGGCTCGTCGTCGACGGGCGGCGGTTCGACATCGGCCTGCCCGAGCACTACCTCGAGACGCTGCGGACCTTCTCGGAGCCCTGAGCGCGTTGGGCGGGCCGGGCCTCTACGTCTGGGGCGGCGGGGGGACCCGCGACGCGCGCGCGCGCCACGCCGAGGGCGCGCGGATCCTCGTGTGGCCGGGGGCCGACCCCTCGCCCCTCGAGCGGGAGGGCCTCGATCCCCGCGCGGTCGAGGACGCGATCGGGCGCGAGGGCGAGGAGGCCGTCCTCGCGGCCGGGCGCGGCTTCGCGCGGGTGTGGGCGCGCCTGCCGCTCGTCGAGGGCGCGAGCTTCCGCGACCTCGTCGCGTGGCGCGGGGAGTCGCTCCTGTGGGCCTGCGAGGCGTACCTGCGCCGCGCGACCGCCGGGCCCCGCTGCGCCGCGACGGCCGAGCGGTGCCTGCGGCTGCTCGACGCGACGGGCCCGGCGGAAGTCGACGCGGGCGGGCTCGCGGCCGCGGACACGCTCCTGCTCGCGCGCGCGGCGGTGGCCCGCGGCGTCCTCTTCCACGGCGAGACGCCGCGGGCCCGGCCGCTCCCGCCCGAGCCGGCCGGGCCCGGAGCGGCCGAGGCACCGGCTTCGCTCTTCTCCCGGCTCCGCGGCGCGCGCGGACGTCGCGGCCGCCCCCTCCTCGCCGTCCACGACGGCGGCCCGGCGGCCGATCTCGTCGAGGCGCTGGCCGAGCGGGGCCGCGACGAGCCCGCGCTCGCCACGACCGTCGTCCCGGCGACGGAGCTGGCGCGACACGAGTCGGCCGCCGCCCGGAGCCGCGGCCGCCGCGGAGCGCTCGCTCCGCGAGACGCTCGACCGCCTGCGCGGCACTCCGGGCCTCGCCGCGTCGTACGCGCACCGCGGCGTCGCCTTCGCCGAGCTCGCCGCCCTCGACCTCGAGGCCGTCCTCGTCTCCCACCTCCCGGGCGCGGTGCGCGCGGCCGAGCGCGCGCTCGCGCTCCTCTCCGCGGCCGCGCCGCGGCTCGTCGTCGTCGCGATCGAGGAGCGGGACCTCCGGCGCGCCGTCTCTCTCGCGGCGAAGACGGCCGGGGTGCCGTGGCTCGCGGCGACCACCGCGGACGCAGCGGACGAGCGCCTCGACGGCGGGCCGCAGCCGGCCGGCCGCGTCACGCTCGCGGCCGGCGAGGCGCCGGCCGAGGCCCTCGCTCGGCTCGTCGCCGCGGCGCGTGATAGCTTGGGGCCGCGATGAAGACGTCCCCGCTCGCGATCGGCGGCCGCGCCCTCGGCCCGGGCCAGCCCTGTCTCGTGGTCGCGCACGCGGGGCACGCGCACCACGGATCGACCGGCCAGGCCCTGCGGCTCATCGACGCGGCGTTCCAGGCCGGCGCCGACGGCATCGCGTTCTCGGTCTTCCGCACGAACGAGCTCGTCGTGCGCCGGCACCCCGAGCGCAGGGAGCTCGAGGCGCTCGAGCTCGACGCGAAGGACTGGCGGCGCGTCCTCGAGACGGCCCGCGGCTCGGGCCTGGCCGTGGTGGCCGAGGCGTTCGACGCTCCCTCGCGCGACGTCGCCCTCGAGGCCGGCGTCTCGGCGCTCCTGAGCCACGCGACGGACGTCGACCACCCCGATCTGCTGAAGGCGCTCGGCGGGGCGGGCGTGCCGCTCCTCCTCGCCACGGGCGGCGCCCCCGACGCGGCCGTCCGCGAGGCGCTCCTCGCCGCCGGAGGCGAGACGGCGCTCGTGCTCGGCCCGGCCGACGCGCCGGCGCCGGTCGAGGAGCTGCGCCTCGCCGCGATCCGCGCCGCCCGGGAGCGCTTCCGCGCGAGCGTGGGGGTCCTCGACCCGACGGACGGCGGCTCGGCCTTCGCCCTGGTGGCTCCCGCCCTCGCCGCGTCCCACGGGGCCGAGCTCGTGCTGAAGAGGCTCGTCCTCGAGCGCGGCGGGCGGAGCCGGGACGAGGCGGCCGCCATCACGCCGGAAGAATTGCACCGCTGCGTGGAGCTGCTGCGGCAGGCCGAGCGCGCGGCGGGCGAGGCGCCGGTGGACGACGACGCGCGGACGCTCGCGCGGGGGCGCTCGATCGTGGCCGCCGGGCTCATCGCCCGCGGCGAGGTGCTGACGGCCGAGCAGCTGCGCTTCAAGCGGACGGCCGACCGCGCGGGCCGCGGCCTGCGTCCCTCCGAGGCGGTGCGGGTGATCGGCCGGCGGGCCGCCCGCCCCATCCAGGCCGACGAGGCGATCCGCGAGGACATGCTCGAGTGAGGGGCGTTCCCCGGTGAAGACGGCCGAGTACCGCCGCATGTACGAAGCGGAAGAGGCCCAGTGGTGGTACGCGGGCCAGCGCGCGATCGCCGCCGCCCTCCTGGCGCCGACCCTGCCCGCGCGCGAGGGGCGCCGCCTCCTCGACGCCGGGTGCGGGACCGGCTTCAACCTTCTCGAGCTCGGTCGCCTCGGCCGCGCGACCGGAGTCGACCTCTCCCCCGAGGCCCTCTCGTTCTGCAAGGAGCGCGGCGTGCGGGCCCTGCGGGGGAGCGTCCTCGCCCTGCCGTTCGCCGACGGGACGTTCGACGCGGTCACGTCCTTCGACGTCCTCTACCACGCGTGGGTGAGCGACGACCGTGCGGCCGCGCGCGAGCTCGCCCGGGTCGTGCGCCCCGGCGGCGCCCTCCTCGTGCGGGTCCCGGCTCTGCGCGCCCTCTGGGGGGCCCACGACACGGAGGTCCAGTCGCGCCACCGCTACACGCGGGGCGAGCTCGTGGCGCTCCTCGAGGGCGCGGGCCTGCGCGTGCGGCGCGCGACCTACTGCAACTCGATCCTCTTCCCCGTCCTGTTCGGGCGCCGCACCCTCGACCGCCTGCTCGGCCGGGAGGGTTCCGACGTCGGCTTCCTGCCGGCCCCGCTCGAGTGGGCCTTCCGCCGCGTCCTCCTCGCGGAGGCGGCGCTCGTCCGCGCCGGGGTGTCGTTCCCGGTCGGCGCGAGCGCGGTCGCCGTCGCGACGAAGCCCTGAGCGCTACCGCCGGGCGACGAGCGCGTAGTCGACGGGGGCGAAGAGGAGAGCGTTCAGGCGCTCCACGTTCTCGTTGAGCGCCTTCACCACGGGGGGCGGCATGCCGCCGCCCGGGACGAGGTGGAGCCGCACGTCGTCGGGGACCGGCGAGCGGAGGTCGATGCGAGCCTCGGTGAAGCCGGCGGCGGCGGCGAGAAAGCGCAGCGTCTCGGGATGGAGGGGCGTCGCGTGCGTGAGGTCGCGCAGGTAGACCTCGAGGAAGGCGAAGGCCGACGCGGCGTTCACCGTCTCGAGCACCAGGAGCCCGCCGGGGCGCAGCGCGCGGTGGGCCTCGCCGACGAGCTCCTGCAGGACGGGGGGCGGCAGGTGCTCGGCCACCTGCGCGGCGAAGACGCCGCCAAGCGAGCCCGCGGGCAGCGAGCGCAGGAACGAGGCGAGGTCGCCCTCGACGACGTCGAGGCCCTTCGTGCGGCACTCCCGCGCGGCGTTGGCGTTCGCCTCGACGCCGCGGCCGGCGCTTCCCCGCGACCGCAGGAGCTCGAGGAACTCGCCGCGGCCGCAGCCGAGGTCGACGACCGGCGAGAGCCCGTCGAAGAGAGCGGCGTCCTTCTCCTGCCGGGCGCGGATGTCGTCGCGGCTGCCGCGGAAGCGGTTCTCGAACGCGGTGTAGACCGAGGCCTCGGCCGCGCGGGAGGCCGACCGCGCCACCTCCGGCGCCGGCGGCGAGGCGGCGAGCGTCTCCCGGACGGCGCGCGCCTCCTCGCCGAGGGCCTCGACCCGGTCGCGCAGGGCGAGGAGCCCGTCGAGCCGTTCGGCGAGCGCGTCGAGCCGCCCCTCGAAGACGGAGAGGAGCTGCTCGGCTCGCGAGGGCGCCCGCGCGACGCGAACGTCGTCGCGCGCGTCGACGACCGGCTCGACCCGCTGCGCGTAGCGCACGACGGCCGCGGCGAGCGCGCGGTGGCCCGCCTCGCGCCGCGCGCCGGCCTCGATCTGAGCGTTCAGGAGACGGACGACGGCGGCGTTGAACCGCGTCTGCTTCTCGAGCACGGGCGCGAGGGCGGCGAGCGTCCCGCGGGAGAGGACCCCCCGCAACCCTCCGGCCGCCGCGGGCTCGGCCGACGGCCAGAGCTCGTTGAGCTGCGTGGCGAGCGCCTCCGTCTCCCCCTCCGCCGGATCGGGCGCGAACTCGGCGAGGCGGTCGAGGGCGGCGAGGGCGTCCACGTAGGCCGCCTCCTCGTCGGCGAGGCGCCGGCGGAGCGGCTCGAGGGCGGGGTGGTTCTCGCTGTCCACGGGTGCGGGGCCAGTATGGTGTGAGGTGCCGCGGATTGTCGAGCCGCGTGGCTTAGAATCGCGGACGAGCCGAAACGGTGAGCGAGGAAGAACGAGCAGACGTCGCGGCGGAGCTCGCGCGGACGAGGGACGCTGCGCGTGCGCGCTCGTCGAGAGACGCGGCGGGCGACGGGGAGGGCCCGACCCCGACGAGCGGTGCCACGCCCGGGCCGACGACCCCCGCGACCGCGGCGGGGCCTCCGGACCCGACCGCGGAGCCCTCCATGCCAAAGGCCCCCGACGCGAGCGCCGTCAACGCGGGCTGGCGCGCGACGGGCGGCGGCCCGCTCGGCCCGCTCCTCGAGCGGCTCCTCGGCGGCCGGCTCGAGGCGCAGCGTGACTGGAACGCGGCCCAGGTGCGCCTCGACAACGAGATCCTGCGCTGGGTCGACGCCCGTTCCGCCGCGACCCACGCGCACTACGACGCGCTCCTCGGCGCGCTCGGCCGGCGCCTCGACGAGGCCGACGAGCGCCACCGGCGGCTCGAGGCGGAGCTCGTCGCCCACGTGCGCGAGATCCGGCGGCGGCTCGAGCTCGTCGCGGGGGACGCGGCCCGCGGGCGGGCCGGGCTCGATCTCCAGCTCGACGACCTCCGCGCCCGGCTCGACGCGCTCGAGCGGGCGCTCGCCCGGCGGCCGTGACGAGCGTCCTCGTCTGCGCCGCGCAGGCCCCCTTCGTCACCGGCGGCGCCGAGCGGCTCGTCGTGTCCCTCGTCGCGGCACTGCGCGCGCGGGGCGCCCGCGTCGACACGGTGAGCCTGCCCTTCCACGCCCACCCGCCCTCCGAGATCGTGCGGCAGGCCCTGGCGTGGCGACTGCTCGAGCTGCGGGAAACCGACGGGCGCGGCGTCGACCTCGTCGTGCCCACGAAGTTCCCGAGCTATCTCGTGCGCCACCCGCACAAGGTCGCCTGGCTCGTGCACCAGCACCGTGAGTCCTACGACCTCGCCGGGACGCCGCTCGGCCTCGACCCGGACGCGGCGGACGCGCGCGCGACGATCGAGGCGGTGCGGGCCATGGACGCGACGGGGCTCGGCGAGTGCCGGCGGATCTACACGATCTCCGGCAACGTGGCCGCCCGCCTGGCCCGCCACAACGGCCTCAAGGGCGAGCCGCTCCACCCGCCGCCGCCGCTCGACGAGCGCTACCGGACCGACGGCTACGGGGACTTCCTCCTCTACGCCGGGCGCCTCGATCCGCTGAAGCGGCTCGACCTCGCGATCCGCGCCCTCGCCGCGGGGCCGCGCGCGGCGCGGCTGAAGATCGCCGGCCGCGGGTCCGAGGAGGCGTACCTGCGGCGCCTCGCGCACGACCTCGGGGTCGCGGACCGCGTGGACTTCCTCGGCTTCGTGAGCGACGACGAGCTCCTCGACCTCTACGCGGCGTGCCGCGGCACCGTGTACGTGCCGCGCGACGAGGACTACGGGTACGTCACCGTCGAGAGCCTGCGCGCGCGCAAGCCGGTGCTCACCACCGCCGACTCCGGCGGGCCGCTCGAGTTCGTGGAGGACGACGCGACCGGCTTCGTCGCGGAGCCCGCGCCCGAGGCCCTCGGCGAGGCGCTCGCGCGCCTGTGGACGGCCGGCGCGACGCGCCTCGCCGCGATGGGCGACGCGGGCCACTCCCGCGTCGCCGGCATCTCGTGGGACCGCGTCGTCGCGGCGCTCACCGAGGGCGCGGCCTGAGGCTCGCGCTCTTCACGCCGGAGCCGGACGCCGCGTGGCTGCGGGCCGTGCGCCCGCACCTCGAGGCCGGCGGGGCGCTCACGGTCATCGACGCCCCGGCGGCGGCCCTCCCCGACGCGGACCTGCACCTCCACCACCTCGCGAACGACCCGCGGCACGGCTTCGTCCTGCGGGCCCTGCGCGAGCGCCCCGGCGTCGTTCTCCTCGAGGAGTGGGGCCTCGACCGGCTCCTCCTCGCGCAGACCGTCGGGGGCGGGGACCGCGAGGCCTGGTTCGGCCTCGCCCGCCGGGCCGGCGGCGACTCCGGCGCGTTCGCGGCGGGCCTCCTCGCGCGGGGCGAGACGGACCCGTGGCTCGCATCCCGTCTCCCGCTGGCCGCGGTCGCGCTCGACGGCGTCCTCGGCGCCGCGGCGTGCACGGCCGACGCGTTCGCCCGCCTGCGGGCGACGGGCGCCCGCTTCCCCGTCGCCCACGTGCCGCTGCCGCTCGTCGGGGCCGGTGAGCCCGCGGCCGGCGCGCGCAGCCGGGACAGGCTCGTCGTCGCGGTCCTCGTCGCGGAGGAGCCGCGGGCCCGCGCGCGGATCGAGGCGTCGCTCGCGGGGCTCGCGGACGGGCGCGTCGACCGGGTCGACCTGCGGAGGGGCGACGACGCGGCGGCGGCCCTGGCCGGTGCCGACCTTCTCCTGGCTCTCGACGCGCCGTCGAGCGGCCGTATCGACCCCGCCCTCGGCGCGGCGATCGCCGCCGGCGTGCCCGTCCTCGTGACCGCGGGAAGCGCCGCCGCGCGCGAGCTGCCGGAGGGTGTCGTGGCCCGCGTGTCGCCCGGAGCGACGGAGGCGTCCGAGCTGCGGGGCCTGGTGTCGCGCCTCCGCGACGATCCCGGGCTCCGCGCGCGGATGGCCGCGCTCGGGCGGGCGCACGCCGCGCGCGTCGGCGACCCCGCGCGCGCCGCGGCGTCCCTCCTGGCGCTCGCCCGTGACGCCCTCTCCGGCGCGGCGACGCGCGCACCCGCGACGCCGCCCGCGGGGATCGCCGCATCCGCCTTCGACGAGGCGCGGTGGCTCGCCCGCGACGCCGGGCTCACGGACGCGCCGCCCGACGTCGCGGCCCTCGTCGCCGCGCTCTTCTCCCCGCGCTAGTCGCTAGCGGCGGCGAGGAGGCGGCGCGGCCACCGTCCGCACGTCGGCCCGCGCGCGCAGGTCGCGCACCCACGCCTCGATGCGCTCGTCGAGGACGCGCCGCTCCAGCCGCGCCCGCAGCGCCTCCTGCGCGTCCTCGAGCGGGACGCCGGCGGGCCGGCCGGCCTCGTCGGCTTCCCACGCGCGGCGGATGTCGTCGTCGCTCACGCGCACCTGGGGCCGGAAGCGGAACTCCACGTACTTCAGGACCGTCGCCTGCCGCCGCAGCAGGCGGCGCAGGTCCGCCTCGGGCACCTGCTCGGCGAGGCCGGGGTGGGCCGCGAGGACCGCCGCGAGCGCGCGGTCCTCCTCCTCTCTCGGCACCTCGGCCTCGGCGAGCCGCGCCGCCTCGGCGTACATGAGCCGCTCGTCGATCGCCGCCTCGACGGCGCTCTCCTCGGGCAGCCCGCGCGCCGCGGAGAGGGCGCGCACGTCGGAGAGGAAGAGCGGGCGGTCGTCGACGACGGCCACCACGCGCTCGAGGAGCCCGGCGGGCGGCGCGGGGGCCTGGGCGAAGGCCCGGCCCTCCGGCAGGGCCGCGGCGAGGAGAGCGAGCGTCGCGAGCCTAGAACGCATGGCCGATCGTGAGGTGGAACTTCGAGGCCGGCTCGCCCTCGCGGCGGTCGAGGACGTAGCCCCAGTCGAGGCGGATCGGGCCGATCGGGGTGCGGTAGCGCAGGCCGACGCCGGCGCTCGTCCGCAGGTCGCTGCGGCCGATGTCCCGCGCCTCGGGATAGACGTTGCCGAGGTCGACGAAGCTCGCGAGCTGGAAGGCGCGGGTGACGTTGTAGCGCAGCTCCGCGTTGCCGAGGAGGAGGGCGTTGCCGCCCGTCGGGTAGAGGTTACCGTCCGCGCCCTCGATCTGCGGGCCGACGCCGTCGATCGGGAAGCCGCGCGGGCCGTAGTCGCCGCCGGCGAAGAAGCGTTCCGGCAGGGGCAGCAGGCGGGGGCCGTCGCCGAACGTGGACGCGAGCCCGACCCGGCCCGACAGGACGAAGACGACGTCGGCCCGCAGGCGCCGCACGCTCGTGGCCTGGAGGAAGCTGCGGACGTAGCTCGCGCCGCCGAGCGCGTCGAGCGACAGCTGCACGTCGGCGCCCAGGAAGAGGCCGCGCTTCGGCTCGAGCGGGTCGTCGCGCGTGTCGTAGACGATCGAGGCCGAGGGGCCGGAGACCGCGTAGGTGCGGTACTGCCGGTCGAGCTCCTCGATCGGCACCTCGACGTCGTAGACGTCCGTGTCCTGGTAGAGGTAGCGCAGGATGAGGGTCGTGCGCGGGTCGAGGCTGCGGCCGGCCTGGAGGGCGGCGCCCTTGCGGCTGTAGTCGAAGCTCGTGCGCCGCTCCTCCTCCCAGAAGCCGGTCGCGAACGAGTCGAGCTTCTTCCCGAACAGCCACGGCTCGCGCAGGTTCGCGAGGAGCCGGCTGCCGCGGAAGCTGGCGCGCGCGAAGAGCGAGGCGGTGCGGCCGAGGCCGGCGAGGTTGCGGCGCGTCACCTCGACGCTGCCGCGCAGGCGGTCCTGCTCCGAGTAGCCGACGCCCCACGACACGGTCGTGCGCGGCGCCTCCTGGACGGTGACGACCACGTCGCGCCGCCGCTCGCGCAGCGGGTCGAGCTCGGCGATCGTCACCCGCTCGAAGATGCCGAGGGAGGAGAGGCGCCGCTGCGAGTCGAGGACCCGCTCGAAGGAGAACGGCTCGCCCCGGCGCAGCGCCATCTCGCGCTCGACGGTGGCCGCCCGCGTTCGGCCGAGGCCGGAAAGGACGAGCTCGTCGACCACGGTGCGCTCGCCGGGCTCGACCACGAGGCGGACGGTGGCCTCGTCGCGCGCCGGCGAGAAGCCCACCTCGGGCCGGATCTTCGCGTCGAGGTACCCCGCTCTGCGCCAGGCGTTCTGCAGCGTGTCCCGGCTGCGGGCGACGTCGGCGAGGCGGTAAGGCGCGCCCGGGCGGACGGCGAGCTCCTCGGGCCCGTGATCGTCGCCGCTCGGCGGCAGCGGCGGGCCCTGGAGCAGGACGCGAGCCACCGTCGCGCGCGGGCCGGGCGAGGCCACGAAGACGACCGGCAGCTCGCCCCCGCCGTCCGCCACCTCCGGCTCGACCCGCGCCTCGAAGTGGCCGAGGGCCTCGAGCCGCGCGACGAGCGATCGGGCGTCTTCCTCGACGGCGGCGTCCTCGAGCGGGCGGCCGGCGCGCGTGCGCAGGCCCTCGAGGAGCGCGGGGTCGGCGTTGCGCAGCTCGACGGCCCCGACCGTCGCCTTCGGCCCCGGCTTCACCTCGTAGACGAGGGCCTCGACGGCCCCGCGCGGCTCGAAGACCGCGCGCACGAGGGCCTCGCGGTAGCCCTCGGCGCGAAGGCCCGACTCGAGGCGCTCGCCCCCGGCCTCCACGACGTCGGTCGTGGCTCCCGCGTCGCGCACGAGGGCGCGCACGGGCGACAGGCGCTCCTCGGCGAGCGCGTGCCCGCGCACTTCGAGCACCATGCGCGGCCCCGGCGTCACCTCGAAGACGACGTCCATCTGTCCGCGGGAGGGGTCGTAGGTCTCGCGGAGGGCGACGGCGGCCTTCCAGCGGGAGGAGCGCAGGAGGGAGCGCCGCATCGCCTCGCGCGCGGCGTCGGCCGCCTCGCGCCGGTAGACCTCGGCCTTGCGCGGCCGCGCGAGGAGCGGCAGCCCCAGCTCGCGCACGGCGGCGTCGCCCTCGACCCGGGCCTGGCCGACCACGACCCGCGGCCCGGCGTGGACGTGGAAGACGGCGTCGGCGCCGGCGTCGACCGCCCGCGCCTCCGGCTCGACGAGGGCCTCGAGGTGGCCGCGGCGCACGAGGGCGAGGGCCACGTCGCGCGCGGCCCGCTCGAGGCGGGCGGGCCAGAGGGGCTCGCCGAGCCGCAGGCGCGCGGCCCGCTGCACCGCGCGCGCCGACAGCGGCGAGGGGCCCTCGACCCGCACCGCGGCGAGCAGCGGCGCCGGGCGCGGGCGGAAGACGACGGCGACGCCGGGCCGGGCGTCCCGCTCGAGCTCGACCGGGACGTCCTCGAATCGCCCCGTCGCGAACATCAGCTCGACGGCGCGGCGCACCGCCTCCCGGTCGAGCGGCTCGCCGACCACGAAAGGCACGAACGGCCGGAGGGCCTCGGGGTTTGCCGTCTCGATGCGGATCTCGCGCACGAGCTCCGGCGGCGGCGCCGGGCCGTCCTCGGCGGCCGCGCCCCGCGCGACGGGAGGCGCGCCCGCGGCGAGCAGGACGAGCGCGAGACGGGCGAGCCACGCGCGCATCAGCGCTGCTGCCGCAGGCGGACGTCGAACGCCCAGCCGCGCTCGACGCCGGTCTTGGCCGTTCCCGGGTCGGTCCGGGTGAGGAGGAGGGAGAAGCGGTCGGACAGCGTGTACTCGACCGCGAGGATGCGCTCCTCCTGCCCGCGGAGGTCCTGCGAGTAGAGCACGTTGAGGTTCGGGGCGAAGCGCTTGCCGACGGTCACCCGGGCGGTCGGCGTCGTGCCCGCGCCGCGCAGGAGCGAGGGGTCGATCGAGAAGCGGTTGAGGCCGAAGAGCCGCTCCGCCTCGCGCTCGAGGCCGACCTGCTCGGAGAGCCGGCCCGCCGCGAGGGTCGCCGCGCCGGCCGCGGCGAGCTGGCCCTGGCGGTCGCGCGCCTGGGTCTGCGTGAGGTTCGCGACCTCGCTCTCGTCCTGCCCGGCGAGGAGGGCGAGGATCTGGAGCGAAGAGAGCGGCGGGTCGGACGTGAGGGCCGGGGTCACGCGCTCGAGGGTGCCCGAGACGCGCAGCGTCACGCTGTAGGAGCGGATCCGGGTGACCGCCTCGATGTCGAAGAGCGGGTCGAGGCGTTGCGGGTTCACGAAGTCGAGGGTGCCCCGCTGAACGATGTAGGTACGGCCCTGGAAGTAGAGCTGGCCGCGCTCGATCTCGGCCCGCCCGGTCACCACCGGGGCCCGGCTCGAGCCCGAGAGGGCGAGGTCGGCGCGGGCGGTGACGCTCGCGAGGTTGTTGTCGATGCGCAGCGTGCCCGGCACGCGCACGCGAAGGTCCAGCCGGGCGCCCTCCTCGAACGACCCGGCGTCCGGCGCGAGGGCCGGCCGGCGGGAGGCGAGAATCTCGGAGGCGACGTCGTAGCGCCGCGTCCACAGGGCCTGGCGCACGTCGATCGTGCCGCTGATCCACTGGCGCGCGGCGTCGCCGAAGAGGCGCAGCTGGGCGTCGACGACGCTGCGCAGGCCCTCCGGGTAGCGCAGCGCCATCCCCCGGCCCACCGGCCGGATGTCGTACGACGCGAGTCGCCCGTCCGGGTAGGCCGCCTCGCCCTCGACCGTGAGCCGCCCCCCGGCGACCGTGCCCGTGACGCCCTCGAGCGCCGCGGCCTTCTCGTTGAAGCGCACGCGTCCCTTCAGCCCCTCGAGGCCGTGCGGGAAGCCCCGGACCCGGAGCCCGGCCCCGTCGAGCTCGAGGGCGCCGGTCACGCGCGGGGCCTCGCGGGTGCCGGACACGTCGACGCTCAGGCGGGCGGAGCCGATGCCGCGGAGCCGGCGCGAGAGGATCGACACGGCGCGCAGGTCGGCCTGCCCTCGCGCGCTGAGCGCGAGCGGGCCGTCGCCGAGGATGTCCCCCGCGCCGGTCACCAGCAGGTCGGTGCCCTCGCCGGCGAGGTGGAGCCGCGCGAGCTCGACCCGGCCGTCGGCGTAGGTGAGTCGCACCGGCTCGCTCGCGCGGCTCGCGAAGTCGGGGAGGAGCACCTGCAGCTCCGGCACGGCGGCCTCGGCGCGGACCTCGGCCGGGGTCGCGAGCGGCCCGCGGATGCGCACGTCGCCGGAGGCGACGATCGACAGCGCGGACGGCAGCGACGGCCGGACGACGCGCAGGAACGGGTCGACGCTCGTCGAACGCGCCCGCAGCGTGAGGTCGGCGAGGTACGGCTCGTCGGCCCCCACGCTCCCGGCGAGGGCGAGGTCGACACGGGCCGAGCGGCACCGGCCGTCGATCACCACCCGGCCGTCCCCGCTGCCGGAGAGCCGCGCCTCGAGAGCCCCGATGCCCTCGTCCCCGAGGAAGAGGCGGGGCGAGGCGAGCGTCGCGGCGAGGCGCGGCCGGGTGAGCGTGCCCTGCAGGACGGCCCGGCCGGAGAGACGGCCGCCGTAGGCGGCGCCCTGGGCCGGCGCGGGCGCGATCGCGCCGAGGTCGACGTCGCGCATCTCCGCCGCGCCGTCGTAGACGCCGTCGTCGGTGACGCGGCCGTGGAAGTCGATCCGCCCGCCTCCCGTCTCGACCTCGCCCCGCGTCACCTCGGCGACCCGGCCCTTCCACCGCGAGTCGATCCGCGCGGCGTCGTAGGGCACTCCCTCGTAGCGGCCCGCCCGCGCCACGAGCCGGGCCTCGCCCTCGGGCGCGCTGCGCCGGCCCCGCACGGTCGCCTCGCCGCTCGCCGTCCCGCTCGCGACCACGTCCCACTCCATGAACGTCACGAGGTCGGCGACCGGCCACGACTCGAGCCGCGCGCGGCCGTCGAGGCCGTCGCGCAGGCCGAACCAGCCGGTCTCGGTGCGGCCCTCCCACGCGATGCGGCCCGCGCCCTTCGAGAGGAGGAGCGGGCGCGAGTCGAGGGCCTCGGCCCGGGTGTCGAGGACGCCCGTCCACTGCGCGCGTCCCCACGCGACGCCGGCGTAGGCGAGGTCGGCGCCGGTGAAGCGCCCCTCGAAGACGGGCCACTCGAGCGTCCCGCGCCAGCGGCCGGAGAAGGATCCGCGGCCGGCGACCCCGACCGGCTGCGCCTCGTCGCTCCCGAGCGCCCGGCGCAGGCGGGTGAGCAGCGCGTCGCCCTCGGCGAGATCCTCCGTCGCCACGTCAAGCGCGAGCTCCGCGCGGTCCTCCGCGTCGACGCGGCCCCTCGCCCGCACGGCGAGACCCGAGCCGCGCAGGTCGAGCGTCTCGAACGTCTGCTGGCCGGCGGCGGCCGCCCAGTCGGCGCGGCCGGCGACGGGGAAGCGGCCGTCGGGGCGCTCCGCGAGATCGAGGGCGACGCGGCCGGTGACCCTTCGGGCCGCCCCGCGCGGCCACGCGACGTCCACCTCACCCGTCGCGGCCGTGCCGAGGCCCATCTCGCCCCAGCCGAAGACGAGGCGCAGGAGCCCCTCGCCGTCGGCGTCGCGGATCGGACCGAAGATCCGGATCGGCCGGCCCGTCGACGAGGGCGGCACCTCGATCCCCAGCCGGCCCGCGCCCCCGAGGGCCTCGAGGTCGAGCTCGCGCAGCACGAGGCCGCTCGTGCCGTCGTAGGACAGGACGCCGGCGAAGCGCGGCACCGGGACCGTCGTGAACTGGCCGCCCGTCCCCTCCATGCGCCCCTCGATCCGCAGCCGCGAGCCGTCGATCGAGAGAATGCCGTCCCACCGCGCGGCGCCGCGAAAGCCGAGGCCCGAGCGGAACACGTGGCGCTCGAGGACCGCGAGGTCGACCCCGCCGACGAGGTGCAGCTGGCCCTGCGGCCGGCCGGCGAGCCGCAGGCGACCCGAGTAGCCGATGTCGGTGCCCTCGGCGAAGAGCCGGCCGCCGTCGACCGAGAGGACGCCGCGCTGGTACGAGGCGTCGATCTCGGTCCCCACCGGGAGCTCGGGCGCGTCGCCCATCTTCATCCGGCCGGTGGCGAAGGAGAGGTGGCCGGCGAGGCCGCCGTTCGGCCCGGCCACGAGCCGGCCCTGGAAGTTCGGCAGGTCGAGGTCGAGCGGAACCCGCGCGTGGTCGAGGACGAACTCGCCCCCGACCACGACGAGGCGGTCGACGTGCACGCGCAGCGAGCCGCCGCCCCCGCCGCCGAGCTTCGGGATGTTGTCGCCGCCGGGGCCCTGCGGCGGGCCGGGATAGGCCTCGATGCGCAGACGCGGCCGCTCGATGCGCACGCGCGAGAGGACGAGGCGGCGGCCCCGCAGCGGAGCGAGGCTCGGGCGCACGCGGACGACGTCGACCTCGAGGAACGGGGGGTCGTCCTTCGTCGGCCCCGCGACGCGCAGGCCGCGCAGCTCGATCTCGAGGCTCGAGGGGCGCACGCGCAGCGAGTCGACCCGCACCGCCCGGCGGAGCTGGCGCTCCAGGCTCGACTCGACGAGGCGCGCGCCCCAGTCGGGCGCCCGCCACAGCGCGTAGAGCAGCGTCGCGGCGACGATGACGGCCGAGACGAAGAGCTTGCGCCGCCGCGACACGCGATGCCCCTAGTCGATCACCGCGAGGAGCGCGCCGGTCTCGACCGCCTGCCCCTCGCGGACCCGGACCTCGGCGAGCCGGCCCGCCCGCGGGGCGCGCAGCTCGTTCTCCATCTTCATCGCCTCGACGACGACGAGCCCCTGGCCCGCCGCGACCTCGTCGCCGGCCGCGGCCAGGACCCGGACGACGCGGCCCGGCATCGGGGAGACGAGCCGCGCCGGCCCGCTCGCCCGCTTCTCGAGCGGCCGCACGCCGCCGCGGGCCTCCTGCAGGAGGACGTCGACGACACCGTCGCGCAGGTGCACGCGGTAGCCGTCCTCTTTCCGCTCGAGCGCGACGTCGTGGCTGCGCCCGTCGACGAGCAGGCTCGCGAAGCGCTCGCCCTCGAAGACGGCGTCGACCGCCAGCGGCCGGCCGTCCACGAGCACGTCGAAGCCCTCGCCCCGCGGACGGACCTCGACGCGCAGCGTGCGGCCGTCGACGGTGGCGTCGAAGATCACGGCGCTCAGCTCCCGAGCCGGCTGCCGTGCAGCTCGCGCAGGCCGGCGCGGCGCCACGCGCCCTCCGCGGCCGTGCCTCCGGCCGGCCGGGCCCGCGCGGCCCGCCGCGCGCGGAACGCGGCGATCGCCGCCGCCGCGGCGGCGAGCTCCCGCGGCCGCTCGTCGGCCGCGGCGGGCTCGTCGAGGAGGCGGCCGACGAAGGAGGTGTCGAAGTCGCCGGCGACGAAGGCGGGATGGCGCAGCAGGCGGGCGAAGAAGGGCAGCGTCGTGCGGATGCCGAGGACCGTGTACTCGGAGACGGCGCGGCGCATCCGCGCGACCGCCTCCTCGCGCGTGGTCCCCCACGCCACGAGCTTCGACACGAGCGGGTCGTAGTGGATGGGCACGACCGCGCCCTCGTCGAAGCCGGAGTCGTCGCGGATCCCCGGGCCGGAGGGCGTGCGCAGCGCGAGGATCCTCCCGGGGCTCGGCAGGAAGCCGGCGGCCGGGTCCTCGGCGTAGACGCGGCACTCGATCGCGTGGCCGCGCTGGGCGAGCTCGTCCTGCGAGAGCGTCAGGCGCTCGCCCTGGGCGATCCGGATCTGCCACCGCACGAGGTCGACGCCGGTCACCATCTCGGTGACCGGGTGCTCGACCTGGAGGCGCGTGTTCATCTCGAGGAAGTAGGGCCGGCGGTCCTCGCCGACGAGGAACTCGAGGGTCCCCGCGTTGACGTAGCCGGTCCGCTTCACGAGGGCGACCGCGAGGGCGCCCATCTCGGCCCGCAGCGCCGGGTCGAGGAGCGGCGACGGGCTCTCCTCCACGACCTTCTGGTGCCGCCGCTGGATCGAGCACTCGCGCTCGAAGAGGTGGACGGCGTGCCCGTGCTCGTCGGCCAGGACCTGGATCTCGACGTGGCGCGGCTTCACGATCGCCTTCTCGAGGTACACGCGGTCGTCGCCGAACGCGCTCGCGGCCTCCGAGCGGGCGCGGGCGAGGGCCGACGGGAGCTCGGCCGGGGCCGCCACGAACCGCAGGCCCTTGCCGCCCCCGCCGGCGGCGGCCTTCAGCATGACCGGGTAGCCGATCCGCTCCGCCTCGCGGGCGAGCACGGCGGGACGGGCCTCGGGTGCGAGCGTCCCCGGCACGACCGGCACGCCGGCCGCCACCGCCTCGCGGCGGGCCGAGGTCTTCTCGCCCATGAGCTCGATCGTCTCGGGGCGGGGGCCGATGAAGACGAGGCCCGCGTCGACGCAGGCGCGGGCGAACGCCGCGTTCTCGGCGAGGAAGCCGTAGCCGGGGTGGACGGCGTCCGCGCCCGCCGCCTTCGCGGCGTCGACGACGCGGTCGATCCGCAGGTAGCTCTCGCGCGAGGGAGCGGGGCCGATCGCCACCGCGCGGTCGGCGAGGCGCACGTGGCGCGCGCCGCGGTCGGCCTCGGAGTAGACGGCGACCGACTCGATCCCCATCTCGCGGCAGGCGCGCTCGATCCGGACCGCGATCTCGCCGCGGTTCGCCACGAGGATCCGCCGGAAGCGCCGCTCGCTCACAGGGGGATGTTGCCGTGCTTCTTCGGGGGGTTGCGGTCCCGCTTGCTGCGGGCCATCGCGAGGGCCGAGACGATGCGGCGGCGGGTGTGGCGCGGCTCGATGATCTCGTCGACGAAGCCCCGGTCCGCCGCGACGTAGGGGTTCGCGAACTTCTCGCGGAACTCCGCGACCTTCTGCCGCCGGACCGCCTCGGGGTCGGCCGCGGCGGCGAGCTCGCGACGGTAGAGGACGTTGACCGCTCCCTCCGGGCCCATGACCGCGATCTCGGCCGTCGGCCACGCGTAGTTGAAGTCGGTCCGGATGTGCTTGCTCGCCATCACGCAGTAGGCGCCGCCGTAGGCCTTGCGCGTGATGACGGTGACCTTCGGCACGGTGGCCTCGGCGAAGGCGTAGAGCAGCTTCGCCCCGTGGCGGATGATCCCGCCGTACTCCTGGCCGGTGCCGGGGAGGAAGCCCGGCACGTCCTCGAACGTGACGAGCGGGATGTTGAAGGCGTCGCAGAAGCGCACGAAGCGGGCGCCCTTCACCGAGGCGTCGATGTCGAGGCAGCCCGCGAGGTGGGCCGGCTGGTTCGCGACGATGCCGCAGCTGCGGCCGTCGAAGCGGGCGAAGCCGACGACGATGTTGGGCGCCCAGTGCTCGTGGACCTCGAGGAAGCGGCCCTCGTCGACCACCGCGCGGAGGAGGTCCTTCATGTCGTAGGGCTTCGTCGGCTCGGCCGGAACGAGGGTGTCGAGCTCGGGCGCGTCGCGGTCGGGCGGATCCTGCGTCTCGACCGCCGGCGCCTCCTCGAGGTTGTTCGCCGGCATGTACGCGAGGAGCTCCCGGATGAGCTGCAGGCACGCCCGGTCGTCGTCGACCGCGAAGTGGGCGACGCCGGAGCGGGAGTTGTGGGTCATCGCCCCGCCGAGCTCGTCCTTCGTGACCTCCTCGTGCGTCACCGTCCGGATGACGTCGGGCCCCGTCACGAACATGTAGGAGGTGTCCCTCACCATCACGTTGAAGTCGGTGATGGCGGGGCTGTAGACGGCGCCGCCCGCGCAGGGGCCGAGGATGGCCGAGATCTGCGGCACGACCCCGGAGGCGAGGGTGTTGCGCAGGAAGATGTCGGCGTAGCCGCCGAGCGAGGCGACTCCCTCCTGGATGCGCGCGCCGCCCGAGTCGTTGAGGCCAACGACGGGGACGCCCATCTTCATCGCGAGGTCCATGACCTTGCAGATCTTCTGGGCGTTCGTCTCCGAGAGGCTGCCGCCGAACACCGTGAAGTCCTGGGCGAAGACGCAGACGAGCCGGCCGTCGACGCGGCCGAAGCCCGACACGACGCCGTCGCCCGGGACCCTCTGGCGGTCCATCCCGAAGTCGAGGCAGCGGTGCTCGACGAGCTTGTCGAGCTCCTCGAAGGTCCCCTCGTCGAGGAGGCCGAGGACGCGCTCGCGCGCGGTGAGCTTGCCCTCGCGGTGCTGGCGCTCGCGGCGCTCGGCGCCCCCGCCCTCCTCCGCCCGGCGCGCGCGCTCGCGGAGCTCGTCGAGCGGGGAGGGGGACATCAGTTCAGGCTGCAGGCCCCGCCGCCGCAGGGGCCGCTCGCGCAGCCGGCGTCGGGCGCGGCGCAGGCGCCGCCGCCGCAGCCGGCGAAGGCGGGGGTGGCGGACGCGACGCTCACCGCGAAGACGGAGAGCTGCTTCTCGACCGAGGCGCTGTCGCAGGACGGGCAGGTGACGGCCTCGTCGAAGCGGCGGACGAGCTTCTCGAAGCGCCGCTCGCAGCCGCCGCAGACGTACTCGTAGATCGGCATCGCGCCTCCGGCCTACTTCGCCTTGGCCGCGAGGAGGGCCTTCGCCTTCTCCCAGTCGTCGAGGAAGCGCTTGAGGCCGCTGTCGGTGAGCGGGTGCTTGAGGAGCGCGCCGAAGACGCTCGCCGGCATCGTGCCGATGTCGGCGCCCATCTTCGCGGCCTCGACGACGTGCATCGGCCCGCGGAGGCTCGCCGCGAGGACCTCGCAGTCGAAGTCGTAGTGGTCGAAGATCTGGACGATGTCGGCCACGAGCTCCATGCCCGGCGTCGCGATGTCGTCGAGGCGGCCGACGAAGGGCGAGACGTAGCGGGCCCCCGCCTTCGCGGCGAGCAGCGCCTGCGTCGCGCTGAAGATGAGCGTCATGTTGACCCGCTTGCCCTCGGCCGCGAGCACCTTCGTCGCCTTCAGGCCCTCGGCGATGCAGGGGATCTTGACGACGATGTTCTTGTGGAGGGACGCGAGGTGCCGGCCCTCCTTCACCATCTCGTCGGCCTTCGTGGCGACGACCTCGGCCGAGATCGGCCCGTCGACCACGTTGCAGATCTCGACGAGGATCTTCTCCGGGTCGCCCGACTCCTTGGCGAGGAGGCTGGGGTTCGTGGTGATGCCGTCGACGACGCCGAGCGCCGCGGCCTCGCGGATCTCGGAAAGGCTCGCGGTGTCGAGAAAGATCTTCATGATTGCACCCTCTGGATCGGTCGTTGCGGGCGGTCGCGCCCGCGAAACCCGAATGATATCGCCCCCGGGCCGCCCCCCCTACGGGAGGGTCGCCTCGACCGGGTCCGTCGGCTCGCTCTCGTTGCCCGACCGGTCGAACGACGTCACCGTGTACCGGCAGACGGCGCCCTTCGCCGCCGTCTCGTCGAGGTACGCCGCCTTCTCCGGCCCGAGCTCGGCGAGGCGCTTCTTCGGCTGGCCGGCCACCTCGCGGTAGACCCGGTAGCCCGCGAGGTCGGCCTCCGCGGACGGGCTCCACAGGACCTCGAGCCCGCCGCTGCGCGGGAGGATCGCGAGCCCGGCCGGCGTCGCCGGCGCGGTGGTGTCGCGCCGCTCGACGCAGACCTCGTTCGACGGCGCGCTCTCGATGAGCGGGTCGGTCGAGGCCACCGCCCGGACGACGTAGCAGACGGGTGCGTCCATCGGCGCGTCGTCGTCGAGGGCGTTGCGGCGCTCGAGCGGCTCGGCCTCGAGCGGCATCCGGTACGCGCCGTCGGCCGAGCGGCGGTAGACGTGGAAGCCGTTGCGGCGGAGGACGACGGTCGTCGTCGCGAGCGCGGGCTCGCCGGCCTTCGTCGGGGTACCGGCGACCCCCGGGCCGGTGGCCGAGGCGCCGGCGGTGGCGGCCTGTGCGCCGGGCCCCGGGGGGGCCGTGGGCGGGGCCGCCGGGGCCGCGCTGGAAGGCTGCGGCACCGGGGCGGTCGTCGCCGGCGCGGACGCCGGGTCCGCACCCGCGGGCTTCGGGGCGGCGCTCCCCGGAGTCGCCGGTCCGGTCCCCGCGCGGCCGGGCAGGGTGCCGAACGACGCGCCGGGCACGCGCGGCGTGGGTGGCGGCTCGACGGCCTTCGGCCGGACCCCCTGCCACGACAGGTGAACCCCCTCGTCGTCGGCCCCGGCCTGGAGCTCGCGCGGGGCCTCGAGCGGCGGCTGCACCACGAGGGCTTTCGTGAGCGAGCGGGCCCCGCGCTGGCCCGAGTACTCGGCCCGCGCGGCCGCCCGCACGAGCGTGCCCGGCGCGGGCAGGGGGAGCGTCGCGAGGACGCTCTGCCCGGGCCGACCCGCGGCGGCGCGCCGCTGCCCGCGCTTCTCGAGGTCGACCTCGCCCGAGCCGTAGAGGAACTCGAGGTCGACGCGGTCGGCGTAGGCGACGCCGTCGATCGACGCTCCCGGCGCGAGCGCTTCGAGCTCGAGCTGGTCGCCGCGCTGCGAGAAGCGGAAGTCCGTGGGCGCCGGAGGCGTCCGCCGCAGCGGCGGCAGCGGGTCGGCCTTGCGGCCGCAGGCGGGAAGGACGGCGAGGGTGGCGAGGGCGAGGAGGGACCGCGTTCTCATCGGAGCCTAGAGTATGTAGCGGGAGAGGTCCTGGCTCCTCACGAGGGGCTCCAGGCGCCGGCGCACGTAGGCCGCGTCGACGGTCACGGAGAAGGGCGAGGCGCCGCCCGCCTCGAAGGAGACCTCGTCGAGCACGGTCTCGAGGATCGTGGCGAGCCGGCGGGCGCCGATGTTCTCGGTGGTGTCGTTCACCTTCGCCGCGAAGCGCGCCATCTCGGCGACGGCGTCGTCGGTGAAGGCGAGCGCGACGCCCTCGGTCTCGAGCATCGCGCGGTACTGCGCGGTGAGGGCGCTGCGCGGCTCGGTCAGGATCCGCACGAGGTCCTCCTCGCCGAGCGGCTGCAGCTCGACCCGGATCGGGAAGCGGCCCTGGAGCTCGGGGATGAGGTCGGTCGGCTTGCTGACGTGGAAGGCGCCGGCGGCGATGAAGAGGACGTGGTCGGTGCGGACCGGGCCGTACTTCGTCGACACCGTGGTGCCCTCGACGATCGGCAGCAGGTCCCGCTGGACGCCCTCGCGCGAGACGTCGGGGCCCTGCAGGCTCTCGCGGCCGGCGATCTTGTCGACCTCGTCGAGGAACACGATGCCGGCCGACTCGGCCCGCTCGACCGCCTCGCGCGCCACCTGGTCCTGGTCGACGAGGCGCGCCTCCTCGTCCTGGCGGAGGACCTCGCGCGCCTCGGGCACGCTGACCTTGCGCTTCCTGGTCCTCTCCCCGAAGAGGCCCGGGAGCATGTCGCGGATCGCGACGTCCATCTCCTCGCCCCCCTGGCCGCCGAGGATCTGGAAGGACGGCGCCGCGCGCTCGGGCACGTCGACCTCGACCGTGCGCGCGTCGAGGTGGCCCGCGCGGAGCTGGGCCCGGAGCTTCTCGCGGGTGGCGGCGAGCGTGTCGCGCGGCTCGCCCGACTCCGAGGGCTCGACGGGCGCCGGCCGGGGCGGCGGGAGGAGGAGGTCGAGGAGGCGCTCCTCGGCCCGCGCCTCGGCCTTCCCCCGGACCTCGGCCTGCTTCTCGCGGCGGACCATGTCGACCGCCGCGGCGACGAGGTCGCGCACGATCGAGTCGACGTCGCGGCCGACGTAGCCGACCTCGGTGAACTTGCTGGCCTCGACCTTGATGAAGGGGCTGCCGGCGAGCTGGGCCAGCCGGCGGGCGATCTCGGTCTTGCCGACGCCCGTCGGGCCGATCATCAGGATGTTCTTCGGCGTGATGTCGGCCGCCGTCTCGGGCGGGAGCCGCCGTCGGCGGATCCGGCTGCGCAGCGCGATCGCGACCGCGCGCTTGGCCGCGGCCTGGCCGACGACCCAGCGGTCGAGCTCGGCCACGATCTCGCGGGGGGAGAGCGCGTCGAGGTTCGGGCGGGACGGGGCGGCCCCTGTCGTCATGGCGCGTCGAGCGTCTCCACCTCGATCGCGTCGTTCGTGTAGATGCAGATCTCGGCCGCGATCTTCAGGCTCTCGCGGGCGATGCCGGCCGCGTCGAGGGCCGACCCGTGCCGCACGAGGGCCCGCGCGGCGGCGAGCGCCATCGGCCCGCCGCTGCCGACCGCGGCGAGGCCGTCGTCGGGGCTGATGACGTCGCCCGCGCCGGAGAGGAGGAAGGTCGCTTCGCGGTCGGCCACCACGAGGAAGGCCTCGAGCCGGCGCAGGCTGCGCTCGGTGCGCCACTCCTTCGCGAGCTCGACCGCGGCCCGCGGCAGGTTGCCGCGGAACTCCTCGAGGCGGGCCTCGAAGCGGTGGATGAGGGCGAGCGCGTCGGCGGTCGAGCCGGCGAAGCCGGCGAGGACCTGGCCGTCGTGGAGCCGCTGGATCTTCCGCGCCCGCTGCTTCACCACCGTCTGGCCGAGGGTCACCTGGCCGTCGCCCGCGATCGCGACCCGGCCGCCGTGGCGGACCGCGAGGATCGTCGTCCCGTGCATCGCGGAAGAGGCGTCGCGCATGAGGAGGGGCCCGCCCGCGAGGGCGGAAGGCTAGTATAGCCCCCATGAACCTGCGCGCCCTCGCGCTCGTCTCCGGGGTCTACGACCTCCTCCTCGGCTTGCCGCTCCTCCTCGCCCCGGCCCTCGTCGCGAGCCTCTTCGGCGCCCCGGCGCCGGCGCCGGTCGTCAACGCGCAGCTCAACGGCCTCTTCACGATCGCGCTCGGCGCCGGCTACTTCTGGGCCGCGGGCGACGTCGGGGCGCGCCGCGGGTATCTCTGGACGGCCGGCGTCTTCACGAAGGGCGCCGGCGCCCTTCTCTTCGTGGCGGACCACTTCCTCCACGGCTCGCCCGCGAGCTTCCTCCTCTTCGCGGCGACCGACGGCACGCTCGCCCTCCTGACGCTCGCCCTTCTCCTGCGGCGCGGGGACGACGGGCGCTAGTACTCGACGACGTCGAGCCGGCGGAGAAGCTCCTCGGGCGGGATCGACCCCGCCGCGCGGGCGGCGAGGTCGCGGGCCCGCGCGCGCACCACGAGCGTCTTCGCCGCGCGCGGCCGGGCGGCGAGGCGCGTCGCGTCCTCGAAGTCCACGACCACGGCCACGAACTCGTCGGGCGCGAGCCCGCCGAGCGGGCCGGGGTGGCTCGCGAGCGCGTCCTGGATCGCTCCGCGCACGTCGGCCACGACCGTGTCGGCGCTGCGCGAGTCGCGCGGCCCCTCGACGTTGAACCAGTAGCGCCACGGCGGGGGCGGCGGCGGCAGGGGCGCCTCGGGCGCGACCGCGGCGGGCGCCTCCGGCGCCGCGGGCGGCGCGGCGGGCGCGGCCCCGGACGGCGGGGTGGCGTGCGGCGGCGCCGCGGCCGGCCGGGGCGCCACGGGCGGCGGGGCCGGCGTCACCGCGACCGTCATCTCGCTCGCGGGCTCGCCCGTGCTCGACAGGCGCACGCGCACGGTCTCGACGATCTTCTGCTGCGTCTCCTCCGCGGCCCGGCGGGCCTGCTCGCTCTCCCGCTGCAGGAGGATCACCTGTCGCTCGATCGCGTCGAGCTCGCCGTCGTCGTCGAGGACGAGGACACCCGGCCCGTGGACCTCCGCCCGCACCCGATGCCGGGGCGCGCGCAGGACCTTGAAGACGTCGCCGGAGCCGGGAAGGACGCGCGGCGCGAGGACGATCACGACCCCGAAGCCGGGCAGGCGGTAGCCGCGGGCACTCGACGCGCGGCCGAGCACCGGCAGCAGCTGCGGCACGCTCACGCGGTCGGCCGCGTCGTTCAGGCGCTCCTCGAGGGCGGCGAGGCCCTCGCGGGGCGACGCGGCCGGGCGGGAGGCGGCGCGCGGCGCGGAGGCCGCGGGCTTGGCCACGGGCACCGCCTGCGGCGCGGCCGGAAGGGCGAGCGACGCGCCCGGAGCGAAGAGCGCGGCGAGAAGGGCGGCGGGCAGAACCGCGAAGATCGTGTGCCGCATGGCCGCTACCTCTTCTCCGACGCGGCGAGCACGTAGCCCATCAGCTCGTTCGTGCGCGCGAGCTGCTGGCCGTGCCGCCCGTCGAGATAGCTGAGGCCCGCCGCGACGCGGGCGAGGTCGAGGCGGCGCTGGGCCTCCGCCCGCTCGTCCCAGCTCGCGAGGCGCGTGTCGAGCCGGGCCGCTTGGCGCGACTCGCTCGCCCGCAGCTTCTCGTCGACGCGGGCGTCGACCCGGGCGAGGAGGCCCGAGTCGTCGAGACCGGTCGCCGGCGGGCGCGCGAGCGCGGCCTGGAGCGCGCGCTGCGCTTCCTGCTGGCGAAGCTCGAGCGCGGCCGCGCGCGCCTCCTGGGCGGCGAGGGCCTGCCGCATCTGGAGGTAGCCCGTCGCCCCGAGGGTCACGCCGAGCGCGGCGAGGAAGACCGCGGCCGCCGCGAGCCAGCGGGGCACGACGAGGCCCCGCGGGGTGAACACGGCCCGCGGCGCGGGGCGGCGCCACGCCGCGAGGTCGCCCCGCACCGCGCGCAGGCCGGCCATCTCGTCGCGGCACGGCGCGCACCCCGCGAGGTGGGCCTCCACCCGCGCGCGGACCTCCGCGTCCGCCTCGCCGTACAGCAGGTCCATCTTGTCCGCGACCAACCTCTCGTCGCCGACCTTTTCGCACTGCATCGTCTTCGTCTCCGTCTCCCCGCGCGGGGTTCTCAGCGGGCCGGCGCCGGCAGCGGCGCCGCGCCGCGGATGCCCTCGCGCTCGAGCCGCACCCGCAGCTGCCCGAGCCCCCGGTACAAGCGCGTCTTCACCGTCGAGATCGGCACGTCGAGCGCCTGCGCGATCTCGAGGAACGTCAGCCCTTCGTACTCCTTCAGGATCACGACCTCGCGCTGCTCCTCCGGCAGGCCCGAGATCGCCCGCCGCACGGCGCCCGCGAGATCGTTGCGCACCGCCATCTCGTGGGCGCCCGGCCGCGGCTCGACGAGCACCGGGCCCGACGCCTCGAGCTCCTCCAGGCTCACCGCCGCCCGCGTCTTGCGGCGGCGCAGGCGGTCGCGGCAGAGGTTGAGCGCGATCTGGTAGAGCCACGAGGAGAAGCGCGCCTCGCGCTTGAAGCCGTCGAGGCCGCGATAGGCCTTGAGGAACGCTTCCTGCGCGACGTCACGCGCCTCCTCCTCCGAGCCGAGCACCCGCCACGCGGCGCCGCGGATCTTGTCCTCCCAGCGGTCGACGAGGACGTCGAAGGCGGACGTCTCCCCGTCCCGGCACGCCTCGATCAGCTCCTCGTCGCTGCGACCCATGCCGCCGTTTCTATTTCTTCGGACGCTCGGCGGCCCCGAAAGGTCTCAGGGCCGGCCGGCCTCCCCGTCGCTCAGGCCCGCGGGTGCGCCTTCCGGTAGACCTCGAGGAGGTGCCGAGTGTCCACGTGGGTGTACCGCTGGGTGGTCGAGAGGCTCGCGTGGCCGAGCAGCTCCTGGATCGCCCGGAGGTCGGCCCCCCGCGACAGGAGGTGGGTCGCGAAGCTGTGCCGCAAGGTGTGGGGGCTGCACCGGCGCTGAAGGGCCACCGCCCGGACGCGCCCCTCGACGAGCTTGCGGATGCTGCGGTCCGAGAGCCGGCCCCCGCGGGCGTTCAGGAAGAGGGCGTCGTCCCTCGGACGGAGGCCCGGGCGCCGGGCGAGCCATTCCCGGAGAGCCTGCTGCGCGCGGCCCCCGAAGAGGACGATCCTCTCCTTGCTCCCCTTGCCGAGGACCCGGACCTGCCGGCCGGCGAGGTCGAGGTCGGCCGTGTCGAGGGCGACGAGCTCGGCGCAACGGATGCCGGCCGCGTAGAGGAGCTCGAGGATCGCCCGGGCGCGCACGGCGGCGAGCGCGTCGCCCGGCGCGTCGAGGAGGGCCGCGACCTGGGTCTCGTCGAGGACGGACGGGATGCGCCGCTCGCGGCGCGGGGCGAGGAGGAGCCGCGCCGGGTTCGCCTCGAGGACGCCCTCCCGGCACAGCCAGCGAAAGAACGTCCGCAGGGCGGCGAGCTTGCGCGCGGTGGAGACCTTGCGGAGCTCCCGCTGGTGAAGGGATGCGAGGAACCCGCGGATGAGGACGTGGTCGACGTCGGCCGGCCGCGGCTCCCGGCGCAGCTCGAGCTCGAGGTACCCCTGGAACTGCTCGAGGTCGTAGCCGTAGGCCCGGACGGTCGCCGGGGAGGCGTTTCTCTCGCGGTCGAGGTGGCGCAGGAAGCGGGCGACCGCGTCGCGCACGCGCCGTCAGGCCCCGGCCGCGGCGCGGCCGGGCGGCGGCGCGGCGAGCGGCTCGTCGCCCGGGGGGAGCTCGACGAGGAAACGGCCGAGGCTATCGAGGGCGCGGCGGGCCATCGCGAGCTTCTTCTGCCCCTTGTCGCGGACACGCTGCGGCAGCTCCGGCAGGAGCCCGAAGGCGATGTTCGTCGGCTGGTAGTGCTGGGGGTCGGAGCGCGCGATGTAGCGGCCGAGGGCGCCATGGGCGGTGTCCTCGGGGAACGGCCGCGGCTCCTCGCCCCGCGCGCGCCGGGCGGCCGAGACCCCGGCCACGAGGCCGGAGGCGGCCGACTCGACGTAGCCCTCCACCCCCGACATCTGGCCGGCGAAGAACAGCCCGCGCCGGCGGCGCGTCTCGAAGGTCGGCTCGAGCACGAGCGGCGCGTTCACGAAGGTGTTGCGGTGGATCATCCCGAAGCGCACGAACTCCGCCCGCTCGAGGCCGGGGATGAGGCGGAAGACACGCTTCTGCTCGCCCCACTTGAGCTGGGTCTGGAAGCCGACGATCGACCAGTGCGTCGCCGCGAGGTCGTCCTGTCGCAGCTGGACGACGGCGTGGGGTCGCTTCCCGGTGCGCGGGTCGGCGAGGCCGACCGGCTTCATCGGCCCGAAGCGCAGGGTGTCGGGGCCGCGCGAGGCGATCACCTCGACCGGCAGGCAGCCCTCGAAGAAGTGCTCCTTCTCGAAGTCGTGGAGGCTCGCGCACTCGGCGCCGGTCAGGGCCTCGAGGAACGCCGCGTACTGCGCCTCGTCGAGCGGGCAGTTGAGGTAGTCGTCGCCGCCCTTGCCGTAGCGCGAGGCGCGGAAGGCCGTCTCGAAGTCGATCGAGTCCGCCTCGACCACCGGGCTCACCGCGTCGTAGAAGTGCAGGTGCGTCCGGCCGACGAAGGCGGCCACGTCGGCCGCGAGGGCGTCGGCGGTGAGGGGGCCCGTCGCCACGATCGTGACCGGGTCGTCCGGGATGCGCAGGACCTCGCGCCGGTGAATCGTGACGAGAGGCAGCGCCTCGATCGCCTCGGTCATGCGCCTTGCGAAGAGGGCGCGGTCGACGGCGAGGGCGCTGCCGGCCGGGACCGCGACCGAGTCGGCGACGCGGACGACGAGCGAGCCGAGCCTGCGCATCTCCTCCTTGAGGAGCCCGGCCCCCTGGTCGAGGGCGTTGCCGCGGAGACTGTTCGAGCAGACGAGCTCGGCGAAGTCGCCGGTCTGGTGAACGGGGGTCCGCTGCGCCGGCCGCATCTCGAGAAGGTCGACGGCGACGCCGCGGCGGGCGAGCTGCCAGGCGGCCTCGCAGCCGGCGAGGCCCCCGCCCACGATGGTCACGCGAGGGGTCACGCGTCGAGTATAGCCGCCGACCGCCGACGCTCACTCCGCCCGGTGGTACGCGCAGTCTCCGCCGCCGCAGAAGACGACGCGGCCCTCGGCTTTCGTCTCGCGCTCGAGCAGGTAGGCCCGGCCGCACGCCGGGCAGCTCTCGGCGAGCGGCCGGTGCGTCTCGGTGAAGCGGCACCGCGGGTAGCGGCTGCAGCCGTAGAACCGCCGGCCCTTCTCCGCCGCCTCCCGCGCGACGAGCTCTCCCTCGTGGCAGACCGGGCAGCGCACGCCGGTGCCGGCGGCGGCCTTCTTCTGCACGTAGCGGCAGGCCGGGTAGCGGCTGCAGCCGACGAACGAGCCGTAGCGGCCGGGCCGGCGCGCGAGCCCCGCGCCGCACGTCGGGCAGGGCCCGAGCGCGGGGTCGACGGCCGGAGGCTCCCGGCGGGGGCGCGGCCCGCGCGGCTCCCGTGGGCCGGCCGCGGCCGGCCGCGGGTCGTCGGGCCGGCCGCCGGCCGCAGCGAGCGCCGGCGCGAAGCGCTGCCAGAACCCGACGAGGGCCGCGAGCCGGGTCTCCCGACCCTCCTCGATCGCGTCGAGCACCGACTCGAGCGCCGCGGTGTAGCGCACGCTCAGGAGCTCCGGGAAGCGCTCGACGAGGAGGTCGGTCACCGTGAAGCCGAGCGGGGTCGGGGCGAGGCGCCCCTTCTCCTTCGCCACGTACTCGCGCGCGTCGAGCGTCGCGAGGATGGACGCGTAGGTGGACGGCCGCCCGATGCCGAGCCGCTCGAGCTCCTTCACGAGGCTCGCCTCGGTGAACCGGGGCGGCGGCTCGCTGAAGCGCTGCTCGCCCTCGACCTTCACGAACGCGAGGGGCTGGCCGGGCACGAGCGGCGGCAGGGGCGTCGGCCCGTCGCCCGTCCCCGCGGCGGCCGCCTTGCCCGGCGCGGCCTCCGCCTCGTCGTCGTGCGCGGCGAGGAAGCCGCGGAAGCGCAGGAGCGAGCCCCGGGCCCGCAGGCCGTGCGCGGCCGGCCCGCGCTCGTCGGTCCCGGCCGGACGCGCCTCGACCTCGACGATCGTCTCGTCGTAGACGGCCGCCGCCATCTGCGAGGCGACGAAGCGGTCGAAGACGAGGGTGTAGAGCGCGAGCTCGTCGCGCGGCAGCAGGCCGCGGAGGGACGCGGGGGTCCGCCCGAGGTCGGTGGGACGGATGGCCTCGTGCGCCTCCTGGGCCTGCGACGCGGAGCGAAAGGCGTTCGCCGACGGAGGCAGGTAGGCGGGCCCGTGGACCCTCGCGACGTGCTCCCGCACCGCGGCGATCGCCTCGGGCGACACGCGCACGGAGTCGGTGCGCATGTAGGTGACGAGGCCGACCGGCCCCGCGCCGGGGATCTCGACGCCCTCGTAGAGGCGCTGCGCCACCTGCATCGTCTTCTTCACCGGGAAGCGCAGCCGGCGGAAGGCCTCCTGCTGGAGCGTCGAGGTGACGAAGGGCGGCGGCGCGGGCCGCCGCCGCTCGCGGCGGTCGACCGCGGCCACGCGGTAACGCGAAGCCCCGAGCGCGGCCTGCACCGCCGCCGCGGCCTTCTCGTCGCGCACGTCCGCCTCGGCCTCGCCGATCCTGACGAGCGTGGCGGGAAAGACCGGGGGCGCGCCGGCGTCGAGGTGGACGCGGATCGCCCAGCGCTCCTCCGGGCGGAAGGCGGCCCGCTCCCGCTCGCGGTCGCACACGAGGCGCAGGGCCACCGACTGGACCCGGCCCGCCGAGAGCCCGGGCCGCACGGTGCGCCAAAGCACGGGGGAGAGGCCGTAGCCCACGAGCCGGTCGACGACCCGTCGCGTCTGCTGGGCGTCGACGCGGCGCGCGTCGACCGCCCGGGGCGTCTCGAAGGCACGGCGCACCGCGGTCGCGGTGACCTCGTGGAAGGCGACGCGTCGAAAGCGTCCCGGGGGACCGCCGAGCGTCTCGGCGAGGTGCCAGCAGATCGCCTCGCCCTCGCGGTCGGGGTCGGCCGCGAGGAAGATCGTCGCCGCCTCGCGGGCCGCCGCGCGCAGCCCGGCCACGACCTTGCGCCGCGCGGCGACCACCTCGTACTCGGGCTCGAACCCCCGCGCGGTGTCGACCGCGAGGCGGCCCTTCGGCAGGTCGCGCACGTGGCCCATCGAAGCGCGGACGTCGTAGTCGCGGCCGAGGAAGCGCGCGAGGGTCCGGGCCTTGGCCGGGGACTCGACGACGACGAGCGCGCGGGACATGGCGGGCGGGCTAGCTTCTCACGAAGAGAGCGCCGGGGATCCGGCGGATCGCCCCCTCGAGCTCGAGCTCGGCGAGCCGGGCGAGCAGCTCGGGAACCGGGCGCGACGCGCGCGCGGCGAGCTCCTCGAGGCTCGCGGGAACGCCACGCGCGAGGAGCGAGAGGACGGGATCCGCGCGCCCTCCGGGAGGCGCGGGGGCCGGGCGCGGGTCGAGGCCGAGCTCGTCGAGCACGTCGCGGGCGTGGCGGGCGACCGCCGCGCCGTCACGCAGGAGCGCGTTCGTGCCGGCCGCCGCGGGGACGCTCGGGTGGCCGGGCACGGCCATGACCTCGCGCCCCTCCTCGAGCGCGACGCGGGCCGTGATGAGGGCCCCGCTCCTCTCGCCCGCCTCGACGACCACGACGACGCGCGACCAGCCGGCGATCGTGCGGTTCCGTCGGGGGAAGTTCGACTTGTAGGCGAGGCTTCCCGGCGGGAACTCGGACACGAGGGCCCCCGTGCGGGCGACGGCCTCGGCGAGCTCGGCGTTCTGGCGCGGGTAGGGCCGGTCGACTCCCGACCCGAGGACCGCGACCGTCCTTCCCCCGGCCTCGAGGGCGCCCTGGTGGGCCGCGGCGTCGATGCCGCGGGCGAGACCCGAGACGACGGTGACGCCGGCGGCCGCGAGGTCGCGGGCGAGCAGGCGCGCGAAGCTCTCACCGAGCGGGGTCGCCGAGCGCGCGCCGACGATCGCGACCGAGCGCTCGCCCTCGTCGGGGAGGAGGCGGCCACGGACCCAGAGGGCAGCCGGGGGGTCGTGAATGCGTCCGAGCCAGAAGGGATACTCTCCCGCTCCGCGCCAGACGACGCGGAGCGCAGCGGCGGCGTCCGTCTTCATGGGTCCTTCCTGTCCGGGAGAGGGCCTCAGTGTGGACGGGCGGGCGGACAGGGTGGGTCCGGTCCGGGACGGCGGGCCGTATCCCCTGTAATCGTGATGTGAAAGAAGTTGCGAGGCCGTCTTCGCCGCCGTCGCGTCCTTGCGTTGCTCCGGACCCGTGGATACCATCGATTCCGCTTTCCCTTTGAGAGGAGGCCTCCACGTGAAGCCGGCCTTTGTCGCGGTGCTTCTGCTGGCGGCGCCCGTACTCGTGCCCGGAACGGTCCGGGCGTCGGACCGCTCCGCCGAGCGCCAGGTCGGCTTCGGGCTGCAGGTGGCCCAGAAGGGCCTGTGGCAGGAGGCGCGCTTCCGCTTCGAGCGGGCCGTCGAGCTCGACCCGCAGAACGCCTCGGCCCTCAACAACCTGGCGGTGGCGTGCGAGCAGATGGGCGAGTTCGACAAGGCCCGCCAGGCCTACGAGAAGGCCCTCGCCCTCAAGCCGAGCGACATCTACATCCAGCAGAACTTCGACCTGTTCCGCGAGGCCGACGACAAGCGGAACCGCAAGAGCCGGAGAAAGAAGTAAGCCATGCGCCCGCGGCGGCTCGCCCCCCTGGCCCTCCTCCTCCTCGCCGGCTGCGGCGGGGTGATCGAGGTTCCCGTCGAGACCCCTCTCCAGTCGAAGCTCGACGTCTCGAGCTTCCGCCGGATCCTGATCGCCGGGTTCGTGACGGACCTCGAGCCGAGCGACGTCGACCTCTCGGCCGAGACCTCGCGGCTCCTGCAGAACCAGCTGCGGTCGAACACGCGGCTTCAGGTCCTCGAGCCCGACCACCCGCCGCTTCAGGAGGCGCTCGAGAAGGTGCTCGACAAGCTCGGCGAGCAGGGCCGCTACAGCAAGGACGAGAAGGAGCAGTTCCGCCTCGAGGCGGACAAGCTCCTCCAGGACCCGGAGTTCTGGCGGAAGATGGGGGAGGAGTACCAGCAGCCGCTCGTCGTGACCGGGAAGCTCGGCTTCGAGAGCCAGAACCGCTCGGGCTTCCAGCCCGAGGAGCGGGTGGTGCGGCGCGCCGACGGGCGGCCGTCCTACGTCCGCGGCAACCGCTACATGGAGCGCAAGGGCTTCAGCCTGAGCGCCGACTTCTACTTCATCGACACGAAGACCGGGGAGACGGTCCACAAGGAGCGCTTCACGGAGGAGGTCCTCTACTCCGAGGACCAGCGCGTCTCGGCCCTGTCGTCCTACTTCGAGCTCATGGACCGCCTCCTGCCGAACTTCCTCGGCGTCATCACGCCGCAGAAGATCCGCGGGACCCGCGTTCTCCTCCGATAGGAGCGCCATGCGACGCCTCCGCCGCCTCGCCCCCCTCGCCGCCCTCGCGCTCGCCGTCGTCCTGCCGCCGCGGCCCGCCGCGGCGCAGTTCGTCCCGTACTTCGGGAAGAACAAGGTCAAGTACGACAACTTCGCGTGGCGCGTCTACAAGAGCCCGCACTTCGAGGTGTTCTACTACCCGGAGTTCGAGCAGCACCTCGCCCGCCTGACGTCGTACCTCGAGAGCGGCTACCTGAAGATCTCGACCGGCCTCAAGCACGAGATGCCGGAGCCGATCCCGGTGATCTTCTACAAGACCCACTCCGAGTTCGAGCAGACGAACCTCTACCCCGCGTTCATCCCCGAGGGCGTCGAGGCGTTCACCGAGCCGGTGAAGAACCGCATGGTGATCCCGATCGACGAGCCGCCCGACCGGATGCAGGGCCTCATCACCCACGAGATGGTCCACGCGTTCGCGTTCGACCTCATCCCGCGCGGCATGGGCTTCGGCATCGCGCAGCGGAGCATCCCCCTGTGGGTCGACGAGGGCCTCGCCGACTACTTCCGGGGTGCCTGGGACCCGCTCGACCTCATGATGATCCGCGACGCGGCCCTCACCGACAACGTGCCGAAGCTGTCGCGGGTGGAGTTCGAGGCCTTCTCCGGCCGGCTCGTCTACAACATGGGCCACGCGTGCTTCGAGTTCATGGAGGCCCGCTACGGCAAGGAGGGGATCCGGCAGTTCCTCTACACGCTGCGCAAGGGCATTCTCGGCGGCGGCACCGAGGAGCTCTACAAGCAGGCCTTCCGCACGACGCCGCAGGAGTTCGACGCGGCGTTCGACAAGTGGCTGAAGGAGCGCTTCAAGCCCTATCGCGACAAGCAGCGGCCCGACGACTTCGGCCGCGACCTCTCGCCCGACCCCGAGAAGACGAGCTTCACCCAGGCGTTCGCCTTCGCGCCGTCCCCCTCCGGCGAGATCGCCGCCGTCGTGACGGCGAACCGCAACGAGGGCGAGGCCGACGTCGTGCTCGTCTCGACGAAGGACGGGAACGTCATCAAGAACCTCACGGGCGGCTTCGACCGCGCGTGGCAGAGCTTCTCGATCAACCGCGAGTTCGTGGCCGGCCGCTCGCTCGCCTTCGACCCGAAGGGCGACGACGTCGGCTTCTTCGGGCGCACCGGCAAGGGCCGCAGCTTCTTCCTGCTCTCGGTGCTCGACGGCTCGATCCGCAAGAAGGTGCGGGTCCCGCTCGACGAGGTGCAGGCCCCGTGCATCCTCCCCGACGGGCGCACGGTGCTCTTCGAGGCCCTGAAGGAGAGCGTCTCCGACATCTGGAAGCTCGACCTCGAGACGGGCGCCGTCACGAACCTCACGAACGACGAGTACGCCGACAACAACCCGCAGGTGTCGCCGGACGGGAAGACCGTCGTCTACGAGCGGCGGATCAGCGGCCACTGGAAGCTCTACGCCTTCCCCCTCGCCGACCCGTCGAAGAAGACCCAGCTGACCTTCGGGCCGTTCA
>JAXLRD010000065.1:0-39743 GCA_046331285.1 Vicinamibacteria bacterium
GCAGCAGGGCGCGTTCCTTGACCCGGAGAACGCGCTCGTGCAGCACGCCGTCGGCAAGATCTTCGAGCACAACGGCCAGCTCGAGCAGGCGGCGGGCGCCTACCGCCACGCGATCACGGCCGACCCGGCGTTCGGGCCGGCTCGCTTCGCCCTCATCCAGGCCGAGCTCAACCGCGGCAACCGCGACGCGGCGATCACCGAGGCCAAGAAGGTCCTCGCCACCGGCTCCAACAACCCCGACCTCAACCGGATGATCGGCGAGGACGCGGCGCGTCACGCCGATTTCGCCGGCGCGATCCCGTACCTCGAGAAGGCCACGCAGGGCCTGCCGGGGAACCCCGACGGCTGGGCCCTCCTCGGCCGCGCGTACCACGCCAAGGGCAAGTACGACGACGCAGCGGAGGCGTACAAGAAGGCGGTCGAGCTCGCGCCGCAGAACGTCAACTACCGCGCGACCTACGGCCTCATCCTCGGCCAGGCCGGCAACCTCGACGAGGGCCTTCTCCAGCTGCAGAAGGTCACGTCGACGCCGGGCTACAAGGACGCGGCCGGCTGGGTGAACCTCGGCTGGGTCTACCGCAACCTCAACAAGCCCGAGGAGTCGATCGCCGCGTACAAGAAGGGCCTCGAGCTCGACCCGAAGCAGGAGCAGGCGGCCCTCGGCCTCGGCTGGGCCTACTCGTACACGAAGAACTACGACGCGGCCATCCAGGCCTACCAGCAGGCGATCCAGATCGACCCGAAGGACGCGGCCGGCGACGGCAACCTCGGCATCGCGTGGGCGCACATCCTCAAGCGCCAGCCGGCCGAGGCGCGCGCCGCCGCCGACAAGGCGGCCGCCGCGGGCCGCAACGTCGAGAAGATCAAGGACCAGATCGACAAGCTCGAGAAGTTCATCGCGGCCGGCGGCGTCATCACCGCGGAGCAGGAAGAAAGGATGCGCGCCGAGCAGCAGGCGGCCGAGGAAATCAACCGGAAGATCGACGCGGCCTTCCGCGCGGTCAACTCCAAGAGTGCCGGCAACCGCGCGAAGGGCTGCCGTGACATCGCGAGCCTCGCCGGCGGCAACGGGGTCTCCGCCCTCGTCCAGCTCATGCAGACGGACCCGGACTACGACGTCCGCATCGCGTGCACGAACGCGATCGGCTCGCTCGGCGCCGGCGGCCGGGCGGCGGTGCGGAACCTCGAGGGGATGCTCCGTCAGCCGCCCTACCAGGCGCCGATCAACGCGTCGCCGCAGGAGATGCAGAACGAGATGAAGGACGGCGACTACCGCCGCGCGATGCGCGACGCGCTCGCGAAGGTCAAGTAACCGCCTCCTCCGCTCGGCCCCGGAGGGCCTCGTCCCGCGAGGGGCGAGGCCCTTCGTGCTTTCGGGGGCGTCCGGACGCGGGCCGGCTCAGGCCCAGACGCCGGGAATCGCCCGACCGCAGTCGGGGCAGAGGCCGTCGGGCCCGATCCGGTTCCGCAGGACGCGGAAGCCGGCCCGCTCGACGAGCGTGGCGCGGCACCCGGGGCAGCGCGTGCTCTCGAGGTCGCGCACCGCGCCCGGGAGGTTGCCCGCGTAGACGAAGCGCAGGCCCTCCTCGAGGCCGATCTCCGCGGCCCGGAGGAGGGTGCGGACGGGCGTCCGGCCGCGGTCCTCCATCCGGTAGTCGGGGTGGAAGGCCGTGACGTGCCACGGGAGGTCGGGCGACACCGACACGAGGAAGCGCGCGACGTCGCGCAGCTCCTCGTCGGAGTCGTTCAGGCCCGGGACGACGAGCGTCACCACCTCGACCCAGAAGCCCTTCTCGTGGAGAGCGCGGATCGTCCACGTCACGCGCTCGAGCGTCGCGCCGAGGGCGCGGTACGCCCGGTCGCGGAAGCCCTTCAGGTCGACCTTGTAGAGGCGCACCCATGGCCGGAGGTACTCCAGCACCTCCTCCGTGGCGTTGCCGTTCGAGACGTACGAGCAGAGGAGCCCCTCCGCCGCGGCCAGGCGGAAGACGGACGCGGCCCACTCGCTCGTGATGAGCGGCTCGTTGTACGTCGACGTGACGAGCCGCGCGCCGCTGCGCCGCGCGAGGCGCACCACGTCCTCCGGCGTCACCTCCTCGGCCGGGGCCACCGAGCGCGCGTCGCGCAGCGCCTGCGACGTCAGCCAGTTCTGGCAGAACTCGCAGTGCATGTCGCAGCCGAGCATGCCGAACGACAGCGCCCGCGCGCCGGGAAGCGCGTGGAAGAAGGGCTTCTTCTCCACGGGGTCCACCTGCAGGCCGGCCACGTAGCCGTAGGGGACCCGCAGGACGCCCCCCTCGTTGAATCGCACGCGGCAGACGCCGTCGCGGCCGGGCGGGATCACGCAGCGGTGGCCGCACGCGACGCAGCGCACGCGCCCGTCGGGCAGCTTCGCGTAGAGCTCGCCCTCGCGGGTGTGCCTCGCGAGGAGCGAGGCGAGCGGCAACGGCGTTCCGGCGGCCATCGGGAAGCCTGCTTGGATTCTACGCCCGCTAGAATCGACGGCGGCGGGCCGGCCGGGCCGGCCGGCATTCGTCGCGAGGAGGCGGGATGAGCGGAGTGCGCATCGAGAGGCAGGGGCGGCTCGCGGTGCTGCGGCTCGACAAGGCCCGCGGCAACGCGATCGACGACGCGCTCGCCGGCGAGCTGACGGACGCCGCGACGGCGCTCGGGCGTGACGACGGGACGGACGGCGTCCTCCTCGCCTCGGCTCACCCGAAGCTCTTCTGCCCCGGCCTCGACCTCGTCGCGCTCGCCGCTCTCGACCGCGAGGCGATGGAGGGCTTCATGCTCCGCTTCGCGGCGGCCGTCTGGGCCCTCTACGGCCTCGACAAGCCGGTGGTCGCCGCGGTCGGCGGCGCCGCCGTCGCGGGCGGCTGCATCCTCGCCCTCACCGCCGACCACCGCGTGGTGCGGCGCGGCGCGCCCATCGGACTCAACGAGGTGAAGGTCGGCGTCCCCCTGCCGTGGTCGGTCACCGTGCTGCTGCGGGCCTCCGTCCCCGGCGCGACGCTCGGACGCATCGCCCTCCTCGGCCGGAACTTCACCGACGAGGAGGCGGTCGCGGTCGGCCTCGCCGACGAGATCGCCGCCGCCGAGGGCTTCGAGGCGGCCTGCCTCGCGCGGCTCGCCGAGTTCGCCGACAAGGACGCGCGCGCGCTGGCGACCACGAAGCGCTGGCTGCGCGAGCCCGTCATCGAGGAGATGAAGGAGCACGAGCCGGAGCGAGTGCGCGCGTTCCTCGAGGGCTGGTTCTCGCCCCCGACCCAGGAGCGGATCCGCGCGACGGTCGCCTCGCTCACGAAGAAGGGCTGACGGTTCAGGCCGCGCGACGGCGCGAGCGGCGCCACAGCCAGACGGCGACGGCGGCGGTGGCGACCGCCGCGGCGATGCCGAGCGCGCGGTTCGCCTCGGCCACGATCGTCTTCGCCGCCTCCCAGTTCGCGGCGAGCGCGTAGCCGGCGACCCCGAGGAACGCGTACCAGAGGAGCGATGCGGCCGCGGCCGGGACGAGCGCGCGGGCGACCGGGACTTTCGCCACTCCCGCGAACGGCGGCACCGCGGCGCGCAGCCCCGGCAGGAAGCGGCTCGCGAAGATGCCGGCCGTCCCCCACCGCGCGTAGAGCTCGTCGAGCGCGACGAGGGCGCTCGCCGGCATCACGCGGCGGCCCCAGCCGTGGGAAAAGAAGGCTCGGCCGTGGCGGCGGCCGAGCGCGTACGTCCCGGCCGCCGAGGCGAGGTTCGCGAGCCAGCAGAGCAGCGTGAGGGGAACGACCGAGACCTCTCCCCGCCGCGCGAGGAACGCGCCGAGCGCGACGGCGGTGTCGGCCGGCACCGGCGGGAAGACGTTCTCGAGCGCGGAGAGCGCCATCAGGGCCAGGTAGGTCGGCACGAGCGGCAGCGCGGCGAGCGAGTCGAGGAGGCGGTCAAGCACGCGCGACGGCCTCGTGCACGAGGTGGAGGAGCGAGCGGAAGGGACGTCCCACCGCCCGGCCCATGCCGATCTCGCACGTGCGGCACGTCGAGTAGCAGCCGGCCCCGGGGTCCGTCTCGAGGAGGCGTCGGATCTCCGCCGCCTCGTCCGTGGTGGCGCTCGCGGTGAGCTCGGGCACGAGGAACCCGCGATCGCCGGCGAAGCCGCAGCACTCCGCGAAGCGCGGCACCTCGACCCGCTCGGCGTGCGCGCGGGCCACCGCGAGGAGGTCGGCGAGGCCGCCCGTCTTGATGAGCGTGCAGGTCGGGTGGACGATCGCCGTGCCCCGCCGACGCGGCGGGTCGGCCGTGCCCGGCAGCACCTCGCGGGCCCAGAACGCCGGGAAGTCGAGGGCGCGGACGGCGCGCCCGCTCGCGCGGAGGTGCGCGGCCACGAGGTCGCCCAGGGTGCCGGCGCAGGGCGAGGCGTCGGTGACGACGGCGAGCCGGCCCTCGTCGGACGCGCGCCAGAGGGCCTCGGCCGTCTTCGCCGCCGCGGCCTTCGCGGCGTCCTCGAAGCCCTTGCTCTGGAACGCCATGCCGCAGCACAGATCGGCGATCCCCTCCGGCACGCGCACCGCGAGGCCGGCCCAGCGCAGGACGTCGTGCATGGCGCGGGCCGGCGGGACGACGTCTTCGCCGGGAAGCGCGCCGACGATCCGCGTGAGGCAGCTCGGGAAGTAGACGACCGCCCGCTCGCCCGCCGCGGGGGCGACGGGCGGCAGGGGCGGCGCGGGTCGCGGGAGGGCGAGCTCGGGCGCGACCTCGGGGACGAGCGCCGGCGCCGCCGCGTGGAGGATGCCGGTCACGGCCTCGACGACGCCCGGCCCGAGCGGGAGGGCCCGCACGGCGGCGGCGGTCGCGAGGCTCGTCCGCGCGCCCCGGGCGACGAGGCCGAAGTGAGAGGCCGCCGCCACGGCCGCGTCCTTCGCGAACGCCGCGTGAGCGGCGGCCTTCACCTCCTTGATCAGCGCGCCGGTGTCGATCTTCACCGGGCACGCCGTCTGGCAGCTCGAGTCGCCGGCGCAGGTGGTGATGCCCTCGTAGGCGAAGTCCTCGGCGAGCGCGTCGGCGAGATCGCGGTCGGCGCGCGAGGGGGAGGCGGCGAGCCGCGTCATCTCACGCGTGACCACGATCCGCTGCCGGGGAGTCAGGGTCAGGTCGCGCGAGGGACAGTGCGATTCGCAGAAGCCGCACTCCGTGCAGCGGTCGGCGAGGGGAGAGATGGTCGGGCAGGGCTTGAGATCGGTGACGTGGGCGCGGGGGTCGTCGTTGAGGACGACGCCGGGGTTGAGGATGCCCTCGGGGTCCATCATCCGCTTGAGGCGCCGCATCGCCTCGTAGGCGGCGTCGCCCCACTCGCGGCGCACGAACGGGGCCATGTTGCGGCCCGACCCGTGCTCGGCCTTGATCGCCCCGTCGTACTTGTCGACGACGATGCGCACGAGGCCCTCGAGGAACGTCCCGTAGCGCTCGACCGCGGCCGCGCTGCGCACGTCCTCGGCGAGCACGAAGTGGAGGTTGCCGTCCTTGGCGTGGCCGAAGATCGCGGTCTCGGGGATGTCGTGGCGGGCGAAGAACTCCTGGAAGTCGGCGATCGCCTCGGCGAGCCGCTCGACCGGCACCGCCACGTCCTCCGTCAGGAACGCCGTCCCCGTCGGGCGCATGGCGCCGGTGCGGGCCGCGAGGCCCTTCCTCAGGTACCACAGGTTCGCCCGCTCGGCCTCGCCGGTCGTGAAGCGCGGCGGCTCGACGAGGCGGAATCGGGACAGGATCGCCCTCACTTCGGCGATCGCGCGGTCGAGCGCGGCGCCGTCCATCCGCCGCAGCTCGACGAGGAGCCCGGCGTGGGCGCGCTCGACCTCGAAGGGGAGCGGGTGGTCGACGCCGATCGCGCGGAGCGCCGCGGAGTCGAGGATCTCGACCGCGTCGCAGCCGGTCGCGGCGAGCGGCGCGACGGCGGCGCCGGCGTCCTCGAGGCGTTCGAAGAAGACGAGGGCGGTGGCGCGGGCCGGCGGCTCGGGCACGGTCCGCAGCGTCGCCTCGGCCACGAAGGCGAGCGTGCCCTCGGAGCCGACCATCAGGCGGGCGAGGATGTCGGCCGGGCGCTCGGCGTCGAGGAAGGCGTTGAGGCTGTAGCCGCTCGTGTTCTTCGTCGCGAACTTCTTCCGGATCCGGCCGGCGAGGGCCTCGTCGCGGCGGATGGCGTCCCGCAGGGCCGTCATCTCCGCGTGGAGGTCCGGCCGGGCCCGCCGCAGCACGTCGTCGGCGTCGGGCCACGCGGTGTCGACGACGGTGCCGTCGGCGAGCACGGCGACCACCGAGTCGAGCGTGTGGTAGCTGTTCTGCGCGACGCCGCAGCACATGCCGGAGGAGTTGTTGGCGAGGATCCCGCCGATCATCGCGGCGTCGATCGACGCGGGATCGGGGCCGATGCGGGTGCCGTGCGGGGCGAGGAGGCGGTTGAGGTGAGCGCCGATGACACCCGGCTGCGTGCGGATGCGCGCGCCGCCACTCTCCACCTCGGCCCGGCGGAAGAAGGGCCCGATCTCGACGAGGACGTCGTCGCTGACGGCCTGGCCCGAGAGGGACGTGCCGGCGGCGCGGAAGGTCAGGTGTCGGCCGCGGCGACGGGCCCACGCGAACAGCGCCCGCATCTCGGAGGCGTCCCTCGGCCGCACCACGGCCTCGGGGATGAGGCGGTAGATGGACGCGTCGGCCGAGCGGCCGAGGCGGTCGATCGGCCGCGAGAGGACACGGGCCGGCGAGAGGATCTGCTCGAGGTCGAAGACGACGGACGGGTCCGGTGGCCGCACGCCCGTCACTCGCCGCCGACGGGAACGTCGAGCCGGTAGAGCGTGCCGCCGGCGTTCAGGGTGACGATCGCGGCCTTGTGAGTGGTGAGGCGGTCGCGCGTCATGCCCGAGGCGTCCGTGACGAGGACGCGGCTCGAGGAGTAGAGCGAGCCCTCGCTCGTCGCGAGGCGCACCTCGATCCCCCCGAGGCGCTGGCCGTTGCGGCGCGACACGCGCACGAGGATCTGCGCCTGCCCGCCCCCCGGCGGGAGCCTCCGCGGCTCGGCCCAGGCCGCGACCACGATCGGCTCCTTCGCCGCCTCGACCGGCCCCGGCTGGTCGTGCTTCGGCAGCTCCTGCGGGGCGGCCGGTGGCAACGGCTCGGCGAGAGGAACGGGCGGAGGCGGTGGCGCCGGCTCCTCCGCGGACGGAGGCGGGGGCGGAGGCGGCGGGACGCGCTTCGCGGCGCAGGCCGGGAGGAGCGCGACGAGGAGAAGCGGCGAGAGAATCGCGAGGCGTCGGGTCATGGCGGTGTCGAGGACGCTCCTCTCGCGCAATCCTACAACGCGCGGAGCGACCCGGCGCGACGCGGCGGGCCGCATATCATGGGCGAGTGAGCTACAAGGAAGCGCGCCTGCGCCGGCTCAACGACCGGAAGGTCCGCCGCGAGGGCGAGTACGTCCTCTACTGGGCCCAGATCTATCGACGGCTCGAGCGGAACCACGCGCTCGACTACGCGGCCCGCTGCGCGGCCGAGCTCGCCCGCCCGCTCGTCGTCTACGAGGGGCTGCGCCTCGACTATCCGTGGGCGAGCCGCCGCCTGCACCGCTTCGTCCTCGAGGGCATGGTCGAGAACGCGGCGCGCGCGGCCGAGCTGGGGATCAGCTACTGGCCCTTCGTCGAGCGGGAGAAGGGCGAGGGCCGCGGCCTCCTGCGGCGGCTCGCGGAGCGCGCGTGCCTCGTCGTGACCGACGACTACCCCTGCTTCATCGTGCCGGAGCAGGCGCAGGCCCTCGCGCGGAAGGCCGAGGTGCCGGTCTTCGCCGTGGACTCGAACTCGGTCGTGCCGCTCGCCCTCCTTGGCGCGCCCGTGGCGGCGGCGGCCCACCTGCGGCCGCGGATCCACAAGGCGTTCGCCGAGGCGTGGGCGCACCGCGCCGCCACGACGCCCGAGCTCCCGGCCGCCGCGCGGCGGAAGGTGAAGGCGCCGTTCGAGACCTGGCGCGCCCGCGACGTGGCCGGCTTCGTCTCGGGCCTTCCGCTCGACCCGCTCGCGCCGGTCGCCTCGCGACCGGGCGGCGCGCCCGCCGGCCGCGCCGTCCTGCGCGCCTTCATCGAGAGGCGCCTGCGCGGTTACGCGACGGAGCGCTCGGAGCCGCGCTCGCTCGAGGAAGGCCACGCGAGCGGCCTCAGCCCGTGGCTCCACTTCGGGCACCTCTCGATCGAGGAGGTCGTCGAGGAGGCCCTCGCCACGACGGGGCGCTGGACGCCCGACGAGCTGCGGGTGCACAACCGCGGCAAGCGCGAGGGCTATTTCTGCGACGACCCGGACGTCAACTCGTTCCTCGACGAGGCGCTCACCTGGCGGGACGTCGGCTTCAACTGGCACCGCGAGCGACGGCACGACACGGCCAGCCTCGAGACGGCGCTCCCCGCGTGGGCTCTCGCGACGCTCGGCGCCCACGCGAAGGACGCGCGACCCCACGTGTACTCGCCCGAAGAGCTCGAAGGGGGCCGCACCCACGACCCGCTGTGGAACGCCGCGCAGAAGGAGCTCGTGGCGAGGGGCTCCATCCACAACTACCTGCGGATGCTGTGGGGCAAGAAGGTGCTGGAGTGGTCGCCGTCGCCGGCGGAGGCCTACCGCACCCTCGTGCACCTCAACAACAAGTACGCCCTCGACGGCCGCGACCCGAACTCCTACACGGGAATCCTCTGGTGCTTCGGCCTCTTCGACCGCCCGTGGCCTCCCGAGCGCAAGGTGTTCGGATCCATCCGCTACATGTCGTCGGACAACACCGCCCGCAAGTTCGACGTGAAGCCGTACTACCGCTACGTCGAGGCTCTCCCGTCGATCGAGGCCGTGCGCGCGGGCCGGCCGGCGTGATGCTGCCGTCTGCTACTTGAGCTGCTGGGCGAGCGAGCAGGCGTCCGCCTCGCCGCCGCGGCACGCCCGGTCGAGGAGCTCGCGAGCCCGAGCCCGGTCGGCGCGCGAGGGCTTCGCGGCGTGGACGAGGGCGAGCCGCGTGCAGGCCGGGTAGAAGGGCTCGGCGCAGAGGCCCTCGAGCGCCGCCGTGGCCCGGGCCTCGTCCTGCGGGACGCCCTCGCCACGGGCCAGGGTCCAGGCGTGCTCCACGCACGCCCGCTTGTCACCGGCCTCGCACGCGCGCGCGACGTAGGCGGCCGCCTTCGCCGGGTCCCGCGGCAGCCCGCTGCCCTGCCCGTGCAGCCAGGCCAGGTACGAGCAGGCGTCGGCATGCTGCGCCGCACACTGCTGCTCGAGCCCCGGAACCATCGCCGCGCAGGCGGCGGCGTCCCCGCCCTGGCAGGCCGACGCGCGCTTCTGCTCCTCCGCCTGCTGCGCCCGCTCGCGCTCGTATCGCGTCGACTGCGCCAGGTACAGCTTGAACCGCTCGGCGTTCGAGCGCTCGGCGTCCGTCTCGGCGAGGCGAAGTCCGGCGTCCACGGCCTGGCCCGCTTCGTCGTCGCGGCCCAGGCCGTGAAGGGCGCGGGCGAGTGCGACGCGGTGGTAGGTCTCGCCGGGCTCGGCCGCCACTGCGCGCTGCGCCATCTCCAGCCCGGCTTTACCGTCGCCCTGGTCGACGAGCACCTCGGCGAGGAACGAGCAGGCGTTCGCGTACGTGGCGTGGAGCTCCAGCGCGCGCTCGAGAAGCCGGCGAACGCGGGCGAGGGTCGGGGCGTCGGCCTCGGGGCGCCACGCGAGCTGCGCGGCCCGGTAGTGGACGTAGGCACTCGTCGAACCGAGCTCGACCGCTCGCGCGTAGGCCTGGGCGGCGACCGCGCGGTCCGCGTCGCGGTCGGCGAGCTGCCCCTCGGCTTCGTAGCTGGCCGGCGACGCAGGGTCCGCCTCCCGCGCCTGCCGCAGCGCGGCCTGCGCCTCGACGGGGCGCCCCATCGCGACGTGAACGGCGGCCATCAGGCCGGCGACCTCCGCCGCCGGGAGGACGCGCGACTCGAACCGCCGGCGGTCGAGACGAGCCTCGGCGGCGATGCGGGCGTACGAGAGGATGGGCTGGGTCGCGTAGGCCGGAAGCTCGGACTCGATGGCCGACACGCTGCCCAGGCTCTCGGCCCAGGCCTGGTCGGGCGAGCGGCCGGCCATCCAGAGGCGCAGGAAGGTCGCGAGGGGCTTCGCGTGACTCCCCTTGTCCGCGTACATCAGGTAGTGGACGAGGACGTAGCACTGGGCGTCGAACTGCGGCCGCTGCGACTCCTTCTGCAGGAGCGGAGACTCCGCGCGCGCGTCGAGAACGGCCTGCAGCGGGTAGCGGGCCTTCTGTCGGAAGTCGGCGAAGTACCACGGGACCGGCCGGCCCACCAGTATCTGGTCGTCCTGGACCGAGATGTTGGCGAGCACCTCCGAGAGGCCGGTGGACAGCCAGAGCGGCAGCCGCCGCTCGAAGCTGCTCCGCAGCAGCAGCCCCACGTAGGCCCGATAGAGGTTGAAGTTGGGCGTCACGTCGCGGTCGGCGGGCTTCCAGTCCGTCCGCAGGAGGAGGAACTGGCGGTCGCGCCCTTCGGCCGAGCCCGACACGACGTCGATGCCGCCCTTGACCTCGAAGTAACCCGGGGCCCAGCGCCGCAGGGTGCCGTCGTTGCGGAGGCCGAGGACCACGGTCGGCTTGCCCTGCGGCAGCTGGCCCGAGGGCCAGATCTTCCCGTAGGCCGCGCGCACCTGCTCGAACTCGTTGGCGGTGTCCTGGGCCGACCCTTCCCCCGCGTTCGACACGACGGTGAAGTTCGGCGTGCGAACGGCCAGCCAGCTCTCCGCGGCCTCGAGGCCGGGCCCGGTGGCGGCGGTGACGGCGAGGCACGAGAGGAGAGCCAGTGTGCGAATCACGTTGTCGAACCTCCCGGTGTGAGAGTCTAGCGCCGCTCCTTCGGCCGGGGGCCGACGTCCGCGAGGTCGATCGGCCGGAAGCCGAGAGCGAGGGCGGGCGAGTCCGGGCGCAGGCGAAGATCGCGCCGGGCCGCGTCGACGAAGCCGGGGTCGGCCACCACCGAGTGCCGGTCGAGCCCGAGGGCCTGCCACTCCGCGAAGGCGTAGGACTTGCGCAGGCCGCCGCGGCCCGCGCCCTGGCCGTCGCCGAGGCGCGGCGGCTCGCCCGAGGCGTCCCACAGCACGTTGAGGTCGCTGTCGAACCGGCGCGCGGCGGCGTACGCCTCCGCGTCGCCCGACAGGCCGGCGGCGACGAGCGGCACCCGGTCGGCGACGAGGACGTTGCCGGAGAGCGTCAGGGCGAGGCGGCCGCGGCCGCCGTTCCAGGCGGGCCCGCGCGAGATCGCGACGACACCTTCGCGGCCGAAGGCGAAGACGTTGTTGCGGACGACGTTCTCGTTGCCGTAGTGCTGGTGGAAGACGTGGCCCGTCGTGTCGTGGGCGACGTTGTCCTCGATGACGATGTGGGAGCTGCCCTCGTCCGGGTAGATCGCCCAGCCGCCGTAGCCCGCCGCCCGCACGTCGCGGACGTGGTTGCCGCGGACGACGCTGCCCGGCTGGATGCCCAGGGTGTAGACGCCGCCCATGTCGGAGAGGACGCCCTGGCCGATGTCGTGGATGTCGTTCTTCACGATCCGGATGGCGTTCGTGACGCTCGGCGCGTAGCCCCAGACCCAGCCGGCCGAGATCGCGGTGTAGTAGGTGTCGTAGATCGCGTCGTGCGCGATCTCGACGTCCGAGGCGTGCCGCACCAGGACGCCGACGGCGCTCGGGAAGACGCGGCCGATCGCGTGGATCGAGTCGTCGGTGATCCGCACGCCGCTCGTGCGGCCGGCCGCGGCACCCGCGGCGTCGCTGCCGTCCACCTTCACGCCGCCCGCCCCGAGGTCGACGAGCTCGCTGCCGGCGACGCGCACGTCGCGGCAGCCCTCGCCGATCTCGACGCCGTAGCCGCCGAGGCCGGCGAGGCGGCCGTCTTCGATCGCGACGCCGCGCGCGTGGCGCAGGACGATCGCGCCGGGAACGCTCACCGCGGCCTGGACCGCCGGCTCGGCCTCGGGCACGGCCGACTGCTCGAAGGAGACGCCCTCGAAGCGCACGGCCTCGACGGGGCGGTCCGGCGCGCCGGCCACGACGAGGAGGGTGTCGAGGACGGGCAGCTCGACGCGCGTCCGCTGCGGGGTCTCGCCCGCACGCGGCGCGTAGAGGAGCTCGCCCTTCGTCCGGTCGAAGTACCACTCCCCCGGCGCGAGCGCCTCGCGCACGTTCTCGACGAAGTAGCGCGGGTAGGCGTCCCCGGCCTCGTCGACGAGAGCCATGAGGCTCTTCCGCGCCGTGCGCACGAGGCGGGACGCGGGGTCGAACGACGCGAGAGCGAGGCGTTCCTCGATCCAGAAGTGGAGGACCACGGCCTCGACGTCGCCGAGCGCCGTCCACCCCGCCACCGTGGCCGGCGCCGCGACGAAGGCATCGCCGCCGTCGAAGAGCGTCTTCCAGTGGTCGGCGCCGAGCGGTCGGCCCGGCACGGACTCGATCCGCCAGTAGCCCGTCTTCGGGAGCCGCGGGCGGGGCCGGCGTTCGCCGTCGACGAAGAGGGCGCGCGGCGCCCGGCCGGGCGGGACGAGGGCGCGCACGTCAGCGGCCCAGACCGCCAGCGCTCCTTCCCGGCGCAGCCTCCATCCTGCGACCGGCACGGAGCCGGTGAGCACCGGCCGCTCGCCCTCGGCCGCGGCCCAGGTCACGTGCGAGTCCTCGGGTGTGAGCTCCAGGGTCGACGCGAGCCGGTAGCGGCCGTCGTGGAGAAGGACGCGCGCCGCGCCCGTGCCGCCCCCCGCCCTCCAGGCGCGCACGGCGTCGCGCGCGGCGAGGGGCGAAGCCAGCGGACCGGCCGGGGTGACGTGGAGGGCGAGCCCCTCGGTCTCGCCGGCGGGAGCCGGCGGGGCGGCCGGGAGAAGCGCGAGGAGACACGCGAGCGGCACGCGGCGAAGCATGGCGGCCCTCCTCGATTCAGGGCGCGGCGATTCTACGCCGGGCCCGCGGCCGCGGACGCCGCGGGTCTCAGTGGTGGTGAGCCTGGGGGTCCGCCGCGGGCGAAGGGACGGGCGAGACGGCCGGTGACGGGTGTCCCTCGTGGCAGGGAGGCTCCGTGGTCGCGCTGGCGTCGGGCATCGCGTGGCCCGCGTGCGCGCCGGCCGCGGCCGGCATCGAGTGGCCTTCGTGGCCGGCCGGCATCGGCATCGTCGACTCCATTCCCGGCATGCCGGCGTGCGCGTGATGCTCGTGGCCCCCGAGGCCGCGCCAGGCCGTGACGACGCCGACGACGATCAGGAGGACACCCGCCCCGTGCGCGAGAGCCCGGCGCGCCCCCGCCGGCAGGGCCTGGCCGAACAGCGCGACGGCGGTGAGGGCGGGGACGGTGCCGAGGGCGACGCCCGCGAGGGTCACGGCCCCGCCGGCCGCCGAGCCGGCGGCGACCGCGGCCGCGAGCCCGGCGTAGACGAGGGGGCAGGGCAGGAAGCCCATGGCCATCCCGACCACGATCGGCGCCCCGGCCGGCCGCTGCTGGAGGAGCGGGCCGACCCACCGCGAGAACAGCGGCGCGATCGCGCTCGTCACGAAGCCGCCGCCCGCACGGGCGCGCAGGCCGAGAAGCGCCAGGCCGGCCAGCACGATCGCGACCCCGGCGAGGAGGGCGAGCGCGCGTCCGCCCCAGCTCACCGCGGCACTCGAGACGAACGCGGCGCCGAACGCACCGGCCAGGGCGCCGAGGAAGGCGTAGCTCGTCGCCTTGCCGGCCTGCAGCAGGACCTGGTCGAAGAGTCGGCGCCACCGGGCGGCGGGATCCTTCCCGGTGAGGGCCAGGACGAAGCCGCCGCACATGCCGACGCAGTGGACGGAGGCCGCGAAGGTGAGAGCGGCGGCCGTGACGAGGTTCGGGGTCAAGACGCCACCTCCGGGAGCGGAGCGCGCGAGAGGCGCTGCGAGTTGAGAACGACGAGGAGGCTCGAAGCGACCATCGCGACGGCCCCGAAGAAGGGGTGCAGCCGGCCGGCCACCGCGAGGGCGAGGCCGATGCCGTTGTAGAAGAACGCCCAGAAGAGGTTGAAGCGCGCCGTGCGCAGCGTGGCCGCGGAGAGCGCCACGAGCCACGGGAGGCGGCGCAGGTCGCCGCCGAGGATCGTGACGTCGGCGCTCTCGCGCGCGAGGTCGGTGCCCGACTCGAGGGTCACGCCGACCGCGGCCCGGCTCAGCGCGGGCGCGTCGTTGATCCCGTCGCCGACCATCACCGGCGTGTCGCCCGCACCGACCGCGGCCAGGACGCGGGCCGCCTTCGTCTCGGGCGTCATCTCGGCCCGCGCCTCGACGCCCGGCACGGTGGCCGCGAACGCGGCGACCGCGTCGGCCGCGTCTCCGGAGAGCACCTCGACCGCGATTCCGCGGTCGCGCAGCGCGGCGATCGCCGCGGCCGCGCTCGGGCGCGCCGTGTCGCGCAGGGCGAGGGCCCCGCGCCACCGTCCGCCGACCGTCACGTGCACGAGAGTCGCACCCGGGACCGCGACCGCGGGCAGTGAGTCCCCGGCGAAGGCGCCACGGCCCAGCCTCACCTCGCCCTCGACTCCCTCGAGCGTTCCCGAGACGCCGCGACCCGGGTGGGCGCGGAAGCCGGACACCGGGCGGAGCCCCACGCCCCGGCTCGACGCGGCCTCGCGAATCGCGGCGGCGATCGGGTGCTCGGAGTGCCGCTCGACGGAGGCGGCGAGGCCCAGGAGCTCCTCCTCGCTCGTGCCCTCGGGCACCCGGAGGTCCACGAGGCGGAGGAGGCCCGTCGTGAGGGTGCCCGTCTTGTCGAAGAGGACGCGGCGCGAGCGGGCCACGCGCTCGAACACCTCGCCCGACCGGACGAGGACGCCGGCGGCCGCGGCGCGCCCGGCCGCGGCCGAGGCGGCGAGCGGCGTCGCGATGCCGATCGCGCAGGGGCACGCGATCAGCAGCACGGAGAGCGCGTTGAGGATCCCGGCGCCCGCACCGGCCCGCAGCGTCCACCACGCGAAGGTGAAGGCGGCGACGGCCAGCACCAGCGGCACGAACACGGCCGACAGGCGGTCGACCAGCGGAGCGAGAGGATAGCCTCCCGCGCGCGCCTCCTCGACCATCCGGACGATGCGGGCGACGGTCGTGTCGGCGCCGGTCCGCCGCGCGCGGACGAGGAGGGTGCCGTCGTGGTTCAGCGTGCCGGCCGACACGGCGTCACCGGGGCCGCGGGACACCGGCAGCGACTCGCCGGTGATCTCCGCCTGCGTCACCGTGCTCTCCCCCTCGACGACGGTCCCGTCGACGGTGAGCCGCTCGCCGGGTCGGACGCGCACGAGGTCGCCCGCGGCGAGGGCCGCGAGCGGCACCGCCTCCTCGACCCCGTCGCGGACGCGCGTCGCCGTCTCCGGCATCCGGCGGACGAGCGCCGCGAGCGCGTCGTTCGTGCGCGCGCGCGAGGCGGCCTCGAGGTAGCGCCCGATCGTCACGAAGAGGAGGATGCCCATGCAGGTGTCGAGGAACACGGGGCCGGCGCCCGCGGCGATCGAGCGGAAGGAGAGCCCGTACGCGGCCACGACGCCGAGGACGATGAGGGCGTCGGTGTCGAGCCGGCCGGCCCGGATGCGCTCGAGCCCCCTCGTCAGGAAGGGACCGCCGAGGAGGACGAGGGCCGGCGTGGCGAGGACGAGAAGCGCCCACCTCACCCACGACTCCCCCGCCGCGCGGTCGGCCTCGCTCCGCCCCGAATAGAGGACGAAGCTCAACATCATCACGTTCATCGCGAGGAAGGCGCCGACGCCGATCGCCATGAGCATCCCGGCCGCGCGGCCGTGGCCGGCCGCGCCGCCGGTCAGCCGGTGGGCGAGGGCGCAGCCGCCGCAGCAGTAGAGGGCCTCGCCCTCCGCGCGAAGGCCCGCCACCGGGAGGCCGCAGTGGGCGCACAGGGGCAGGCTGGCGAGGCGCAGAGGAGACGCGGCCTCGGCCGGCGCCGTCGCGGGGGAAGCGGCCACGGGCGAGCCGTCCCTCAGAGAACGGGCTTCTGCCGGACGGGCTTGCCCGTCTCGAGGTCGAGCAGGACCGGGTTCGCCTTCTCCGCCGCGACCCACGTCACGATCATGATGGCGACGAAGAGGGCCATCGTGGCCCAGAGGAGCAGCTGCAGCATGCGGCCCTCCGAGCGGAAGAACGACGCCTTCGGGGTCGGGATCATCAGGAGGCCTTCCTCATCCGCGCGAAGAAGGTCGAGTCGAGGCGCTTCCGGCCGTCGGCGGTGTCGACGACCCAGGTGAAGGGAGTCACGCTGCCCGTGATCGCCGCGCTCGGGACCCGGACGACCACCTCGAAGCGGCGCTCCTCGCCGGGCGGGAGGGTCCCGTCGCCGAGGCCGTCGACGAGGGCCCCCGCCGGCAGGCCTTCGGTCCGCACGCGCAGCACCACCGGAGCCTTGGTGCGGTTGGCCGCCCGGAGGAGATAGCGGGACTCGACGGTGGCGCCGCCCGCGGGCTGGGCCGCGTCGGAGGCGTAGACGGGAGAGAGCTGGAACGAGACGAGCTCGCGGCGGGCGACGGCGACCGCGAGGGCGACGCCGAAGCCGACGGTGGCGACCGCCACGAGGACCCGCTTCGCGTCGAGCGGCTTCAGCGAGAGCCCGCCGCCCTTGTCGAAGACGAGGACCCCCGGGCGCGGCGGCTTCAGCCGGCCGAGGATCGCGTGGCACTCGTCGATGCACGAGCCGCAGCGGGTGCACTCGATCTGGAACGAGCCGTCGCGGATGTCGATGTCCATCGGGCAGACCCGCGCGCAGGCCTTGCAGTCGATGCAGCGGCCGGCCGACTCGTCGAGCCGCACGTGGAGCGAGCGGCCGTCCTCGATGACGCCCTGGAGAAGGCCGTACGGGCAGGCGGTCCGGCAGAAGGTCTCCCGCACGAAGGCGACGTTGAGGAAGCCGAGCACCGTGGTGATCGCGCCGATGGCCCCGATCCACGGCCGGACGTCGAGGTGGACGAGGCGCGAGACGACGTCGGGGAGGGGCGCGAAGTAGGCCAGGGTGAGGACCGACGCCACGGTGGAGACGACGGCCACGAGGGCGAGGGAGACCGCCTTCGCCGCGCGCGGCCGGGACGGCGGAGCCATCCTCCGGGTGAGCCGCTTCGCGAGCGCGTCGATGTCGTGCGCGATCTCGGAGAAGACGGTCTGCGGGCAGGCGTAGGCGCAGTAGACCCGCCCGAGGGCGAGCGACGCGGCCCCGACGAGCCACATCGCGAACATGAGGGCGAGCCAGAGCAGGGCCCACTCGTCGAGCCAGATCTCCTGGCGGAAGAGGTAGAGGCGGCTCGCCTCGAAGTCGAACCGGAAGAGGTCGAAGAGGGGCATCGCCACGAACGCGGCGAGGAAGCCGAGCTGCACGAGCCTCCGCTGCCGCGTGTAGGGCCCGGTCCAGTTCGGGAACGTCGCCGTCGCCATGGACGCCTCTCTAGGTGTAGCGCAGCCGCGGGTTGGGCGCGTCGTCCGTCACCAGCTCCCGGTGGAACGTGAACTTCTGCATCGTGAAGGCGTGAGTCGGGCACCGGGAGGCGCACATCGAGCAGCGGATGCAGGCCGTCTCGTCCTTGAGCATGACGCCGCCGAGGGCGTCGAGCTCGAGGGGCTCGAACGACGCGAGCTGCGGGGCGGTGACGCCGAGCTGCGCCTCCGCCAGGGCCATCAGCCGCGGGTCCTGGGCCACCTGCGACAGGCCGACGAGGTGCAGGCAGTCGTCCGGGCAGACGTCGACGCATCCGTTGCACGCGATGCACTTCGGGGCCTCGAAGCAGGTCTGCACGTCGCAGCGCAGGCAGCGCTCGGCCTGGCGGCGGGCCTCCGCCTCCGGGTAGTTCTCCTCGACGAGGCGCTCCCCGGCGGTCGGCAGCTCCGAGGGAGCCGGGGCGACCGAGGGCGGGAGAGCGCGCGCGCGAGACTCCCAGTCCTCGCCCATGGTGTACACGGCCGGCGCCCAGGCGGAGCGGAGCTCGACGCTCGTCGTCGAGCGGCGGAGGTAGTCGTGGATCCCGCGCGCCGCGACCTGGCCGGAGGCGATCGCGTCGATGAAGAGCCGGGGCCCGAGGACCACGTCGCCGCCGGCGAACACGTCGGGGCGGGAGGTCTGGAGAGTGTCCGGGTCGACCTTCACGAGGCCGCGGTCGGTGAGAAGGACGCCGTCCTCCGGGCGGAGGAAGGACAGCTCGGCGTGCTGGCCGATCGCGAAGATGACGGTGTCGCAGGCCACCGTCTCGCGGACGGACTCGTCGAACTGGGGGGCGAAGCGCCTCTCCTGGTCGAAGACGGAGAGACAGCGGGCGAACTCGACGCCTTCCACCCGCCCGTCGCCGTGGATGGCGCGCGGGCCGAGGGAGGTGTGGAGGTGAAGGCCCTCGTGCTGGCCCTCGTCGATCTCGACGCGGTCGGCCGGCATCTCCTCGAGGGACTCGAGGCAGGCGACGTGGACCGCGGTCACGCCGCGGCGGCGCGCCGCGGTGCGGGCCACGTCCGCGGTGACGCGGAAGTCCTCGGTCTCGTCGTCGGCGTTGCGCAGGGCCGTCCGCGCGACGTCGAACGCGACGTTGCCGCCGCCGATGACGAGCACGCGGGGGCCGATCTCGACCGGCTCGCCGAGGTTCACGAGCTTCAGGAACTCGAGGCCGTTGACGACGCCGGGGAGGTCGGCCCCGGGGATCTTGAGGCGTCGCGAGCCCTGGAGGCCGGCGCCGAGGAAGAAGGCGCGGAAGCCCTCGCGGCGCAGGTCCTCCAGGGTGCGGCCCGGCACCCCGACCGGCGCGTTCGTCCGCAGCTCGACGCCGAGCGAGAGGATGGCGTCGATCTCCGCCTTGACGAGCTCGCGCGGGAGGCGGTAGAGCGGCACGCCGAGCGTCAGCATGCCGCCCGGGACGGGGTTCGCCTCGAAGACCGTGACCTTGTAGCCCGCGCGGGCGAGGTCGTGGGCGACGGTGAGGCCGGCGACGCCGGCCCCGACGACCGCCACCTTCTCGGCGTAGTCCCCGCGGGCGGGGAGCATCCGCGCGTCGGCGTGACGGTGGTAGTGGACGGACGAGCCGGTGTCGTTGCCGAACTTCTCGCACGCCCACCGCTTGATGGCCCGGATCGAGACGGGCGCGTCGACGCTGCCGCGCCGGCACGCCCGCTCGCAGGGGGCGCCGCAGATGCGCCCGCAGATGGAGACGAAGGGGTTGGTCGCGCGCGCGATGGCGTACGCGTCCTCGTCCCGCCCCTCGGCCACCGCCGTCACGTACCCGCACGCGTCCGTGAAGACGGGGCAGCCGACTCGGCACTTCACCTGCTCGACCCAGTACCGCTCCGCGTCCGGGATCCGGAGGCGGCGGTAGGCCGAGGAGGCCGGGACGGTGCTCACGCTACTCCTCCGCGCGGTGGACGAACACGAACCAGAGCAGGCCCATGACGAAGGCGACGAGGCAGACGGCGATGAGCCCGTGCCAGCCGCTCCCCGGGACCTGCATGACGTCGTTGATCTGACGGACGAGCGGCCCCCGCGTGTCGTGGCCCGTCTCCCCCGCCCAGAAGGCGAAGAGGTAGTAGAGCCCGAACAGGCAGAAGCCGACGTAGGCGAGCTTCAGGAAGCCGGGGATCGGGGTGTTCTTGCGCTCGGTGATCCAGCCGCCGGCGATCTCGTGGACGTTCTTGTCGTCGCTCATCACTCCTCCGCTAGTCGTCTTGGAGCATCCGGTACTTGGGCGCCTCGTCCCCGCTCACGGCCCCGGTGCGCACGGCGCGGTACAGGAAGAACGCCGCGCCCACCACGAAGAGGGCCATGATCGAGTAGATCCAGAAGACCGAGGCGTAGGTGTAGTCGGCCACGGGGCTACTGCTCGTAGTCGTGGGCCGGACGCCAGTCCTTCACGCGGCCGAGGGACTGGATGTAGGTGATGAGCGCGTCCTGCTCCTCGGGGTTGGCGATGATCCACGGGAAGGGCGGCATCACCGAGCCGGGGACGAGGCTGCGGGGGTCGCGGAAGTGGCTGACGTGCCACTGGCGGTCGTACTTGCCGCCGACGCGGGAGAGGTCGGGACCGACCCGGCGCGTGCCGAACAGGTGCGGCTGGTCGTAGACGAACTCGTCGGGAGTGGAGACGGGGCTCTTCACGCCGCGCCAGCCGGACCGCACGGTGTCCGCCTCGATCGTGCGGGTCTGCTGGGTGTGGCAGTACCAGCAGCCCTCGCGGACGTAGATCGCGCGGCCGCGCGTGATCTTGGCCGCCTCGGCGTCGCCCTGCTGCGCGAGGGTCGCGTAGTCCTTGAGGCCCGGCGCGGGCTTCGCCCAGCTCTTGTCGAGGAGGGGCGGCGCGACGGTCGTGAGCAGCCCCCCGACGAAGAAGAAGACGAGGGCGCCGGCCACGAAGAGGGCGCTGTTCTTGTCGATCTTGCTCAGCATGTGGGGCCTCCTAGACCGTCTCGACCGGGCGGTCCTTGCGGCCGGTCCAGGTCACGAGGATGTTCCAGAAGAAGACGAGGATCCCGAGGAACATGAGGGTCCCGCCGAGGAGCCGCACGGCCCAGAACGGCTGCATGAACTTGACGGTGTCGATGAACGGGATGGTCGTGTCGTTCCACTGCAGTCCCTGGAGGAAGCCGCCGATCCAGAGCGAGACGAAGAAGGAGAGGCCGCCGACGAGCCAGAGCCAGAACGACGCGTTCGCGAGCGCGTTCGAGTGGAGGCGCGTCTTCAGCATGCGGGGGATCGAGTAGTAGGCGCCGCCGATCGCGAAGAAGGAGAACGCGCCGAGCACGGCCATGTGGGCGTGGCCGACGATCCAGTCGGTCTTCGAGACGATGGCGTTCACCGCGCGCAGCGAGTGCATCGGGCCCTGGAAGCAGGTGAGGAGGTAGAAGATCGTGCCGGTCATCAGGAACTTGATCGGCACGTTGTCCTTGAGCTGGTGCCACTGGCCCTTCATCGTGGCGAGGAAGTTCCACACCAGGGTCCAGACCGGGATCATGAGCATCACGGAGAAGAGGATGGCGACCGTCTGCAGCCACTGGCTGATGGGCCCGTGCAGCATGTGGTGAGCGCCCGTCCAGACGTAGACGAAGGCGAGCGACCAGAACCCGATCATCGAGAGCCGGTGCGAGTAGAGCGGCGTCTCGGCCGCCTTCGGGATGAAGTAGTAGCCGATGCCGAGGCCGAGCGGAGTGAAGATGAGGCCGACGGCGTTGTGGACGTAGAACCAGTTGAGGTTCGCCTGGTTGACGCCGGCGGTGGGGATCGTGGCGAGGTTGCCGGCGATGTAGACGAAGGCCGTCCAGAGGATCGAGGCCATGATGTACCAGAGCGAGACGTACATCTGCTGGTACTTCCGGGTGGCCACCGTCGCGAAGATGTTGACCGCGAAGGCGACCCACGCGACGACGACGGCGAGGTCGAGCCACAGGGGCAGCTCGGCGTACTCGAGGCCCTGGTTGTGGCCGAGGGCGAGCTCGACGACGGCGCCGAGCACGATGACCACCCACAGCCACATGGTGGCCACGCCGAGCTTCTCGCTCCACAGGCGGACGCCGCACAGGCGCGGCACGAGGTAGAAGCACAGGCCCATGTCGGCGGCGAGGAGCCAGCCGAAGAGCATGCCGTTCGTGTGGATCGGGCGCATGCGGCCGAACGTGAGCCACGACACGCTGCCGAGGAGGGTCGGGAAGTTCAGCTTGCCGGCGATGATCAGGGCGACGAGCCCGGACACCACGAAGAACAGCGACGCGATCATCAGGAACCCGAAGGCGCTCTTGTCTTCGTGCGCTGCGGGCGGGGGAACGTCGGACGGCCGCACGGCGGCGGTGGCGGCGCTCATCGTCTCACCTCTCCGTTGGGGGGTTTCGGACGGCGACCTGCGAGGCGGCGGGGGTCCCGAGCCCGTTGAGGCTCCAGATGTAGTTCACGACGTCGCCGATCGTCCTGTCGTCGAGCGAGAAGTCGAAGCCGGCGGCGGGCATGGCCGTGCCCTGCACGCCGTACTTGATGGACTCGTGAATGCGGGAGTACGCGAGGGAACGGACGAATGGCGTGTTGCGGAGGTTGCGCGGGCGCGGCTGGATGTCGGCGGCGTTCGGGCCGTGGCCGTCGGCCTTCTTGCCGTGGCAGCCCCAGCAGCGGTCGAGGAAGACGGCCTCGCCGCGGAGGACCGACTCGGGCGAGTACGCGACGGGGTTCGCGTCGGGGACCTGGCGGCCGCTCGGCAGCCGGGCGGAGCCGCCCTTCGACCACGTGTCGAGGACGTAGTCGACCATCGCCGCCGCGCCGGCCTCGCCGAGGACGCGGCCCCAGGGCGCCATGCTCGTGCCGGGAACGCCGTTCGTGACGCTCGCGACGAGGCGCTCCTTCGGCTTCGTCTTCATGAAGGCGTACTTGGTGAGGTCCCGGGGCTTCGGGTCGAGGTAGTCGGCGATCGCGCCGTCGCCCATGCCCTTCTCGCCGTGGCAGCGGGCGCACAGCTGCGCGTACTGCTGTGCGGGGTCGGCGGGGACCGCGGGCGCGGGCCGGGCGAGGAGGTACAGGGAGATGGAGTCGAAGGTCTCGGCCGGCAGCGGGTACGGGGGCATCACCGAGCCGGGCACGACGCTCTTCGGGTCCTTGAAGTGCTTCATCAGCCAGTCGTGGTCGCGCTGGGCGGAGGTGAAGGCGAGCTCGGGGCCCACCTTCCCGTCGCGGCCGTCGAGCTTGTGGCAGGAGAGGCAGCCGACCTTCGGCAGGAGGGCCTCGCCCTTCTGGGCCGGGGGCAGGGCCTCGACGTTCGTGGCGAGCTCGGGGCCGACGATCTGCGCGAGCGGCAGCCACTCCGGCCGCTGCTGCTGGCCGGCCACGTACTGCTGGAGGGGCGCCCGCGCGATGCGCGAGCCCTGCTGCGACTTCAGGAAGATCGTGAGGGCCTTCACCTGGTCCGGGTTGAGGTCCTGCTTCGGCATCGTCGACGTCGGGTTCTGGGCCTTCGGGTTCTCGATCTTCGCCTTCGTGTACTCGATGCGGCGCTTGCGCCCGACCTCGGTGAGCTCGGGGCCGATCGAGCCGTAGCTCGTGCCGGCAATCGTGTGGCAGGTGTAGCAGGCGCGCTCGAAGAAGAGGGCGCGGCCCTGGTTCACCCACGGCGCGTGCTCCCAGCCGGGGTCGTTGTGGCACTGCACGCAGTTCGCCTGGACGGCGTCGCCGGTGAGCATCGGCCACGGCCAGTCGTCTCCGCCCTCGTGGGCGCCCTTCGCGTCGACCGCGCGGCCCTGGCCGTCGTGGCAGATCGTGCAGCCGTAGGTCTCGAACTTGTGGCCGGGGATCTTCGGGTGGGTGCGCAGGGGCTGGTCGGCCTTCTCGAAGCGGGGATCGTCGATCGCGATGTGGCACGACGTGCAGCGATCGACCCGCTCGGGGCCGAAGCTGCGCACGATCACCTGCTCGACCTGCGGCTTTCGCGCGGCGAGGGTCTTCTTCACCTCGGCGTTGTCGGAGAGGGCGATCGCCTGGGCGAAGTAGCTCTGCTGGTGCTCCTGCCAGCGCGCGTAGAACTGGTTGTAGAAGACCACCCCGTGGATGGCCAGCACGACGATGGAGATGACGGCGAGCGCTTGACGCATGTCTCTCCCCGCCCTACCAGGGGGTGACGAGGCCCCAGTTGGGGCCGCGGAAGAACGTGCCGATCACGATCAGCACGAGGTTCACGACGAGGAGCGTCGTGAAGAGGGTGACCGACAGGATGCGGTGGCGGGAGAACCACACGCCGGTGCCGAGGGTTCCGCGGTCGAGGTACGGCACGAGGAGGAGCAGCAGCACGAAGACGGTCGGGATCCCGACGCCGCCCCAGAAGGCCGAGTACGAGACCATCTCCTGCAGGCCGAGGAAGTACCAGGGCGCCTTCGAGGGATTCGGCGGGTGGGTCGGGTCGGCCGGCGCCTCGAGCGGCGCGTTGAAGACGAGGGCGACCACGAGGACGACGAGGACGGTGAGGGCGAAGCAGAACAGCTCGGCGACGAAGAGGTTCGGCCACGAGTAGACCGTGTTGTCGGGCGTCTGGCCGACCTTGTTGAACGGGCCGCGCACGATGCCCATGACGCCGAAGGTCTTCGTCTTCGCCGTCTTCGCGGCGGGGGCGAGGCCCTCGAGCTTGCCGGCGAGCGCCTCCTTGAACTGCTTCTGCGCCTCGGGGAGGTCCGCGCCCTCGGGGCGGGAGAGGCCGCCGTCCTTGCGGATGCGCCAGACGTGCACCGCCACGAGAACGGTGAGGGCGACCGGGATCACCGCGACGTGGAGCACGTAGAAGCGGATGAGCGCCTCCTGGCCGACGACGCGGTCGCCGAGGAGGAGGAAGCGGATCTGCTCGCCCATGAGCGGGGCGTAGCCGGCGATCGACGTGCCGACCGTGATCGCCCAGAACGCGAGCTGGTCCCACGGGAGGAGGTAGCCGGTGAACGAGGCACCGAGGGTCAGGAGGAAGAGGAAGACGCCGATCACCCAGTTGAACTCGCGGGGCTTCCGGTAGCTGCCGGTGTAGAAGACGCGGCAGAGGTGGAGGAAGACGACCGCCACCATGCCGTGGGCGGCCCAGCGGTGCATGTTGCGCAGCAGCGTGCCGAAGGCGACCGTGCCGGCGAGGTCGAGCATCCGGTTGTGGGCCTGCTCGACCGAGGGCACGTAGTAGAACATCAGGAGGATGCCGGTCGCGGTGAGCAGGACGAAGAGGCTCGCCGAGATCACCCCGAGCCCGAGGGTGTACCAGGGCTTGAGCGAGTGCGCGTGCGTCTTCGTCGGGTGGATGTGGAGGAAGAGGTTCGAGAAGGTCGTCTGCGAGCGCCCGAGGTCGGACGAGGGCAGCGGGTTGCGGAAGATCGAGTGCCAGACGTTCTTCGGGAGCGCCTTCAGGTTGCCGACGAGGCCGTTCTCGGTGGCCATCGCCTAGACCTTGAGGAAGGTGCCGGTCGGCACCTCCTGCGCGGTGTCGACTTCGATCTCGCCGTTCGGCGAGAGGGAGACCGCGAACCACGGGAGCGGCCGCGGCGCGGGGCCGCCGAGGACCGTGCCCTCGGCGTCGAACCGGCTGCCGTGGCACGGGCAGTCGAAGCCGACCTCGGTCGTGGCGACGACGCAGCCGAGGTGCGTGCAGGTGTTCGAGATCGCCGCGACCCCGGCCTCGGTGCGCACGATCGTGCAGCGCTGGCGGCTCAGCGGCAGCCGCGTGCCGAGGGGGAGCGCCTCGGGCTTGCCGGTGCGGAACCGCGACGGCTCGCCGTAGGTCACGCGCGGGCGGAAGAACAGCAGGTTCGAGAAGGCGGCGACGATCCCGGCGCCGAAGAGGCCGAAGACGCTCGTCAGCGTCAGGGCCCGTCGCCGGCTGATCGTGGCGTCGCGATCCTCGGCGTGGGAGTGCGTCTGCGTGCTCATGAGTCCTCCCGGACACGTGGCGGGACCTCGCCCGCTCGGGTGCGGCTGTCTGCTGGGGCTGGCCCGTGCGGCTCGTCGGCCGGCGGCTCGGCCGCCAGCTCCGGCCAGAAGAGCTGGTCCTTCGTCCGCTCGAGGTCGCTGAACTGGCCGGTATGGACACCCCACGCCCACATCAGGGCGCCCGCGAGGCCCATCGCGATTCCGGCGGCGAACAGCGCTAGTGCAACTGCCATGTCGGTCGGCATCCAGGGATGCACGGGTACGAAGGCCGCCGAATTGCACGAAGCACGCCAAGAATCCGACGGCCAGAAAGATCACCAAAAAGGTGGCATTTACAAAGACTTGAACGTCCGGCCGGTTTCTCGGCGAAACAAAAGATTGCGCCAGCCCGGAGGGAGGCTTGCGTCACGCGCAAAGCGTTCGCCATAGAATGGGCCCCACAAACCCCGTCGATCGGCCGGTCTCGGAAGGACGCCCTTCCTGCAGAAGGAGGAGGGATGACGACGATTCGTCAGATCCTGAGCCGCAAGTCGGAGGTGTTCTCGGTCCGCCCGGACGCGACCGTCCTCGACGCGCTGCGGCAGATGGAGGAAAGGAACATCGGCGCGCTGCTCGTGATGGAGGGCGAGCGGCTCGTCGGCATCTTCTCCGAGCGCGACTACGCGCGGCGCATGGTGCTGCACGGCCGCGCGTCGAAGGACACGCCGGTGCGCGAGGTCATGACGCCCGAGGTGTTCGTGATCTCGCCCGACGTGACGTCCGGGGAGTGCATGGTCCACATGACCGACCGCCACATCCGCCACCTTCCCGTGGTGGAGGACGGCCGGGTGGTCGGCGTCATCTCGATCGGCGACGTCGTGCGCGCGGTGATCCAGGACCTGCGCTTCACGATCCACCAGCTCGAGAGCTACATCCAGAGCTGACGCCTCAGTCGAGCTCGCCCTCGACGAACCACGACTCGCGCAGGCGATCGAGGAAGATCCGGTAGATCCCGCCCGCGACGAGAGCGACGTCCCACTCGTCCCGGCTCCACGCGACGTCCCACCAGTCCCCCGAGGCGCGCCACGGCCCGGCCGACCCGGCCACCGCCCCGCGGACGCCCGGCGCCGACACGAACGCGGGCCGCCCCGCGCGGAGCGTCACCTGGGCGAGGCGCGGTGGGCGGAAGGCGCGCAGCGCGAGGCGCGGGCGCGGCGGCGCGTCCGCCACGATGCCGGCGCCGCGCGCGGGCCCCGGGGCGAAAGTCGCGATCGCGAAGGCGCCCGGCCGGTGCGTGTCGACGAGCTGGGGCGCGCCGCCGCGGCCGGCGGCCGTCCACGGGGCGAGGCGGGCCATCGTCTCGGCGAGCCGCTCGGGCGAGGGCTGCGCGGGGTCGAGGAGAGAGAACTGCGTCGCGCGCGCCTCGGCGGGGCTGGCGCGCACGGAGAGGCTGAGGACGGCGTCGCCGGGCGGGTGGGCCTCGAGGTCGAGGAGCGCGAGGGTGCGCCACGTGCGCGCCTCGCCCGACGGCGCGGCCGGCGCGAGGCGGCGGGCGTGGGCGCGGCCGTCGGCGAGGCCGAGGACGAGCTCGAGGGCGGCGGCCTTGCGTCCGCGGGCGGCGAGCGTCGCGCACAACGGCTCGAGGACGCGGGAGAGGAGAAAGGCGAGAGGCTCGAGCCCGTCGACCGGCCAGTCGAGCTCGAGCGTCATCTCGAAGAGCTCCGGCAGCGGCGCCCGCTGCAGGACGCCCTCGTCGTCCCCGCGGGCGAGGCGGGCGAGGCGCGGGCCGTCGGGCCCGAAGCGCTCGGCGAGGCCCATCGCGGGAAGGCGGGCGACGTCGCCGATCGTGCGCAGGCCCCAGCGGCGCAGGACGTCGGAGAGGTCGGGCCCCGCGTCGAGGAGGTCGAGCGGGAGCGGCGCGAGGGCCCGGGCCTCGCCGCCGGGGGGCACCACCGTCACGCCCGGGCGCGCGCGGGCGAGGACGAGCGCGACGTGGCGCGCGTGGGCGAGCGCGACCTGGGCCTCGACCGCGCGCGCGGCGGCCGCGTCGAGGATGGCGCGGCCGAGCGCCTCGGGCGCGGGCCAGAGGCGGCCGAGGCCGGAGAGGTCGAGGAGGACGCTCGCGCCGCGCGGCTCGACGCGCGGGGTGAACGCACGCGCGACCTCTAGCAGCAGGCCCTCGACGCGGAGGGGACGGGGAGAGTGCAGGCCGCCGAACACGACGACGTCGCTCCCGGCGCCTCAGGCCGGGGCCGCGAAGGCGAGCTCGGCGGCGCGCAGGCCGTGGCGGCCGGCGCGCGCGCGCGCGGCGAGCGAGGCGAGGCGGCGGCCGGGGCCGGGCGGCGCCGACCACGTCGGCCCCGCGGGCTCGAGCGCCACCGACGCGCCGCCGGGACCGTGCGCTAGGTGGCCGTCCGCGAGCACGACGAGCGCCGTCTTCGTCTCCTCGACGGCGCGGACGAGGCGCGTCCACGTCGTCGCCGGCAGCGCGCGCCGCGCGGCGTCCGCGGCTCCGGCGAGATCGAGGGCGACGAGGTCGAAGAGGCCCGAGCCGGCGAGCGTCGCGACCGCGGACACCGCCCCCGCCAGCGTCTTCGCCTCGGGCTCCTCGCGGTCGAGCCGCGGCCCGCGCAGCCAGAGGAGACGCGAGAGGCAGGCCCCGCCGGCGGCGGCCGAGCCGGGGTCGAAGCGGTCGAGAGGATCGACGAGGGCGACGAGCGCCGCCGAGGAGGTGAGCGCCGAGAGCGCGGCGACGAGGACGCCGGTGCGGCCGGAGGACGGCGGGCCGTGGATCTCGGAGAGCTGCCCGCGGGGCAGGCCGCCGCCGAGGATCGCGTCGATCGCCGCGACGCCCGTCGTCACCGGGCGCTGGCGGTAGTCCTCGCCGCGCAGCGGCGGCGCGTCGCGCTGCAGCCTCCGCTGGCGCAGCAGGGCCTCGAGCGCCCGCTTGCGCTCGGCGGGATCGGCCGACCCGAGGACGTCGGCGACGAACGGGGGCGCGGGCGCGGGCGCGGGCATTCGGACGAGCGTCGGGGGGTCGGGGGCGCGTAGTGCTCGGGCAGTCAGGGCGGCGCTCATTGGATTCGCCTTTTCTTCGCCCCACAAAGATGGGGCGCGAGCGGGCGGCCGTCAATCGCAAAACCTAGGGGTGGTTGCCCGGCGGCGACGAGGTGTTGTGCCGGCTACGGGCGGCGCGCCTCGAATCGACGCATGTCGCCGCTCGCCCGGCGGGTCTCGGGGTCGATGACGAACCCGGCCGCCGCGACGGCGGCCTCGGTCTCGCGGTTGGGGTGGCAGCCGCCGGTGAGCCAGGTCCACGCCGGCTGCGCCCGGTCCTGCAGCCACGACGCGAGACGGCCTTCGGCCCGCACGTGCTCGAGCATGCGCAGGCGGCCGCCCGCGCGCAGCACGCGGCCGGACTCGGCGAGGCCGCGGGCCGGATCGGAGACGCTGCAGAAGACGAGCCCGCTCACGACCGTGTCGAAGACGCCGTCCCGGAAGGGCAGCGCTTCCGCGCGCGCGCACACGAGCGGGACGCCGGGCGCGCGGCGGGCCGCCTTGCGCAGCGTCTCGCGGCACGGGTCGACGCCGACGACGCGGGCCGCGCGCGGGAAGAGCGGCAGGTTGCGCCCGGTGCCGCAGCCGAGGTCGAGGACGCGCCCCTCGGGCGTGCCGCCGGCGAGCCACTCGCGCCACCGGCCGAGGCCGGTGCGCTCGAGGAGCGCCATCCCGGCGTCGTAGAGAAGCGGCCGCTGCTCGATCCCGCGCACCGCCCTCAGTCGCCGACGCCGACGGGCTCGGGCTCGACCTCCCGCTCCCCCGCCTCGTCCTCCGCTCGCGCGCGGATCGGGCGGAAGTCGAGGTACGTGTAGACGACCGGCACCACGACGAGCGTCAGCAGGGTCGAGGTGATGAGCCCGCCGATGACGGCGCGGGCCATCGGCGCGCGCAGCTCGGCGCCGGCGCCGATCGCGAAGGCGAGCGGCAGCATGCCGAAGATCATCGCGAGGGTCGTCATGACGATCGGGCGCAGCCGCGTGGAGCCCGCCTTGATGAGCGCCTCGTCGCGCGGGACGCCGCGGGCGCGGGCCTGGTTCGTGAAGTCCACGAGCAGGATGGCGTTTTTCGTCACGAGGCCCATCAGCATGATGAGCCCGATCATGCTCATCATGTTGAGCGTGTCGCGGGTGGCGAGGAGGGCGAGGGCGACGCCCACGAGCGACAGCGGCAGCGACAGCATGATCGCGAGCGGGTGGAAGAACGACCCGAACTGCGAGCCGAGGATGAGGTAGATCAGGATGACGGCGAGGGCGAGGGTCTGGAGCATGCTCTTGAACATCGCCACGAGCTCCTCGGCGTCGCCGCTCGCGGCCACGTCGTAGCCGGGCGGCAGGTTCAGCCGGGAGATGGCCTTCGTGACGTCGCCCATCACCTCGCCGACGCTGCGGTCCGAGTTGGCGGCCGAGAGGCGGACCTCCCGCTGGAGGTCCATGTGCCGGATCGTCGAGGGCCCGCTCGCCGGCGTCGCGGTCGCGACCTCCGAGAGCGGCACCAGGATCTTGTCTCCGAAGGCGTCGTCCTTGTCGGTCGGAACGCGGAGCGCGAGGAGGTCGTCGGCGTAGCGGCGCTGGTCGGCCCGGAGGCGGACGCGGACGTCGTGGCTGTCGCCGGCCGCGTCCTCGATCGTGGTCGCGACCTCGCCCGTCACCGCCGCGCGGAGCGTCATCGCGACCGGACCGACGTTCAGGCCGAGGTCGCCCGCGCGGTCGCGGTCGAAGTGGACGCGCAGCTCGGGCTTCGTCTTCTCGAGGCTCGTCTCGAGGTCGACGAGGCCGGGGATCTTCTCCATCCCGGCGCCGAGCTCGCGCGAGAGGCGGTCGAGCTCGTCGACCTCCGGACCCCGCACCGAGTACTGGAGCGGCTTCTGGCCGAAGGGGCCGGACTCGGTGAACCCGAAGGTGAGGCCGGGCACGACCGACACCGCCCGGCGGGCGTCGGAGAGGACCGAGGAGAACGTCTTCCCCTTCGACTCGCGCAGCTTCACGTAGACGACGCCTTCCGTCGGGCCGCGGCGGGTGATGCCGGACTCGCCGATCGTGGTGTACGTGTACTCGACGCCGGGGAGCTTGCGCAGCTCGCCCACGACGGCGAGGGCCCGCGCCTTCGTCTCGGCGAGGGTCGCGCCCGGCGTCGCCTTGAACGCGACCTGGTACTCGCCGCGGTTGAAGTCGGGCATGAAGTCGCCGCCGAGGACGGCGAGGATCGGGAAGCTCGCGAGGAAGGCGACGAGAGCGACCGCGAGGACGGTCTTGCGGTGGCCGAGGCACCAGCCGAGGAGCCGCTCGTACCTGACGTGCAGGTCCTCGAACCACTGGTTGAAGCGGGCCAGGGTGCGGCCGACGAAGTGCGGGTGGTAGCCCCTCTCGATGTCGGGGTCGACCCAGCGCGACGAGAGCATGGGGTCGAGGGTGAAGCTCACGAAGAGCGAGGCGACGACCGCGGCGGCGACGGTGATGCCGAACTCGTAGAAGAAGCGGCCGACCATCCCGCTCATGAAGGAGACCGGCACGAAGACGGCGAGGATCGTGAACGTCGTCGCCATGACGGCGAGCCCGATCTCGGCGGTGCCGTCGCGGGCCGCGTCGAAGTGGTCCTTGCCCCGCTGCAGGTGCCGCACGATGTTCTCGCGCACGACGATCGCGTCGTCGATCAGCATGCCGATCGCGAGCGAGAGGCCCATGAGGGTGATGATGTTCAGGGTGAAGCCGAACGCCCGCATCGCGATGAAGCCGGAGACGACGGAGATCGGCAGGGTGATGCCGGTGATGATGGTCGAGCGCCAGGAGTTGAGGAAGAGGTAGACGATGAACACGGTCAGCAGGCCGCCGATGACCATCGTCGTGTTGACGTCCTCGATCGACTCCCGGATGAAGCGCGAGTCGTCCTTGATGACGGAGAGGGTGATGCCCGGCGGCACGTCCTTCTTGAGCCGGGCGAGCTCGGCGAGGACGCCGTCGGCGACGGCGACGGTGTTGGCCCCCGACTGCTTCTGGATCTCGAGCGCGAGAGCCGGCCGCTCGTCGAGGAAGGCCGCGTTCCTCGGCTCCTCGACGCCGTCGATCACCTGGGCGAGGTCGCTCACGGAGACGGTCATCCCGCCCGGACGCTTGACCGGGATGCCGCCGATGTCGGCGGCGCTGCGCCCGCGGGCGGCCACGCGCACGAGGGCCTCGGTCGCCCCGCGGTCGGCGTTGCCGGCCGGCACGTCGACGTTCTCCCGCTGGAGGGCGCTCACCACCTCGGTGAGGGAGACGTGGTACGCCTCGAGCTTCAGGCGGTCCACCACGACCTGGATCTCGCGGGTCGACTCGCCGACGAGGGCCACGGCCCCCACGCCGCGCACGCTCTCGAGGCGCTTCTTCACGACCTTGTCGGCGAAGGTGGTGGCCGCCTGCGGCGAGAGGCCGGGCGCGTCGACGCCGATCGAGAGGACCGGCATCTGGCCGAAGTCGATTCGCTGGACGATCGGCTCCTCGATCTCGCGCGGCAGCTCGCCGCGGATCGCCGCGATCTTCCCCCGCACGTCCTGCGAGGCGTTGATCGCGGAGATCTCGAGCTGGAACTCGACGACGATGCTCGAGATGCCCTCCTGCGAGATCGACTGGATGTGCTTGACGCCCTCGACCGTGTTGACCTCTTCCTCGATCTTCTTCGTGACCTCCCGCTCGACGCTCTCGGGGCCGGCGCCGGGGTAGATCGTGGTCACGGTGACGACCGGGATCTCGACCTTCGGGAACATGTCGACCTGCAGCTGGCTGTAGGAGACGATCCCGAGGACGGCGAGCGCGACCATCATCATGGTCGCGAAGACCGGGTACTTGATGGACAGGTTCGAGAGGAACATCGTCCGCTCCTAGCGCCGGGCGGCGGTCGGCGCGGGGACCGCGGCCGGGCTCGCGGCTCCCGCGCGCTCGTTGCGGACCTCGACCGGCGCGCCCGAGGAGAGCGCCGTCGGCGGATCGAGGACGACCTCCTCGCCCGCGGAGAGGCCGCGCGTCGCCTGCACGCCGTCGGCCGCTTCGACCCCGACCCCGACCGTGACCTTCTCGGCCTTCCCGCCGCGCACGACGAAGACGTCGGCCCGGGCGGGGTCCGCCCCGTCGCGGACGAGGGCCGAGGGCGGGACGACGAGGGCGCCGGCGGCGACGCCGGCGCGGACGGAGGCGCGGGCGAAGAGGCCGCCCACGAGGTCCGGCCGGCCGGGAACCTCGACCACGACCTGGAACGAGCGCGAGCGCTCGTCGACGAGCGGCTCGACGCGGGCGATCCGGCCGGTGACGCGCACGTCCTCGAGGGCGTCGATCACCAGGGCGACGCTCGCGCCGACCTTCACCTTGCCGAGGTCGCGCGAGGCGACCGGGGCCTTGAACTCCAGGGTCGAGTCGTCGACCAGGACGAAGAGCGGGGCGCCGGGGGCGAGCATGGCGCCGGGATCGGGGAGGCGGCGCGCGACGCGGCCCGCGAAGGGCGCCCGCACCTGCGTGCGGGCGAGCTGCTGCGCGGCGATCGCGCTCTCGGCCCGGGCCTGGGCGAGCTGGGCGTCCGTGACCTGCAGCGCGACGCCGGCCGCGAGGTGGTCGCGGTCGGTGATGCCGCCCGTCTTCAACAGGTTGTCGGCCCGCTCCCGCTCGGTCTGGGCGTGGGCGCGGTTGGCCTCGGCCATGGCGAAGGCGGCCCGGGCGCGGTCGGCGGCGAGGCGGTAGTCGGTCTCGTCGAGGACGGCGAGGACCTCGCCCTTCGCGACGCGGGCGCCCTCGTCCTTCAGCACGCGGAGGAGGCGGGCCTGGACCTCGGCCACGACCTGGACCTGCGCGCGTGGCTTGAGGGTGCCGGTGAGGACGACGTCCTCGGGCAGGTCGCGCTTCTCGACGGTCGCGGTCCGGACGGCGACGCCGCGCGGCGCGGCGTTCTGGGCGTCGGCCTTCGAGCCGCCGCACGAGGCCACGGCGAGGGGGAGGAGGAGGACGGCACAGGCGGACAGGCGCGGGTTCATGGCTCAGCGTTCCTCGGTGTCGCGGCCGGCGGTCGGGGTCGGCGGGGCGGCGCCGTCCCCGGCCGGGGCGGCGGGCGCCAGTGCTTCGGGCGTGGGGGCGGGACGAGGCGCGGGGTCCTCTTCGAGCGGGTCCCGGCCCATCGTGTAGCGCAACCCCGCGCGCGCGTTCGCGTGCGCGTGGAGCGCCTCGATGCGGTTGAACTCGGCCTGGGTGAAGGCGGCCTGCGCGTCGACGACGTCGAGGTTGGTGGCCGCGCCGAGGCGGTAGTTCGCCTCGGTCATGTCGAGCGCCTTGCGGGCCTGGGCGACGGTCAGCTCGGCCGCGCGGTAGACGCTCGCGGCGACGCGCAGGCGGTCGACCGCCTGCTTCGCCTCGAGGTCGATCGCGGTCTGGAGGGCGACGCGGTCCTGGCCGACCTTCGTCCGGTCGGCCCGCGCCTGGGCGACGCGGCCGGCGGTGCGGAAGCCGTCGAACACCGGGATCTTGAGGGTGACGGCGAGGCTCCACTTCTTGTAGTTCGGCTCGAAGAAGTGCTGCGTCTCGCGCACGGACCAGCCGAACTGCCCGGTGAGGTCGAGCCGCGGCCGCATGTCGGCCTTGTAGATGCCGATCGCCTCGTCGTAGATCTTCTCGTTCCACGTGACGGCGGCGATCTCCGGACGGCTCGCGGTGGCCTCGCGCACGACCGTCGGCTGGTCCGCGGTCACCTCCACGAACTCGAGGGTGTCGGTCGGCTCCACCGCGGCGTCGGTCGGCTGGACCATGACGGCGTTGAGGTCGCCGCGGGCGAGGTCGGAGGCGCCCTGCAGCCGCAACAGAGTCGTGCGGGCGTTGGCGAGGTCGACCTCGAAGCGCAGGACCTCGAGGTCGGTCGCGACGCCGGCCGCGCGGCGGTTGCGGGCCATCTGGAGCTGCTGCTCCTTCTGGCGGACGACCTCCTCGCCGACCTTCACCTGCTCGCGCGAGAGGAGGAAGGCGTTGTAGGCAAAGACCGCGCGCAGGGCGACGTTCTGGCGGACGCCGCGGACGTTCTCCTCGCCGAGGTGCTCGGCGTAGCCGGCGGCACGGATGGCCTTGCCGAGGCTGAAGCTCCACAGCGTCTGGCGGACGCTCGCGTAGCCGTCCCAGAGGTTCGAGGCGAGCGGCCGGAAGGCGACGAGGAACTCCGGCGGGAACTGGTCGATGTTCGGAGAGTTGAAGAAGCCGGGGTCCTGGTAGCGGAGGAAGTTGCCGTAGACGCTGATCTCCGGCAGGGCGTCGGCGCGGGCCTGGGTCGCGCGGCCCCGCAGGCCGTCCCGGTCGGCGCGCGAGCGGACGACGTCGGGGTTGCGGGCGAGGGCGCGGGTCACGGCCTCGCGGCGCGAGAGCGGCTCGGCGGACGCCAGGGAGGAGACGGCGAGAAGCGCGGCGGCGGCGGCGGCGAGGGGTCGTCGGGTCATCGGGTGGTCCGGGATCAGGGAGAAGGGGGCCGGGGCGCCCAGCCCAGGAGGACGGTGTCGACGAGGACGGAGGCGAGCTCGGGCGTCAGCTCCGGCTGGCCGACGAGCAGGCGGCCGTGCACGGACTCGCTGAGCGCGCCCATGAAGACGAGCAGTCGGATGGCGGTGGGGCCGGGCGCGGCCTCCCCGCGGGCGACCGCGTCGTCGAACACGCGGGTGAAGTGCTCGAGGACGTGGTTGTAGACCCCGAGAAAGTCGGTCTCGGGAGCCGAGCGCGGCGGGTGGTGGATGAGGCCGAGGACGAAGCGCGCGAGGTCGGGGTCCTCGGTGGCGGCGTCGAAGTAGGCCCGGGCGGTGCGCACCATGCGGTCGCGCAGCGTCCCCTCGTCGCGAATCGCGCGGACGAGATCGGTTCGGAAACGGTCGAGCGCGCCCTCCACGATGGCCCGGTAGACGCCTTCCTTGCTCCCGTAGAAGTGGTAGAGGGTGGGTTTCGTGACGCCGGCCGCCTCGCAGATCTCGCGGACGGAGGTGGCTTCGTAGCCCTTCTCGGAAAACAAGCCGAGGGCTTTCAACAGGATACGATCATTCGAGCGCACCACGACGTCGGCCATCAACCGTTCTATACGTACCGGACGGTATAGGAGTTCCCCGGTTTCGGCAATGAGGCCTTCGTGCTACGCTTCGCACGTCCCGCGGCCCCGGGTTCCGAAGCCCGGGAGCCCCCTCCCCGGAGCCCAGGATCGGGGACGAGGGGCGCGTCGGCGCCAAGGACGGCCCCCTCACAGGAGGAAGTTTGGCAGTCAGCACGCAGGACGAGCAGCGGCTCGCCCTCTTCATCGATTTCGAGAACATCGCGATCGGCGTTCGCGACGCCCACTACCGCAAGTTCGACGTCAACCTCGTGCTCGAGCGCCTGCTCGACAAGGGCAAGCTCCTCGTCAAGAAGGCGTACGCGGACTGGAGCCGCTACTCCGACTACAAGCGCTCCTTCCACGAGGCGGCCATCGAGCTCATCGAGGTCCCGCAGAAGTCGGTCGGCGGGAAGAACTCGGCGGACATCCGGCTCGTCGTGGACGCGATGGACATGTCCTTCCAGAAAGAGCACATCAACTGCTTCGTGGTGTGCTCGGGGGACTCCGATTTCTCGCCCCTCGTCTCCAAGCTCAAGGAGAACAACAAGTACGTGATCGGGCTCGGGGTCAAGAACTCGACCTCCGATCTCCTGATCGAGAACTGCGACGAGTTCATCTTCTACGAGGACCTCGTCCGCGTTCAGCAGCGGCCGATGCCGGCGATCGCCGGCGGCTCGCTGCCGGAGAAGCTCCAGGACTGCTTCAGCCTGCTGGTGGACTCCGTTCTCGCGCTCCAGCGCGAGAACAAGGAGGTCCTGTGGGGCTCCATGGTCAAGGAGACCATGAAGCGGAAGCGTCCCTCCTTCAACGAGACCTACTACGGCTTCCGCACGTTCTCGCACCTTCTCGAGGACGCCCAGCGTCGCGGAGTCGTCGTGCTGCGCCGCGACCAGCGCTCGGGCAGCTACATCGTCGAGGACCTCGGCCGCTCGGCCGAGTCGGCCTCCGGCGAGGCGGCGGGCGCGGCGACGGCGGCGGGGCGGCCCGAGACGGCCGCCCCGGCCTCGCGCGAGGCGACGCGGGAGCCGGCCCCGCGCGAGGGCCGCGAGGGCCGCGAGGGCCGGGAGGGCCGGGAGAGCCGCGAGGCCGCGGAGGGCGACGGCAGCGGGCGCACCGGCCGGCGCCGGCGGCGCGGCGGGCGCCGCACGCGCGGTGGAACGGCCGCGGCGGAGGCGGCCGGCGCGGAGCCGGGTTCGCCGCTTCCGGAGGAGCCGGAGGACGAGCTCGAGGACGACGGCGAGGAGACGGCGGCCGAGGGCGAGGGCGACTCGCTCGCCGCCGCTCCGGCCCACGGCGACGAGACGGCCGACGGCGCGTCGCCCGGCGCGGCCGAGCCGGCCGACCGGCCGGCGTTCTCGCTGTTCTCGTGGCTCCGGCGCGACCCGGGGCCGGAGAAGAAGGACTAGAGCGACCGAAAGCGGGTCAGGCCGCGGGCAGGACGAGGACGATCTCGCTCGCGGCCTCGCCCCGCTTGTCCTCGAGCGTCCCGCCGTGCAGCTCGGCGATGCGGCGGGCGAGGCTCAGCGAGAGGCGGGCGCCTCCGGCCTTCTTCTCCTCGCGGCCCTCGGCGGGCGGGGCGGGCGCCCCGCTCGTCCGCACGCCGATCCGGATCCCGTCGCTCCAGGCCCCGGCGTGGATCGCGAGAGGCGTCGTGTGGCTGCCCACCCGCGCGCGCACCTCGTCGGCGATCGCGCGGAGGGCGACCCGCAGGAGAGTCGCGTCGCCCGACACCGTCTCCGCCGCGGAGTCGACGTCGACCGAGACCTCGGGCGTGTGCAGCTCGGCGAGCAGGTCCTCGAGATACACCGTGTCGCGGCGGATCTCGCCGCGGCTGAAGGCGAGGAGCGAGCGGCCGTCGTCGAGGGCGGAGGCGAGCGACGGGGCGAGGCGGACCCACTGCTCGAGGAACCAGGCCGGCGCGTCGCGCCGGCCGCGGATCGCGCCGAGCTTGTCCTTCAGGTCCTCGAGCGACTTGACGACGCCCTCGAGCCCGCGCAGCGACGCGGAGCCGGCGAGGGCGAGCTCGAGCGCGCGCTCCGCGGCCCGCGTCGTCTGCAGCGTCGCGTTGAGCTCGAGCGCGACGGCGAGCGCCCGCGGGATCTCGGCGAGGTGCTCGAGGGCACTCACCCCGGGCCGCGCGGTGTCGGGCAGGTAATAGAAGACGGCGATCCCCTGGACCCCGCCCGGGGTCCGGAAGGGCGCGGCGAGGACCGACAGGAAGACGCCGTCCTCCGTCGTCAGCGCCTCGCGCAGGGCCGAGTCGTCGACGGCGTGGGCGAACGCGGGGGCGGTCCCGCGCGTCGCCGCCTCGAGCACGTGCCGCAGGGCGGCCGGCCGGCCGAGGAGCGGGTCGGAGCGCAGGCCGAGGAGGGCCGCCGCGCGCGGCGGACGGCCGGGATCGGGAACCCAGAACGCGGCGTGGGACGTGCGCGAGATGCGCGCCATCGTCTCGAGGACGGGCCGCACCGCGGTGTCGAGCGGCACCCCGGCGAGCACGTCCTGCGACGCCTTCGCGGTCTGGCGCAGGTCGGTGAGGCGCTGGCGCGCGGCGTCGCGCTCCTCGCGCAGCTCCTCGAGGGCCGAGCCGAGCTGGGCCGAGGCCTCCGCGTAGGTCTCGACGAGGTCGTTGCTCCGCGCCTCCGCGGGCGAGAGGGCCGGGCGGCCGGAGTCGTCGGGCGCCGGCGCCGGGGGCGGCGCCACGCGGACGATCGTGTATCCGGGCGGCCGCGGCGGACGATCGTCCTCGATCGGCTCGGCGAGCGCCTGCACGAGCGGCACCTCGGGCGGCGGCCACCGGGGGGACGGCGGGCGGCGCCGGCGCGGGAGACGGCTCGTCGACCGGAGCCGCGGGCCGCGACGCGACGACGGCCGGCGCGGGCAGCGGCGAGGCGGAGGCGAGTGCGATCTTCGGCGCGGGCCGGGCCGCCGCCGCATGGCGGGCGTCCGCGGCGGCGAGCGCCTCGGGCCCGAGCGACTTCGTCCCGAACAGGCTGACGACCGCGTCCTCCGCCCACTGCCGAGCCGGCGTCCCCTGGGCCACGTCGAGGATCGCGTACCGGGTCGAGAGGCTCTGGACGGTCTGGGCGAGGACGGAGGTGAACGTCTCGAGGACGCCCTCGCCGCGCACGGCGACCGCCGGGATCGTCTCCGCGTGGCGGGCGTTCAGGGCGCGGTCGAGCTGGTCCATGCCCAGCACCTGCGGCAGGTCGCGCTTGTTGTACTGGAACACGAGCGGCATCGCCTCGGGATCGAGGTGATGCGACAGGAGGTTCTGCGTCATCTCCCGGTAGCTCTGGATGTTCTCGTCCCACCGGTCGAGAGCGGAGTTCGCGACGAACACCAGCGAGTCGGCGCCCTTCAGCACGAGCCGCCGCGTCGTCGCGTACATGGCCTGACCGGGCACCGCGAGCACCTGAAGGCGCAGCTCGAAGCCACGGTAGCCGGGGGTCTTGAGCGGCAGCAGGTCGAACAGGATCGTGCGGTCCTGCGCGGAGTTGATCGAGACCATCTCGCCGCGGCGGCGCGCGTCGGCCGCGCGGTGGAGGATCTGCAGGTTCGTGGTCTTCCCGCCGACGGGCGGGCCGTAGTAGACCAGCTTGACCTTGATCAGGCGATCGCGGTGGTTGAGCTCGACCATTTCTTGGGACCGGGGTCGGGGGGAGTGTACCGCACCACGGGCGCGAGCGAAGGGCGCGGGAGGGGCGAGCCGGGCAGGCCGCGCAGACAACGACGGCCCGGAGGACCCGGGCCGCAAGCCCGCTATCGCGGGGAGGACGTTGGTAGCGCTACGGGGATTCGAACCCCGGTTTGATGGCTGAGAACCATCCGTCCTAACCCCTAGACGATAGCGCCGTCCGCCAGTTTATGGGCGGGGACGGATCGCGTCAAGCCGCGCGGAGAGGCGGCGGACCCGGGACCGACGCGCAGGAGAGCGACGCTCGCGTTGTCGCGCGTGCCGCGGGCGAGAGCCATGCGGACGAGCCTCTGGACGGCGGCGCCGGGGTCGCTCGTGCCGAGCGTGGCGTCGGCGAAATCGGCCTCGCCGAGCACGTCGTGGACGCCGTCGGAGCACAGGAGGAGGGCGTCGCCGTCGTCGAGCTCGCCGGCGGAGGCGGGCCCGGGAACGACGTCGACCCAGGTCTGGCGCGGCCAGCCGAGGGCGTTCGTCAGCCGGTGCCGCAGCGGGCTCGCCGCGGCGAGCCCCGGGGGCAGATGCCCGGCGCGGGCGAGCCGCGCG
>JAXLRD010000066.1:0-37558 GCA_046331285.1 Vicinamibacteria bacterium
CGAGCCCCGCCGTCGCGGCGCCGCTCCTCGTGCGCTACGGCTGGGCCGACAACCCCGCCGTCAGCCTGTACAACGCCGCGGGCCTGCCAGCGTCGCCGTTCCGCTCGGCCGAGTAGGCGCGCGCCCGCCCTCAGCGCACGAGCGCGCGGGCGGCGAGGAAGAACCCCGCGCCGAGCGCGACGCTCGCCGGCAGGGTGAGGAGCCACGCGAGGGCGATGCTCCGCAGCGTCGCGGGCTGGAGGCCGGCGCCGGAGGCGGCCATGCCGCCGGCGACCGCCGAGCTCAGCACGTGGGTCGTGCTCACGGGGGCCCCGGCCACGTCGGCGGCCAGGATGGTGCCGGCGGTGACGAGCTGGGCCGCCGTGCCCTGCGCGTAGCTCATCGGCGTCTTTCCGATCTTCTCGCCGACCGTGACCACGATGCGGCGCCAGCCGACCATCGTCCCCACGCCGAGCGCGAGCGCCACGCCGATCGGCACCCAGACGGGAGCGTACTCGGTCAGGCGGAGGAGCTTCTTCTCCCCCTCCCGAAGGCGGGCGCGCGTCGCGGCCGGCAGGGTCGCCGCATGATGAGCGTCGAAGTCCCGGAGCGCCTGGCGGACGCGCAGGACGTCGGCGCGGAGCGTCCAGCGGGCCCCGGTCGGAACGGCGGCCAGCCGATCGACTCCCGCGAGCCGGGCTCGGATGGACGCGAGCTCCCGGCGCAGGTCCTCGACCTCGCCCGACAACGGCGTCGCGGTCAGGCTCACGTGCTTCCACTCGAGGCCGTCCCCGGCTTCGCCCCCGCCGGGGAGATAGCGGCCCCGGCCCGCGCCGGCCTCGGCCGCGAGCGACTCGTCGAGGTCGCGCGCGGCCTGGACGGCGGCGGCCACCTTCTCGGGCCCCGCCGCGAGGTCGAGCGCGAAGTTCGCGGGCAGGATGCCGATGAGGATGAGCATGACGAGCCCGACCCCCTTCTGCCCGTCGTTCGAGCCGTGGGCGAAGCTGACGCCGGTGCAGGCGAGCACCAGGAGGGCTCGAATTCCCTTCGGCGGCGGCTCGTCCGTCCGGGCCGGCTGGTGCAGCGCCGGGTCGCGCAGGAGCCGCTGCCCGACCAGAAGGGTGGCGCCCGCGCACGCGAAGCCGACGAACGGGCTCACGACGAGGGAGAGGAGCACCTGGCCGGCCTTCGCCCAGTTCACCCCGCTGCCGGCGCCGGCCGCGCTCCCGAGCGAGGCGGCGAGGCCCACGCCGAGCACCGCGCCGATCAGGGTGTGCGAGCTCGAAGCCGGCAGCCCGAAGAACCACGTGCCGAGGTTCCAGGCGACGGCCGCGAGCAGCAGCGAGAAGACCATCGCGAGGCCCGCTCGCGGGCCGAGGGAGACGAGGAGGTCCACGGGGAGCAGGTGGACGATGGAGAACGCCACCACGAAGCCGGTCGCGGCGGCGTGGACGACGCCGAGCGCGTTCCAAAGCCCCGACCACGCCACGGCGAGGCCCGGCGGGAGGGACCGCGTGTAGATCACGGTCGCCACGGCGTTGGCCGTGTCGTGGAAACCGTTGACGAACTCGAACCCGAACGCGATCGCGAGGCCCGCGACGAGGAGCGCGAGCGTCCCGCCTTCGATGCCGGAGAGTGACTCGATCATGGTCGAAGGCGGGAGGCTAGCCGCGATCGAGCCCGTGCGCCATCCGATTCTGGCCACCCGGCCGGCGCGGACCGCCGGCGCCGCCCGGCCGCGGCGCGGGGAGACAATCCCGCGCATGGCCTGGGAACGCGAGATCGAAGTGTGCCGCGAGGTGTCGCGGCGGGCGGGGGCGCTGGCGCTCGAGCACGCGCGGCGCGGGGTGAAGAGCGAGGACAAGACGGACCTCTCGCCGGTGACGATCGCCGACCGGGAGTGCGAGCGCCTCATCGCGGAGAGCCTCCTCGCCGCCTTCCCCGAGGACGGGGTCCTCGGGGAGGAGGGCGCGGCCGGCCGGGGCACGAGCGGCCGGCGCTGGATCGTCGACCCGATCGACGGCACCCGCGACTTCGTGCGCGGGCTCGACACGTGGAGCAACCTCATCGGCCTCGAAGCCGACGGCGAGGTCGTCCTCGGCGTCTGCAACATGGCCGCGAAGGGCGAGCAGTACTGGGCCGTCCGCGGCAGGGGCGCGTGGCGCAACGAGGAGCGCGTGCGCGTCTCGAAGATCGACCGCGTCGACCGCGCGATCGCCTGCCTCACCGCATTCGACTACGCCGGGCGCTCGCCGCTCGGACCCGGGATCCTGGAGCACCTCTCGCGGTACTGGACCGTGCGCAGCATGGGCGGCTGCCAGGATGCGATGCTCGTGGTGTCCGGCCGGGCGGAGGTCTGGTTCGAGCTGAAGGCCAACGCCTGGGACCTCGCGCCGATGATCGTGCTCGCCGAGGAGGCCGGGGCGCGCTTCTTCAACTTCGACGGCGGGCGGTCGATCTACGGCGGCAACTGCGTGATCTGCGCGCCCTTCCTCGAGGCGGAGCTGCGGGAGTTCGTCGGGGGGACAACGGAACCGGCCTGATCGGGCTTCGGGGGGAAAGAGGAAGCGGACAGAGAAACGGACCGGAGAGACGGACCGTTTCGCGGTACAGTCCGAGCGTGCGGCCCATCGGCGCGCTCGGACTGTACCGTGCCTGAGCTTCCCGACCTTCTGTACGTCCAGAAGCACCTGCGGGAGCGGCTCGTCTCTCGCCACGTGACGGCGGAGCGCGTGCGCGAGCCCGTCGTGCTCCGCTTCGCCGTGCGCGGGAACCTCTCGCTCCTCCTCGGCCGCGCCCTCGACGACGTGCTGCGGAAGTCCCACTTCCTCGTGTTCCGGTTCGAGGGGCTCGACCTCGCGGTGAACCCGATGCTGGCCGGGCGCTTCAGGTTCGCCTCGCCCGGCGACGCGGACGAGGGGACCCTCGGCTTCGCGCTCGCGTTCGGCGACGTCGAGCTGCGCTACCTCGACGACAAGAACATGGGCAAGGCGTACCTGATCGCGACGGACGACTGGAACGCGATTCCCGGGATGCAGACGGGAGGGATCGACATCCTCTCGCCCGAGTTCACGCGCGAGCGCTTCGTGAGCCTCCTCAAGCACCGGCGCGACCAGGTGCGGGTCTTCCTCCTCGACAAGAAGGCGCTCGACTCGATCGGCAACGCCTACGCCGACGAGATCCTCTTCGCGGCCGGGGTCCACCCGAAGACCTTCTGCCGCTCCCTCTCGCACGACGACGGCGTGCGGCTCCACGACGCGATCGTCGCGGTGATGGCGGAAGCCGTGGCCGAGGTCGCCCGGCGCGGCGAGCCGATCGAGGTGAAGGTCCGCGACTTCCTGAAGGTGAGGCGCAAGGAGACCTGCCCCCGCTGCGGCGGGAAGCTCCGCACGGCCGGCGTCAAGGGCATGGACTCCTGGTTCTGCCCGCACTGCCAGCCGGCCACCCGCGCGGGCTTCGTCGACTGGACGCGCACCGGCCGCTGAGGGAATAATGGCCGGTTGGCGGGCCGCCCCCGGGGCGAGCCCCTCGCCAGGGAGTGTGAATGAGCAAAGAGGACCTGATCGAGCTGCAGGGAGTCGTCGTCGAGGTGCTCGCCGGCGGCAACTACAAGGTCAAGATCAGCGACCAGCACGAGGTGCTCGCCCGCCTGAACGGGAAGATGCGCCAGTACCGGATCCGCGTGATCCAGGGCGACCGCGTGACCGTGGGCGTCTCCCCGTACGACCTCAAGCGCGGGCTCATCACCTACCGCGCCAAGTAACGGCCGTCTGCCCCGCCTCCGCGCCGTTCTCTTCGACATCGACCACACCCTCCTCGACTTCGACCGGGCCGAGCGCTTCGCCCTGCGTGAGGCCCTCGCGACCCTGGGCCTCCCCTGCCCGCCCGCGACGGTCGCGGCGTACCAGCGGATCAACGACGCGCTCTGGGCCGCTTACCGCCGCGGCGAGATCACCCAGAACGCGCTCGCCGCCGAACGCTTCCGCCGCCTCCTCCTCGCCGTCGGCGGCGACGCCCGGCGCGCGCGGCGGCTGGGCGAGACCTACCTCGACCACCTCTCGGCGCGTGGCGACCGCCTGCCCGGCTGCCGGCCGCTCCTGCGCGAGCTGCGCGGCCGCTACCGCCTCGGCGTCGTCACGAACGGCATCGACCGCGTGCAGCGCGCGCGCCTGCGCGCCTCCGGCCTCGAGCCGTTCTTCGAGACGGTCGTCACGTCCCAGGGCTGCGGCTTCGCCAAGCCCGACCCGCGCATCCTCCACACGGCGCTCGACACGATGAAGGTGGCGCCGCGGCACGCCGTGTACGTCGGGGACGATCCCGCGACGGACGCGCGGCGGCGGCGCGGGCCGGAGTGGGCTTCGTGTGGATGGACCGCGGCCGGCCCGGGGCCGGCCGGCGCCCGCGCCGGCGGGTCACGCACTTGTCCGAGCTTTCCGGTCTCCTCTGAGGTGTCCCCCATGACCACCCGCCGCCGTCCGCACGCTCCCGCCCTCGTCGCGTTCGCCCTCCTCGCTCTCGCCGCGGCGCCGGTGCGCCCGCAGGCCGAGGCCCCCGACCCGTCGACGCGCGTGAAGCGCGCCGCGCCGACGCCGGCCGGGAAGCCGTCCGGCCTGAGGCTCAACGACCTCGAGTACCTGACGATGCCGGGGCTCGACGTGATGCTCGCCCACGACTTCTACCCGGAGGGCCACCAGGGCGGCGTCGGCGTGATCCAGAACGGGCAGCGGGTGGCGACGAACGGCGACATCCGCCTCGACCGCACGCCCGGCCAGTGGCAGCCCGTGCCCAAGGTCGGCAAGCGCGTCGTCGACGAGGCGACGGGCGAGATCAGCGTCCGCGCCGAGTACCCCGACGAGTCGAAGAACCGCAAGGGCTTCAACCCCGTCGACTACCCGGACCTGAAGCTCGCCTACACGGTGCGGGTGCGGCCGGTCGGCCGGGCGTTCCGGATCGTCGTCGACCTCGAGCAGCCGGTGCCGGAGGCGTTCGTCGGGAAGGTCGGCTTCAACATGGAGCTCTTCCCGGGCCTCCTCTTCGGCCGGTCGTTCCAGACCGAGACGGCCTCCGGGATCTTCCCGCGCCAGTCGAACGGGCCCGGCCGGCTCGACGCGGACGGCCGCTACGAGATCGCGCCGCTCGCGACGGGCCGGCGCCTCGTGATCGCGCCGGAGACGGACGCGCAGCGCCTGTCGATCGTCGAGGAAACGGGCGCCGGCCTCGAGCTCGTCGACGGCCGCGGCGAGCACAACAACGGCTGGTTCGTGGTGCGCTCGCTCGTGGCGAAGGGGAGGACGAAGGGCGCGGTGAGCTGGCTCGTCACGCCGAACGCGCTCCCCGGCTTCGTGGCCGAGCCGGTCGTGCAGGTCTCGCAGGTCGGCTACCACCCGAAGCAGCAGAAGTGGGCGATCGTCGAGCTCGACGCGGCCGACGCCGCGCGCCGCCCGGTCGTCGTCTCGAGAGTCACCGAGACGGGCGCCCTCGAGACGGCGCTCCGGGCGACCGCACCCGAGTGGGGCCGCTTCCTGCGCTACCGCTACCTGCGCCTCGACTTCAGCCGGGTCGAGAAGCCGGGCACCTACGTCGTGAGCTACGGGCGGGCCCGCTCGAACCCGTTCCGCATCGGCGCGGACGTCTTCGCGCGGCACGTCTGGCAACCGACCCTCGAGCACTTCCTGCCGATCCAGATGTGCCACGTGCGGGTGAACGAGGGCTACCGCGTCTGGCACGACGCCTGCCACCTCGACGACGCGCGGATGGCCCCGGTGAGCCACAACCACTTCGACGGCTACCTGCAGGGGCCGTCGACGCTCACCCGGTTCGCGCCGGGCGAGCCGGTGCCGGGCCTCGACCGCGGCGGCTGGCACGACGCGGGCGACGACGACCTGCGCGTCGAGTCGCAGGCGGGGACGATGCGCGGCCTCGCCCTCGCGTGGGAGGCCTTCCGCGTCCCCTACGACGACACGACCGTCGACCAGGCGAACCGGGTGGTCGAGATCCACCGGCCGGACGGCCGGCCGGACGTGCTGCAGCAGATCCAGCACGGCGCGCTCACCGTCGTCGGCGGCTACCGCGCCCTCGGCCGCTTCTACCGCGGCATGATCGTGCCGACCCTGCGCCAGTACGTCCACCTCGGCGAGTTCTCGGCGCAGACGGACGGCCTGGTGTTCGACCCGAAGTCGGCGCCGCCGAGGCCGCCGGCGATCGGCTCCGGGCTCAAGGGCTCGCCCGACGACCGCTGGGTCTTCACCGAGCAGAACCCGCGACGGGAGCTGGACGCGGCGGCCGGCCTCGCCGCCGCCGCCCGGGCGCTGCGCGGCTACGACGACCCGCTCGCCGCCGACTGCCTCGCGATCGCGAAGGAGGTCTGGGACGTCACGAAGGAGGACGCCGTCCCGTCGCCGCCGTGGGAGAAGGGCCGGCCGAGCGCGCGTATCGGCCTCGCCGTCGAGCTTCTCCTCGCGACGCACGACGCGCGGTACGCGGACTACCTGAAGTCGGAGCGCGAGACGATCGTGAAGAACGTCGGCCGGACGGCGTGGACCGTCGGCCGCGCGCTGCCGGCGGTCGGCGACCCGGCCTTCACCGCGGCCGTGACGGACGCGGCGAAGGCGTACCGCGCCGAGGTCGAGAAGCTCGAGGCGAAGACGCCGTACGGCGTGCCCTACGAGCCGAACATCTGGGGCGCCGGCTGGGGCATCCAGGGCTTCGGCATGCAGCAGTACTTCCTCCACGAGGCGTTCCCCGGCGTCTTCCCGAGGGAGGGGCTCCTCCACGCGCTCGACTTCGTGCTCGGCGTGCACCCGGGACGGAACACCTCGTCGTTCGTCTCCGGCGTCGGCGCGCGCTCGGTGACCTCGGGCTACGGATTCAACCGGGGCGACGGCGGCTACCTGCCCGGCGGCAGCGTGTCGGGCACGGCCCTCATCCGGCCCGACTTCCCCGAGCTCCTCGAGTGGCCGTACCTGTGGCAGCAGACGGAGTACGTCCTCGGCGACGGGACGACGGACTACCTCTTCCTCGCTCTCGCCGCGGACCGGCTGCTGAACGCGAACTGATCCGGCCTCTATAATTCCCGACGTCGCGGAGGCCCGGCACGGACTCGCCCGTCTCGATCGCGCGCAACGCCGCCGGATCGCTGGTCTCGCTGCGCGCGGCCATCCCGGCGAGCCACCCTTCCGCCTCGATCCTCGGCGAGGAGCGGACGGGCGCGGGCGTCGTGGTCGGCCCCGGACGGGTGCTCACCGCGCACTATCTCGTCCTCGGCGCCTCGAGCGTCGAGGTCACGGGCCTCGACGGCCGCGTGCCCCGTCGAGTCGCTGGCGCTCGATCACGACAGCGGCCTCGCGCTCCTCTCGGCGCCGGTCGCGGCGCTCCCGCCGGCCACGCTCGCCCCCGAGGTCGAGCTGCGGCCGGGCGACCCCGTGTTCCTCCTCACCACGACCGCCGAGAACGAGCGGCGCGGGGCGAGCGGGCACGTCTCGTTCGTCGGGCCGTTCGAGGCGTTCTGGGAGTGGATGCTCGACCGGGCGATCATGACGACGATCGTCAACCCCGGCCTCGCCGGCGGCCCGCTGCTCGACGACCGCGGCCGCGTGGCCGGGATCGTCTCGCTCGGCCTGGCCGCGGTCGGCCGCTACAGCCTGGCCATCCCGGCCGCCCTGTTCGCCTCGCGCCGGGCTCTCCTCGAGAGCGGCGAGCCGATGCCCGCGGCCGAGCGCCACGCCTGGGTCGGCTTCTACCCGCAGGCGAACGAGGACGGCGTGCAGGTCTCGGGCGTCGTGACCGGCGGTCCGGCCGAGGCGGCGGGCCTGCAGCGCGGCGACCTGCTCGTGAGCGTCGACGGCAGCCCGGTGCAGACCCTGCGCCAGCTCTATCGCGCCCTGCGCCGCCGCAGGCCCGGCGAGCGGATCGGCTTGCAGCTCCTGCGCGACGAGGCGATCCAGGTCCTCGAGGTGGTGGCCGGCGACCGGTACGAGTTCTTCAGCAGGCTGGGGTTGAATCTCGTACGGCAGGGCCATGCAAGATCTGCGCGATCTGCCCGGCGGCGATCGGCGTCCTGGTGTCGAGATCTGGCGGCGTCCACGTCCGAGGCCTGCCGCATCGCCTGGTCGACCGCGCCGCCTCGAAGGCCGTTCCCCGCGAGGCCTTCCGGGATCCCCTCTTCCAGAAGCTCGTCGACGACATGCGCGAGACGATGTACGAGTACGAGGGCGTCGGCCTCGCCGGCCCGCAGGTGCACGAGAGCTGGCGGCTCGCCGTCATCGAGGTGCCCGGCTCGGACGACCGCTCCCGCGCCGAAGTGCCGTTCATGGTCGTCGTGAACCCGAAGGTGACTCTGATCGGCGAGGAGCGCGAGGCGGGGTGGGAAGGCTGCCTCTCGATCCCCGACCTGCGCGGTGTCGTCCCCCGCTGGAAGCGCCTCAAGCTCGAGGCGCTCGACCGCCACGGCAAGCCGTTCTCCCTCGAAGCCGAAGACTTCTTCGCTCGCGTCATCCAGCACGAGTGCGACCACCTCGACGGCAACGTCTACCTCGACCGCATGCACGACATGAAGACGCTGTCGTTCATCAAGGAGTTCGAGGACCACGTCCACAAGCACGACGAGGACGAGGAGGAGTAGGGTCGAGCCCGCCGCCGCTCGGCGGCGGGCTCGATGGCCGGATCACTTCACCAGTTCGATCTCCCCCGGCTTCCACGTCTTGTCGAACCAGGATTCGAGCGGGCCGTAGAGGCGCAGGATGACGTTCCAGCCCTTGCCGGGAACCGTCTGAACCCAGTTCGACTCGTGCCCCGCCGGGGCGGTCGGACCGAACCAGACGTCCACCGAGGTGTCGGGGTTGGTGACGATGCCCTTCGACTGGCTGCCAAGGCTCGGAAACTGCTCGTCGGTCTGGAGCATCGAACGGGTCTGGTTGTCGTACACGACGAACGACCAGAAGTTCCTGGCCGGAACGTGGGGCGGCAGGTGCAGCTTGTAGGTCTTGCCGCCGTCGAGAGGCTTGTTCTCGGAATCGACGAAGGCGGCGGCGTATTGCGACCCGGCGCCGACCATCTTCGTGGCCATCGCCGGGGTGATCCCGGTCGCGTAGTAGAAGAAGAAGTTCCGAGCATCGAGGTTGCGGACTCCGGGCTGCGACAGGAACTCGTAGCTGCCGCCGATGAACGGAGTGCACCAGGCGCTGTTCGGATAGAAATAGGCGCCCTTGAGCCGGGTCTTGAAGATGATGGCCCGCGCGGTGGCGTTGCCCACGGCGACAGCCTCCGTCAGGATCTTCTTCATCCGTGCGTCCGGGGCGAAGGGCTTGCCCTTCTCGATGCCAATCGCCGCCAGCAGGCCCAGAGTCTCCGGGTCCAGCGCCTCGTTCGGCTCCTCCTGCACGACGTGATCGACCTCCTCGAAGAACGAGAAGTCATTCGCATGAATCGTGTTGAGGGTTTTGCCGGAGACGTCGACGAACTTCATGGCCGGCGGATTGCCCGCCATCGCGAGCGGATAGGTCCTGAAGACCTTCTTGACGTTGTCGACGCCCGGCTTCGGGTCGCCGTTGACGATGAAGCTGCGGAAGAAGAACCAGTTGCCATAGGTGGGCGAGCGGAAGACGAAATGGCCCTCGGGCACCTCGCCCTTGTATCCGGGCGGCAACAGGAGGAACTTTCCGCCCTTGCCTCGATCCGGCCCCGCGTTGCCCACGTCCCCGACATAGCGGAACCAGAAGTCGTCGATCATGCCCAGGATGTTCGGCGGAACCTCGATCACCAGCGGTCCGTTCTTCAGGTCCAGCCACATGAAGCTATAGACGGTCTCCGAGTTCGCCGTGAGAAGCAGCGCCCTGGAATCCGCCAACGTCTCGAAGATGAGCACGGTCTGGTTGTCGGCGCCCTGGCTGCGCATACCCTCCCGCATCGCGTAGAGCGACGCGCCCGGCATGGCATTGAGGAACGCCTGCACGCCGCGCGAGAAGTCGAGGTTGTCGTAGACCTTCTCCACGGTGGCGTCGTCCGGGAAACCGTCGAAGAACTTGAGCGTGCCCAGCCGGGTCTCGACGGAATCCGGCGTGGTGATGGCCGGCGGAATGTCCGTCGCCATCTTCGTCTTCGGCACGGCTCGCGTCTCGCCGGCGGTTGCGGGGTCGGCGAGGCTGACCCTCGACGAGCCGGCGAACACGAGCGCCAGTACGCCGATCAGGGAGATGGCCTCGAGCTTTCGGCTTGCAGGGTTCATGTTCGGTGCCTTTCGATCAGGGGCGGGAGGAGGCACGTGGTCTCAGCGGGACGGGCTCGAAGCGCAGGCGCTCCCGCGTGTCGTCGCCCGCGTCGAGCGGCGCCGGTCCGGGTGGATGATCGTGCATGGCGGCTCGCATCTGGAACGACTGGAGGGGCGAATCTTACCAGAGCTCCGGTCGCGACCTCGGCAGCCGCGTCTCGCCGGCTCCGGGGTCACGCGGCTGTCCATCTCTGGACACCTGCGCTCCCTGTCCGCCCGAATGCTGGCAAGCGCTCCGTCGCACGTCGCGCGGCTCCGTCTCCGCGGGACACTGGCAAGTCACTCCGCTACGGAGGGTTGTGACTGCACGCGGGGCGTCGCGCGCGCCCGGCATCCATGCAGCCTCTCCTCTACCGGACGACAGGACGGCTCGGCGGCTGAGATGACGCTGCGAATCGTCCAATCCGAACAGAACGGCGAAGCGGCGGTGTCTCCCTCACGGGCAAGTGGAACCCGCGGCCGGTGGTGAAGGAGGCCGCGGGCAGTCCCGCGGTACAGTGACGCGGTCACCCGCGAAGAGGAGGCGGAGAACCATGGCGAGAGTCGGCACGGCGTACGCGGTGGTCGGACTGGGACTGGCGCTGGCCGCGCCCGTCGCGGGGCAGGACGTGCAGCAGAAGGCGGCGGCGGCGAAGCAGGCCGCCGCGGAGAACCAGCAGGCGCTCCGGGCGTACTCGTGGCTCGAGAAGACGGAGATCGTCTTCAGGGGCGAGGTGAAGAACACGAAGGTCCAGGCCTGCCGCTACGGTGCGGACGGGAAGGTCGAGAAGACGACCGTCGTGGAGCCCCCGCCGCCGGAGGCGAAGCGCGGTCTTCGCGGCAGGATCATCGAGAAGAAGACGGGCGAGATGAAGGAAGACATGGAGACCGCGGCGGCGCTCGTCCACCAGTACGTGCCTCCGGCGCCGGAGAAGATCCAGGCGTCGCTGGCGGCGGGCAAGATCACCATCGTGCCCTCGGTCGCCACCACGACCGTGCGCATCGCCGACTACCTGAAGCCCGGCGACGCCCTGGTGCTGGGGCTCGGCACCGCGGACAAGGGGCTGAAGGCGATCAGCGTGGACACGTGGAAGGACTCTCCTTCCGACAAGGTCGCGCTGAAGGTCACGATGCAGTCGCTGCCCGACGGGACCGACTACGCGGGCACCCTCACGCTGTCGGTCCCCGCCAGCAAGGTCGAGGTCCGGATCACGAACAGCCACTACCAGAAGATCCAGTAGAGCCTCACTTCGGCGTGAACTGCCCGAGGTCGTAGATCCCGAGATCCTTCTCGACGGAGGCGACGCGCTCGACCGCTCCCTCGAAGCCGTCCGCGCCGAGCAGCTCGTGCTCCTTCCGCTCGAACTCCTCGCCGAGCGCGTCGTACTCCTGCCTCGAGACGATCTCGCGGATCGCCGGGAACAGGACGGTGTCTTCGCGGGCCTCGTGCGGGGCGTACATCCGGCCGAAGAGCCGGAGCGCCGTGGCCAGCCCCTGGCGGTCGGCGTCGGCCTTGAGGCCCGATCCGGCCCGCGCGAGAATCTCGTCCGTCAGCCGCCGGCCCGCGAGGTGCTGGCCCTGGAGCGTGTCGACGAGCTCGACGAGCTTGCCCTTCTTCCGGAAGCGCGGGAAGAGCTGCTCCTCCTCGAGCTTCTCGTGGTACCGCTCGATGAAAGAGCGGATGACCTGCGCGCTCCTGGTGACCGCCTCCGCCGGAAAGGGCTTCCCGTCGGCGATCCGGGCGCGAACCTCGTCGTAGACGAGCAGGACGCGCTTGAGGACGCCGTGCTCCCGCATGAGGTCCTCGGCCGGAGTGACCTCGTCCTCTTCTTGCTCCTCGCGTCCGGGCAACGCCTGCGCCTCGCTCCGGCCGGCTACCGTCGAGAGCAACAGGCCCGCTCCCGCGCCGGACCTCAGGAACGACCGTCGTGAGCCTGAGCGTCTGTCGGTCATGGGCACCTCCGCCCTTTCGCCTGCACCGCGGCCGAGCGCGGCCCGGGCGATGGCACTCGGGCCTCGACCGGGACGGGCGAATCGACTCGGCTGCGGGGGCTCTCCTCTCAGTCTAGACCACGTCAATACCGCGGAAGCTGACCCTTGCACCAGAGGGACCGCGAAATCCCTGGCCTTGCCGACGCCTCCGCCGCTACGATTCGCCCAGTCCTGCCTCTCACAGCCGGGCCTTGATGATGCCGAGCGCTGTCCTCGCCGAGCAGAGAGCGCAGGCGCGTGTAGAGACGACCGGCAGGCCATCGAACAGTGGTGGCCCACGGCGTGGCGTGCGCTCAGGAGCCGAAGGATGTCTTCGGGTCGCGGGTTGCGCAGTACGCCGATCCGGACGGGCTGGTCTTCTCGGTCGGAGAAGAGCGCAAGCGCTGAGGGATGGGGGGCCGTCCTGCCGCGCGGCGCTCGACGTAGAGCCCCTCGTCCGTGATCTCGGACGCCCGGATTCCGCCTCCTCGACGATCAGCATCTCGGCTTCCCTGTCTCGGCGGGCCACCGGCCGCGGCGTCGGACGCCGCTCTTCAGCCTCACACCGTGACGACGCGGTCCGCTCGGGCGAGGAACTGCACGATGTCCTTCATCGTGCCGACCTCGCCCACGGCGAGCGATCGTCGCCGGCCACGGAGCCGAGGCCATTGCGGGTGACGAGGATGACCATCTTGCTCATGGCGTGACCATGGCCCGCGCTAGCGGGCGCCCGTCGCGGCCGAGGGCGTCAGCTCGAACGCGCCGATGTCCCAGGCGGCGCCGGCCGGCCGGGGCCGCCCGGCGTGATCGACCGCGAGGGAGAGGCCGTATCGGCTCTGGAAGGCCTCGTAGGCGGCGCTCGGGATCCCCGCGTCGACGGCGGGGGAACCGGGCTGGGGACGGAAGTCGCCCGTCGCCGGGCTCACGAGCTTCGGGTCGCCGAGGTACGCGCGCGTTCCTCCGCCTTCGCTGAACCGCGCGTTCGCGCCGAAGATGTTGTTGCGCGCGTCGACGCGCGTGCGGCCCTCGACGTAGAGGTCGTAGGTGCCGGGCTGCCGGCGGCTGGCGATGATGTTGTTCGTGTAGTAGACGTTCGGCGTGCCCGGCGGCATGTTCACCCCGGAGTCCACGTCGTACATCGTGTTGTTCACGACGAAGACGTTCGTTCCGCCCCGGATCACCATCGCGCCCGACTGGTAGGGGTTGGTGGTCGGCGCGTGGATGTCGTGCAGCACGTTGCCAATGACGTAGGCGTACTGCCCCGGGTCGTCGTCGGCGCCGGCGATGTTGATGCCGATGCTGCAGCGGTAGCCCTCGTTGAAGAGGAACCAGACGTACTCGGCGTCGTACTGGAAGCCGAAGCACGACCCCGGGCCGCCCGAGCTCGCGGCGAAGTCGTGGACCACGTTCTGGCTGAAGATCACGTCCGTCGCGTTCTTGACCCACCCGCCGCTCTGGCGGTTGGCGCTCGCGGTGTTCGCGCCGTAGTACACGTGGTGGATCGAGGCCCGGCGCCCGCGCTGGGCCTCGACCTGGATCGCGTCGCCTGAGCAGCGCTCGAGCCGGTTGTGGGTGACCCAGACGTGGTCGCTGCTGCCGTTCAGGGTCACGCAGTGGGCGTCCTGGTCGTCGGCCGAGGCCACGTCGCCGAGGTCGTGGACGTGGTTCCCGTCGATGACGATCTGCGACGCCGAGCCGGCGCCGCGGTAGCCCCACGACCCGACGACGACGCCCCCGGCCCGGTGGGAGTTGCCGGCGAGCTCGCTGCGCCGCAGCGCGACGTGGCTCGCGCCCTCGGCGACGTAGAAGCCGAAGTCGTCGTCCCCCGCGTCGCGCGGCCCGATCCACAGGCGCTCGATGATCAGGAAGGAGCCTCGCTCCACCGAGAGCGAGCGCAGGCGGGCCGGCTGCGAAGGGTCCCTCGACGTGAGGAACACCGGCTCGCCGGCCGAGCCGTTCGCGGTGAAGGCGACCTTGGCGTCGAAGGCCCCGTCGAGCACCACGACCGCGGGCCCGGCGACCTCGGACGGAATGCTGGCGCGAGGGTGGCCGGGATGGCCGTGGGAGTTCAGCAGGTCGATCGCCCCCGGACACGACGGGCACACGTAGTAGAAGGCGAACCCGCGGCTCGTCGCCGCGGAGGACCACGGCTCCGGCGGAGGAGGCGCTTCCTCGGCCACCCCGAACGACGGAGCGGGCACCCCGATCGGGGCCGCCCAGGAGGCGGCGCCGGCCACGGTGGCCGCGGCCGAGGGGCTGGCCGACGGCGCTTCCTGCGCGCCTCTCGCGGCGGCGGCGCCGTCCGCTCCGCCGCAGGCGAACAGGAGGCCGAAGAGGAGGCTCGCCGCCGGCTCCCGCAGGCCCGTCGACCGTCGTGTCATGGCCACTTCTCCCTCGATCGAGTGACGTCCATCATGCGCCCTCCGGCGCCGCGCCGGCAAAGGACCGAGGCTCTTTCGCGCCGCGGGTCGGCCGGCTTCGGCTAGAGTTGTCCTCCATGGATGGTCGGACTCCGACGAACGAGGGGGTCGACGGATGAGCGAATCCACGACGACCGGCCGGCGGTTCACCGATGCCGTGCTGCAGGCCTCGACGGTCATCTCCCGCGGCACGAAGGTGCGGGGCGACGTCGAGAGCGACGCGCCCGTCTACGTGCAGGGCGAGGTCGAGGGCGACTGCCGGACGAGCGCGCACTGCCTCGTCCACGAGGGCGCGCGCGTGCTCGGCAACGTGTCGGCCAGCGCGGTGGTCGTCGCGGGCGAGGTCGAGGCCGGCCTCATCGTCGCGGAGAAGGTGGAGATCCGCGCCACCGCGCGGGTCGTGGCGACGATCCGCGCGCGCGTCGTGGCGATCAACGACGGGGCTTTCTACGAGGGCGCGATCGACGACATCGACGCCCCCGGAGGGCCCGCGGTGCTGAAGGACCGGCGGGAGCGCACCTAGGCCGCGGCCGGCGCGCGCAGCCGCTCGATCGTCGTCACGAGATCGCGCAGGCGCACGGGCTTGGCCAGATAGGCGTTCGCGCCCGCCCGGAGGCAGTGCTCCTCGTCGCCCGGCATCGCGAGCGCGGTGAGCGCGACGACGGGAACGCCGCACAGAGCGGGGTCCGCGCGGAGGGCCCGGATCGCCGCGAGGCCGTCCATCTCGGGCATCTGGATGTCCATCACGACGACGTCCGGCCGGCTCTCCCGGGCTCGGTCGATCGCCTCGCGGCCGGTGCGGGCCACCGTCACGTCGTATCCGCGGTGGCGGAGGTAGTCCCCGATCGTCCGGAGGTTCAGCTCGCTGTCGTCGGCCACGATCAGCCGCCCGCCGGGCGACACGGGCTCCTCGCCGGCGGCGGCCGACGCCGCGGGACGCTCGAGCTCCCGGACCGGGTCGGGCCGATAGGGCAGCGCGACGGTGAAGCGGCTTCCCCGCCCCGGCTCGCTCTCGACCGACACGCTGCCGCCGTGCAGCTCCGCGAAGCGCCGCACCAGCGCGAGCCCGAGGCCCGTCCCCTCGTGCTGCCGGCTGAGGCCGGAGTCGAGCTGCACGAACGGCTGGAACAGCCGCCCCATGTCCTCGGCCGCGATGCCGATCCCGGTGTCCGAGACGACGAACCGGATCGCGTCGTCCGGGCCGGCGGCGACCTCCAGGCTCACGCGGCCGCCCGGAGGCGTGAATTTCACCGCGTTGCTCAGCAGGTTGACGAGGATCTGCTTCAGGCGCTTCGGGTCGGCCTCGAGCGTCGCGTCCGCGTCCCCGGGCGACAGCGCGAGCTCGACCCCCTTTCGCACCGCGGCCGAGCGGACGAACTGAACGCTCGCCTCGCACGTCTCGGCGATCGCGACGGCCTGCCGCCGCAGGTCGAGGCGGCCCGCCTCGGCCTTCGCGAGGTCGAGGATGTCGTTGATCAGCTCGAGGAGGTGCCGCCCGCTGGACTCGACCGTGTGGATCGATTCCCGCTGGCGCTCGTTGAGCGGGCCGAACACGTGCTCCTGCAGGCTCTCGCTGATGCCGAGGATCGCGGTGAGAGGCGTCCGCAGCTCGTGGCTCATCGTGGCGAGGAACTCGTCCTTCGCCCGCACCGCGCGGGCGAGCTCGGCGTTCGCCTGGCGAAGATCGGCCGTGCGCTCCTCCACCCGTTGCGCGAGCGACGCCCGCTCCGACCGCAGCGCGTCCTCGGCCGCCTTCCGCTCGGCCTCTCGCACCAGGCCGTCGAAGGCGAAGGCGACCGACGACGCCACTTCCTCCGCGAGAGCGATCTCCTCCGCGCGGAAGAGCCCGGCCTCGCGCGCGTAGAGGGAGAGGATGCCGCTCACCTCTCCGCGCTCCCGAAGGGGCAGCGCCACCGACGCGCGAAGCCCGACCCGGGCCGCGCTCTCGTGCCACGGCGCGGTGCCGTCCGCGGACAGGAAGTCGTTCGTCACCACCGTGCGGCCCGAGCGGACGGCCACGCCGGCGGGGCCTCGGCCCTCCGGCGTGTCGTCGTGACGGAGGCGGAGGCCCTCGACGTAGCCGCCGTCCTCGCCGTGTCGCGCCTCGGCGACGATCGCTCCGCCGGCCTCGGCCCGGCCGATCCACGCGACGGCGAAGCCGCCGTCCTCGACGAGGATGCGGCAGACCCGCTCCGTCAGGCTCGGGCGATCCGTGGCGGACGCGACCGCGCCCGCCACGCGGCTCAGGGCGCGGTGCAGTCGGTTGAGCCGCGCGAGCTGCACCTCCTGAGCGCGGCTCCGCTCGGCTTCGCGGCGCTGGCCGTCGTGCACGCGCACGAGGGCGGCGAGGATCACGGTGCACGAGAGCTGGACGAGGGCCAGCCTCGGCGACGCCTCGGCGAAGAAGGCGAGGCCGCGGGGGTTCGGCACGAGGGCGAGCGAGAGGGCCTCGCCGAGGCCGACGGCGGCGCCGGTCGCGATCGAGGGCCACAGGCTCGTCCGCCAGTCGCGGCCGGCCCGCGCCGAGAGCCGCGTCGCCGCGAGCGCGAGGGCGAAGTCGACCGCGAGGCCGGCGACGCCGGCGGGCGCGCCCGCGCCGCCCATCACGAGGCGGAAAGCCATGCCCGAGACGGCGACGAGCGCGCCGAGGGGAGGCCCGCCGAACAGGACCGCGCACCCGACGACGGCCCCGCGCGCGTCGACGACGATCCCGGGGAGCACCTCGATGCTGAAGGCGAGGGAGCCGACCATCCCGAGGACACCGCCGAGGACGATCGCGGCGCGCCGGCCGCGCTCGGAGAGGCGCGGGGCGAGCACGAGGTCGAGGACGACGAGGACGCCGAAGAACGCGACGGTCGCGCCCGCGATCTGGAGGACACCCCTCAGCACCGCAGCTCCCTCGAGGCCCCGTCGGCGCGGCCCTTCAGGGCCGAACCCGCCGGGTGGACTATAGCGCCGGATCGCGGACCGACGCGAGGGCTCTCTGTCACCGAACTGTGACACACGGGAGCCCGTCACGGTGGTAATCTCCCTGCACCGCACGGGCAGGCCGACAGGTCACCTGAGGCGTTTCCGCCGGGGAGGCCCGGCCCGGTAAACGCCGCGGCTCCATCGACGTACGGGGCTGGTGGCCTGGAGGCGAGGTCTTTTAGCCGATGCCCGTCGCGCTGCCGGAAGGTTCCTGGGCACTCATCCTGGGCGGTTCGAGCGGATTCGGCCTCGCGACCGCGCACCAGCTCTCCCGCCACGGCACGAACGTGTGCATCGTCCACCGCGACCGTCGGGGGGCGATGTCGCGCATCCAGCCCGAGTTCGACGCGATCGCGGCCCGCGGCGTGTCGCTCCTCGCCTTCAACGACGATGCGCTCAGCCGCGAGCGCCGCGGCGCGATCCTCGACGCCCTTCAGCCGGCGATGGGAGAGAAGGGGCGCGTGCGCCTGCTCCTCCACTCGATTGCGTTCGGCAACCTCAAGCTCGTCGCTCCCGAGGCGAAGCGGCCCGAGACGGCGCGCGCGGCGCTCGCCCGCGAGCTGGGCGTCGACGAGGCGAAGCTCGCCGAGGCCGCCGACCGGCTCTTCGAGCAGGGCGAAGACGCGCTCGCCGGCCTCACGACGGCCCCGGCCTACCCCGCCGACGTGTTCATCGAGGAAGAGGACCTCTCGCAGACGATCCACGCGATGGGCACGAGCCTCCTCGGCTGGGTGCAGGAGCTGCACCGCCGCGGCATGTTCGCGGAGGACGCGCGCGTCGTCGGGCTCACGAGCGAGGGCAACGAGGTCGCGTGGAAGGGCTACGCCGCGGTCGCGGCGGCCAAGGTCGCGCTCGAGTCGGTGAGCCGCGCGATCGCGGTCGAGATGGCTCCGTACGGCGTCCGCTCCAACATCGTGCAGGCCGGCGTCACCGACACGCCCGCGCTCCGGCTCATCCCCGGCAGCGCGCACCTCAAGGCGACGGCGCGCCGCCGCAACCCGTTCGGGCGGCTGACGACGCCCGAGGACGTCGCGAAGGTGATCCACCTGCTCGCGCTGCCCGAGGCCGCGTGGATCAACGGCGAGGTGATCCGCGTCGACGGGGGCGAGCACGTGTCGGGAGCGTCGCGGTGAGCCTGTACCTGCACGGGCTCGGGCACTTCCACCCCGAGAACGTCATCACGAACGCGTTCCTCGAGTCCCTCGACATCGGCACGACCGACGAGTGGATCCTCGAGCGCGTGGGCATCCGCGAGCGCCGGACCCTCCTGCCCCTCGACTACATCCGCGGGACGAAGAACCGCGATCTGCGCCTGGCGACGGAAGTGATGGCCTACGGCAACGCGGAGACCGGCCGACGGGCCGCGGAGATGGCGATCGCCCGCGCCGGGATCTCGCCGCAGGACGTCGGCATGGTGATCTCCGGCAGCTCCGCCCCGGACATGGTCACTCCCGCCGACGCCTGCACGATCGCCGCGAAGCTCGGCCTCGAGGTGCCCTGCTTCGACGTGAACTCCGCGTGCACGAGCTTCCACGTCGCGATGAACGTGCTGTCGATGATGGACCCCGCGAAGGTGCCGACGTACGTGTTGTCGGTGGTGCCGGAGGGCGTCACGCGCACGGTCGACTACTCCGACCGCTCCTCGGCGGTGCTGTGGGGCGACGGCTCGACCGCGGCCGTCCTCTCGACGAAGGTGCGCGGGCGCGCCGAGATCCTCGGCACGGCCATGGAGTCGAGCCCCGCGGGCCACGACAAGGTGACGATCCCCCGCACCGGCCACTTCCTCCAGGAGGGCCGCACGGTCCAGACCTTCGCCATCAAGAAGACGGCCGCGGGCTACCGCCGGCTGCGCGACGCCTACGCGCAGGAGGGCCGCCGCCTCCACTTCGTCGGGCACCAGGCGAACCTCTCGATGCTCGAGACGGTCTGCCGGATGTGCGAGGTCCCGCCCGACCGCCACCACCACAACGTCGAGAGCTTCGGCAACACCGCGGGGGCCGGGTCGCCCGGCGTCCTCAGCATGCGCTGGGACGAGTGGACGGACGCCGACGACGTCGCCGTCGCCGGCGTCGGCGCCGGCCTGACCTGGGCGAGCTTCCTCGTCCGCTTCGGGCGCACGGCATGAACTACGAGAACTTCCGCCAGCGTTCGAGCTTCTCCTACGAGGAGCTCCTCGCCTTCGCCTACGGCCGCCTCGTCGAGGACGCGCCCCCGGCGTTCGCGGCGAAGCTGCCGCTGCCGCCGATGCTGATGGTGTCGCGCATCGGCGAGATCCGGAAGGAGAAGCACAAGGGAAGGATCGTGGCCGAGCGCGACGTGCGGCTCGACGACTGGTTCTTCCAGTGCCACTTCCTCGGCGACCCCGTGCAGCCGGGCTGCCTCGGCGTCGACGGCGTGTGGCAGCTCGTCGGCTTCTTCTGCGCGTGGGCGGGCGGCCTCGGCACCGGCCGCGCCCTCGGCTGCGGCGAGGTCGAGTTCTCCGGCCAGATCCGGCCGCACGACGGCCTCATGCGCTACGAGATCGACATCGTGCGCTACCAGGAGCTGCCGGCCTCCGGCTCGGCGGTGGCGGTCGGCGACGCGACGGTCGCGATCGACGGCGAGGTCATCTACACGATCAGGCGGGCCAAGGTCGGGATCTTCCGCGACATCGACTACGCGGACTACCCGTGGCCCTCGAAGCGCTCGCGCGGCGGGCGGATGGAGCGATGAGCGACAGGAAGGTGGCGGTGGTGACGGGCGGGGCGACCGGCATCGGACGCGCCGTGTGCCGTGCGCTCGCGGCGAAGGGCTTCCGCGTGGGCGTCGTCTACAACTCGAGCGAGGCGAAGGCCCGCGAGGTGGCGGACGGGCTCGACGGCGCCTTCGTCGCGAAGGCCGACCTGTCCGACCCGGCGCAGGTCGAGGCGCTGGTGAAGGAGCTGCAGGAGACGGCGGGCCGCGTCGACGTCCTCGTGAACAACGCCGGGTACAACCGCGACGCGCCGATCTTCTCGATGAAGCTCGACGACTACGACGCGGTGACGGGCGTCGCGCGGGGCACGTGGTACCTCACGAAGCTCGTGCTGCGGCGGTTCATGCTCCGCACGGGCGGCCGGCTCATCAACATCTCGAGCGTCGTCGGCCACACCGGCAACGCCGGTCAGATCCCCTACACGATGGCCAAGGCCGGGCTCGACGCGATGACGCTCTCGCTCGCCCAGGAGCTGCGCGGCCGCGACATCCTCGTGAACTCCGTCGCCCCCGGCTTCATCGACACCGACATGACGGCCGTGCTGCCCGACGAGGTGAAGGGCCGCATCCTCGAGCGCATCCCGCTCGGGCGGATGGGGCGGCCCGAGGAGGTGGCCGAGGTCGTCGCCTTCCTCGCCACCGAGGGCAGCTACGTCACCGGCTCCGTCATCCACGTCAACGGGGGGATGTACGGTGGCTGAGCCGATCACCGGCGCCGACGTGCTCGCGCTGCTGCCGCAGCAGGAGCCCTTCCGCTTCGTCGACGAGATCCTCGAGCTCGGCGACGACGCGATCGTCGCGCGCTACACGTTCCGGCCCGACGCCTTCTTCTACCGCGGCCACTTCCCCGGCAACCCGATCACGCCCGGTGTCATCCTGATCGAGTCGATGGCGCAGACGGGCGTCGTGGCCCTCGGGATCTACCTCGTCGCGCGGGAGAAGGGCGCCGAGGAGGTGAAGAAGGTGCTCACCGTCTTCACCGACGTCACCGCCGAGTTCTCGGGCGTCGTGCGGCCGGGCGACACCGTCACGATCCGCGCGAGGAAGGTCTTCTTCCGGCGGATGAAGCTGCGCGCCGAGGTCGAGATGCGCAAGGACGACGGGACGCTCGTGGCGACCGCGACCGTCGCGGGGATGGGCATCGACGCGGCCTCGTCGGCCGCCTCGGGAGGGATGGCGTGACGCGACGGCGCGTGGTCGTGACGGGAATGGGCGTCGTGGCCCCGAACGGGGTCGGGCTCGAGGCGTTCGACGCGGCGCTCCGCGCCGGGCGCTCCGGACTGCGGCACGTGCCGAAGCTCACGGAGCTCGGCTTCGGCTGCACGGTCGCCGGCGTTCCGCAGGGCGCGGACGCGCTCGCCGGGAGCTACTTCGACGGCGACCTGCTCCTCGCGATGAACGCGAACCACCGCTTCGGCGCGATCGCCGCCGTCGACGCGTGGACGGACGCCGGCTTCGCGCGGCCGGCCCGCGACGACGAGCACGTCCACTGGGAGGCGGGCGCCGTGCTCGGCACCGGCATCGGCGGCCTCGACACCGTCGGCGAGAAGCTGGTGCCGATGACGGACGCCGGCAAGGTCCGCCGCCTCGGCTCGACGATCGTCGAGCAGGTGATGAGCAGCGGGGTCTCGGCGCGCATCAGCGGCATCCTCGCCCTCGGCAACCAGGTCACGACCAACAGCAGCGCGTGCAGCACCGGCACCGAGGCCATCCTCGAGGGCGCCGCCCGCATCCGCGCCGGGCTCGCCGAGCGGATGCTCTGCGGCGGCAGCGAGGGCGACAGCCACTACATCTGGGCCGGCTTCGACGGGATGAAGGTGCTCTCGCGGCGCTTCAACGAGGAGCCGGAGAAGGCCTCGCGGCCGATGAGCGCGAGCGCGGGCGGCTTCGTGCCCGGCTCCGGCGCGGGCGTCCTCCACCTCGAGAGCCTCGAGTCGGCGCAGAAGCGCGGCGCGCGGATCCACGCGGAGGTCCTCGGCGGCCACCTCAACTGCGGCGGCCACCGCGGCGGCGGCAGCATGACGGCGCCGAACCCCGAGAGCGTGAGGCGCTGCATCCGGGGCGCACTCGACGACGCCGGCATCGGGCCCGCCGACGTGGACGCGATCAACGGCCACCTCACCGCGACCGGCGCCGACCCGAACGAGGTCGAGGCGTGGGCGAAGGCCCTCGAGCGCGAGCCGGGACGCCTGCCGCCCATCACGTCGACGAAGTCGATGATCGGCCACGCGCTCGGGGCGGCCGGCGCCATCGAGTCGGTGGCCTGCCTGCTGATGCTGCGCGGGGGCTACGTGCACCCGTCGCTGAACTGCGAGGACGTACACCCCCGCATCGAGCCCCACGCCGCGTCCATACCCCACGAGGTGCGCCCGCTGGCCGGGCTCTCGACCATCGTCAAGTCGAGCTTCGGCTTCGGGGACGTGAACGCGTGCGTCGTCTATCGGAAGTGGACGGGCAACTAGCTCTTTCTCTTGGTCCAGGAGGACCGCACATGACCCAGGAACAGATCTTCTCGAAGGTCGTCGACATCCTGAAGCCCTACGCCAAGGACCCGGCCGCCCTCGCCGCGGTGTCGCTCGACACGAACATCCTGAGCGGCCTGAAGGTGAACTCGGCGCGGCTCGTCGACGTCGTCCTCGCCTTCGAGGACGCGTTCGGGATCGAGGTCGCGGACGACGACGCCGACAAGGTTCAGACCGTGGGCGACGCGGTGAGCCTCATCCAGGGCAAGCTGGCCTGACGATGGGCGCCGGCGCCGCCGGCCTGGGGGCCGCGACGGTGACGACGGACGAGAGCGTTCCCGCGCCCGCCGCCCCGGGCTGGAGCCGGGGCGGCCTCGAGCGGCAGCGGCTCGCCGGGCGGGCGGCGGCCTTCCTGTGGCTGCCGCTCGTCACGCTCCTGATGCGCTTCGGCTTCGGCTGGCGCATCCGCGACGCGGCGCGCTGGCGCCGCGAGTACGCGCGGCTCCTCGAGGACCGCCGCCCCCTGCTGATCGTGGCGAACCACCTCACGATGGTGGACTCGGCGGTGATCGGCTGGGCCCTCGGCTCGGGGGTCGACCATCTCCTCCGCCCGCGCGGCCTGCCGTGGAACGTGCCGCTCGCGCGGCGGGTCGAGAGCTCGTGGATCTGGCGGACGCTCGCGTACGTCATGAAGTGCGTGCCGGTGCCCCGGGGCGGCGACCGGCGCGAGGTGGCGGACGTCCTCGAGAAGCTCGCCCACCTGCTCCGCGCCGGCGAGGCCGTCCTCATGTTCCCGGAGGGCGGACGCAGCCGCACCGGGCGCGTCGACACCGGGGCCACCGCCGACGGCGTCGGCCGCCTGCTGAAGGAGGTCGACGGCTGCCGGGTGCTCTGCGTCTACGGGCGCGGCGACGCCCAGCGCACCTGGTCGAACGTCCCCGCGCGCGGCGACACGTTCACCGTCGCCCTTCGCGTCATCGAACCCCGCACCGCCCTGCGCGGCCTGCGGGGCACGCGCGACCTAGCGACGCAGGTGGTCCAGGCCCTCGTCGACCTCGAGCGGGAGTTCTTCGAGAGCCGGGCGTGATCGCCGTCGGCAACGACGTCGTCGACCTCGAGGACCCGGAGTCGCGCCTCGACTCGCTGCACCCCCGCTGGGTCGAGCGCGTCTTCGCGCCGGAGGAGAAGGACGCCCTCGCGGCGTGCGCCACTCCCCTCGCGCGCCAGAGGCTCCACTGGGCTCTCTGGGCGGCCAAGGAGAGCGCCTTCAAGGCACGCCGGCGCCTCGATCGCAGCGCGGTCTTCTCGCCGCGAGAGGCCGTCGTCGTCCTGCCGGGCCTGCCCGACGGAGACGGCGTCGTGGCCGGTCACGCCCACGACGGCGAAGCCGCCTGCGCCGTCGAGGTGCGGTTCGGCGGCTCGTGGGTGCACGCCGTGGCCGTCGGAGCGAACGGAGCGGACGGGCTCCTCCGGGGCGTCGCGAGCCTCGACGGCGAGCCGGGCCCGGCCGCGCGCGCGTTCGCCGCCGAGCGCATCGGCGCCGCGCTGGGCCTCGGCCGGCGGGGCCTGCGGATCGACGGCCGGCCGCCGGTGGCCTTCGCCGACGACCGCCCGGTCGACGGCTGCGTGTCGCTGTCGCACCACGGGCGATTCGTCGCTTTCGCCTTCGCCGGCCTTCCGTCGGCCTGACTGCTCCCGGCGAGCCCGCCTGACCACCCCCGGCCGACGGGAGCCCGGGGCCGCCCGAAGCAGTTCTTGACACGATCCCCGCGGCAGGGCTACTCTTCGGCGCGATAATGAAAATGGATTTCATTATCATTATTGAGTCCGGAGCCCGCCGATGCTGAACGCGATGATCTTCACCCTCCTGACCGCATTCCCCGTCCCCTCGTCCCCGCCCCTGCCCGCGGCCCCGGCCGACGGGCGCTTCCACCTGGAGGGTCGGGTCCTCGACACGGCCCTCGCCCCGATCGCCGGCGCGTCGGTGACGGCCTCGCCGGAAGGCGCCGCGGCGACGGCCGAGACGACGACCGACGCGCGGGGCGCCTTCTCCGTCACCCTCGATCCCGGACCCTGTCGCGTCACCGTCCGCGCGCCGGGCTTCCGCGCCGCCACCCGGGCGGTCGACGCCCGGGCCGGCCAGGCGGGAGCGACGCGCGACTTCGTCCTGGACCTCGCGGCCCGGAGCGAGTCGGTGACGGTGCGGGCGCCCGGCGGCTACGGGGTCGAGTCGGTCTCGAGCGCGACGAGGACGCTCACGCCGCTGCGCGACGTGCCTCAGTCGGTGACCGTGACGACCCGTGAGCTCCTCCACGACCAGCTCACGCTGAGCGTCGGCGACGCGATGCGGTACGTCCCCGGCATCCAGGCCCACCAGGGCGAGAACAACCGCGACCAGGTGATCATCCGGGGCAACAACTCCTCGGCGGACTTCTTCCTGAACGGCGTGCGCGACGACGTGCAGTACTACCGCGACCTCTACAACGTCGAGCGCATCGAGGCGCTCAAGGGGCCGAACGCGATGATGTTCGGCCGCGGCGGCGGCGGCGGCGTCGTGAACCGCGTCACGAAGGAGGCGCTGTTCCTCCCGATTCGAGAGCTGACCGCCCAGGCGGGGGGCTACGGCCACCGCCGCGTCGCGGCCGACCTCGGCGAGCCGGTCGGCCGGGCCGCCGCCTTCCGGGTGAACGCGATGTACGAGGACTCGGACAGCATGCGCGACGGCGTCGGCCTCGAGCGATGGGCCGTCAACCCGACGATCACCCTCGCCGCCGGCGGGCGGACCCGCGCGACGCTCGGCTACGAGCACCTGAACGACGACCGCGTCGCCGACCGCGGCATCACGTCCTTCCAGGGCCGGCCGGCCGACGTCGACGTCTCCACCTACTACGGGAACCCGGACGACAGCTGGGTGCGTGCCCGCGTCGACGTCGCCTCGGTCGCGGTCGAGCACCAGGCCGGGCGCGTGACGGTCCGCAACCGCACGAGCTTCGGCGCCTACGACCGCGCGTACCAGAACTACGTGCCGGGAGCGGTGAGCCCCGACAAGAGCCGCGTGGCCCTCTCGGCCTACAACAACGCCACCGGGCGCCACAACCTGTTCAGCCAGACCGACGTGGTCCTCGCCGCCGCCACCGGCGCCGTGAAGCACACGATCCTCGCCGGCTTCGAGCTGGGCCGGCAGCAGACCGACAACTTCCGGAACACGGGCTACTTCGACGGCAACGCCACCAGCCTCTCCCGGCCCTACGCCGCGCCGACGACGGCCGTCCGGGCCGTCTTCCGTCAGAGCGCCACCGACGCGGACCACCACGTCGAGGCGAAGGTGGCCGCGGCCTACGTGCAGGACCAGGTCGTCCTTTCCCGCCACGTCCAGCTCGTCGGCGGCCTGCGCTTCGACCGGTTCGACCTCGCGTTCGAGAACCGTCGCACCGCGGCCACGCTCGGGCGCGTGGACGACCTCGTCTCGCCCCGAGCCGGGCTCGTCGTCAAGCCGGTCGAGCCGCTCTCGCTCTACGCGAGCTACACCGTCTCGCACCTCCCGAGCTCGGGCGACCAGTTCGCCTCGCTCACGTCGGTGACGGAGCAGCTCGAGCCCGAGCGCTTCCTGAACTACGAGGCGGGCGCGAAGTGGCAGCCGCGGCCGGGCCTCGCGGTCACCGCCGCCGTCTACCAGCTCGATCGCACGAACACCCGCTCGGTCGACCCCAACGACCCGACCCGGATCGTGCAGACGGGCCGCCAGCGGACGAACGGCGTCGAGCTGGGCGTCACCGGCCACCTGACCCGCGGCTGGCAGGTCGCCGGCGGCTACGCGTACCAGGACGCCCGCGTGACGAGCGCGACCGCCGCCGCGCGGGCGGGGGCGCGGGTCGGACAGGTGCCGCAGCACACGTTCTCCCTGTGGAACCACGTGCAGCTCCGGCCGCGCCTCGCGGCTGCCGTCGGCGTCCTCTACCGCAGCGACATGTTCGCGGCGATCGACGACACGGTCACCCTGCCCGGCTACACCCGCGTCGACGTCGCCGCCTTCTACGCTCTCACGAGCGCGCTGCGCCTCCAGGCCAACCTCGAGAACGCCTTCGACGCGGAGTACTGGTCGAACGCCGACAACAACACGAACATCACGCCCGGCTTCGGGCGGACGCTGCGGGTCGCGCTCACCGCCGGCTTCTGATCACGCGGCCCCGACGCGGGCGCCGCGGCCTAACGCGGCCGCGGCCGCCCGCCTGCGTCCTCGCGAAGGCCCAGGCGGAGAGCCAGGTGGTGCAGGTTGCTCCGGTGCATGCCGAGCTCGCGGGCCGCCGCCGCCCAGTTGCCGCCGTTGCGCTCGACGGCCTCGCGGATCGCCCGCCGCTGGAGATCGCGCACGCGATCGGACAGCGGCCGGGCGCCCGCGTCGGCCGGTTCCCGCCCCGCGGCCGGCTCTGCGGCGGGCGACGGAACCGAGTGGAGGTCGAGGTGCGCGGCCTCCACCGGCACCGCCGCTCCCCGCTCGCGGCCCGACGCGGCCCTCAGCACGGCGCGGCTCACGACGTTCTCGAGCTCGCGGACGTTGCCCGGCCAGTCGGCCGACGCGAGCCGGTCGCGCACGTCCTCGGAGAGCCGCACCGGTCCGGTGCCGAGCCGACGGCGGGCCGCGTCGGCGAAGTGCGCGGCGAGGAGCGGGATGTCCCCGCGCCTCTCCCGCAGCGGCGGCACGCGCAGCGGGAAGGCGGCGAGCCGGTGGTAGAGGTCGGCGCGGAAGCGGCCGGCCGCCACCTCCCGCTCGAGGTCGCGGTTCGTCGCCGCGACGACGCGCACGTCGACGCGGTGCACCCGGTCGGAGCCCACCCGCTGGATCTCGCCGCTCTGCAGCACCCGCAGGAGCTTCGGCTGGAGAGTCAGCGGCAGCTCGCCGATCTCGTCGAGGAAGATCGTGCCGCCGTCGGCGACCTCGAACTTCCCGGCGCGCTCGCGCACCGCCCCGGTGAAGGCGCCCGCGACGTGACCGAACAGCTCGCTCTCGGCGATCGCCTCCGGCAGCGCCGCGCAGTTGACGTGGATCATCGCCTCGTCGCGCCGCGGCGAGAGCTCGTGGACCTGGTGGGCAACCCGCTCCTTGCCGACGCCGGTCTCGCCGGTGACGAGCACGGCGAGGTCCGACGAGGCCACCATCGCCGTCTCCTCCAGCAGCCGGAGGATCGCGGGGCTCCGGCCGACGATCTCACCGCTCGTCTCGACGGCGTGACGCTGGAGCTCGCGCGTGAGCGTCTCGCGCCGCGCCGCCCGTCGCTCCAGCGCCTCGACCAGGGCGCTCGTCCGCAGGGCAGCTCCGGCGAGCGCCCCGAGCGTCGCGAGGAAGCGGAGGTCGATGGCATCGAAGGCGTGCGGGTCGAGCGCGTCCGCGGTCAGTGCGCCCACGACCTCGCCGCCCTCGGTCAGGACGCAGCCGAGGCAGGCGTGGATGCTCTCGACCGCGTGCGGGTCCTCCTCGAGCAGGCCGTCGAAGGGGTCGGCGAGCGGGCTGTCCGGCGGGAAGCGGACCGGGTCGGGCGAGCGCAGGATCGCGTCGAGGCGGGGATGCCGGCGCCGGTCGTAGCGTCGGGCGAGCGCCTCCGGCCGCAGGCCGTGCGCGGCGACCGGCACGAGCTCCTCGCCCTCGAGCCGCAGCAGGCACGCCGCGTCGGCCGGGATGGCGCGCCGCATCGCGGCGAGCAGCCGCGCGTAGCGGTCGGCCGTGCCGATCGAGGCCGTGAGGTCGCGGGCGATCTCCAGGAGGGCCGTGATCGCCGCCGCGCTGCGCGCGCGGCGCACCTCGTCGGGTGTCGACGGAGTCATCTCCGGCCATGATACTGCGCCGCCGCGGCGAGCCCGCGCGAGCGTCATGGACGGGACATGACGTCCGTCATGTCCGATCCTCGTCGGGTGTGCACATACTGCGCGCGACGGCCGTCATCCACCCAGGAGGCCCCATGTCCCGTCGTGCCGTTCCGACGCTCCTCGTCCTCTCCGCCGTCCTCCTCGCGCCCCGCGGCGCGCTCGCCGGGGGCGACGCCTGCGTCGACTGCCACGGAAAACAGTCGCCGGGGATCGTCGCCGACTGGAAGCTCAGCAAGCACGCCGCCGCCGGGGTCGACTGCACCGGCTGCCACGGCGAGGGCCACCAATCGGCGACCGACGCGGCCAGGGCCGGCATCCCCACGCCGGAGACCTGCGCGCAGTGCCACGAGCAGCAGGTCGCCCAGTTCAAGAAGGGCAAGCACGCGTTCGCGTGGGCCGCGATGAAGGCGATGCCCACGGCTCACGCGCAGCCCGTCGCCATGATGGAGGGCATGAAGGGCTGCGGCGGCTGCCACAAGCTCGGCCTGAAGAGCGAGGCCGAACACAGGGAGCTGCAGGCCCAGGGCCGCGGCTTCGGCGTCGCGTCGTGCGACGCCTGCCACACGCGCCACTCGTTCTCGCTCAAGGAGGCACGCCAGCCGCAGGCGTGCCAGACCTGCCACATGGGCTTCGACCACCCCCAGTGGGAGATGTACTCGGCCTCGAAGCACGGCGTCCGTGCCCTGCTGAAGCAGAACGGCACGCTGCCGGAGAGCGCGGCGGCGCCGACCTGCCAGACCTGCCACATGGCGGAAGGCAACCACGAGGTGCGGGCGCCCTGGGGCTTCCTCGCGGTGCGGCTGCCGATGCCGCAGGACGAGCAGTGGGCCGCCGACCGCGCGGTCATCCTGCAGGGCCTCGGCGTCCTCGATCCCGACGGCAAGCCGACGGGCCGGCTCGACGTGGTGAAGGCGGCCGACGTCGCGCGGCTCGACCAGGAGAGCTGGCAGAAGGGCCGCGACCAGATGCTGAAGACCTGCGGCGGCTGCCACTCCGCGACGTTCGCGAAGGAGCAGCTTCAGAAGGGCGACGACATGATCCGCGAGGCGGATCACCTCATGGCGGAGGCGATCCGGATCGTGGCCGCGCTCTACACGGACGGCATCCTGCCGAAGCCGGCCGGGTACGCCTCGGCCTTCCCCGATCTCCTCACGTTCCACGACGCGCCGACGGTCGTCGAGCAGAAGCTCTTCGTGATGTTCCTGGAGCACCGCATGCGCGCGTTCCAGGGGACCTTCCACGCGAACCCGGACTACGCGCTGTGGTATGGCTGGAGCGAGATGCAGCGCGACCTCGCCGAGATCAAGGAAGGCGCGGCCACGCTGCGCAAGGAGCACGCGTCGAAGAAGGTCGCGGCCGTGGCCCAGGCGCCTGCGGCCAGGCCGGCCACGCCGAAGCCAGCCGCCGCCGCCAGGCCGTAGCGCGATCGCCGGGGCTTCGACCACCCGCAGTGGGAGATGTACTCGGCCTCAAGCACGGCGTCCGCGCCCTGAAGCGAACACGCTGCCCGAGAGCGCGGCGGCGCCACTGCGCGCCACATGGCGGAGGGCAACCACGGGTGCGCGCGCCGGCTTCGCGGTGCGGCTCCCGATGCCCGAGGACGAGCAGTGGGCCGCCGACCGCGCCGTGATTCTCCAGGGCCTCGGCGTTCTCGACCCCGACGGCAAGCCGACGGGACGCCTCGACGTGGTGAAGGCCGCGGACGTCGCGCGGCTCGACCAGGAGAGCTGGCAGAAGGGCCGAGACCAGATGCTGAAGACCTGCTCCGGCTGCCACTCGGCCACGTTCGCGAAGGAGCAGCTCCAGAAGGGCGACGACATGATCCGCGAAGCGGATCACCTGATGGCCGAGGCGATCCGCATCGTGGCGGCGCTCTACGCGGACGGCGTCCTGCCGAAGCCGGCGGGGTACGCGTCGGCCTTCCCCGACCTGCTCACGTTCCACGACGCGCCGACGGTCGTCGAGCAGAAGCTCTTCGTGATGTTCCTGGAACACCGCATGCGCGCCTTCCAGGGCACCTTCCACGCGAACCCGGACTACGCCCTGTGGTACGGCTGGAGCGAGATGCAGCGCGATCTCTCCGAGATCCGGGAGGGCGCGGCGGCTCTGCGCAAGGAGCGCGCGACGAAGAAGGTCGCCCGGCCGCCGCGCCGGCGGCGATGGCGCCCGCAGCCGCGAAGCCGTCGACGGCGAAGCCGTAGGCGAGCCGTGCGCGCCGCCCGGTGCCCCGCCGGGCGGCGCGTCCCGCGAGGCCGTCCATCTCCACGCCGTGGCCAGGCGCTGCTTTCGCGGGGCGACCGGTTCCCTCCCTACGCCGTTTCCCCGGTCGGCGCGGTCGCCGCCACCTCCGCCGGCCGCCCGTAGCTCATGAGGCGCCACAGCCATTCGACCGGGCCGGTGCGACGGCGCGAGAGATACCAGAGGCTGAGGGGCACCTGGAGAGAGAACACGGCCAGGCTCAGCGCCATACCCGCGGCCGCTCCCACCTTCGAGTAGAGGCCGAGGCCGTGACCGTAGTGGACGAACGTGCCGACCAGGCTCTGCAGGAGATAGTTCGAGAGGGCCGTGCGCCCGACCGCCTCCAGGCCGCGCTCCAGCCGGGGCAGCCGGCCGGAGGCGGCGAGGTGTGCGATGCCCGCCGCGTAACCGACGCTGACGGCCGCCGTCGCGGCGACACGGACCAGGGCGGCCACGATCAGCAGCTCCGGCAGGTGGTCCGGGCGCGGATGGAGGCTCTGGCGCACGTGGAAGACGAGGAGGAGCGCCGCGACGCCGAGGGTCAGACACCAGCCGGCGACGCGCTTCAGCAGCGAAGCTCGCTCCCGCAATCGAGAGACGAACCCTGAGCGCCAGAGCCACACGCCCGCGAGGAACCAGGCGAGGACGACGAGGACGGTGAAGTAGCCGTCCGCGTTGTTGACCGTCCAGTCGTGGAAGTTCTGGCCGAGCCGCTCGCGCCACGAGCCGTGCAGGTAGGCGTGAGCCGCGCGGGCGACGACGTCGTCGACGAGAGGGCGGGGCGACGAGCCGGATCCAGCCGACGCGGAGAACGTCGCGATGCGCCAGAGCGTGAGCCAGAAGGGCAGCAGAAGCAGCGCGCCGGCCCACGCGAGGAGCGCTCGGCGTCCGCATCCACGGAAGAGCCACAGCAGGGCACCCGCCACGACGTAAGTGAGAAGGATGTCGCCCCACCAGAGGAGGAAGGCGTGGGCGCAGCCGATCACGGCGAGGCCCGCGAGCCGGCGCCCGTGGAAGGCGAGGAAGGACGCGCCGCGCGCGGCCGCGCGGTCGAGCTGGATGGCGAACCCGATGCCGAAGAGCAGCGAGAGCAGCGAGATGAACTTGTTGCCGAACAGGAGGTCGACCAGGAACTGGACGCGGAGGTCGGCCGCGGAGTGCAGCACGGCGGAGGGCGTCGGGTAGTACTCGGCCGGCCACCCGAAGCCGCGCCAGTTGGCGACGAGGATCCCGAAGAGCGCGAAGCCGCGCAGGGCGTCGAGCGCCCGGATCCGCTCGCCGGGCTGCACCGGCAGAAGGGCCATGGCCCGACATTCTCCGCCAGGTTCCCGCCCGCCGCTCGTCCGGGTGCGCTCGACGCGCCGCCCGCGGAGCGTTAGGCTACGGCTCCCATGCAGGAGCGGACGAAGCGGAACCCGGGCTGCGCCTTCGACGCGGACTGGGTGGCGTCGGCGCGGGTCAACCGCAGCGCGGTCGAGCGGCGCGCCGACACCCTCACCAAGCGGCGCACCGTCAAGAAGGACTGGCAGGCCGCGTGGCTGCTCCGGGCCGTGCAGACGATCGATCTGACGACGCTGTCGGGCGACGACACCCCGGGCACCGTGCGCCGGCTGTGCGCCAAGGCGCGCCGCCCGGTGCGCGAGGACCTGCTCGAGGCCCTCGGCGTCGATCCCGCGTCCATCCACACGGGCGCGGTGTGCGTCTACGACGCGATGGTGCCGACCGCCGTCGAGGCGCTGCGCGGGTCGGGCATTCCGGTCGCGGCGGTGTCGACCGGCTTCCCCGCCGGCCTGACGCCGTTCGAGCTCAAGCTGCGGGAGATCGAGACGTCGGTCGCGGCCGGCGCGCGCGAGATCGACATCGTGATCAGCCGGCACCTCGCGCTCACGGGCCAGTGGAAGGCCCTCCACACCGAGGTGAAGGCCTTCCGAAAGGCCTGCGGGCGCGCCCACATGAAGACGATCCTCGCCACCGGCGAGCTCGGCACGCTCACGACCGTGGCCCGCGCCAGCCTCGTGTGCATGATGGCCGGCGCCGACTTCATCAAGACCTCCACCGGCAAGGAGCCGACGAACGCGACGCTTCCGGTGAGCCTCGTCATGGCGCGGGCCATCCGCGACTACCTCGAGCAGACGGGCCACGCGGTGGGATTCAAGCCGGCGGGCGGCCTGCGCACGGCGAAGCAGGCGCTCGACTGGCTCGTCCTCATGAAGGAGGAGCTGGGCGACGAGTGGCTCTCGCCGGAGCGGCTCCGCCTCGGGGCGAGCACGCTCCTCGGCGACATCGAGCGGCAGCTCGAGCACCACGTCACCGGCTTCTACTCCGCCTCCTTCCGTCATCCGATGGGCTAACGGCGCATGAGAGAACGCGAGAAGAAGAGCCGGGTGGCCGACGTCCTGAAGACGATGGAGTACGGGCCGGCCCCCGAAGCGGCGGGGCCGGCGATCCGCTGGCTCGAGGCCCACGGCCGGGCGTTCGGCACGTTCGTCGACGGAGGGTTCACCGCGCCCGGCGAGCTCTTCGACTCGCTGAACCCCGCCACCGGGGAGCCGCTCGCGAAGCTGACGCAGGCGACCCCGGCCGACGTCGACGCGGCGGTGGCCGCGGCGCGCCGGGCCCAGGCCGGCTGGGCCGCCCTGTCCGGCCACGCCCGCGCCCGCCACCTCTACGCGATCGCGCGCCACGTGCAGAAGCACGCGCGCCTCTTCGCCGTGCTCGAGACGCTCGACAACGGCAAGCCCATCCGCGAGACGCGCGACATCGACGTGCCGCTCGTGGCCCGGCACTTCTATCACCACGCGGGCTGGGCCGAGCTGCGCGACACGGAGCTGCCCGGCGCGCGGCCGGTCGGGGTCGTCGGCCAGATCATCCCGTGGAACTTCCCGCTCCTGATGCTGGCGTGGAAGATCGCCCCCGCCCTCGCGATGGGGAACACGGTCGTGCTCAAGCCGGCCGAGTGGACGTCGCTGACCGCGCTCCTCTTCGCGGAGGTCTGCCGCGACGTCGGCCTGCCGCCGGGCGTGGTCAACGTCGTGACCGGCGACGGCCGGGTCGGCGAGCGCATCGTGCGGCACCCCGGCGTCGACAAGATCGCCTTCACCGGCTCGACCGAAGTCGGCCGGATCCTGCGCGAGGCGACCGCCGGCAGCGGCAAGAAGCTCTCGCTCGAACTCGGGGGCAAGTCGCCGTTCGTCGTCTTCGACAGCGCCGACCTCGACAGCGTCGTCGAGGGCGTCGTCGACGCCATCTGGTTCAACCAGGGCCAGGTCTGCTGCGCCGGCTCGCGGCTCCTCGTGCAGGAGAGCGTCGCGCCGCGCCTCCTCGCGAAGCTGCGCGCCCGCATGGAGAAGCTCCGCCTCGGCGACCCGCTCGACAAGGCGATCGACATCGGCGCGATCATCGCCCCCGCCCAGCTGAAGAAGATCGAGGGCCTGGTGAAGCAGGGCGCCGCCGAGGGTGCCGAGCTCTGGCAGCCGTCGTGGTCGTGTCCGAAGGAGGGCTGGTTCTACCCGCCGACGATCCTGTCGGGCGTGGCGCCGTCCTCGACGGTGGCCCAGGTCGAGATCTTCGGGCCGGTCCTCGTGACGCTGACGTTCCGCACGCCGCAGGAGGCGGTGGCGCTCGCCAACAACACGCGCTACGGCCTGGCCGCGAGCGTCTGGAGCGAGGACGTCAACCTCTCGCTCGACGTGGCGCGCCAGGTGAAGGCCGGAGTCGTGTGGGTCAACAGCACGAACCTGTTCGACGCGGCCTCCGGCTTCGGCGGCTACCGAGAGAGCGGGTTCGGACGCGAGGGCGGCCGCGAGGGGCTCTTCGAGTACGTGAGGACGGCGTTCGCGCCGGCCGCGGACGCGGGGGCGAAGGCCGCACCGGCCGAGCAGGCCGCCGCGACGGCGAGCGCCGCGGGGCTGCCGCCGATCGACCGCACGGCCAAGCTGTTCATCGGCGGCAGGCAGGCGCGGCCGGACTCCGGCTACAGCCGCAAGGTGCTCGACCCGCACGGCCGTTCGATCGGCGACGTCGGCGAAGGCAGCCGGAAGGACCTCCGCAACGCCGTCGAGGCGGCCCGCGCCGCCTCGGGCTGGGCGAGCCAGACGGCCCACAACCGCGCGCAGATCCTCTACTACCTCGGCGAGAACCTCTCCGCGCGCGCCGAGGAGATGGCGACCCGGGTCGCGGCCATGACGGGTGACGCGACGGGCGCGCGAGCCGAGGTCGAAGGCGCCGTCCAGCGGCTCTTCGCCTGCGCCGCCTGGGCGGACAAGTACGACGGCGCCGTGCACCACACGCCGCTGCGCAACGTGACGCTGGCCATGAACGAGGCGGTCGGCACCGTCGGCGTCCTCTGCCCGGACGAGGCGCCGCTCCTCGCCTTCGTCACTCTCGTCGGCGGCGCGATCGCGATGGGCAACACGGTGGTCGCGGTCCCGTCGGAGCGCCATCCCCTCGCCGCGACCGACCTCTACCAGGTCCTCGAGACGAGCGACGTTCCGGCCGGCGTCGTCAACATCGTGACCGGCGGCCGCGACGAGCTCGCGAAGGTCCTCGCCGAGCACGCGGACGTCGACGCCTGCTGGTACTTCGGCGGCGCCGAGGGCGCCGCGCTCGTCGAGCGCGCCTCGGTCAGCAACCTGAAGCAGACGTGGACGACGGCTTTGCCCCTCGACTGGGCGAAGGCCGACCTTCGCGTGCTGCTCCGCCACGCGACGCAGGTCAAGAACATCTGGGTCCCCTACGGAGCCTGATTCGAAGGACCAGGTGGACTGATCGAGGCCGCAACCGGCGAGCGGCGCGACGCCCTCAGCGCCCGACGCGTCGAAACGTGCCCTCGTAGATCACCGGGCCCGTCGGCACGAGGCGCTTTCCGGAGGGCGGCCGGTTGTACTCGGTGAGGGGGCCGGGAGGGTCCTTCTCGAACCCGGCCCGGCGGAGCTCCTCGACGAGCTGCGGCTCCGTGAGGAAGCACTGGGGGTCGCCCGCGAACTGGGTGAAGACGAAGGGCTCCCCGGCGACCGGCACGGCGTCCTCGGCCAGCGTCGCGCGCGAGAAGGTGAACACGAAGAGGCCGGCTCCCGGGCGGGCCACGCGCGCGCCTTCGGCGACGGCGCGCCGGAACTCCGCGGCGGAGCGCGCGAGGTTCCAGATGCCGTGCGCGACGACGAGGTCGCAGGCGCCGTCCACCAGCGGAAGCCGATCCATCGCCGCCCGCGCGAGAGCCACGCGGCCCCCGGCGCCCTCGCTCCGGCGCCGCGCCGCCTCGAGCATCGGAGCCGCGAGGTCGAGGCCGACGACCGTCGCTCCCAGGGCGGCCATCGGAACCGCGTTGCGCGCGGCCCCGCAGCCCAGGTCCAGGATGCGCAGGTGCGGCTGACGGCGGCTTTCGTCCCGGACGTACCCCAGCAGCACCTCGTTGGCGGAGGCGGCGGCGAACCCGCCGACGACTCGGGCGTCTTCCCAGCGGCGCGGGGCCGTCAGTGCGCGTGCTCCCCGGGATGGACGGCCCCGGCGGCCACGGCCGCCGCGGCGATCGCGGCGACGGCCGGCAGAAGCAACCGTTTCATGCCCTCTTCCCTCCTCCATCGATCATGCGCGCCGACTCCGGCGCGGGTGCCGCCACGACGCCGGCCCGGGTCCGGAAGAGAAGAGCCCTAGCGAGCCCGGCGCGATCCGCCGAGCACGCGGGCGACCGTCGCGCCGAGCGCGACCGAATCGAAGGGCTTCGGCAGCAGCTCCATGCCGTCGCGCTCGATCCGCAGCAGGGCGGCCTCGTCGTCCACGTAGCCGGACGCGACGATGACCGGGAGCCCCGGCCACCGTTCGCGGAGCCGTGTCGCCAGCTCGGCCCCGTTCATGCCCGGCATCATGTAGTCCGTCAGGAGGAGGTCGAAGCGGAGGTCGCGCGGCGAGCGCAGGGCCTCCTCCCCGCTCGTCACCCCGACGACGTCGTAGCCGAGGCTCTCGAGCATCCCGACGAGGGCCGCGAGCGTGGCGAGGTCGTCCTCGACCACGAGGAGCTTGCCGGAGCCGGGGAGCGGATCGCCGGCCGCTCCCGGGCGCGCCTCCCGGCCGGCCGCATCTCCCGCGGACGCCGCGGCCGGGAGGATCACGCGAAACGCGGCGCCGCCGCCCGGGGAGGACTCGACCGCGACCCGCGCGTGGTGCGCCTCGACGATCCCGTGGACGACGCTCAGGCCGAGGCCCGTGCCCTTCCCGCGTCCCTTCGTCGTGAAGAAGGGCTCGAAGATGCGGGGGAGGCTCTCGGGGTCGATGCCCGCCCCCGTGTCGGCCACCTCGAACCAGACGAGGCCGGGCTCGGCGGAGCCCGACCGGACGGTCACGCTCCCGCCGCCGGTGATCGCGTCGCACGCGTTCAGCGTGAGGTTGACGAGCACCTGCTCGATCTGGCCCGCGTCGACGCGGGCAGGGAGCGCGTCCGGCGAGAGCTCGAACCGCAGGGCGACGTTCTCCCGCACGAGGCGCCCGAGCAGGTGCCCGCACGAGCGGAGAACGTCGTTGAGATCGACGTCGGCCGTCCGCGCCTTCTCCCGCCGGGCGAACAGGAGGAGCTGGCGGCTCAGCGCGACGCCGCGGGCGATGTCCGCCTCGATCTGGCCCACGAGCCGCTCGTGAGCTTCCTCGTCGCGGCGCCGGCGCCGGAGCAGCGCGGCCGCCCCGAGCAG
>JAXLRD010000067.1:0-36936 GCA_046331285.1 Vicinamibacteria bacterium
CACGCTCCCGCCGCCGGTGATCGCGTCGCACGCATTCAGCGTGAGGTTCACGAGCACCTGCTCGATCTGGCCCGCGTCGACGCGGGCGGGAAGCGCCTCCGGCGAGAGCTCGAACCGCAGGGCGACGTTCTCCCGCACGAGGCGGCCGAGCAGGTGCCCGCACGAGCGGAGAACGTCGTTGAGGTCGACGTCGGCCGTCCGCGCCTTCTCCCGCCGGGCGAAGAGCAGGAGCTGGCGGCTCAGCGCGACGCCGCGGCCGATGTCGGCCTCGATCTGGCCCACGAGCCGCTCGTGAGCCTCCTCGTCGCGGCGCCGGCGCCGGAGCAGCGCGGTCGCCCCGAGCAGCGCCTGGAGCAGGTTGTTGAAGTCGTGGGCGATCCCGCCGGCGAGGACGCCGAGCGCCCTCATCTTCTCCGACTCGCGCAGCAGCTCGCTCGCGCGACGCAGCTCCTCCGTCCGGTCGGCGACCCGGGCCTCGAGCTCGTCGCGCGCGGAGCGGAGCACGTCCTCGGCCCGCTTCCTCTCCGTGATGTCCCGCGCGGAGGTGACCACGGACTGGACCGAGCCGTCGGCCGCGTACTCCGGCATGAGCAGCCAGTCGATCCAGACGCCGCTCGGGAGCCGGAACTCCACGCGGTTCATCTTCCCGGAGTGGAAGACCGAGTCGATCGCCGGCTCCCAGATCGCGACGAGCTCCTCCGGGAAGCCCATCTCCCGGTGGGTCCGCCCGAGGTAGGCGGCGGGAGGGATCCCCGTGGACGCCTCGACGCTCGCGTTCACGTACAGGTGGCGGCCCTCGCGGTCGAACCGCATGATCACGTCGAGCGAGTTCTGCGCCAGCGCCCGGTAGCGCTCCTCGCTGTCGCGCAGCTCGCGCTCGGCCTCTTCTCTCTCCCGGACCTCGGCCGCGAGCGCGCGGTTCGTCCGCTCGAGCTCCGCGGTGCGCTCCCTCACCCGCTGCTCCAGCTCGGCGCGGGCGTCGACGAGCTCGACGCGGGCCCGCCTCACCTCGCTGAAGTCCTCGACGAGGCCCTCGTAGTACGCCTCCTCGCCCGACCGTCGGACGAGCCGCGCGCTGATCGAGCACCAGCGGAGCGCGCCGTCTTTCTGCCGCAGCTCGACCTCGTGGCCCCGGACGATGCCGTCCCGGTCCAGGCCCGCCCGCAGCCGCTCGCGCTCTCCGGGCCGGGCGTAGACGTCCCGGCCGACGTCCGCGGCCGACGCGACGAGCTCCGCCACGGAGGCGTATCCCAGGAGGCGCGCGAGCGTCGAGTTCGCGCTCAGCCACTTCCCGTCGAGCGACGTGCGGAAGAAGCCGAGCGGCAGCGCGTCGAGCGTCTCGTGGATGCTGCACTCGGCGCAGGGCGCGAGACCGCCCTCGCCCGGCCTCAGCCGCCCGTCGGCGCGGACGACTCCGTCCTCTTCAGGCGCGGACGGCACGATTCCCCCACGCCGCCGGAATGGCCGCGGCGCCGAGTCTGATCCGAACGGCGAGCGGCCGGGTTCGAGGCGGCAAGGCGGGTCCTCCGGCGCGGAATGCGAGAGGCCGAATCATAGGCCATCCCGGCCCCGCCGCCGTGGAGCCGTCCGGGCCGGCGGCGGCGGCGGCCCGGCGGGGGTTCAGCGACCGCAGGCCACCAGGCTCTCGGCCGCCGCCATGCGGACGGGGTCGGGCCGGAACGCCGCGACGAGGCGGTCCGCCAGCCCCTCGAGCCGGTCGTACGTGCCGTCGGCCCGCCGGCCGGCGTCGAAGGCCTCGAACTGGGCGAGCATCGCGTCGAGCTCGCCGTCGTCCAGGAGACGGAGCGCCATCGGGTAGAGGATCCGGTCCTCCTTCTGGATGTGCGCGCGCAGGTGCGGCACGAAGGCCGAGCCGTGCTCGACGACGAGCTGCGCCTCGACGCCCGTGACGGCGCCCGCACCCCCGCCCGCCTGGCCGAGCGCGCCCACGTGGCCGCGGCCCACCGCGTGCTCGTGCAGCATGACGGCGACGGGACCGCTCTCGCGGGAGAAGCCCCGCTCGAGCATGCGGGCGAAGAGCACGTCCTCTTCCTTTCCGTGGTGGCTCGCGTCCGCGTAGCCGCGGAAGAACGCCGCGTAGTCGGCGAGGACCGTCCGTTCCGGCACGAGGCCGTCGGCCACCTCCAGGCAGAACGTCTCGAGGGAACCGAGGACCTTCTCGATCCGCCGGTGCTCGTTCATGAGGACGTCGATCGACTCGTGCACTTGCGCCTCCCCGGCTCGCCTTACTTTGTCGCTCGTCCGCGGGCCCCGCGCCATGACGGGCGTCAGGTCGCGCGCGGACCGGGGCCGGCCCGCCTTTTTCGGCGCGCATGACGGCCGTCATGTACGCCGGCGCCGGGCGGACGGAGAGTCTCTCGCGACACCGAGGTGACCATGCCCGTCCGCGTACAGCTCCCGGACCTCGAGCACTGGAAGGCGCAGGTCAAGTGCCAGGCCGGGTGTCCCGTCAGGACCGACGCGGGCCGCTACGTGCAGCTCGTCGCCGAGGGCCGGGAGGAGGAGGCCTTCCTCGTCGCCCGCGCGCCGAACCCCTTCGCCTCGGTGTGCGGCCGCGTCTGCGCCGCGCCGTGCGAGGACGCGTGCCGCCGCGGCGCGATCGACGCGCCCGTCTCCATCCGTGCGCTCAAGCGGTACGTCACGGAGCGCTACGGCGTCGAGTCGCGCCGGCCCGACACGCAGGACCGCCTGCGCCACCGCCCGATCCTCGAGGGCAACCTCTTCCGCGGCCACCTGCCGGTCGCTCCCCTGTCGACGGGCGCCTCCCGGAAGCGAAGGGTGGCCGTGATCGGCGCCGGGCCGGCCGGGCTCTCGGCCGCCCACGACCTCGCCCTCCTCGGATACGACGTCACGGTCTTCGAGGCGTCTTCCGAGCCGGGCGGGATGATGCGCTTCGGGATCCCCGAGTACCGCCTCCCGCGGACGCTCATCCACGAGGAGGTGCGGAAGATCCTCTCCCTCGGCGTGACGCTGCGCACGGGCGTCGCGCTCACGCCTTCGCGGGGACTCGCCGCGCTCCGCGCGGAGGGCTTCGAAGCCGTCTTCCTCTCCGTGGGGGTCGCCAGCGGCCGCGACCTCCAGGTCCCCGGCGTCGAGAAGGACGGCGTCGTGAAGGCGGTCGACTACCTGCTGAACGTCAACCGGGGCTACCGGATGAACCTCGGCCGCCACGTCGTGGTGATCGGCGGCGGCTTCGTGGCCTTCGACGCCGCGCGCACGGCCCTCCGCCTCGGCCGCGAGGAAGAGGCGGCCGAGCTCGCCGGGGAGACCGACGCGCGCATGAAGGAGGCGTTCGACTCCGCCCGGGCCGCCCTGCGCGGCGGAGCGACCGAGGTCACGATCGTCTCGCTCGAGAGCTTCTCGGAGATGCCGGTCCTGCAGACGACCCAGGGCCACGAGGAGTTCGAGGAGGCGAAGCGCGAGGGGGTCGCGTTCCTGCCCCGCCGCGGGCCGAGCCGGTTCCTCGGCGAGGGTCGTCTCCAGCAGGTCGAGCTGCGCGCCGTCGTCTCGGTCTTCGACGCGACGGGTCGCTTCGCCCCGCGATACGACGACCACGACCTCCTCACCCTCGACGCGGACGCCTGCGTCCTCGCGATCGGCCAGCGTCCCGACCTCTCGTTCCTCCAGCCCTCCGACGGCGTCGAGCTGACGCCGGGCGGCACGATCCGCGTCGACCCCCGCACTCTCGCCACCTCCGCGCCCGGCGTCTTCGCGGGCGGCGACGTGGCGTTCGGCCCCCGCAACCTCATCGAGGCCGTGGCGAACGGCAAGCTCGCCGCCCGGTCGATCCACGAGCTCCTGGCCGGCCAGCGCGCGGCGGTCGAGGTGACGCTGGAGGTCGAGAAGCTGCCGACGCGCGACTACCGCATGCTCGCCGGCTTCGAGGTCCTCGACCGGGCCGCCCCGCCGACGCTCGACCTCGGACGCCGCACCGGCATCGCCGAGGTCGAGACGGGCTACGAGACCCGCGAGGCGCGCGAGCAGGCCGCCCGCTGCCTGGTGTGCCACGTCCAGACGATCTACGACCCCGAGAAGTGCGTGCTGTGCAGCCGCTGCGTCGACGTCTGCCCCGAGCACTGCCTCGCCATCCTGCCGTTCGAGTCGCTCGAGCTCGCCCCGGCGGAGGCCGAGGCCCTGCGCGAGCGGGCGCAGGCCGACGGCCTGCCGCGGAGCGCGATGGTCAAGAACGACGACCGGTGCATCCGCTGCGGCCTGTGCGCCGTCCGCTGCCCCACCGACGCGATGACGATGGAGCGCTTCCAGGTCGTGGAGCGCTTCGCCCCCCTCCCCGCCGCCCCGGAGACGGAGACCGCATGAGCGAAGAGAAGAAGGACGAGAAGCACGACGAGGAGAAGGCCGCCCGCCGGGACTTCCTGGTCAAGGTCGGCATCGGCGCGGGGATCGTGGGCCTCGGCACCCAGGCCGCGGCGTCGCTGCGCTCCCTCCTCCCGAACGTCTCCTACGACGCGCCGACGACGGTGAAGCTCGGCCGGCCCGCGGAGTTCCCCGACGGCATGAAGTTCCTTCCCGAGCAGCGCCTGTTCGTCTTCCGCGAGGGCAAGGTGTTCCACGCGATCTCCGCCGTGTGCACCCACCTCGGCTGCACCGTGCGGGCCGAGGCGCTGCCGCAGCCCGAGACGATGCAGGTGGGCGGCGCGCCGCTGCGCGTGACGCACCGCTTCGCCTGCCCCTGCCACGGCTCGAAGTACACCGGCGACGGCAAGGTCACCGGCGGCCCCGCGCCGAAGCCGCTCGCCTGGTACCACCTGTCCGTCTCCTCCGACGACGGGCAGCTGGTGGTCGACCTCGCGAACGAGGTCGAGCGCGACTTCCGGCTGACGGTCGCCTGAGGAGGAAACGAATGGCCACCGCCGCCAAGACCCCGCCGCCCTCGGCGCCCGGCGTCCACGCGAAGCCCTTCTGGAGCCTCCGGCCGCGCTCCGACCGCGAGGCGGGAGACGCCGTCGTCCAGAACTTCGCCCTCCACTGGTTCCCGTCGAAGGTCTACAAGCCCTCGCTCGCCTGGAGCTACTCGTTCTGGCTCGGGACGATCAGCGCGGCGCTCCTGCTGCTTCTCGTCGTCTCGGGAATGCCGCTCCTCTTCCTGTACGTGCCCTCCGTCGAGCGCGCCTACGGCTCGGTGAAGGACATCGAGTGGGTCGTGACCTTCGGCTCCTGGATCCGCTCCGTCCACCGCCTCTCCGCCCACCTGATGGTCGCGGCCGTCTTCCTCCACCTGGTGCGCGTCTTCCTCACCGGCGCCTACAAGAACGGCGCGGGGCGCGGCCAGCGGCGCGAGTGGAACTGGGTGATCGGCGTCGGGATGCTCCTCCTCACCCTCTTCCTCTCCTTCACCGGCTATCTCCTGCCCTGGGACCAGCTCGCGTTCTGGGCGGTGACGGTCGGCACCAACATCGCGGCGTCCATCCCGTGGGTCGGCCCCGAGATCCGCGAGCTGCTGATCGGCGGCCGCGGCATCGAGCAGGCGACCCTCATCCGCTTCTACGCGCTGCACGTGATCCTGCTCCCGGGCGCCCTCGGCGCGCTCCTCGCGTACCACATGTGGCGGGTCCGCAAGGACGGCGGCCTCGCCCGCGTCGACCGCGCGGCGACGCTGCGCGAGAAGCAGGCCGAGGAGCCGGTGCAGACGAAGACGTACACGCTGCTCGGCGTCGCCCGCGGCACGGCCCCCACGATCCGCGCGGCGAGCCTCGAGGCCCGGGACCTGACCGTGAACGGCGTGCCCGACCTCGTCCGGCGGGCGGCGGTGGCCGTCCTCGGCACCTTCGCCGTCATCAGCGTCGCGGCCTCGCTCGTCCGCTCGCCCCTCGAGGAGGCGGCGAACCCCCTCGTCACGCCGAACCCGGCCAAGGCGCCCTGGTACTTCCTCTGGCTGCAGGAGATCGTCACGGACACGACGTTCACGGTGGGCGACTTCACGGTGAACGGCGCGTTCCTCGGCGGCGTCATCCTCCCGGGGCTCCTCGTCCTCCTCCTCACCGCGTGGCCCTGGCTCGACCGCTCGCCGTCGGAGGCGGCCGGCGTGTGGTTCCACCCCAGCCGGCGCACGCAGAACGCCGTCTTCCTCCTCGCGGTGCTGGCCGTCGTCGTCCTGACGATCGTCGGCACCTTCATGCGCGGGCCGTCCTGGCAGTTCTTCTGGCCGTGGCAGGCGTGGCCCGAGCTGCCCACGAGGATCTGAACGACATGGAGAAGCGCACCGACTCGCCCTACCCGAAGGTCGACCGGCCCGTCCTCGCCGCGATCGGCCTCGTCCTCGTGGCCGCGACGCTCCTCTTCCTGCGCAACGACCGCGAGCACGAGTGGCGCTGGTACCAGGCGGAGTTCCGCCGGCTCGTCGCCGAGAAGTACGGCGCCGACAAGGCCAAGGCCGTGCCCGCCGGGATGCAGCAGATCTGGGTCCCCGCGATGGGCCGGGCCGACCGCTGCGTCACCTGCCACCAGGCCACGCACTGGCCGGGGTTCGAGGCGGCCGAGAACCCCTTCAAGACCCACCCGCAGGAGATCCTCCGGAGCCATCCGCCGGAGACCTACGGCTGCACCGCGTGCCACGGCGGCCAGGGCTTCGCGGTGGACGCGGAGCCCGCCCACGGTCCGGTCGAGTTCTGGGAGGAGCCCGTCCTCGGCAAGGCGCTCGGCGAGGCGTACACGATCGCCGAGAACAAGGCGGCCCTCCAGCAGATGAAGTGCAACGTCTGCCACCGCTACGACCGCGAGACGAAGGGCGCCGACTTCGTCAACCACGCGAAGAGGCTCGTCGAGGAGAAGGGCTGCCGGGCGTGCCACGTCATCAACGGGCGCGGCGGCACGATCGGCCCCGACCTCACCTACGTCGGCGACAAAGCCCCCGAGCAGTACGAGTACGGCCGCCTCTCCGGGCAGAAGACGGCCTTCGCGTGGCACGTCGCCCACCTCAAGGACCCGCGCGCGCTCGTCCAGGACACCGTCATGCCGAACTTCCACCTCTCGACGAAGGACGCGCAGGCCCTCGCGATGCTGATCCTCTCGTGGCGGAAGGCCCCGGTGCCGGCGTCGTTCCTGCCGGGAGCGCCCCGCACGGACCCGCAGACCGCCGAGGAGAAGGACGCCGAGCAGCGGATGCGGGAAGGGCCGGGCGCCTGGTTCGTGAAGACCGGGTGCTTCGTCTGCCACTCGATCTCGGCCTTCGGCGTGAAGAGCCCGGCCCAGATCGGGCCCGACCTCTCGACCGCCGTCGAGGACGTGCAGAGCCGGTTCGGGCGGACCCTCGACGACTTCCTCCGCGAGCCGACGGGGACGATGTCGGTCGTCCTCTCGCGCCAGATCGTTCTCACCCCCGACGAGAAGGCGACCGCGATCGCGAAGCTGCGCGAGGCGTTCGCCGAGCACCAGAAGCAGAAGGCCGCGGCCGACGGCTCGACGCCCGGCTCGTCCGTGACCAGCCGTCAGCACTAAGGAGGCATCAATGACGAAAGGACGACGCAGCGCGATCCTCACCCTCGCGGGGATCGCCGCCCTCGGGCTGCTCGCGGGCCGCTGCGCCCCGAGCGCCCCCAAGGGGGCGAAGAAGGCGGGCGGCGCGGTCTCGGACGCCGCGGCGGCGGCGATGAAGGTCTACGTCGCCCCGGGCGACCTCGACGAGTACTACATGTTCGCCTCGGGCGGCCACTCGGGCCAGGTCTACGTCTACGGCCTGCCCTCCGGCCGCCACCTCTCGACGATCCCCGTCTTCACCCCGTACCCGGCCACCGGCTACGGCTTCGACGACGACTCGAGGAAGATGCTCGGGGAGCTGACGTGGGGCGACGCCCACCACCCCGCCCTCTCCGAGACGAACGGCAACTACGACGGCCGCTGGCTCTTCATCAACGACATGAACGCGCGCGTCGCGCGCATCGACCTCCGGGACTTCAAGACGAAGCAGATCCTCGGCCCGGTGCCGAACGTCTCCGGCAACCACGGCTCGTCCTTCGTCACGCCGAACACCGAGTACGCGGTGATGAGCTCGCGCTTCTCGATCCCGATCCCGAAGGGCACCGTGGCCGGCATCGACAAGTACGCGACCGAGTACAAGGGCGTGCTGACCGGCGTGAAGATCGACCCGAAGACCGGCGAGATGTCCTTCGGCTGGCAGATCGCGATGCCGCCGTTCGACTACGACCTCGGCGACGCCGGCAAGCTCGCCTCCGACGGCTGGGTGTTCTTCACCTCGTACAACACCGAGCGCGCGACCGGCAAGCTCGAGGTCACCTCGGCCGCCCGCGACCGCGACTACATCGCGGCGGTGGACTGGAAGAAGGCGGCCGAACTCGCGGCCAGGGGCGAGGGCACGATGATCGGCGGCGTCAGGGTCATCGACCCCGCCAAGAACCCCGGCCTCGTCTACTTCATGCCGTGCGGCAAGTCGCCCCACGGCGTCGACGTCTCGCCGGACGGCAAGTACATCATCGGCTCCGGCAAGCTCCAGGGCGTGACCACGGCGTTCAACTGGGAGAAGGTCCAGACCGCGATGCGGAACAAGGACTTCTCGGGCGACGACGACGGCATCCCCGTCCTCAAGTACGAGTCGATCAAGGACGCGGAGGTCCCGGTCGGCCTCGGCCCGCTGCACACCCAGTTCGGCCCCGACGGCTACGCCTACACGTCGCTCTTCGTCGACAGCGCCGTCGCCAAGTGGAAGCTCGGGACGTGGGAGGTCGTCGACAAGGTGCCGATGTCCTACTCGATCGGCCACCTGACCGCGGCCCACGGCGACACGACGAAGCCGCAGGGCAGGTGGCTCGTGGGCCTCAACAAGCTGTCGCACGGCCGGCACCTCAGCGTCGGCCCCTCGCAGCCCGAGTCGAGCCAGCTCGTGGACATCACCGAGGAGAAGATGAAGCTCCTCCTCGACTTCTTCACCGAGCCCGAGCCGCACTACGCGCAGATCGTGAACGCGAACGTCCTCAAGCCGATCGAGGTCTACCCGAAGGAGGAGAACAAGCACCCGCTCGCGGTGTGGGACGTGAAGGACGCCGGCGTCACCCGGAGCGGCAACAAGGTCACGGTGAAGATGGTCGAGGTCCGCTCCACCATCACCCCGACCGACTTCGAGGTCAAGGAAGGCGACGTCGTCACGGTGGCCATCACGAACATCGAGCAGACGACGGACGAGCTCCACGGCCTCGGGCTCCTCGACTACAACATCAACGTGGTCGTGGACCCCGGCGAGACGAAGACCTTCACCTTCACCGCGAAGAAGAAGGGCGTCTACCCGTACTACTGCACCAACTTCTGCTCCGCTCTCCACCAGGAGATGCAGGGCTACATGATCGTCCGCTAGCCGTCGAAGGCGGGCGCGGGGGGCGTCGGCGCCTCCCGCGCCCGGTCGCGCTCCGCCGTTCCCGGTCGCCTCGGAGGCCGCGCCGTGAAGAACCTGCTCCTTTCCGTGAACCGTTTCCTCGACGCGCCGCTCGAGCTCGCGCCCCGCGTCGCGCTCGTCGTGGCGTTCCTCTGCCTCGTGCCGACGTACCTCGCGCCGCTCTACAACATGACGATGTTCGCCCCCCAGTACCAGGACGGGCTCCGCCTCGACATCTACAGCTACAAGCTCGAGGGCGGGAATCGCGGGCAGGACGTGAAGGAGATCAACGTCCTCAACCACTACATCGGCATGAAGGACCTCGTCACCGAGGACTTCACCGAGTTCAAGTGGCTGCCTTTCGTCGTCGGCATCTTCGGCCTGCTCTTCCTGCGCGCGGCCGTGCTCGGCAAGACCTCGCACCTCGTCGACGTGACCGTCCTCTACGTCTACTTCGGGGCGTTCGCGCTGTGGTCGTTCGCCTACAAGATGTACTCCTACGGCCACAGCCTCGACCCCCACGCGGCGGTGCGGGTGGCGCCGTTCATGCCGCCGCTCTTCGGCTACAAGAAGCTCGCGAACTTCGAGGTCTACTCCTACCCCCAGCTCGGCTCCTACGCGCTCGGCGCGGCCGCGCTCCTCCTTGTAGCGAGCCTGTACCTCGCCTGGCGCCCGTGGCGGCGCGAGGCGGCCCGAGGCGGAGCAGCGGCGTGACGAGCGGCGCGGCGGGGCGCGGGGGGCCGGCTCGCGCCGGCCGGCTGACCCTCGCCGCTCTCGCCGCTCTCGCCGCCGCCGCGGGCACCGCGCGGGCCGACGAGATGCCGGCGATCGCGCCCGGCGCGCTCGCGGGCCGTCCGCCCGCCGCCGACGTCTCGCCGCTCCAGGCCCGGATCGACGCGGCCGCGCCCGGCTCGCTGGTCGAGGTCCCGCCGGGCGAGTACCGGGGCGACCTCGTGGTCGACAAGCCGCTCCGTCTCGTCGGCCGCGGCCGCCCGCTCCTCGTCGGCTCGGGCCGCGGCAGCGTCGTGCGCGTGCGGGCCGAGGACGTGACGGTCGAGGGCTTCGCGATCGACGGCCGGCGCGGGGGCGACCTCGCCCGCGACTCCTCCGGCCTCCACACCGCCGCCGCGCGCACGACCGTCCGCGACCTCGAGATCCGCGACGCCCTCTTCGGCGTCTACCTCCGCGAGGCGAACGACGCGGTCGTCGAGCGGTGCCGGGTGAAGGGGATCGCCGGGCGCGACCCGGGCGAGAAGGGCTCCGGCATCCACGTCTACGACCTCGAGCGCTTCCGGATCGCCGACAACGAGCTCGTCGACGTGCGCGACGGGCTCTACCTGCAGAACGCCTCGAAGGGCACCCTGAAGCGCAACGTCGCGCGCGACGTCCGCTACGGCCTGCACTACATGTTCTCGGACGACAACGTGTTCGAGGACAACACGTTCGAGAACGGAGCGGCCGGCACCGCGATCATGTACTCGGAGCGGATCGTCTTCCGGCGGAACCGCTTCCTCCGGAACCGCGGCTTCGCCTCGGTGGGGCTCCTCTTCCAGAGCTGCACCGACGTGGTGGCCGAGGACAACCTCGTCGCCGACAACGCGCGCGGCGTCTTCATCGAGGGCTCGCACCGCATCACGCTGCGACGCAACGTCGTCGCCGGCTCCGACGTGGCGGTCGTCCTCTACGACCCCGACGGGGGCCATCGCTTCGAGGGCAACTCCTTCGTCGGCAACCGCTCGCCGCTCGACCTCGTGGCCCGCCACACCGACACGGTCTTCGCCGGCAACTACTGGTCGTCGAGCGCGGAGCCCGACCTCGACGGCGACGGTCGGAGCGACCGCCCGTACCGCCTGACGAGCGTGTTCGACCACCTCCGCGGCAACCTGACCGCGGCCGATCTCCTGTCCGACTCGCTCGCCGCGGCCGCGCTCGGAGCGGCGGAGAGCGCCTTCCCGGTGCTGCGGCTCGTTCCCGTCGAGGACGCCTCGCCGCTCGCGCGACCGCCGCTTCTGCCCGCCGTTCCCCTAGCCGACGACCGCCGGCCGGCGGCCCAGCCCACCGGCGTCGCCGCGTCGCTCGCCCTCGCCGCGGCCGGCGCGGCCGTGCTCGCCCGCGGGCGGCGCCTCGAGCCGGCGCGGCCCGGCACGGCCCGACGAGGCTCCCGATGATCTCCTACCGCGCGTTCTCGAAACGGTTCGGCCGGCAGGTCGCGGTCGAGGCGCTGAGCCTGCAGATCGCCCGCGGCGAGGTGGTGGCCCTCCTCGGCCCGAACGGCTCGGGCAAGACCACGACGCTGAAGGCCGCCGCCGGGCTCATCCGGCCGACCTCGGGCGAGGTGCTCCTCGGTGAGCCGGCGCGTCCGGCGGCCGATCCCGACGCCCGCCGGGTGCTGTCCTACCTGCCGCAGAAGGTCGCCTTCCCCGACGCGCTGACCGGAGCCGAGGTGGTGGAGTTCTACCGGGAGCTGCGCGGCGCCGCCCCGGAGCGCAGCGCGCAGGTTCTGCGGTTCGCGGCGCTCAACGGCGCGGGGGCGAGAGCCGTCGGCACCTACTCGGGCGGCATGCTGCAGAGGCTCGGCCTCGCGGTCGCCCTGCTGCCCGACGCGCCGGCCTTCCTGCTCGACGAGCCGACCGCGGCCCTCGACCCGGACGGCCTCGGCGCGTTCTACGGCCTCGTCGAGCGCGCCCGGGAGGACGGGCGGGCCGTTCTCTTCACGTCGCACCAGCTCGGCGACGCCGAGCGGCTGGCCGATCGCTTCGCCGTCCTCGTCGGCGGCCGCCTCGTGGCTTCCCTCACCGCGGCGGAGCTGAAGGACCGGCTGGCGGAGCGCGGCGTGATGCGCCTGCGGGTGGCGTCGGCGCCGGCCGCGCTCCTCGACGCGGTCCGCGCCCTCGCGCCCGACGCGGCCCGGGCCGGCGAGGAGATCGTCGTGCCGGGCCCGGCGGCGCTCCGGCCCCGGATCATCGACGCCGTCCGGAACGCCGGCGTCGAGATCCGAGGGCTGACGGCCGAGGAGGGACGGCTCGACGCGCTCTACCGCGAGCTCGTGCGCGAGCGCGACGGCGCGGCCCACGCGACGGAGGACGAGCGATGAGGTCTCGCGCGACGTGGATCGTCGTGGCGGCGGCCGTGGCCGCCGCGTGCGCGAGCGGCCCCCTGCCGCCCGCGCCCCTCGACACGCGGAACGAGGCGTGCGCGTCCTGCCGCATGTCCGTCTCGAGCGCGGTCTTCGCCTCGCAGGTCGTCGCCCCGGGCGAGCTGCCCCGATTCTTCGACGACCTCGGCTGCCTCGGCGCGTACCTGAAGGCGGGCCGGGCCCCGGCGGGAGCCGTGGCCTACGTCGCGGACCACCGGACGAAGGCCTGGGTGCCCGCGGAGCGCGCGGTCTACACGCGGGTCGCCGGGCTCGAGACCCCGATGGGCTCGCACGTGATCGCCCACGCGGACGCGGCGTCGCGCGACGACGACCCGGACGCGCGGGGAGGAGGCCCGGCGTCGGCGACGGAGCTGTTCGGCCCGCCCGGGCCGCCCGTCGGAGGGGCGCGATGAGCGCGCTCGGCCTGTTCGCCCGCGAGGAGCTCGCCCTCGCCCTGCGCTCCCGCTGGACCCAGGTCTTCGCCGCGGTCTTCGGCGTGCTGGCTCTCTTCGTGTCGGGATCGGGCTACGTGATCTCGGGCGGGCACGGCGTCCAGGACTTCGCGCGAACCGCGGCCTCGCTCGTGCAGCTCGTGCTGCTGCTCGTGCCCCTCACCGCGCTGCTCATCGGGGTCCTCTCGCTGGCGCCCGAGCGGGGCGCGGCCGAGCTCACGTTCTCGCAGCCGGTGGCGAGGCACACGGTCCTCCTCGGCCGGCTCCTCGGCCTCTTCGAGGCCCTCGCGGCGGCGCAGGCGGTCGGCTTCGGCGCGGCGGGGGCCGTGGTGTACGGCCAGTCCGGCGCCGAGGGCCTCGGCGGCTTCCTGCTGCTCGTCGCGGCCTCGCTCGTGACGACCGCGGTCTTCCTCGGCCTCGCCGGGCTCCTCTCGGCGGGCGCCGTGGGTCGCGGGCGGACGCGGGCTCTCGCGCTGGCGCTCGTCCTCTGGTTCGTGAGCGTCGTGCTCGTCGACCTCGCCGCCCTCGGGGCGGCCTCGCTCCTCCCCTCCGGCACGGCGTCGCGTGTCCTCATCCTCGCGTCGATCCTCAACCCCGTCGGCGCGGTGCGCACGGGCGCGCTCCTCGGCATCGAGGGCACCGGGGCGTTCGGCGCGGCGTCGCTCGCCCTGCTGCGCTTCACCCACGGCGCGGCGGGCGCGGCCGCCTGCCTGGGCCTGTCGCTCGTGTTCTGGCTCGTCGCGCCGACGCTCCTCGCCGTGCGACGTCTGCGCGACGTGGACGTGTAGCCCCCCCGATCGACGCGGTGCTCCCGCCTCCCCAGCAGGGGCCCGCGGGCCCCGGCCGCCGGGCGGTGGTACGCTCGTCGACGTGAAGACGAGCACCGCCCGGCGCGCCGCCTGTGCGTCCTTCTTCCTCATCGTCCACGCGTCCGCGGCTCTCGCACAGACCCCGGCGGACGCGATTCAGACCGAGAAGGGACGGGGCGTCCAGGCGAAGTTCGTCCCCACCCCCTGGCGGCCCGACCTCTTCGCTGCGTTCGTCGAGGGCGGGACGCCGCCCCCGGCCAGCTGGGCCTTCGCCCGGCTGGAGCTATCGGCCTGGTTCCAGCTCGACGACCGTCGCCTGGCGCCGGGCCGGTACGCGATGGTGCTGGCGCCGAAGGCGGGCACGCTCCCCATGACCCTCGAGCTGCGGCGCGTCGACGGCCGGGAGTTCCTCATCGGGGGCGGCCTACTCCCGCCGCCCCCGCCCGGCGAGACCGTCTACAAGGCCCCCGCCCCCTTCACCCCGAGCCCCGAGCCCACGGCCGTGCTCGGCCTGACGATCGCCAGCTACGGAGCCGAGGGCGTGGTGCTGACCGTCCGCTACGGCGATCGCCAGCTCGTCAAGGAACTGGCCCGAAGCGAGCCGTAGTCGCGGGGCCCCGGCCGTCCGGGACGTCCTCCAATCGGTCGAAAACCGCGCGAACCTTCGGATCCGAATGATCCAAACTGCCGTAGCAGCCCGATCCAAAAATCGGTCTGACCGCAGAACAGTGCGCCGCGCGTCGCCGGCCTCTCTCCGCGAAGGGTCGGCCGAGCGCCCGACGTCGGTTTGAGCCCTTGACTATTGGCATTCTGTGCGCTAGTTTCCGCGCCAATCGCCTCGATCAACACCATCGATGCGCGGTTCGAAAGGCCGCAGCCGCACAGCCAGGTTGCCAAGTTTGGTCGGACCAAAGCACTCCGAGCGTCCCGGCCCGAGATGTGGCGGGGCCGTCTCGGCCTTGGAGGGACACTCGATGAGGACTCGGTCGCTCGTCAGGAGCGTGCTCGGGGCGGCGTTGCTCGCCCTCGGCCTGCTCTCCCTGCTGCCGCCGCAGGCCGCCGCACAGGCGGTCAGCGGCACCATCCTGGGCGTGGTCAAGGACTCCTCGGGCGCCGTGGTGCCCGGGGCCACGGTCACGCTCCTCAACGCGAGAACCGGCTTCAGCCGGACGGTCGTCACGGACAGCCAGGGCGAGTACGTCGCCCCGATGATCCCGACCGGCACCTACACGGTCAGCGGTGAGCTGACCGGGTTCAAGAAGGTCTCCCTCGCGAACGTGCTGCTCGGCGTCGACCAGCGCGTGAAGATCGACATCGTTCTCCAGCTGGGCCAGATGACCGAGGTCGTCGAGATCCAGGCGGAGACGCCGCTCCTGCAGACCTCGTCCTCGGACCTCGGCACGACGGTCGTCGAGGAGCAGATCAAGACGCTGCCCCTGAACGGCCGCAACTTCGTCAGCCTGACCCGCACCGTGCCGGGCATCCTGCGCGGCACGCCGGGCGGGAACATCGACGGCGCGGGCTCGCTGGCGTGGCGCGCCTCCGCCTCCTTCTCGGCCAACGGCCAGCGGACCCGTGACAACAACTACATGCTCGACGGCGTCGACAACAACGAGACCTGGCTGCAGACGGTCGTCATCTTCCCGAGCCCCGACGCGCTCGAGGAGTTCAAGCTGCAGACGAGCACGTACTCGGCCGAGTTCGGCAAGTCGCTCGGCGGCGTCGTGAACCTGCAGATCAAGTCGGGGACGAACGAGTTCCACGGCAGCGTCTTCGAATTCCTGCGCAACGACAAGTTCGACGCGAACAACTTCTTCCTGAACAAGGCGGGACGACCGAAGCCGGACTTCTCCCAGCACCAGTTCGGCGCGACGCTCAGCGGCCCGATCATCAAGGACCGGACCCACTTCTTCGCCGACTACCAGGGGCTGCGGATCACGGCCGGCCAGACCTACGTCTCGACCGTGCCCACGATGAAGATGCGCCAGGGCGACTTCTCCGAGCTCAATCGCATCATCTACGACCCGCTCACCGGCGCGCCGTTCCCCGGGAACGCCATCCCGCAGAACCGCTGGGACCCGGCCTCCGCGAACATCCTGACGAAGCTCTACCCGGAGCCGAACGCCGCGGGCTCGGTCGGGACGACCGGCCAGGTCGTCAACAACTACGTCATCACGCCGAACCTCGAGAGGCAGGACAACCAGGGCGACATCAAGATCTCCCACAAGGTCACCGACAACAACCGCGCCTTCATCCGCTACAGCATCCAGAAGACGCACCGCTACCTGCCCGCGACGCTCCCCCACGGCGACGCGGGCGCCACGTTCGGCGCCGGTGACGGGAACATCAAGGCCCAGAGCATCACGTTCAACGACACGCACACGTTCACGCCGAACTTCCTGAACGAGTTCCGCTTCGGCTGGAACTCGATCAAGTTCTTCATGACGTCGATCGACTACGGCGAGAACCTCGCGCAGGCGATGGGCGTCCCCGGCATCAACGTGAGCGACACGACGTCGGCGATGACCCAGATGACGTTCCAGAACATCCGGAACTCGGCGCGAACGGCAACCAGCCGCTCATCACGAATCAGAACGACTTCCAGCTCTTCGACAACGTCACCTGGATCAAGGGCAAGCACACCTTCAAGTTCGGCGGCAGCGTCACGTTCCGCTCCCGCGAGATCCTGAACGCCGACACGATCGTCGGCAGCTTCGGCTTCAACAACAACATGACGTCGAACTGCGCGGGCAAGGCCACGGGCTGCACCGTCAACAGCGCGACCGGCTTCGACGTGGCGAGCTTCCTCCTCGGCTACGCCACGACCAAGAACCGCAACCTGTTCGACTCCTCGACCTACACCGAGAAGCGGCCGGAGTACGCGCTCTACGCGCAGGACGACTTCCGGGTGAACTCGAAGCTGACCCTGAACCTGGGCCTGCGCTACGAGGTGTACGTGCCCTGGGTCGAGGTCGACGACCGCCAGTCGAACTTCGACGTGACGACCGGCCAGTTCGTCGCCGCCTCCGACAGCGCGCAGCTCGGCGGCGTGACCGTCGGCCGCTACCTGCAGACCTATTCGAAGGGCGACGTGGGCCCCCGCTTCGGGTTCGCGTACGACGCGTTCGGCACCGGCAAGACGATCATCCGCGGCGGCGTCGGCATCTACTGGAACTTCACTCCGGGCGGCACGTCCTCGTCGAAGGCCCAGAACCCGCCGTTCCTGCAGTCGACGGCCCTCACCCCGGCGCCCAACACGAGCTTCTCGAACGACCCGAAGATGCTCGTCTCGGCCGGACTGCCGGCGCCCCCGGGCGTCGACCTCACGCCGAGGCCGGGCGCGGGCAGCACCCGCTCCATCTTCGACCGCGACTTCCGCGACGCCTACACGCTCAACTGGAACGTCAACATCCAGCAGCAGCTCGGCCGCAACTACATGCTCGAGCTGGCCTACGCCGGGTCGCGCGGGCGGCAGTACCTCCTGAAGGGTGACCCGAACGAGGCTCCGGCCACCGTCGGCGTCACCAACTCCAACGTGAACCGGCCCTTCGCGACCCTGGCGCCCGCGCTGAGGACGATCGGTCAGGTCCAGAGCACTGGAATCCTCGACTACCAGGCCTTCCTCGCGAAGTTCCAGCGGCGCTTCACGAACGGGTTCTCGCTGCTGACCTCGTACACGCTGGCCAAGGCCCAGGACTACAACTCGGACAACGACGGCACCGTCACGGTCGCGAACGTCTACAACATCGCCGGCTACAACTACGGCCCGGCCGACTACGACATCCGCCACACGCTCGCGGTCTCGGCCATCTACGAGCTGCCGTGGGCGCGCGAGAAGTGGTTCGGCGGCTGGCAGCTTTCGGGCATCGGCTACTTCCGCACGGGCTACCCGTTCACGCCGGGCCAGACGCAGGGCATCCTGTCGACGACCGTCGGCGGCACCGGCCAGCGCCCGAACGTGGTCGGCAACTGGGAGCTCTCCGACCCGACGATCGAGAAGTGGTTCGACCCCGCCGCGTTCAAGCCGCCGACGGACACGACCGGCACCTACGGCGACGCGGGCCGCAACATCATGCGCGGGCCGAACCAGTTCAACATCGACATGTCGCTCATCAAGTACACGAAGCTCGGCCGCTTCAACGTGGAGCTCCGCGCGGAGGCGTTCAACATCCTCAACCACGCGCAGTTCCAGCTGCCGAACCGCACGATCGGCAACGCGGCCGTGGCCACGATCACGGCCATGCTGCAGAACCCGGCGTGCGCCCTGTGCGGCACGACGGAGCGCAACATCCAGTTCGCGGCGAAGATCACGTTCTAGTCCCCGAACGAGATCCCGTCCGTCGGGAAACGCCCCGCCGAAAGGCGGGGCGTTTCTTTTGGAGGGATCTCGTTCGGAACGCGTCCGTTCTCGGCTTCTGTTCTCGTTTCCGTTTCCGTTTCCTCAGGTCCGTTGTCCGAGCAGAAAGGGCCCCGGCCGGCACTCTCTCCTCCCGACCCCTACCGCGCGAGCGGCTCCACGACCCACTGACTGGAGCCCTGGACGCGAATCCCCTCCTTCAGCTCCGACCCGAGCCGCACCTGCTCGTCGCCGGCCGTCGAGGTGACGCGGTAGAGCGTGTTCTCGTCGACCACGTACCACTCCGGCCACTCGTTGAGGCGGACCCAGTTCCGGGTGTAGTTGAGCTCGCGGCGGTGGCGCGCGTAGTCGAACCGCAGGCGGCCGCTCCACCCGGCCGGCGCCTGGAGCGACACGAGGAGCCGGTCGCCGTCGCGCACGGCGCCGAGCGAGACGCCCTCGCGCCATGCGTCGAGAGAGGCCCCCTGGGTCTTCATCATGGCGTAGAGGAGCAGGGTGCGGGCCCAGTTCCCGTCGCCGTACCACTGCTCGATCGTCCCGTCGGGCTGCTGGAAGGCCATCAGCCGGGCCGTCTCGGTCTCGATCCAGTCGAGGGCCTCCGGCACCGGCTCGCGGTTGACCAGGTAGAGGGCGCTCTCGATCGAGTCGGCGTAGCCGTCCTGGCTGCCGTTCTCCCAGTCGTGGCCCCGGTACCTGGGGAGGTTCGACAGCACGCGCCGCACCGCGTCGCGGTACCTCGCCTCGCCCGTGACCATGTAGTGGGTGTAGACGGCGCCGTAGACGTACCCCCAGTTGTCGGACAGGCGGTCCGACAGCGGCGCGAGGTCGGACGGGCGGAACTCGTCGTAGAGCAGCCCGTCCGGGTTGGCCGAGGCCAGGATCCGGTCGAGCATCCGGGCGATCGGGACCCGGTACGAAAGCGCGCGCGCGCCGCCCGTCTCGCTCTCGAGCGCCTCGAGGAGCGCCAGCCCCACGACCATCTCGTTCCCGTGGTCCCGCAGGCGCATGCGGTCGGGGCCCTCGTGCTTCGTGAAGTCCCACGTGTACCCGGGCTGGTCGTGGTTGCGGGGCAGGACCTCGAGCACGTAAGCGTCACCGATCCGCTCGGCCCACTCGAGGAAGCGCCGGTCCCCGGTCATCGGCGCCATCCGGACGAGCGTCTGCAGCGCATCGCCGTTCAGCTCGGCCCCGGTGTCGGGCAGCGGGCCGAAGTCGCTCGCCACCGGCGAGCGCCGCATGAGGGCGGCCGTCATGTCGCTCATGCGGTGGAACCACAGCGTGCGGCCGAGGAGCTCGGTGATGGCGATGAGGCCGTCCTTCGCGTACTCGGCGGCGCCGAAGAGCGAGGGGGGCCCGAGGGTCTTCGTCGCGAACTCGAGCTCGGACGGGATGCCGTCCGGCGCGGTCGTGTACCGGACCTCGTTCCGGAGCATGTGGCGCAGGCGGTTCTCGTACAGCTCGCCGTCCGTGAACCACGCGGTCGCCACCAGGTAGGGGTAGTTGTCGGCGCCCGAGTTGTGCGGCCGGTAGATGCCGTCGCCCTTCGGCCCGCGCACGTGGCCGGGGAGGACGTCGGGCAGGAGGAGCGTCCGCTCGTCTGCGTGGGCCAGCCACGCGTGCAGCATGCGGCGCGTCCGGCGGAACACCTCTTCGACCTTCGCGCCGTTCTCGCCGGCGCGGCGGAACGCCTCGGCGTCCGCGGCCGCGACGGCCGGCGCCGGCCGGGCCGGCTTCGGCGGAGCCGCGGGAGCGGCGGACACGGAGAAAACGGCGAGGGCGACGCCGAGGGCGCCGGCGAAGGGGCGCATCACGTTCTCCTCCCGGGCGGCGGAAGGAGGCCGCCGCCCTCGAAAGCTACTCGACCCGGAAGCCCGTCCGCCGCTCGGCGCGGTGCCGGGACACGCGGTCGGTGGCGATCACGACGAGCTCGTAGCTGCCCGGCTCGAAGGAGGCGAGCGAGAGCCGCTCGCTCCACTTGCGGCCCTCGGGCCCCGCCGCCAGCGGGTGCTCGGCCGTGACTCCGACGAGCGTCTTGCCCCGCCAGACCTGGGCCTGGAGGACGACGTCGGCCCGCCCGGCCGGCGGCTCGTAGACCTGCACGACGTAGTGGAGGCCCTGGCTGCGGCCGAAGCGGCGGTCGACCTGGGCGTCGTCGAGCCCCGAGGACTCGGTGCCCTCTCCTGAGTCGGCCAGAAGGAAGACGCTGCTCAGCGTCAGCGGGCGCGCGGCGACGTCGGGGATCTCGACCCAGGCGTGGGCGCTCCCGAGGAGAGAGCGGCTCGACTCGCGGGCCGCGATCCGGACCTGGTAGCGCCCGGGGGCGAGAGCGACGGTGCGCTGCACCGTGAGCCCCTGCGACAGGGCGCGACGGTAGCTGTCCTCGGTCAGGCTGAGCTGCGCCCGATCGCCGGAGACGCTCCCGACGAGCGCGCCGCCCTCGTCGTAGACCGCGACGACGATCTCGAGGTCGGCCTCGTAGCGGTCGGCCTTCGGCTCGAACGGCACCCCGGTGACGTCGAGCCGCGCGCGGAGGACCGCCTGCGGCCCGGCCGGCGGCAGGTCGATGAAGTCCGCGCTCATCCGCATCGGGACGCCGTCGAGGGGGAAGAGCGAGGCGAGCGCCTGGCCGAGCTCCCGCTCGCGCCGGGCCGCAGGCGTCTCCGGCGGCGCCGGCTTCGTGTCGTCGGGCGCGAAGTAGCCGGTCCGCGTCCTCACCTTGAGGTCCGGGCGGCCCGCCACCCTCACGCGGAGCTTGCGGAACTTCCCGTCGCGCGCGACGTTCGTGGGCTCGAAGGCGAGGAGGTAGTAGACCTCGTTGTCTCTGAGGATCCGCCCGAGGCCCGCGCTGAGGTCGTTGGTGTTCTGCACGAGGAACCCGCCCGTGTCCTCGGCGAGGGCGTTGAGGCTCTGCTTCTGCGCCTCGTTCCCGCGCGACTGGAGGTTCGCCCTCCCGCCGGGCGCGGTGAGGACGCCGGGGCCCCGGAACGACGCGTCCCCTCCCGGCACGTCGGCGACGACGCCGCGGGTGTCGAGCGCGTACATGACGACGCCCGCCTTCGTGGCCGCGTCGATGATCCGCCGCACGTCGAACGCGTGGCCCTCGCCGGCCCCGCCCAGTCCCACGAGGAAGCCGTCCGAGACGAGAACGACGATCTTGCGCCCGGGCACGGGGGCGAGGCTCCGGACGACGGCCTCCATCGCCCCGAGGGCCTGGCCCGAGCGGGCCTGGATCTCGAAGACCATGCGCCGCGCCTGAGCGTAGGCCTTCTCGCGGGCCCCGATCTCCCCGAGGTAGTCCTCCGTCTGCAGGATCTCCTCGACCGCCACGCGGAGCGCCTCCGCGTCGCGGTTGGTGTCGATGAGCTCGGCCTGGAACTCGCTCAGGTAGGGGGCGCCGCCGGGATCGACCGGGACGTAGCGGCTCACGACGCGGTCGATCGCGCGGTGGAGGGCGCGGGGGTCGCGCGTGAAGTCCTGGTAGACACCGACGTTGCCGCTCGTCGAGACGAGCGCGACCCAGTCCTCGGCTCCGATCTGCTCGTCGACGAAGCGGTGCATCGCGGTCTTCGCGCCGGCGAGGTTGCCCGCGGCGGTGTGGAGGTCGTCGAAGGCGATGACGAAGCGGCGCCCGCGGGCCGCCGGGGCCGGAGGCGGGGCCGGGGCCGAGGGCGCCGGCGCGGGCGCGGCCTTCGCCCCCTCGCCGGCGCGGTAGCCGGCGCGCGACTCCTCGGCGAAGTGCGTGACGGACTGTTTCTTCCCGTCCTCGAGGATCTCGAAGTCGGAGGGAGCGAGCCCGGGCACGCAGCGGCCGTCCTTGCCGGTGACGACGACGTCGAGCTGGACGAGCTCGGTGCCGACCGCGGGCAGCCGCGGCGTGTCCGGGGGGTCCTCTGTCTTCGGCTTGTCGGCCGCGGCCCACGCGGAGGCGGCCGTCGCGACGAGGACGGCGGCGGCGAGCCGCCACGGACGGGTCGCCGGCCGCCGCGCGCTCACCGGCGGACCGGGCCTCCCGCGGCCGGCCGTCGGCCGGCCGCGAGCGCCTGCGCGATCGCCCTCTCGGCCAGCGGCGCCATGACCGCGTAGCCGGCCTCGTTCGGGTGCAGGCCGTCGTTCGTGAGCTCGGAGCGCAGAAGGCCCGCGGCGTCGGCCACCGCCGAGTGGTAGTCGAGGTACACGTGGCCGTTCCTCGCCGCGTAGGCGGCGAGCCAGCCGTTGATCTCCCGCAGCGTGGCCGGGGGCCGGTCGGTCGACCGCACGAGCGGCGCGCCCTTCACGTCCCGCTTGTCGTCCGAGATCGGGAGGAGCGAGGCGAGGACCACCTTCACGCCGTGGAGCGTCGCGAGCTCGGCCATCGTCGCGAGGTTGTCCTCGATCGCGTCGACGCTCACCCGGCCGGAGTTGCCGGCGACGTCGTTGGTGCCGGCGAGGATGACGACGGCCTTCGGCTGGAGCTCCAGCACGTCGGCGCGGAAGCGCACGAGCATCTGGGCCGTCGTCTGTCCGCCGATGCCGCGGTTGACGTAGGGCCGGCCGGGAAAGAAGCCTCCGTAGCCCGCCTTCGACCAGTTGTCCGTGATCGAGTCACCGAAGAAGACCACCCGCGCCTCGTCCCCCTTCGGCGCGCCGAGGGCGGCGTTCGCCGCGGCGTAGCGCGCCAGGCGGCCGTAGTCCGCGGCGACGAACTCGAGGCACGAGGTCCGCTCCTCGCCGGCGAAGCGACCGCAGCCGTTCGGCCACACCGGGTACTTCCACTCGGCCGGAGCGGCCGCGTACTGGCCCGGGAAGGCGACCTGGGGCGGCCCGGGCGGCGGGGCCGGGGCCTGCGCCCCCGCCCGCGCGGCAAGGGCGCACGCCGCGGCGAGCGCGAGGAAGGTTCGCGGGGGTCTCTTCATGGACGAGCTCCTGAAGGCCGAGCATACACGAGCGGCTGGAGGGTGACCGGGCCCACGAGGCCGGACGCGCGCACGGGCCAGCTCGAAGCGTCGAGCGGCTTGTAGTCGATGCCGAGGACGTTGGCGTCGCGGAACTTCTTCCAGCGCACGCCCCGGCGGTCGAGGTCGCGGACGCGGTTGGCGGGCAGGTTCGTGACCTCGATCTCGAGCGTCGAACGACCCGCGGGCAGACCCACGAGCCGCGCGCGGAACGGCCGGGTCCACGCGGTCGCGACGTGGCGGCCGTTCAGCGAGACCCGCGCGACGTCGGCCACGGCCCCGAGGTCGAGCAGCCACGCGTCGGCGGCGACGGCCGGGCGCGCGATCTCGATCGTGTAGCGCGCCGTGCCGGCGAAGCGGCGGACGTCCTCGTCCTCGCGGTCGGTCCATGAGCCGAGCGTCGCCGTCTCGAAGGGCGCGGGCAGGACCGGGCCGCCGTCGACGAACCGCACGGTCCACCGGCCCTCCACCGGGACGGGCGGGCCGGCCGGGGACGACACGGGCCAGGTCGCGGCGGCCCTCGGGGGCGCGGCCAGGAGGCGCAGGAAAGTCGACTCGCCGGGATCGAGGATCACACGGGCTTCGGTTCCGCGCGCCGAGGTCCGGGACGGGACGAGGCCGAGACGGTCGGGAACGACGGGGTCGAGCCTCTCGACGGCCGCCGCCGGGCGCGCGAGCGGAACCCATCCCTCGAACGGACGGTCGCCGCGGTTCACGACGAAGTAGACCGGGCCCGAGGCCGTCCGGCGTCGCACGAAGCGCAGTCCGGCGTCGGCCATGGGCTCGCGGGCCGCGCCGGCCGACGCCAGCAGCCCCTCGAGGTCCTCTCCGACGAGCACGCGGCCGAGGCCGACGCGGTGCTCTCCGGGGCCGAAGGCGCCTCCCACCGACGCGAGCGCCGCGGCGCGGGCCGCGCGACGCTCGGCGAGGCGGCCGTAGCCGGGCACGTCGGCCGGAACCCCGCCCTCGAAGGCCACGGCCGCGCCGGCCCGGGCGACGTCGAGCAGTCGGCGCAGGGCGTCGGGCCCGAGGCGCGCCGTGCGGGGGACGGCCAGCGCCCGGTACGCGGCCGAGCCGAGACGGATGGCGCCCTTCTCCACGCGCGCGCCGGCGAGCCGCTCGTCCGACACCGCGTCCCACGCGAAGCCCCGCTTCCACAGCCGCAGGCCCGCCTCGTCGTAGGCCTTCGGCACCGGGTTCTGCAGCAGCAGGTCGCCCGCGACGTCGTACGCGTCGTCGGCCGAGTGATAGAGCAGCACGTCGGCGTCCGGCTCGCCCTGCTGCAGCAGCGACTGGCAGCGGGCGACGTAGGCGTTCAGCGAGGGGAGGTCGCGCCACAGCCCGCCCGGCGGGCCGAAGTTCACCGACGCGTAGAACTGCCAGCCGGGCCACTCGGCGCCGGGGGGCGAGTACGGCACGCCGTGGTAGACGAGGTGGTTCACCCCGGCGAGGAAGAGCCAGTCCGCCGCCTCCTTCGCCTGCCACAGCGGCAGGTTGAAGTGCTCGGCGAGCCACGTGAACGCCTCCGCCGAGACGAGCGGGCGCGAGGCGAGGTGCGCGGCCGATGCGGCGAGGGCGAGCCTCGCGATCTGGCTCTCGTCCGGCTGCTTGAAGACCTCGGTCTCCGGGACGTCCCCGGACGCGTAGGCGTCGAGCAGGTTCGACGGCGAGCCGTGCGCCTGCTCGCGCGAGAGGTTGCCGCGGCGGTGGCTCCACTCGGTCCACCGGTGGACGTAGGCGAGATGCAGCGCGCCGAGGACGCGGCGGTAGTCCCCCTGCACTCGGGCGACCGTGTCCGGGTCGCCGTCACCGGCCAGCGCCGGCAGCGCGGATGCGAGCGAGTAGCCGCTGCGCGCGGCGAACGCGGCCGCGACGTCGCGCGTGCCGCTCGCGCCGTAGTACTCGAACGAGTCGTGGAACTGCGCGCGCAGGGCGGGGCCGGGCGAGCCGAGGGCGGCGTCGAAGCCGGCGAGGTAGCGCGAGAGGGCCTCCGGCGAGTAGGGGTCGAGGACGAGCCCTTCCCCGCCCGGCGCGGCCCGCTTCACCTTCTGGCCGGTCGGGACGAGGAGGCCGGCGTAGACCGTCCACGCGCCGGCCGGGGCGCTCCACGACAGACGGCCGTCGGCGTCCAGGCGCCCGGTCAGGTCGACGGCGTCGCCGGCCTCGGGCACGGCGAGGGCCGCGACCGCGCGGCCGGCTCCGAAGGCGTCGGGCGCGAGCGGGGAGCCGCCGGCGATCTTCGCCCGGCGAACGACGAGCGACTGGGCCGCGTCCTCGCCGCGGACGGCAGGGCCGCCGAAGGGCCAGCCCGTGCCGGTCGTGAAGTCGACGGCCATCCCGAGCCGACGGGCCTCGGAGCTGGCGTGCGCGACGAGGGCGACGAAGCGGGGCGAGAGAAAGGCGACGTCGCGGGCCTCCTCGCCCTGCACCCCGTAGATGGGGCAGATCTCGACGCCGCCGAAGCCGGCGGCCGAGAGCCGCTCGAGCTGCTCCGTGAGGCCCTTCTCGTCGACGGCGCTCCCGAGCCACCACCAGCGGGCCCACGGCCGCGCCGTGCCGGTGACCTGGGGCCAGCCCGGCGACGGGGCGGGAGCCGCGACGGGCGCCGCGAGGACGGCCAGGGCGAGGGTCGCCGCGAGCCGCCGTCCCGCGCTGCGCATGCTCAGACGAGAGCGACGGGATTCGCGAGGACGCCGAGCTCCGGGCACGAGATCGTCGCGACGTCGCCCGCCTCGAGGCCCGAGCCGAGCGGCTGGATGATGCCCGTCCCGGTCGAGAGAACGGTTCCGGTGCGGATGGTGTTCGACCGCAGCAGGAAGCCGACGATCTCCTCGTAGCGGCGCTTCAGCTGCGCCGTCGAGGCCTCGCCGCGGAACACCTCGGTCGTCCCGCGCGTCACGCGGCACTCGAGAGCGAGGGCGTACGGGTCGGGAATCTCGTCCGGGGTGACGATCGACGGGCCGAACGAGAAGCAGCCGTCGTAGATCTTCGACTGCGGCAGGTACAGGGGGTTGTCCCGCTCGATGTCCCACGCCGACACGTCGTTCGCGAGGGTGAAGCCGAGGATCGCGCCGGTCCGCGAGAGCACGACCGCGACCTCCGGCTCCGAGGCGGTGAACGACGAGTCGCGACGGCGGCCGATGGGCTCGCCGGGGCCCGCGCAGCGCCACGAGGTCGCCTTGAGGAAGAGCTCGGGCCGCTCGGCGACGTAGACGCGGTCGTAGATCCCCGTCCCTTCCTCCCGGAAGTCCGCGCTGCGCCGGTAGGTGACGCCGGCGCCCCAGACCTCGGGCGCGGCGAGCGGCACGGTCAGACGGAGCTCGCCGGCTCCCTGCACGAGCGCGTCCCAGTCGGCTTCGACGAGGAGACCCGCCTTCTCGACGGACGCGAGCCACGCGGCCGCGTCCAGGCCGCGCTCGGCGACGGCCTCGAAGAACGTGAGCACGTCGCGGATGCCGTCGCGCGGCGCGCGCTGGAGCAGCGTGCGCCCGCCCGTGCGCACGCCGAGGCGAACCGAGCCACCGCTGTCGCGAACCTGGAAGAGCCTCATGGGCGGCGATTGTCGCACGCCCGCGCGTGCTAGGCTTGCCGTCTCCCATGCCCGTCCTGACCGGCCCTCCCATCGTCACCCTGCGCCAGTCGGCCGCGCGGCCGTACGCGGGAGCGATCGCCGCCGCGCGCACGTGCTACGCGCCCCGGGTCGTGGGGGTGGACGAGGTGACCGAGGCCCAGCGCGAGTCGATCGGCCCGCTCACGTTCGAGGCCGGCCACCACACCGTCTGGCAGCACGCGCACTTCGAGTTCGGGCTCGAGAACGTCAGCCGGCAGATGGTCTGGACGTTCCTCCACGCCCACCCGTTCTACAACTCCGAGCAGTCCTCGCAGCGCTTCGTGCGCCTCGACGAGATCCGCGCCCACGTGCCCGGGGACCTGCCGGCGGCGGCGCGCGTGGTCTACGAGGAAGCGATCGAGAGCGCGTGGGAGGCGTACCGCCAGCTCACCGCCCTGCTGAAGGACGACACCCACCGGATCCTCTCGGAGCTGCGGCACCTGACGCCCAACGCCTCGGACAAGCGGCGGAAGAAGGTCGCCCGCGAGGCGGAGAAGAAGGCGATCGAGACGGCGCGCTACGTCATCCCGGTGGCCGCGTTCACCTCGATGGTCCACACGCTCTCGGGCATCGTCCTGCACCGCCTGTACCGGATGATGCGGACCGGGGACGCGCCGGCCGAGACGGTGGCGGTCGTCGACGCGATGGTCGCGCTCGTGCGGGAGCGGGATCCCGACTTCTTCGAGAGGATCGGCGAGGGCCCGCTCGCGGAGTCGCAGGTCGTCGAGAGCGCGCTCCCGCGGGTGGCCGCGGACGGCGACGCCGAGGCGGCTCGCCTCGACGCGCTCCTCGGCGGTCGCACCGCGCTCCTCGTCGACCACTCCGGGCGGGCCGAGTCGACGACGGCCGACGCGGTTCGGGCGGTGCTCGGCGCGTCGCCCGCGACGCTCGACGACGACGCGGCCCTCGAGCGGCTGCTCGACCCCGGCCTCAATCGCTACCGCCTCGAGACGCTCCAGCTCTCGGTGCACTCCCCGCTCGGGCGGGCGATGCACCACGCGGCCTACACGTTCCTGAAGAAGCTGTCCCACACCGCGGACAGCCAGGACCAGCGCCACCGGATGGTGCCCGGCTCGCGGCCGCTCATGACCCTGACCGACACCCGCCGCCCCGACTACGTCACGCCGCCGCTCGTCGCCGCGAATCCCCGCGCCCTCGAGCTCTACCAGGCGGCGATGGAGCGGGCCTGGGCCGCCAAGAACCGGCTGCTCGAGATGGACGTGCCCCTCGAGAAGGCCCTCTACCTCCTCCCGAACGCGAAGGCGCTCCGCTTCCACGAGAGCGGCAGCCTCCTCTACCTCGCGCACAAGTGGGTGATGCGCACCTGCTTCAACGCCCAGGAGGAGATCTACCGGGCCTCGATGGACGAGCTCGAGCAGGTGCGCGCCGTCCACCCCCGCCTCGCCCGCCACATGGGCCCGCCGTGCGTCCTCCGCTACGGCCGCGCGACGCCCGTGTGCACCGAGGGCGAGCACTTCTGCGGCGTGCCGGTCTGGCGATCCTTCCCGGACGTCGTGCGGCCGCTCTAGGCGACGCGGGAGCGCCCGCCGGCCTCGGCTCCCCCGCCGCGGGCCACGCACAGCCGGGCGAGAAACAGATGGCTCAGGGGGTAGACGAGCAGCGTGAGGAAGGCGATCACCGCGGCCACGTGGGTGAACGGCCCGCCCCAGGTGCGCCCGAACACGAGCTCGACGTAGGCCTGGTTCAGGTTGACCTCGGGGCCGAAGAGCCGGCCGATCGACACCGCGACCACGGCGATCGCCGCCTGCAGCCGGTAGCCGCGGCGGTCGTAGCCGATGCGCCGCAGCACGAGAACGAGGAGCGGCGGCAGGACCACGTGGTAGAGCGAGAGCAGCCGCGTGAAGAGAGGCCACTGCGGATCCCACATGTACGCCGTGCCGCCGCCGAGGAGGTGGCGTCCCACGACGAGGCGGGTGAGCAGGTCGAGCGTCCACACGGAACCGACGAGCAGGATCGCGACGGCCTGGCTCGACAGGAGCAGCCGGTTGCACGTCCACAGGCCGGCGCCGACGAGCAGGACGGTCAGGTTGCACAGGACGAGGAAGTTCGCGAGGCCGTAGGCCGCCGCGTAGGAGGGCACGTAGACCGCCAGGGCCGCGGCCGCCATGAAGCGGAGCCGCCGCGAGCAGCGCGGCGCGAGGAGTCCGGTGGGAGGCGGGGACGTCACCGTCCCGGGACCGCCTCGTCCTCGCGGAGCGCCTCGGCCGCCGCCTCCCCGCTGCGGACGGCCCCCTCGATCGTCGCCGGCAGCCCGGTCGCGGTCCAGTCGCCCGCGACGTAGAGGCCGGGCAGGGGCGTCCGCGGCCCCGGCCGCAGGCCCTCGAGCTGCGGGCTCGAAGCGAACGTGGCCCGCGGGTCGCGGAGCACCAGCGCGCGCACGACGGCCGCGCCGGCCATCGCCGGGAAGTAGCGCCGCAGCGCGGCCTCGGCCGCGCCGACCAGCTCCGCGTTCGGCTTCGCCGCGCTGCGGTACGCGGCGCTCACGATGAACGACAGGTGCTGCGGGGCGCCGGCGCGGCCGGCCAGGCGCCCCTTGTCGAAGACCCACTCGACCTCGCTGTCGCGCAGGCCGAGCATCGGGGCGTCGACGACGACGCGGTCGAGCCAGAGGTCGACGGAGACGATCGGAGCGCCGCCGAAGCGGTCGAGCACGTCGAACGGCGCGCGGCCTCTCACCTCGTCCGGGAGGAGCGCGGCGAGAGCGTCCGGCGGCACCGCGCAGACGACGGCGTCCGCCCGCTCGGTCCGCTCGCGCGGCCGAGCGCCGGACGCGATGGCCTCCCGCTCGCGCGGCCGCTCGGCGAGCCGCGCGCCGCTCACGCGGCCGTCGCCGTCCAGCACGAGGCCCTCGACGCGCACCCCGCGGCGCACGACGCCGCCCCGGCCCTCGAGGTACCGCGCGACGCGGTCGTGGAAGACGGCCCAGCCCCGCCGGAGGAACACCAGGCGCGAGGCCCGGTGGCCGGAGAGGAACGCCTCCTGGTAGACGCGGTGGAAGAGGCTCGCCGCCGCGCGCTCCGGCGGCTCGTTCAGGATCGCGAGCGCGAGCGGGTCCCAGAGGAGCCGGCGAGCCTCCTCGCCCTGCCCGCAGCGGGCGAAGTACTCGGCGAGGGTCAGGCCCTCGGGGCGCGGGCCAAAGCGCACCGCGAGGCCGAGCCGCGCGGCCTGCAGCTTGACGGCGAGCGGCACGCGCAGGCCGAGGAGCCCGGCCGCGAGGTGGAGCGGCGCCGGCAGCGGCGGGCAGTCGAGGGCCGTGCGGCCCCGGTCGTCGACCCACTCGATGCGCAGGTCGTCCTGCTCGAGGAGGAGGTCCGACGCGCCGGCCCGGCGGGCGAGCGCCAGCGTCGAGCGGTAGGCGCCGACCATGAGGTGGGTGCCGTTGTCGACGTCGTCGCCGGTCACCGCGTCGCGCGACGAGGTCGCGCGCCCGCCGAGGACGCCGCGGCGCTCGAGGAGGACCACGTCGTGCCGGCGCTCCTGCAGCGCGACCGCCGCCGCGAGGCCGGCGAATCCTCCGCCGACGACGAGGACCTTCACAGGCCCCAGTAGACGCGCGGGATGGTCCGCAGCGCCGTCCAGATCTTGCGCGGCCGGCCAAGGGCGGTGCGCGCGCCGCCCACGGGATGGCCGCGGCGGGCCCACTCCTCGAGGAGCGCGCGGTAGACCGAGCCCATGATCTCCGCCGCGAGCATCGACCGGCGGTCGCGCTCGGGCAGTTGCTCCGCGGCGCGGGCGTAGTGGGCCCGCGCGCGGTCCGTCTCGAACGCGAGGAGCGCGTCGAGGCCGGCCGGCCGCGGCGCGCGCGGGTCGCGCGCGAGGGCGAGCAGGTCGGCCTCGGCGACACCGTGCCGCGCGAGGTCCTCGAGCGGGAGGTAGAGCCGGTCGCGCGCGGCGTCCGCCGCGACGTCCCGCAGGATGTTCGTCAGCTGGAGGGCGAGGCCGAGGTCGACCGCGTACTCGCGGCAGCGCGGGTCGTCGTAGCCGAAGATCTCGATCGACGCGAGGCCCACCGCCGAGGCGACGCGCTCGCAGTACACCCGCAGGTCGCCGAACGTCGGGTATCGCCGCGTGGCGAGGTCCATCCGACAGCCCTCGACGATCGCGTCGAGGGCGGCGGGCGGGATCGGGAAGCGGGCGACGGCCTCGGCCAGCTCGCGCCCGAGCTCGGTCTCGGGCGTCCCCGCGTAACAGCGGCGGACCTCGGCCGTCCAGCGCCGGAGGCCGGCCTCCCCCTCGCCGCCCGCCTCGTCGACGCAGTCGTCGACCACCCGGCAGAACGCGTAGAGCGCGTAGATGGCGCGGCGCTTGGCCGCGGGCAGGATGCGGAACGCGTAGTAGAAGTTCGTCCCGCTCTCGCGCGTGATGCGCGCGGCGACGCTCGGCTCGGTCACTCGGCCCGCCAGCGCCAGGCCCGCCACGCGAGGGCCGCCTTGTCCAGGGTGGAGTGACGCGGGCGGCGCGCGAAGACGTCGCCGCCCGCCGCCTCGATCCGGTCGAGGATCGACGAGCCCCCGAGCCAGGTGAGGCGCATCTCGAAGCGCAGGTCCTTCGAGACGCGGTCGCACAGGGGCTTCCCGCGGCCGAAGAGCTCGCGCGTGCGGGCGACGAGCTCGGCCATGAGCGCCCTCCACGCGTCGCTCACGCGCCCGCGGTCGAAGTCCCACGCGCCGACCCCGTGGCGCCGCATCAGGTCCTCGGGCACGTAGACGCGGTCCTTCTGCGCGTAGTCGATCGCGGCGTCCTGCCAGTGGTTCGCGAGCTGCAGGCCGGTGCAGATGGCGTCGGAGAGAGGGGGCAGCGCCTCGTCCGCCTCCCCGAAGACGAGGAGCACGAGCCGGCCGACCGGGTTCGCGGACCGCCGGCAGTAGTCGAGCAGCTCCTCCCACGACGCGTAGCGCCGCTTCTCCGTGTCCTGCCGGAACGCGGAGAGCAGGTCGAGGAGGAGCTCCTTCGGGATCCCGAGCCGACGCACCGTCTCCCCGAGGGCGACGAAGATCGGCCCCTCCGCTTCGCCACGGCAGGCACGGTGCAGGAGAGACTCCCAGTCGTCGAGCTTCTGCCGCCGCACGCCCTCGTAGATCGGCTCGTCGGCGAAGTCGTCCGCGGCGCGGGCGAAGGCGTAGAGGGCGTAGACGTACGGCCGCTTGTCCTTCGGCACGAAGAGGCCCACCGGGAAGTTCTCGTAGTGGGCCTTCGTTCGCGCCTCGCAGTAGGCGAAGGCCTCGTCCACGCTGACGGCGGCGGCCATGGTGCCCGGGATGATACCAGCGGCCCGCCGGACCGCAGCGGCGGCGCGCGGTCTCGGGCTACCATGCGGGGCCATCCCCACCAGGAGGAGCCCCGCCATCCGCCCGGCCGAGTCGTTCCGCCACTGCCCGCGCTGCGGCCACGGCCCCGGCGTCACCGTCGACGGCCCGCTCCTCCGCTGCGGCGCCTGCGGCTTCCACCTCCACTTCAACCCCGCGGTCGCGGCCGGCCTGATCGTCGAAGACGCCGACCGGGTGCTGCTGCTCCGCCGCTCGCACGAGCCGCGGAAGGGGTCCTTCGGCTTCCCTGGGGGCTTCGTCGACGAGGGAGAGTCGCTCGAAGAGGCGATCGCCCGCGAGGCACGCGAGGAGACCGGGCTCGAGGTCGAGGCCGTCGCCTTCCTCGGCGGATGGCCGAACGAGTACGCGTGGCGCGGGGTGGACTACCCGGTCCTCGACCTCTTCTTCACCGCCCGCGCGCGAAAGGGCGCGGTCGCCTCGGCCCTCGACGAGGTCGACGAGGTCGTCTGGGCGCGGCCCGAAGAGGTCGACCCGGCGAACCTCGCCTTCCCGACGACGCGGGCCGCGTTCGCCCGCTTCCTCGAGCGTCGGGCGGGCGCCGCGGACGCGCGGAACGCGGCGGATGGTGCCCGCGCGCTCCACGTGGCGCTCGTCGAGCCCGAGATCCACTGGAACACCGGCAACGCCGGCCGGACCTGCCTCGCCGCCGGGGCGCGGCTGCACCTCGTCGAGCCGCTCGGCTTCTCGCTCGACGAGCGGGAGGTGCGCCGGGCGGGCCTCGACTACTGGGAGAGGGTGCAGCCCCGCGTGTGGCCGTCCTGGGAGACGTTCGAGGCGGCGCTGCCGTCGCTCGGGGAGCCCTTCTTCGCGAGCCCCGACGCCGGCCGCGAGGTCTGGGACGTCGCCTTCCCCGACCGAACGGTGCTCGTGTTCGGCCGCGAGAGCGTGGGCTTCCCGGCGGCGCTGCGCGAGCGGCACCGCGAGCGGCTCGTGCGGCTGCCGATGCGGGACCCCGGCCTGCGCTCGCTCAACGTGTCGACCTGCGTGGGCATCCTGCTGTACGAGGTGCTGCGCCAGTGGCGGGGGCCCGTCGGGCGGCCCTGAGCCCGCGGGCTCAGGCGGAGCGCGAGCTCGCGGTGTCGGCCGGGGCGTAGGGCCCCGCGACGGCGCGGCGTCGCGTCGCCTCGCGGAACGCGTAGACGCCGACGGCCGCCACGAACGGCACGACGACGGCGGTGCCGGCCCCGAGCCAGGAGTCGACGTCCAGCGAGTGCGGCGTCGCGGCGAGGACGTTCGATATCCAGAGGCCCGCGATCGTGGCCACGAGCCCGAGCCGAAGGAGGATGCCCACGACCAGCGCCGAGGCGACGAGGGCGATCGGCAGGACGACGGCGTAGGAGGCCTCGCTCTGGGCGATGCTCAGGCCCGCCAGCACGAGGACGAGGGCGACGCCGGCCGGCAGCTCGCGCCGCAGCACCAGGCGCAGGAAGAGGAAGAGAAGGAGGAGCCCGAGCGACATCAGCGCGGAATCGACCGAGAAGCCCACGATCGTGCCGAGCCGGACGCGCGCGCTCACGAGCATGTCGAGGAAGCCGAGCGAGGGCGGGGGCTCCGGGTGCCCGAGAAGCGGGGGCAGCCGCTCGAGCACGTCGCCGAGGAGGGCGAGGAGCGCTCCCCACGCGGCGCCGTAGAGGATGTCGCGCCAGACCACCGCGTCGCGCAGGCCACCGTCGAGCAGGCGCGTCCACGAGACGATCGTCCACGGCCGCTCGCGCCTCACGTAGGGCTCGAGGGCCAGGTAGAACAGCCACATCATCCCGGCCACCACCGCGGCCAGGCCGGCTCCCCGCATCGTCGCCAGCACCTGCGGCACCGGGTCCGCCACGTGATGACACTGCAGCAGCCAGCTCGTCATCGTGATCGCGAAGATGGAGCGGGCGAGGCGCGACGCGCCCCGCCGGTCCCCGCGGCCGAGGCGCAGGTGGCGCTTGGCGAGCACCGCGCCGCCGACGAGCAGCAGGAACGCGATCGCGAGGAGGACCGCCATCGAGGCGCGCTGCCCGAGGGTGGGGACGAACGGCTGGTCGCGCTCGGCCCTCGTCCACGGGTTCACGACGTGGAACCACACCGGCCGGCCGCGGTACGCCGCGGCCTCGACGCGCAGCGGGACGTCGGGCCGCGAGGGCCAGGAGCCCAGCCACGCCTGGCGGACGTCGGCGAAGAAAGGCGGCGTCCACTCCGGGGGCACGGGCCTGAAGGCCGCGGGATCGAGCCGGGCCTCGGCGAAGAGAGGCGCCCAGTCGGGGGCGGGAGCGGAGGCGGGCGCCGACGGCTCGTGCTGCGGCGGCACGACGTAGAGGCCGACGAGCCGGCCGCGCAGGTCGTAGCGCACGCCGGCCATGCCCGAGACCGTGGCCGGCGGGTCGCCGGCCGTGACGCGCCCGGCGATGTTGTAGGCGGCGATCGGCCGCGGGCTCTGGCGGTACCAGAACTGCACGACGGGCGGCTCGCCGCTGCGGAGGCCCTCCCAGCGCGTCAGGGACTTGTCCGTCCGCGCGACCCGCTTGAGGTACTCCTCGTCTCCCTGGAGGCCCTCGGCGGCGTCGGCGGCCGGGCCGTCGTGGCCGAGCCGGGCCAGGAGGTCGCGCGCCCGGTCCTCGAGCGCGGCCGGCGAGCGCTCGACGGGGACGCGCCCGAGAAGGGAGCGGCCGGACCGCGCCAGCGGCGTCAGGAGGGCGGCCACGACGACCACCGCGAGGCACGCCCAGGCGACGGACGGGCGGACGACGACCTGCTCGCCCGCGGCGGCCACCAGCTCCGGCGACGGGGTCTCGCCGGCGGCGATGGCCGCGGCCAGGGGGTCCTGGCCGGAGAGCATCGCGAGCACGGCTCCCGCCGAGGGCGGCCGCTTCTTCGGCGCCTTCTCGAGGCATGCGAGGATCGTGCGCTCGACGGGCGACGGCAGCTCCGGGACGATGGCCGAGGGGTCGATCGGCCGCTCGTCCCGGTGCCGCCGGGTGAGCTCGGCCACGCTGTGGCCGTCGAACGCGCGGCGCCCGGTGAAGAGCTCGTACAGCAGCAGGCCGAGCGCGTAGATGTCGCTGCGGACCGTGACCTCGCGCCCGAGGAGCTGCTCCGGCGACATGTAGGAGGGCGTGCCCGAGCGGATGTCGTCTCCCGTGAGCGTCGCGTCGACGGCGGCGAGGCCGAAGTCGGTGAGCCTCACCTTGCCCTGGCCGTCGAGCATCACGTTCGAGGGCTTCAGGTCGCGGTGCAGGACGCCCTTGTCGTGGGCCGCGGCGAGGCCGGCCGCGACCTGCCGCGCGATGTCGACCGCCTTGTCGACGGGCAGCCGGCCGATGCGGCGCAGCAGCGAGGAGAGGTTCTCGCCGTCCACGAACTCCATCGAGAGGAATGGCTGGCCGTCGGCCTCGCCGACGTCCCACACGCGGCAGACCGCCGGGTGCGAGACCTGGCGGGCGAGACGGACCTCGCCGTAGAGCCGCTCGAGCCGCTCCGGGTCGCGCTCGAGGGCCCGCGGCAGGAACTTCAGCGCGACGGGGTGCTCGAGCTTCAGGTCGAAGGCCTGGTACACCTCGCCCATGCCGCCGCGGCCCACGAGGCCGGCGATGCGGTAGCGGTCGAGCAGGACCGTTCCCGGCGCGAAGCGCTCGGCGGTCGCGGCGCCGCTCGCGGCACGCGCGGCGCGGACCGCGCTCCCCCGGGGCGAGGGCGACGGCGAGGCGGCCCCGGCCCGGCGCCGCGGCGCGGTGCCGGTCGGGTGCTCCGCGACGTCCAGGCTCGTGCCACAGGACGGGCAGAACCGCTGGTCGGGATCGACCTCGGCTTCGCACGAGGGACAGCGGGCGCCGGGGCCGCGGGACTCCATCGGGCGAAACATACGCCACCTCGCGTCCGTTTGCTGGAGATAGACCCGACCGGAAAACGGACGAAATCGGCACGGTCGGCCGTAAATCCTTACGAGTCAGTGCCGGCTACCTCGGTCCGGACCTTGCATCCGCGAATCGTGGCCATGAGCGAAGGGACCCCGACCGGACCGACCCCGCCGGATGCGACGCGGCTCGTCGCTCCGGCTGCGGCTGCCCCTGGCATGCCGTCCGGGTCGGTCGCGGTGCCGCCGGGGCGCTGGCTGCTCGAGAGCCGGGCCGGCACCGACGGCAGCCTCCACCGCACCCCCATCCGCCACCTGCCCTTCCGGCTCGGCCGGGGCGTCGGGGTGTCGCTCGTCCTCCAGTCGGGCCTGGTGTCGAAGGAGCATGCGGAGATCTACTCCGACGGCCGCTCGCTCCGCGTGCGGGACCTTGGCAGCCGCAACGGCACGTTCGTGAACCATCAGGAGGTGGCCGACGCCCCGCTGAAGGACGGCGACGTCCTGCACGTGGGGGACTTCGAGTTCCGCGTGGCGCGGGAGGCTCCGCGGCGCGCCGTCGACGACGACCCCGACGGCACCAGCATCCGTCGGGCTCCGCTCAGCCGCCACTTCTCGCCCGGCGCGACGCGGGCGATGCGCGAGCTGCTGGAGCGCGGGACGGTCACCGCGCTCTTCCAGCCGATCGTGATGGCGAAGGGCGCGCCCGTCGTGGCCTTCGAGGCGCTCGGCCGCGGCGCGCACCCCGACCTGCCGTCCGGCCCCGTCGAGCTCTTCGAGGTCGCGGGAACGCTCGGCCCGGACGAGCAGTGCCGGCTCTCGCGCCTCTTCCGCCGCCGCGCGGTCGACCTCGCGCGCCAGCTGCCGGAGCCGCCGCTCCTATTCCTGAACACCCACCCGGTGGAGCTCGCGCGGCCGGGCCTCCTCGAGTCGCTCGGGGAGCTGCGGGCCAAGGCCCCGCAGGTGCAGCTCGTCCTCGAGATCCACGAGAGCGCCCTCGCCCAGCCGGAGTTCATCCGCTCGCTGCGCGAGAGCCTCGACGAGATGAACGTCGGTCTGGCGTTCGACGACTTCGGGGCCGGGCAGGCGCGGCTCTTCGAGCT
>JAXLRD010000068.1:0-36705 GCA_046331285.1 Vicinamibacteria bacterium
GCGCCCGTCGAGGACCTCACGCGCCGGATGACGGCGGCGGCGCGAGAGGCGGGGGGCCTTCCGCCTCGCGGCCGCTGAGCCAGGCGAGGAACTCGTCGGCCGGCAGCGGCCGGCTCACGTGGTACCCCTGGGCGAGGTCGCAGCCGAGCTGGCGCAGGGTCTCGAGCGAGGCCGCCGTCTCGACGCCCTCGGCGACGACCCCGAGGCCCATGTTGTGGCCGAGCTCGATCGTCGACCGCACGATCACCAGGTCCTCGCCGTCCTCGTCGAGGTGCGAGAGGAAGGAGCGGTCGATCTTCAGATCCTGGACGGGCAGGCGCTTGAGCTGGGCGAGCGACGAGTAGCCGGTGCCGTAGTCGTCGATCGCGAGGCGGACGCCCTGGGCCGCGAGCTGGGCGAGGAGGCCCCGGGCCCGCCCGACGTCCTTCATGACGGCGCTCTCGGTGATCTCGAGGCCGAGCCGCAACGGCGGCAGGCCGGCCTCGCGCAGGAGCCGCTCGACGAAGCCCGGCAGGTCGTCGTCGCGCAGGTCGAGGGCCGAGAGGTTGACGGCCACGCCGAGCCCGCGGCCCTCGCGGCTCCACCGGGCGGCGTCGGCGACGGCCCGCCCGAGGACCCAGCGCGAGATGAGGGAGATGCTGCCGGACTGCTCCGCGAGGGGGATGAACTCGTCGGGGGGCATGCGCCCGTGCTGCGGGTGCCGCCAGCGCACGAGCGCCTCGGCGTGGGACACGCCGCCCGAGCGCAGGTCGAGCACCGGCTGGTAGTGCAGCTCGAGCTGGTCCTCCTCGACCGCGTGGCGCAGCTCGGAGAGGATCGCGAGGCGGCGCAGCGAGTGGCTGTCGCGCCCGGGCGCGTACACCGCGTTCGCCAGGTGGTTCCGCTTGGCGTCGTACATCGCGACGTCGGCCCGCTTGAGGAGGGTCCCGGCGTCCTCGGCGTGCCAGGGGAAGATGGCGATTCCGGTGCTCGCCCGCACGTCGATCGAGACGCCGGCGAGGGCGAAGGCCGGCTCGAGCGCGGCCGCGACGCGCTGCGCCACCTCGAGGGCGCCCTGCTCGCCCGCGGTGTGGAACATGACCGCGAACTCGTCTCCGCCGAGCCGCGCGACGGTGTCGCTCTCCCGCAGGGTTCCGGCGAGGCGCCGGCCGACCTCCACGAGCAGGCTGTCGCCGAACCCGTGGCCGAGGGTGTCGTTCACCTCCTTGAAGCGGTCGACGTCGAGCACCAGCATGCCGACGAGCTCGCCGCGGCGGCGGGCCGCGCTGATGGCCGCGGCCAGCCGGTCCAGGAAGAGGGTGCGGTTCGGCAGGCCGGTGAGCTCGTCGTGCGTCGCCTGGTGCCGGATCCGCTCCTCGCGCTCGCCGATCACGATCTGCATCCGGTTGAAGGCGGCGGCGAGCCGCCCGAGCTCGTCCCCGCCGCCGTCGGGCACCGCGGTCGCGTAGTCGCCGCGCTCGATGCGCCCCGCGCCCTCGACGACGCCCCGCAGCGGGCGCGTGATGCCGCGGGCGAAGAGGACGGCGGCGAGGGCGGTCGCGGCGAGGGCGAGGCTCGACAGGGCGAAGATCTGCAGCTCCAGCCGGTGCAGAGGGCGCTCGGCGTCGGCGATCGAGCGCAGCAGCAGCACGTCGACGCGCGAGGCGTCGTCGGTGGCGAGGGTGCGCCGCCGCGCCTCGTAAGCCTCGCCGGCGAGGTAGGCCTCGCCGTCCTGAGCCGCCGCGGCGCCGGAGCGGAGGCGTTCGAGCAGCTCGGCCCGCAGCGGCGGGGGCAGGGTGGACACGAGGCGGGGCGCCGGCGCCTCGCCCGAGCTCCAGGCGGAGACCTCGAGCCCGGTCTGGCGGTGCACCTCGTCGAGCACGGCCTCGTCCACGGCGAAACCGAGGCAGACCCACGCGATGGGCCGCGGCGCGAGCACGGGCACCATCACCAGCTGGAAGGGGCGGCCGTCGAAGGACACGAGGGCCGAGGCCTCGCCGCCGGCCCGGGCGCGGTCGACCATGCCGTCGACGGGGAACGGCCGGCCCGAGAGGCGCCCGCCGAGGGTGTCGGCCGCGACCTTCCCGTCGAGCGAGACGAGGAGCCCGGAGTCCGCCGCGATCCGCGATCCGTGGTTCGCGAGCACCGACGCGATCGTCGGCTCGTCGCCGGAGGCGACCGCCTCCCGGAAGGCGAAGTCCGCGGCGAGGATCCGGACGGCGTCGCCGAGCCGTCGGCCCCGGGCGGCGAGCGTCTGCTCCAGGACCCGCGCTCCCACGTCGAGCTGGCTCGCGAGCGCGTCGTGGAGGCTTCGCGCGCCCGTGACGTGCACGGCCGCCAGGGTCGCAGCCTGGAGCAGCACGAGCCCGCCCACGGTCAGGACGAAGAGGCGCGCCTGGAAGGAGCGGGGCACCCGCTACCGCGCGATCGAGAGCACGAGCCGCGCGCCTTCGCCCGCCGCCAGGGTGACCGGCCGCGGCGGCGTCGCGTCGCGCTCGCCCTCGTGCCACACGTGGACCAGGTAGGCGCCCTCGGGCAGCTCCGCGAGCTCGACGCGGCCCTCCCGGGCGACCCCGAAGTACGGCGTGTCGACGACGACGACGAAGGCGCTCATGCGATCGTGGATGTTGCAGCCGAGCGGGACGACGCCGGGCTTGTCGAACACGACCGGCGCGGCCGGCGTGCCGAAGTAGAGCGGGAGCTGGAAGCGCTTCGTGGGAGCGAACGAGTAGACCTGGTGGCGGACGTTGTCGCTGTTCGGGAAGCGGACGGCGGCGCCCGTCTGCACCGCGAGGACGTGCGGGACGAAGCTGCGGTTGCGCTGGTCCATCACCGCGGGCCGCGGGGGCGGCAGCGGCCGGCTCTCGGCCGGGATCGCCCAGACGACCGCGTCCCGGACCGCCGCGCCGCGGGCGTCGCGCACCTCGACCGACAGGCTCGCGGCGGCCGCGAGCGGCGGCGCGGCGAGCGCGAGGAACCACAGGGCCGCCACCCGGGGGGACACTGCGGCTAGCCTAACACCGCCGCCGCCGGGACGCGGGGCATCAGCGCCGCCCGAAGCGGGCGCGCGCCTCGGCCTGCACGCGGGTGGTGGCGGACGTCGCGAGGGCCTCGACCCCGAGCTGCAGCCACGGGCGCGGGAAGGCGAGGCCGGCGACGGCGAGAGCGCTCTCGCGCCGGCCACGCACCGCGTAGGAGTCGAAGCGCAGGGTGGCCCGCGCGCGGGAGAAGCGGCGCGAGACGAGGACGTAGCCCGCCTGCAGGTCGGCGGTGATGACGCGGCTCTTCACCACGATCGAGCTCGGACCCCAGCCGTTCTCGGCGGCGATCGTCCAGTCGCCGAGCGCGAGCTCGGCGCCGACGATCTCGAACCGCGTCGTCCAGTTCCGCTGCGTCCCGTAGGCGAGGCCGTCGGCGCGGTTGTCGACGTGCGTCGCCTGGAGGGACAGGCGGCGGCCGTTCCACCCGCCGCGCGCGGACCAGCCGAGCCGACCGTCGGCCTCCTTCAGGGAGCTCGTCCGGGTCGCGTCCGCCTGGATCCGCTGCCCCAGCAGCGTGAAGCGGTCGTGCATCGTCCAGCCGCGGTCCGCCGGCAGGGCGCCGAACGCGTCGTTGCCGCGGAACGCCGTGCCGCCGACGAACGCGCCCCCGCGGAAGAGCGTGGCGTCGAGGCCGATCGGGCGCAGCTCCTCGCCGAGCCAGGTGTTGAGGGCCGATGACGAGAGCGCGTAGGGGCTCTCCCAGAGCGCGTCCACGTTCTCGCGCGAGGTCGGCAGGTAGAAGGCGCCGCCGCGCAGCCGGATCCGGCCGCGGCCGGGCCGGAAGTTCGCCTCGAGGTAGGCCTCGGGCGTGCCCGCGTGCCCGTTCTTCGTGGAGGCGCCGTCGTCGGTTCGGGCGAGCAGGGTGACGTGGGCCAGGAACGCGGGCGAGCGCGACCAGTCGAGGCCGAGCTGGAGCTCCGCGGACGCTTCGTCGACGTCGTGCGGCGCGTCGGCGCGCGACGTCCCGCGGGCGAGGGCGAGGCCGTACCACTGGAGGGAGTCGCCGCCGTGGGCGCGGGCCGGGGCGAGCGCCAGCAGCGCGGCGAGGCCGGCCGCGAGAGGGGCGACACGTCTCCGTCGAGGCGTCGCTCGTCGGTTCAAGGGGAGAAGCTCGCGCGCATCTTAGCGCGCCTCTCGCTACCCCTCCAGCATCGGCACGCGGACCCCGCGCTCCCGCGCCACCTCGACCGCGCGCTCGTAGCCGGCGTCGACGTGGCGCATGACGCCGGTGCCCGGGTCGCACGTCAGCACGCGCCGGAGGCGCGCGGCGGCGGCCTCCGTGCCGTCGGCCACGATCACCATGCCGGCGTGGATGGAGTAGCCCATGCCGACTCCGCCGCCGTGGTGGACCGACACCCACGTCGCGCCGGAGACGGCGTTCAGGAGCGCGTTGAGGATCGGCCAGTCGGCCACCGCGTCGGAGCCGTCGCGCATGCCCTCGGTCTCGCGGTTCGGCGAGGCGACCGAGCCGGAGTCGAGGTGGTCGCGGCCGATGACGATCGGCGCCTTCACGCGGCCGGTGCGCACGAGGTCGTTGAAGACGAGGCCCATCCTGGCGCGCTCGCCGTAGCCGAGCCAGCAGATGCGCGAGGGGAGGCCCTGCGGCCGCACGCGCTCGCGGGCGAGGCGGATCCAGCGTGCGAGCGAGGCGTCCTGCGGGAACGTCGCAAGCACGGCCTCGTCGGTCGCGGCCAGGTCGGCCGGGTCGCCGGACAGGCACGCCCAGCGGAACGGGCCCTTGCCCTCGCAGAAGAGCGGGCGGATGTACGCGGGCACGAAGCCGGGGAAGTCGAACGCGTTCGCGACGCCCGCCTTCTGCGCCTCGGCGCGGATGTTGTTGCCGTAGTCGAAGACGACGGAGCCGCGCGCCTTGAAGTCGAGCATCGCCCGCACGTGCTCGCCCATCGAGCGGCGCGCCTCGGCCGTGTAGCGCGCCGGTTCGCTCGCCCGCAGCGCGAGGGCGGCCTCGTAGCTCATGCCGTTCGGGACGTAGCCGTAGAGCGGGTCGTGGGCGCTCGTCTGGTCGGTGACGAGGTCGGGGACGAGGCCGCGCCGCGCCAGCTCCGGCAGCACGTCGGCCGCGTTGCCGAGGACGCCGATCGAGAGGGCGCGCCGCGCGGCGAGCGCCTCGCGGGCGCGGGCGACGGCCTCGTCGACGGTCGCGGCCATCACGTCGAGGTAGCGCGTCTCCCTCCGCCGCTCGATGCGGTGGCGGTCGACCTCGGCCGCGATCATCACCCCGCCGTTCATCGTCGCGGCGAGCGGCTGCGCGCCGCCCATGCCGCCGAGGCCGGCGGTCACGACGAGCCGTCCCTCGAGGCTGCCGCCGAAGTGCTGGCGCGCGGCCTCGGCGAACGTCTCGTACGTGCCCTGGAGGATGCCCTGCGTGCCGATGTAGATCCACGAGCCCGCGGTCATCTGGCCGTACATCATCAGGCCCTTGCGGTCGAGCTCGTGGAAGTGGTCCCACGTGGCCCAGGCCGGCACGAGCATCGAGTTCGAGATGAGGACCCGTGGCGCGTCGGCGTGGGTGCGGAAGATCCCGACCGGCTTCCCGGACTGGACGAGGAGCGTCTCGTCGTCGGCGAGCGAGCGGAGCGAGCGCACGATCGCGTCGAAGCACTCCCAGTTGCGGGCCGCCTTGCCGATGCCGCCGTACACCACGAGGTCGGCCGGGCGCTCGGCCACGTCCGGGTCGAGGTTGTTCATCAGCATCCGCAGCGCGGCCTCCTGCGGCCAGGAGCGGCAGGAGAGCTCGGTGCCGTGCGGGGCGCGGATGGTGCGGGCGGCGGTCCTCGTCGTCGTGGTCGTGGTCACATCAGCCACCTGGGCTTGTCGCCGGAGTCGTCGGGGCCTTGGCCCCCGGGCACGTCCTGGGCGTGGCCGTTGCCCTTGCCCTTGCCGCCGGAGAGCAGCCGGAACCGGCGTCGGCCGGCCGCGCGATGCGGGCGGGGGAGCGGCCGCGACTGCCAGAACCGCTCGACGGCGCCGAGGGCGAGGATGGCGGCGACGAACCCGCCGATGAAGAACGGCCAGCGCGAGGCGCCGGCGAAGTAGAGGACGGGCGCCGCGACGAGCGCGGCGAGAAGCAGGCGGACGGCGCCGCCCGTCCAGGGCGGCGTGCCGCGGCGATCGGGCAGGGGCATCGGCGATTACTCCGGTCGGAGCCCGGCGGAGGCGGCGGCCTCCTCGACCGCGCCCGAGAGGACGAGCCCCGCGAGCGCCTCGATCTCCGGGCCGAGGACGCGATCCTGCCCGTGGTTGGGGACGTGCTCTCGCACCGCGGCCACCACGGCCTCGAGCGCGGCCGACGAGCGCAGCGGGCGGTGGAACTCCACGGCCTCGCACGCCGCGAGGAGCTCGACCGCGAGGACGCGCGCCGCGTTGCCCGCCGCGCGCGCGGCCTTCCACGCCGCGGTCGGGCCCATCGAGACGTGGTCCTCCTTGCCGGCGGAGGTGGGGATGGAGTCGACGCTCGCGGGATGAGCGAGCACCTTCGACTCCGACGCGAGGGCCGCGGCCGTGACGTGGGCCATCATCAGGCCCGAGTGCAGGCCGCCCTCGCGCGCGAGGAACGCCGGCAGGCCGGAGAAGGCGGGGTTGACGAGCCGCTCGGTGCGCCGCTCGCTGATCGCCCCGAGCTGCGCGGCCGCGATCGCGACGATGTCGCAGGCGAGTGCCACGGGCTGGCCGTGGAAATTGCCGCCGGAGAGGATCTCGCCCGTGTCGGCGAAGACCATCGGGTTGTCGGTCGCGGCGTTCATCTCGGTCTCGCACGCCGTGCGCGCGTAGGCGAGCGCGTCGCGCGCCGCGCCGTGGACCTGCGGCATGCAGCGCAGCGAGTAGGCGTCCTGCACGCGCCCGCAGTTGCGGTGCGACTCGCGGAGCGCGCTGCCCTCGAGGAGCCGCTTCAGGTTGCGGGCCGAGGCCTGCTGGCCGGGATGAGGCCGGGCCGCGTGGATGCGCGGGTCGAAGGCGACGTCGGTGCCGAGGAGCGCGTCGAGGGTCAGGGCGCCGACGACGTCCGCCGCGCGGGCCACGCGCCGCGTCGCCCGTCGCGAGCCCTCCGACCCGCGGTCGCGAGCTGGGTGCCGTTGATGAGGGCGAGGCCCTCGCTTCGGCTCGAGCGCGACCGGCGCGAGGCCGGCGGCCGCGAGGGCCTCGGCGCCGGAGACGATCCGCCCGTCGAGCCGGCACTGACCCTCGCCGACGAGCGGCAGCGCGAGGTGGGCGAGGGGGCGAGGTCGCCGCTCGCGCCGACGGAGCCCTGCGACGGCACCACCGGGTGGACGCCGCGGTTCAGCATCTCGACGAGCAGCTCGAGCGTCTCGACGCGCACGCCGGAGAAGCCGCACGCGAGCACGTTCGCGCGCAGGAGCATCAGGGCGCGCGTCTCCGCCTCGCCGAGCGGCGCGCCGACGCCGGCGGCGTGGGAGCGCAGCAGGTTCAGCTGCAGCTCGCGGAGGTGGTCGAGGGGGATGTGGACGTCGGCGAAGTTGCCGAAGCCGGTCGTCACGCCGTAGACGACGGCTCCCCGCGCCACCGCGTCGTCGACCACGCGCCGCGCGGCCCGCACCCGCTCGCGGGCCTCGTCGGACAGGCGCACCCCGCGACCGCTCCGCGCCACCGCGGCGAGCGAGCCGAGGTCGAGCGAGGCTCCGTCGATCGTGAGCGAGCCGGGTGTCGTGGTCACGGGCCTTTCCGCGAAACGCGGGACGTGAGGCAGTTTAGCATCCGGCCGCGGGCGGCCCCGGGCCGCCCCGCCTTGCCGCGGCGGCTCGGCTCCCGCTAGAATCCGACGTTTCGTGCCCGCGGAAAGCGGGGTACGGCGAAACGGGAGCATCCAGGGAAAATGGCCGACTGGGCCCTGATGACGGTTCAGCTTCGCGGGAAGGCGCGCCGCTTCGTGCAGGCGACCCTCACGCGCCAGGACACGGACGCTCTCCTCGCTCGCCGCCACGGCGAGTGCAACCGTTGCGGGGCGTGCTGCAAGATCCTCTTCAAGTGCCCGTTCCTGGGCACCGACGCCGAGGGCCAGTACACCTGCCGCATCTACCAGCACCGCTTCTCGCAGTGCCGCCTGTACCCGCTGCACGCCGCGGACCTCGCCGAGCTGCAGGGACAGTGCAGCTACACGTTCGAGGCCGAGCCGTCGCGCCCCGGCGTGCGGCCGATGCCCGAGCCGGCGCTCGAGTAGGATCGAGAAGAGCCAAGCGACAACGGGGCCCACGAGGGCCCGAGGCCGAGCAATGCCCAACATCGTCATCGCCGGCGCCCAGTGGGGCGACGAGGGGAAGGGGAAGATCGTCGATCTTCTCACCGAGCGCGTGCAGGTCGTGGCCCGCTACAACGGCGGGCACAACGCCGGCCACACCGTCATCGTGGGCGGCCGCAAGTTCGTGCTGCACGTCGTGCCCTCCGGCATCCTGCACCCGGGCATCCTCTGCGTGATCGGCAACGGCGTCGTCGTCGACCCGGTCGCGTTCGAGCGCGAGACGGGCGAGCTCGAGTCGCAGGGGGTCGAGATCGGCGACAACCTCGTGCTCTCCGACCGCGCGCACGTGATCCTGCCGCACCACCGCGGCCTCGAGGCCCTCACCGAGGAGCAGCGCGGCGCGCGCAAGATCGGCACGACGCTGCGCGGCATCGGTCCGGCGTACGAGGACAAGGCCGGACGGCGCGGCATCACCCTCGGCGACCTCCTCCGGCCGAAGACGCTGCCCGACAAGCTGGCCGAGGCGCGGCGCCACTACGAGGAGGTGCTGCGCGGGGCGAGCCGCGCGCCCGAGGTCGACTGGCCGAAGGTCGTCGACGACCTCGCGGCCTTCGGCGAGCGGCACCGCTCGCAGATCAAGGACGTGTCGCTCGTCCTGCACCGACAGATGGCCCAGGGCTACTCGGTGCTGTTCGAGGGCGCGCAGGCGACGCTCCTCGACCTCGACCACGGCACGTACCCGTTCGTCACCTGCTCGGCCGCGGCGGCCGGCGGGGCGTCGACCGGCTGCGGCGTGCCGCCGACGCGCATCGACGGCGTCCTCGGCATCGCGAAGGCCTACTGCACCCGCGTCGGCACGGGACCGTTCCCGACGGAGCTCGCCGGGCCCGACGGCGAGCACATCCGCGAGCGGGGCAACGAGTACGGGGCCACGACCGGCCGCCCGCGCCGCTGCGGGTGGTTCGACGCGGTGGCCGTGCGTTACGCGGTCCGGCTGAACGGCTTCGACGCGCTGACGATCACCAAGCTCGACGTCCTCGACGAGCTCGCCGAGATCCCGTCTGCGTCGGCTACCGCTCGAGGGCGAGACGCTTGACGAGCTGCCGTCCGACACCTCGGTCCTCGAGGAGTGCGAGCCCGTCTACGAGACGCTGCCGGGCTGGAAGACCTCGACGGCCGGTGTCCGCGAGTGGTCGGACCTGCCGCCCGACGCGCGCCGCTACGTGGAGCGGCTCGGCGAGCTCGTCGGCACCGAGATCGGCGTCGTCTCGACCGGCCCCGACCGCGCGCAGACGATCCTCCGCGCGGCGAGCGCCCTCGCGAGCTGGTTCGACTAGAGGCCCCGGTCGAATCTCGACCCGACGGCTGGAGTCGAGATTCGACCGGCAGCTGCTCCGTTCTCTCCCGTCCGTTCGCCGTTTCCTCCCCGGCCCTAAAGCGCGGCGAGCACGTCCTTCATCAGCTGCTTCGAGCCCTCGATCCCGTCGACGGGGCCGTGCTCGTACTCGACCGCGATCGTCCCGCGGTAGCGGTGCGCGTTCAGGATGCGCACGTTGCGCCCGACGTCGTTCCAGTCCTTCTCCGGCGTCTTCCAGCGGTCCCAGTACTTCGCGTGGATGTGGGTGTGCACGTACGGCATCAGCACCTCGATGCCGTGGAAGAGGTGGTACTCGTGCTCCCAGTTGCCGAAGTCGGGGGTGCACTCGCAGTACGGGTGGTTCACCTCGTCCATCACGATGAGGATGTTCATGGGGTTCGCGCAGAGGCCCCAGTGGTTCTCGATCGTGATCTTCACGCCGACCTTCTCGCCGTAGTCGGCCAGCTCCTTGAACGACTCGATGCACTTCTTCAGGTAGACGACGATCTTGTCGTTCTTCGGGTAGCCGCTCTCGTTCGGGCTCGCCTCGGGCATGATCCGCGTGCCGGAGACGCCGGTGTTCGCCCGCATCGTCTTGGCCTTGAGCACCGACGCGGCGTCCATCCAGGCCTTCGCGACGCGGATGCCCTCGCGGCGCTTCTCGTCGTCGGGGTCGGCGAGGTTCTGCGGGGCGTTGTTCGAGATGTGCTGGCACACGGTCTTCGTCTCGTCCATCTTCGCGACGAGCTTGTCGAGCCACTTCCGCGACGAGGCCTTCGACGGGTCCCAGCGGAACTGCGAGAACGAGCGCCCGTCGCGCTCGATCTTCGTCTCGTTGTACTGCGATGCGTCGGAGGGGTCGCCGAAGACGTCGGACCACAGGTCCATGTGGTAGACGCCGGGGTAGGTGTCCTTCGTCCACTGCGGGAAGTCGAGCATCGTGATCTCGCCGTACTTCTTCCGCATGGCGAGCGTCTCCTCGTTCGGAGGACGGGTGCTGATCGACTTGAAGAGCTGCCGCGGCGGCCAGCAGGACGAGGCGATCCGCGACAGCTTCTCCTCCTCGGTCAGCGGGCGCATGCCGATCGCGTCCGCGCCCGCGTCGGTCGCGGGGAGGGTGGTGGCCGCGGCGGCCGCCGCGCCGAGGCCGGCCTGCTTGAGGAACGTCCGGCGGCTCTCGGAGGTGGGATCGAAGACCATGGGGCACCGTCTCTCTCGCTGCTCGAGCGCGCGTCCGAGGCCCCGGAGCGCTCCTGCCGGCAGCGACCTCGGCCGCGACGCTACGAGCCTCGCCGGCCGAAATCAAGCGCCGCGCGCGCATCCGGCCGCCCGGCGGCCGCGTGCTACCATCGCTCGTCGAGCGGCCTGGAGCCGTGCACGCCCCGCGCCCGTAGCTCAACGGTAGAGCGAGAGCCTTTTAAGCTCGAGGTTGTGGGTTCGAGCCCCACCGGGCGCACCAGACGCCGCGCGGGCGCACCACGCGAGACTCCCACCATGGACGACGAGAGCCGGAACCCCCTTCTCGCGGCGACGCCGGTCCCGGTCGAGGTCGTGTTCCACCCCTCGTGGTGGCACCGCCACGCCGGTCTCGACTTCGGGGAGGACTTCTTCTACCACCCGAAGCGGCGCGTCGAGGTCGAGCGGAAGATGGAGGCTGTTCTCCACGAGAAGTTCGGCGGCCACGGCCTCGGCGCGGACCGGGACCGCGACCTGCCGGTGATCGGCGCGGTGCACAACGCGGCGGGCTACCTGCTGTCGGAGATGCTCGGCTGCCGCGTCGACTACCTGGAGGACGCGCCGCCGCAGGTCGTGCCCGCCGGCCGCGCCGCGCTCGCGATCGACGCGGAGGCCGCGTTCCGCAGCCGCGACTTCACCCGACTCCTCGCTGTCCGCGACGCGCTCGTGGGCCGGTTCGGGTACGTAACGGGCGACGTCAACTGGGGCGGCGTCCTCAACATCGCGCTGGATCTCGTCGGCCAGGACCTCTTCCTGCAGCTCTACTCGCAGCCAGAGGAGGTGAAGCGCGAGTTCGCGGTGCTGGCAGGGGTGATCGAGCGGTTCGTGACGGGCATCGCCGGGGCGACCGGCACCAGCTCGGTCTCGGTGAACCGCACCGTGCGCCACCTGGCGAGGCCCGTGTTCCTGCACTCCGAGTGCTCCAACACGATGATCTCGGCCGCGCACTACGAGGAGTTCCTGCTGCCGATCGACGTCGAGTGGAGCCGCAAGTTCCGGCCGTTCGGCATCCACTACTGCGGGAAGGACGCCCACCGCTACGCGCGGTCGTTCGCGAAGATCGAGAACCTCGACTTCCTGGACGTGGGCTGGGGCAGCGACGTGAAGACGCTGCGCCAGCACCTGCCGCGGACGTTCCTCAACATCCGGCTCGACGCGATGGGCTGGAACGACCACCCCGACGACGAGCTCGCGGCCACCATCGAGCGGCTCGTCGGCGAGTCGGGGAACCCGTGGCTCACCGGGGTCTGCTGCATCAACCTCGACGACAAGGCCGACCCGCGGAAGGTGCGCCTGATGTTCGAGGTCGTGGCCGATCTGCGCGCGAGGCTCGTGGCCTGAGCGGGGGCGTTGGGGGCCGCTCCCGCGCGGCAGTACTCTGTGCCTCGCGCCGGCGCGCGCTTCACCTACGAGCGGAGGGATGGCTTGACTCAGGACGAGACGAACCGCTTCGACGAGATCGCCTCGACGTGGGACGAGGAGCCGCGGCGGCTCGAGATGGCCACGTCGATCGCGGCGGCCATCCGCCGCGCCGTCCCCCTGTCGCCGGCGCTCGCCGTCCTCGACTTCGGCTGCGGCACGGGCCTCGTGACCCTCGCGCTCCAGCCGTACGTCGGCCGCGTCACCGGAGCCGACACGTCCGAGGGCATGCTCGGCCAGCTTCGGCGGAAGATCGAGGCGCGCGGGCTCGGGAACGTGGAGGCCGTGCGCCTCGACGCGTCCTCGGCGGACCTGTCGGAAGGCGCCTACGACCTCGTCGTGTCGAGCATGGCGCTGCACCACGTCGAGGACACGGCGGCGCTCTTCCGCCAGCTCCACGGCCTGCTGCGCCCCGGCGGGAGAGTGGCCCTCGCCGATCTCGACCGCGAGGACGGGAGCTTCCACGAAGACGCGCGCGGCGTCTTCCACCTCGGCTTCGACCGCGCGGCGATCGGCGCGGGCCTCTCCGCCGCCGGCTTCGCCTCGGTCGCGATCGAGACGGCCACGGTCACGCGCAAGAACGACCTCGAGTACCCCATCTTCCTCGCGACGGGGCGGAAGGCCTAGCCGCCGACCCCGCGCCCGGCCTCACTCCTCCGCGCGCCAGCGCAGCTCGCGGCCCGGCTCGAGCGAGCTCGTCGCGGCGACGAGGCCGCGGGCGATCGCGCCCCCCGGGTCGTCCGTGAGGGCGGCGAGCACGTCGGCCGACTCGGCGCGCGGCCCTTCCTCCAGGCCCACCCAGGTGTCGCGGCCGCTGGCCTTCGCGGCGTAGAGCGCTCGGTCCGCGACGGTCAGGACCTGCTCCCAGCCGAGGGCGGCGGGGTCGGACTCGACGAAAGGGAAGAGGGCGAATCCGATCGAGCACGAGAGCCGCTGCGGGGGCACGCCCTCGATCTCGAACACGTGGCCGGCGACGGCGGCGCGGATGCGCCGGGCGAGCACGTCGCCGCCCGCGCGCTCGGTCTGGCGGCCCACGACGAGGAACTCGTCGCCGCCCCAGCGGATGATCACGTCGGAGCGCCGGCAGGCCTCGCGCAGGAGAGCCGTGACCTGCCGCAGCGCCTCGTCGCCCGCGCGGTGGCCGTGGGTGTCGTTGAGCGGCTTGAAGCCGTCGAGGTCGAGCATCAGGAAGAGGAACGACGTCGCGTGGGCGCTCGGGTCGGACAGCCGCTGGCGCGTGGCGAGCGCCACGTCCCTCTCGATCTCGGTGAGGAGGAAGCGTCGGTTGTGCAGCCCGGTCAGCGAGTCGGTCAGGCTCGCCGCCTCGAGCCGCCGGTTCGCCTCCTGCAGCTCGGCGTTGCTCTCCGCGAGCTCGGACGTGCGCTGCTGCACCTCGCGCTCGAGGCGGCGGCTGTAGTCGGCCTCGCGGGCGAGCTCCTGGCGCTGCCGGCGGCTCCAGGCGTACAGGAGGGCGCCGAGGCCGGCGGCGTAGAGCGCGTACGCCCAGGGGGTCCGCCACGGCGGCGGCACGACGCGCACGCGCACGGCGAGGCCGTCGCGGTTCCACACGCCGTCGTCGTTCGCCGCGCGCACGCGGAAGGTGTAGCGGCCCGGCGCGACGTTCGTGTAGGTCGCGCGGCGGATGTCGCCGGCGTCGATCCAGTCGCGGTCGAACCCCTCGAGGAGGTAGGAGTAGCGGTTCTTCTCCGGCGCGGTGAAGTCGAGCGCGGCGAACTCGAAGGAGAAGAAGGCGTCGCGCCAGCCGATCTCCACCTCGGCGACGTCCGTGAGCGGGCGGTCGAACGCGACCGGCCGGTTGAGCTTGCTCACCCCCGTGAGCACGACCGGCGGGACGTGCTCGTTCGAGCGCAGCAGGCCGGGGACGAACGAGACGAAGCCCGCCGTCCCGCCGAAGAGCATCTCGCCCTTTCGCGTGCGGAGGGCCGCCCCGTAGTTGAACTCGTCGCCGGGCAGGCCGTGCGTGGTGTCGTAGGTGCGGACCGCCAGCGAGCGCGGGTCGAGCCGGGCGAGGCCGCGGTTCGTGCTGGCCCACACGAACCCGCGGTCGTCGAGCAGGATCGCGTAGACGACGTTGTTCGGCAGGCCGTTGCGCTCGGTGTGGTGCCGCATCGCGGCGCGGCCCTGGGCGCGGTCGGCGGCGTCCCAGCGGTCGAGGCCGCCGCCGTCGGTGCCGATCCACAGAGCCCCTCCCGGGTCGACGACGAGGGAGAAGACCGTGTCGGCGGCGAGGCTGCCGGGCACGGCGTCGTCGTGGCGGAAGTGGCGGATGGCGCCGGTGCGGGGATCGAGCGCGTCGAGGCCGCCCCGCCGGGTGCCGACCCAGAGCGTCCCGCCCGCGTCCTGGGCGAGGGCGGTGACCATGTCGCTCGCGAGGCTGTCGGGCCGGTCGGGATCGTGGGCGAAGCGGTCGAAGCGCCGTCGGGCCGGGTCGAGGCGGGCGAGGCCGCCGCCGTAGGTGCCGACCCACAGCGAGCCGTCGAGCCCCTCGAGCATGCACGTGACACCGTCGTTCGGCAGGCTCCCGGGATCGGCCGGGTCGTGCCGGTAGCGCTCGAAGCGGGTGTCGCCCGGCGGGAGACGGTGCAGGCCCGCCGAGAGCGTCCCGACCCAGAGGTCGCCTTCGCGGTCCGCGTGAAGGGACATCACGCGGTCGTCGCCGAGGTCCCCGGGGCGGGCCCCGGCGCGCCGTGCCGTGTAGGCGCCCGTGGTGCGGTCGAGCCGGTTCAGGCCGCCGCCGAACGTCCCGATCCAGAGCGCGCCGTCCTGTGCCTCCGCGAAAGAGGTGACGACGCGGTTCGTGAGGCCGCCCGCCGCGCCGGGCTCGGCGGTGTAGGACGTGAACTGCCCGCTCGACGGGTTCCAGCGGTTGAGGCCCGCCGTCTTCGTGCCGATCCACAGCACCCCGCCCGCGTCGGAGGCGATCGCGGTCACCGAGTCGTCGCTGAGGCTGAAGGGCCGGTTGGGGTCGTGTCGGAAAGCCGCGAACGTGCCGGTGGCGGGGAGGAACTGGTCGAGGCCCTCGTCGGTCCCGACCCAGAGCGTCCCGCGCGCGTCCTGGCCGATCGCCCGGATCATGCCGCGGCCGAGGCTGCCCCGCCGGGACGGGTCGCTCGCGTACCGCACGAAGCGGCCGCTCTCCGGGACGAAACGGGCGAGGCCGCCCTCGAGCGTGCCGATCCAGAGCCGGCCGTCGGAGTCCTCGAAGAGCGAGCGGACGCGGTCGTCGGGGAGGCTCGTCGGGTCGTCCGCGGCGTGGCGGAAGCGAGCGAACCGGCCCGTCGCCGGATCGAGCCGGGCGAGCCCGCCGCCGAGGGTGCCGACCCAGAGCGTGCCCGCCCGGGTCTCGAGGAGCGCCCGGACGTCGTCGTGGGGCAGGGAGTCGTCGCGGGCCGGGTCGTGGCGGTAGGTCGTGAACCTCCGGCTCGCCGGGTCGTAGCGGCTGAGCCCGCCGCCCTTCGTGCCGACCCACATGGCGCCGGAGCGGTCGTGCTTCAGGGCCCAGACGAAATCGGCGCCGACGCTCGACGGGTCCTTCGGATCGTGGCGAAGGCGCGCGAAGCCGGAGCGGCCCGGCGCGCGGCGGTGGAGCCCGCCCTCGGTGCCGACCCAGAGGCCGCCCTCCGCGTCGTCGTCGACCGCCCACACGAAGTTGTGGGCGAGCGAGCCGGGATCGGCGGGGTCGCGCCGGAAAACGGTGAAGGAGTACCCGTCGTAGCGGTTGAGGCCGTCCTCGGTGCCGATCCAGAGGAAGCCGCGGCGGTCCTGGTGGATGCAGTTGACCGCGCTCTGCGACAGGCCGCCCGTCCGCTCGAAACGGATGGCGGCCTGCTGGGCCAGTGCTCCGGAAGCCAGCGAGGCCACTGTGACGACGAGGGCGGGAAGACGCAGGAGCCGCTTCGTCACTCTGAACGGCCCGACTGTTCGACCAGTGAAGTGTCCCGTGATGCCGTTCCGCTCGTCCACGCGTCCTGCCCCTTGAGTTGCCCGCCCGGCGTCCGCGAGAATAGCGCGCCCGCCGGCGTCGAGGCGAGCGGAAAGGCGATGGCGGCTCCCACCGACTTCCTTCGAGTCCACGCCCGGGGCCTCCGCGAGAGGCTCGGGGCGAGCGCCGTCGCGGTGTTCGCGGAGGGCGCGCCGCGGTCCGACGCGGAGCCTCTCCTCCTCGTCGACGGCGACGGCGCGCCGCCCGCGGAGCTCGCCTCGGCCGCGGCCGCGCGCGAGCCGCTGCGGGCCGAGGGCGGCCGGGCCGGCGGCGGGCCGCGGCTCGTCCGCGGCCGCGAGCGGGGCCGGTGGCTCGTCGTCCTCGCCGGCGGCTGGTGCGCGCCGGCCGAGCCGCGGCCGGGCCGGCGCCGCTTCGACGACGCGGCGAGCGAAGACCGCGGCCCGGCCGTCGTCGTCGGGGTCTCGTTCGAGGACCAGGCGGCGGCGGCGGCGATCGTCCGCGGGGACGAGCTGGCGCCCGAGTGGGCGTGGGCGTTCACCGCGGCGGCGGCCCTCGCCGGGCAGGCGCGGCAGACGGACGAGGCGCTCAACGACCCGCTCACCGGCCTGCCGACGCGGACGCACGTCTTCGCCGCGCTCGAGCGGGCCCTCCAGCGCGCCGAGTCGACGGCGCGGCCGTTCGCGTTCCTGCTCGTCAACCCCGACGACTTCGACTCGGTCAACGAGCGGCTGGGCCGCGGGGCGGGGGACCGGGCGCTGCGCGAGATCGCGGAAAGGCTGCGCTCCTCGTGCCGCGGCAGCGACGACCCGGCCCGCTACGGCAGCGCGATCTTCGCCTGCGTGCTGCCCGACACGCCGCCCGAGGCGGCGCGCGGCGCAGCCGAGCGCGCCGTCGCCGCCCTGCAGGGGCGGCCGTTCCTCGAGGGTGCGCTCGAGCTCGCGTGGAGCGCGGGCGTCGTGGCGTGCGACCCGCGCGTCGAGCAGCCGGAGTCCGCCGCCGACGTCGTGCGCCGCGCCCAGCAGGCGCTCTCGCGCGCGAAGAAGTCGGGCGGGGGCGCGGTGGCGCTCTGGGAGGCCGGCGAGGAGGAGGAACTCGGGACGCTCGACCGTCTGAGCGGGATCTTCACCGGCAGCCTGTCGAAAGACTACCGCAACATCTGCCTGCTCTGGGACGCCGTCAGCGCCATGGCCGGGGCGGCCGACTTCGGGGCGCTCGCGGCCCGCTTCGTCGAGGGCCTGATGTCGGCGCTGCGGCCCTCGCGGGTGGCGATCGTCGAGCGGGCCGAGCCGGGCGGCGAGTACGAGGTCGTCCACGGCCTGGCCCGCCGGGGCGGCGCGCGGGAGGCGGACCGGCTCGAGCCGGGCGGCCGTCTCGGCCCCGGGGAGACGGCGCTGCTCGAGACCTGCCGGGCCGAGCGCCGCTCGGCCCGGGCGAGCGAGGCCGGGGCCGACGGGCCCCGCCACGCCTGCGCCGTGCCCCTCATCGCGGACGGACGCTTCCTCGGCGCCCTCTACCTCGACGGGCCGGCCGACGGCTTCCGCCTCGACTCGTCCGACCTGATGTTCCTCGGGGGCCTCGCCTCGCCGCTGGCGGTGGCGCGCGACCGCGCGCAGCTCGCCGAGCAGCAGCGGCGGCGCGCCGAGGAGCAGCGGCGGCTCCTCGCCGCCGAGCTCGAGACGCTCCGCCGGTCGCTGCGCGAGACGCGCCTGCTGCACCGCTCGGCCGCGATGGAGTCCGTGCTCTCCGTGGCCCGGCGCGTGGCCCCGACGGACGCCACCGTGCTCGTGACGGGCGAGAGCGGGACGGGCAAGGAGCTCCTCGCCCGCACCCTCCACGAGCTGAGCCCGCGCCGGAAGGGGCCGTTCGTCGTCGTGGACTGCGGCGCCCTCCCGGCGACGCTCATGGAGAGCGAGCTCTTCGGCCACGAGCGCGGCGCCTTCACGGGGGCGGAGGGGCGGCGCGCCGGGCGGCTGGCCGAGGCGGAGCACGGCACGGTCGTCCTCGACGAGATCGGCGAGCTCCCGCTCGAGGTGCAGAGCACGCTGCTGCGCTTCGTGCAGGAGCGGCAGGTGACCCCCGTCGGCGGCCGGCCCCGCACGGTCGACGCGCGGCTCGTCGCCGCCACCCACCGCGACCTGCGGGGCGACGTCGCGGCCGGCCGCTTCCGCCAGGACCTCTTCCACCGCCTGAACGTGGTCCACCTCGACCTGCCGCCGCTGCGCGAGCGGACCGAGGACATCCTCCCCCTCGCCGAGCACTACCTCGAGCGCTACGCGCGGCTCTACGCGCGGCCCGTGCGCCGCCTCTCGGCGGAGGCGGCCGCGGCGGCCGTCGCCCACCGCTGGCCCGGCAACGTCCGCGAGCTCCAGAACCGCGTGATGCAGGCCGTCATCCTGTCCGAGGGGGAGGAGGTCGGAGCCGAGGAGCTGCTCGGCCGCCCGGCCGGCGATCCGGCGGCGCCACCACCCGCGCCGGCTCCGCCCGCGCCGGCGGGCCTGGCCGTCGCCCGCGACGACGGCGCGTGGACCGCGTTGCGGGCCGCCCTGTCCTGGGCCGTCGATGCCGCCTCGGCCGGCGGCGCGAGGCAGGCGCGCCCGCTCGGCCGCTGGCTCGAGGAGGACCTGGTCCTCGCCGCGCACGCGCGGGCCGGCGGGATCCTGCGGCGGGCGGCGGTCCTCGTCGGCGTGCCGGAGGCGACGTACCGGCGGCGCTACGAGCTGGCGGAGCGGCCGCGTCCGGCGGCCGCTCACCGCGCGGTCCGAGTGGAGTCGGTGCGCGTGGCCCTCGATGCGGTGCTCGAGGCGCCGGCCGGGCCGCGGGGCAGCCGCCTCGACCAGGCGGCCGAGGCGCTGCTGCGCCTCGTCGACCAGCATCCGGGCGCCGACCTCCGGCTGCGCTGCGCTCTCGTGGGCGTCACTCCGCCGACCTACCGCTCGCGAGTGGCCGCGTTGCCGTCGACTCGCTGAAGAAGTCGAAATTGCGGCGCTTGATGCGCCGAAATTGTGACAGCAGCCAACACCGATGCGTCGAATTTTGAGCGCATCGAGCGGATCCCTAGTGTTCTCAGGGGCGTGCAGTTCCGCCTCGGGCGGGCGGCAGTGGATCCCCGCAATGCACTCTTCGCCCCCTCGACCGACGGCCGACGGCCCGGACGGCGGCATGCCCGCTCGGCACGCGGGTTGCCATGAGAGGGTCGGGGCGATCGCTCATCTGGGGAGCGGTGGCCGACGGACGGAGCAAAGGGACTCGGGGGAACCAGGGAATGCGGAGCGGCTCTTTCGGGAAGGTCGTAGCGGTCGGTCTCTCGGTGGCTGCGGCCGTCGGCGCGAGCTTCTCGCGGCCGGGTCGCGTCGAACGGCCCGTCGCGGTGATCGTCCAGGCGGCGAGCGCGAGACACGCGGCCGCGGCCGTGCGCGCGGCGGGCGGCTCGGTGACCCACGACCTGGACCTCGTCCGGGGTCGGCGCGCATGCGCGACGCGGGCCCAGCTCGAAGTCGCTGCGCCGGGCCGGCCTCAGGGTGACCGAGGACGGGCCGGTGAAGCTCGCCGCGGAATCGACGCTCGGCCGCGTCCGCGGTGCCGCGGGTGACCGAGGCCGCCTGCGTGCACGCGGCCGGCGTCGACGGCTACGGGTCACGATCGCCTTCGTCGACAGCGGCTACGGCTGCATCGACCCGCTGAACCGCAACGACCGCGGGCAGAACCGCATCCTCGCCGGCTACGACGCGATCAACAACGTCGTCAACACCTGGGCCCAGGACGACGGGAGCGGCCACGGCACCCACGTGATGACGGCGGCGGTGTCGAGCTACGGCACCGACGCGGCGGGCAGCCAGGTCGTCGCCGGCCTGGACCGCGGGGGCGTGACCTACCACGGCGTCGCGCCCGGAGCGGACCTCGTGAGCGTGCGGGCCTTCGACGCGAACGGCCAGGCCAGCTACGCGAGCGTCATCCGCGGCATCTCCTGGGTCGTGGCGAACGCGAAGACCTACAACATCCGCGTGATGAACCTGTCCTTCGCCGCGCCGCCCCGCTCCTACTACTGGGAGGACCCGCTCAACCAGGCCGTGATGAAGGCTTGGAAGGCCGGCATCGTGGTCGTGGCGTCGGCCGGCAACGGCGGCCCGAATCCGATGACGATCGGCGTCCCCGGCAACGTCCCGTACGTGGTCACGGTCGGCGCGATGACGGACAGGAACACGCCGTCGGTCGGGACGGACGACGTCCTCGCGTCCTTCTCCGCGGCCGGCCCGACCTACGAGGGCTTCGTGAAGCCGGAGGTCGTGGCGCCGGGCGGCCACCTGATGGCGATGATGAACGTCAACACGACGATCGCCGTCGGCCACCCCGAGTTCTACAACGGGAACTACGGGTCCTACTTCAAGATGTCCGGCACGTCGCAGGCGGCCGCGGTCGTCAGCGGCATGGCCGCGCTCGTCCTCTCCGCGAATCCGCCCTCACCCCGGACCAGGTGAAGTACCGCCTGATGGCCGCGGCGCGTCCGGCGGTCGACCCGAGCGGGAACCTGGCCTACAGCATCTTCCAGCAGGGAGCCGGCGTCGTGAACGCCTGGGACGCCGTCTACGACAACACCACCGCGAAGGCCAACCAGGGCCTCGACGTCGCGGCCGACCTCGCGAACACGAAGCACTTCAAGGGCCTCGGCCAACCGCGACGCCTCGGGCCGCTACTACGTGACGAACGCCTCCGGCACGGGCTACGCATGGACGGGCGGCTTCCTGTGGTCGAACGGCTTCCTGTGGAGCAACGGGTTCCTCTGGTCGAACGGCTTCCTGTGGAGCAACGGGTTCCTCTGGTCGAACGGCTTCCTGGAGCAACTCGTGGACCTCGGGCTACGCGTTCACCGCGAGCAGGACGGAGTCGGCGTCGGTCAACGCGTGGGTGGCTCAGGGTAGTGCGCGTGAGGAGCTCGCCGATCGTCTCGGCGAGCTCCTTCAGCCGGACGGGCTTGGCGAGGTAGGCCGAGGCCCCGGCGTCGAGGCAGCGCTCGCGGTCTCCCGGCATCGCGAGCGCGGTGAGGGCGACGATCGGCAGGCCGGCGAGAGCGGGGCAGGCGCGAATGCGGCGCATGCCCTCGATGCCGTCGACCCGCGGCATCTGCACGTCCATGAGCACCAGCGCCGGCCGCCGCGCCTGTGCGAGCCCCGCCGCCCCGCCGCCGTCGCGGGCGAGCACGACCTCGAAACCCCGGGCGCTCAGGAAGTCGACGAACGTGCGGGCGTTCGTGTCGTTGTCCTCGGCGAGGAGAACGAGCGGGCGGCCGCGGCGGCCGGGGTGGGAGCGGCCGCGGGGCCGCGCCGAGCCGGTCGATGGCGGAGACGAGCATCTCCCGCGTCACCGGCTTGGTGAGCGACTCGGCGGCCCCGTAGCCGAACGCCCGGGCCCGGTCCTCGACCACGGACACGATGACGACCGGGAGTGCCGGGTGCGCTCGTCGGCCTTCAGCGAGAGGAGGACCTCCTCAGCCGGGGACGTCCGGCAGGAGCAGGTCGAGGAGGACGACGTCGGGCTGCTGCTCGACCGCGGCCTGGAGGGCGGGGCGGCCGCGGTCGAGCACGGCGACGGCGCGGCCCGTCTCTTCCATGTAGCGGCGGATCGGGCCGCGGTCGCGGCCTCGTCCTCGACAAGGAGCACCCGGCGCACGGCTCCCGGCGGAGCGCCGGCGGCGACCGCGGCGCTCCGCGGGCGGCCGCGGGGAGGCGGACCGTGACCCGCGTGCCCTTCCCCGGCTCGCTCTCGAGCGTCGCCGCTCCGCCGTGCAGCTCGGCGAGCCGGCGCACGAGAGCGAGCCCGAGGCCCGTGCCGGCGTGCTGGCGGGAGAGGCTCGAGTCGAGCTGGGTGAAGGGCTGGAAGAGCCGCGCCACGTCCTCGGCGGCGATGCCGATGCCGGTGTCCCAGACCACGATCCGCACCCAGCCCTCGCCGTCGAGCCGCGCCTCGACCCCGGCCCGGCCTCCCTCCGGGGTGAACTTCACCGCGTTCGACAGGAGGTTCACCAGGATCTGCTTCAGCCGCCGCGGGTCGGCCGACGCTTCCGCGTCCTCCGGGACGACGGAGCTCTCGAGCGAGACGTGCTTGGCCTGGGCCGCGCCGAGGACGAGGCGCAGCGCGCCTGCGCACGCGGCCCCGAGCGGGACGTCGGAGAGCTCGAGGACGACCTTTCCGGCCTCGATCTTCGAGAGGTCGAGGATGTCGTTGATGAGCTCGAGGAGGTGGCGGCCGCTCTCCTCGACCGTCTGGAGCGCCTCGCGCTGGCGCGGCTGCAGCGCGCCGTAGACGTTCTCCTGGAGGGCCTCGGAGAGGCCGAGGATCGCGTTGAGGGGGGTCCGAAGCTCGTGGGACATGGACGCGAGGAACTCGTCCTTCATCCGGCTGGCCCGGGCGAGAGCGGCGTTCAGCCCGCGCAGCTCGATCGTCCGCTCCTCGACGCGCGGCCAGCGTGTTCCGCTCGGCGCGGAGCTCGTCCGGCGCGGGCGCGGGCCACGAACTGGCCGAGCGGGGCGGCGAGCCCCTCGAGGACGGCGGTGACGTCGTCGTCCGCGGTCAGGCGGCGGCGGGAGAAGAGCGTCACGAGCCCGAGCGGACGGCCCTCGCTCGCGAGCGGGAGGTGGCGCCGTCACGAAGCCGCCGCCCTCGACGGCGGCGCGCCACGGCCCGCCGATCTCCCGGCCTGCCCGCACCTCGTGTCCCCAGGTCAGCGCCTGCCGGCCAGCCGCTCGTCGAGGGCGGGGCCGTGGAAGAGGTGCAGCTCGCGGCCCACCTCGGCCACCGCCCGCGCCTCGTCCGAGCCGTCGGTCCAGGCGGCGACCGTCCGCAGGTCGTGGTCGGCGCCGTCGAGGAGGGCGACGAGACCGGCCTCGAAGCCGAGGCGGGGGGCGAGGGCGCGGAGCACGGCGGGGGCCGCCGCCTCCACGGTCTGCCGCTCGGTGATCGCCCGGCGCACGTCGTACTCCACCTGGCGGAGCTCGTCGCGCCGCTGCCGAAGCTCCTCGGAGCGCATCCTCTCGGTGACGTCCTGGATGGTTCCCGACACCCGGACCGGGGCGCCGCCGTCGAACTCGGTCCGCCACCGCGCCTGCACCCACCTGACGTCGTTCCCGCCGAGCCGGATGCGGTGGTCGACCTCCCGGGGCGCCTCGTCGCCGAACGAGGAGAAGTACTCGGCCTGACGCGGGCGCGGTCGTCGGGGTGCACGGCCTCGAAGAAGGCCTCCGAGGACGCGCCCCAGGCGTCCGGCGAGCGCTCGAAGATGCGGTAGACCTCCGGGTGAGCGGCTCAGCCGGCCCGTCCGAAGGTCGAGCTCCCAGCCGCCGAGCTGCGCGATCGTCTGCGCTCTCCTGGAGCCGCGGCCTCGTTCGCGCGCAGGGCGGCCTCCGCGGCCTTTCGGGCGGTGACGTCGCGCGCCACCCCCAGCACCTGGGCCCGCGCGGTCGCCGCGGCTCGCCATCAGGGTCGTCGCGACCTCGATCCACGCGCGGGCTCCGTCGGGCTTCGCGATCGGGACCTCGTCGGCCCGGTGGCGCGCCGCCTCGTCGCCGGCGGCGAGGGCCGCCGCGCGCGCCGCGAGCTCGTCGACGGCGAGGCCGCCCCCGGTGCCGGGGCCGAGGGTCGCGAGCGGGCGCCCCACGAGCTCCGCGGGGTCCCGGCCGCACACCGCCCGCGAGCCCGGGCTCACGTAGGTGAAGGCGCCGGTCTCGAGGTCGCCGAGCCAGATCATGTCGCGGGAGTTCTCCGCGAGCAGGCGGTAGTGCTCCTCGCTCTCCACGAGGGCGCGCTCGATCCGCTTCCTCTCGGTGATGTCCTCCTTGATGGCGACGTAATGGGTGACGTACCCGTTCTCGTCGAGGACGGGCGCGATCACCGCCAGCTCCACGTACCGCTCGCCGTTCTTCCTCTTGTTGTGCAGCTCGCCGCGCCAGACCTCGCCCGCGGTGAGCGTCTTCCACATCTCGACGTGCTGCTCCGGCGGGGTGTCCCCCGACTGGAGGATGCGGGGGTTCTTGCCCCGGACCTCCTCGAGCGAGTACCCGGTCGTGAGGGTGAACCAGGGGTTCACGTACTCGATCTCGGCGTCGAGGTTCGTGATGACGATCGAGACCGGGCTCTGCTCGATCGCGCTCGTCAGCTTGCGCAGCTCGGCCTCGGCCCGCCGGCGCGAGGTGATGTCCCGGGTCACCCCGAGCATCGTCCGCACCTTTCCCGTGGCGTCGGCCATCAGGGTGGTGACGACCTCGGTCCAGATGTAGGACCCGTCCTTGCACAGCGCCTCGAGCTCGTCCGTCTGGTGGCGGGCGCTCTCGTCGCCCTTCTCGAACGCGGCGATGCGCTCGGCGAGGCCGGCCCCGACCCGGTGGCGGGCCCCCGGGTGCTGCATCGCGACGACCGGGGTGCCCACGAGCTCCTCGGGCGTGAAGCCCCGGACCCGCGTGAACGACGGGCTCACCCAGGTGAAGAAGCCGGTCGCGACGTCGGCGAGCCAGATCATGTCCTTCGTGTGGTCGGCGATGAGGCGGTAGCGCTCCTCGCTCTCCCGCAGGGCGTGCTCCATCGCGTTGCGGGCGGTGATGTCCTCCTTCACCCCGACGTAGTGGGTCGTCCTCCCCGCGGCGTCGGTCACGGGCGCGATCACCGCGAGCTCGACGTAGAGCTGGCCGGCCTTGCTGCGGTTGACGATCTCGCCGCGCCAGACCTTGCCCGCGCTGATCGTGCGCCACAGGTCGGTGAAGGTCTCGCGCGGGGTGAGGCCGGACTTGATCACCCGCGGGTTGCGGCCCCGCAGCTCCTCGAGCGAGTAGCCGGAGACCTCGGTGAAGCGGGGGTTCACGAACTCGATCCGCCCGTCGAGGTCGGTGATGACGATCGACACCGGGCTCTGCTCGACCGCGCTCGAGACCTTGCGCAGCTCCGCCTCCTGCGCCTTGCGGTCGGTGATGTCCCGCACGAGCGAGAGGCGGAACGTGCGGCCGGCCACCGCGACGAGGCGCGAGCTCACCTCGACCGGGAAGACGGTCCCGTCGCGGCGGACGTGCCGCGTCTCGAAGACGGTGCCCTGCGGCGTGGAGGCGTCGCGGAGCTGGCCCGGCGAGGGCCTCGAGCGTCCCGCGCTCGCGGAGCCGGAGGAGCTCCATCCCGCGCAGCTCCTCGAGGGGGTAGCCGTAGAGCTCGCTCGCGCGGTCGTTCGCCTCGACGATCCGCAGGTCCTCGTCGAGGAGGAGGAGGCCGTCGTTCGCGTGGCGCATGACCACGGAGAGGCGGTCGGCGGCCTCGAGCCGCGCCATCTCGGCCCGGCGGCGCTCGTCGATGAGGGCGGCCTGACGCTGGCGCCAGAGCGCGGCCGCCGCCCAGACGCCGAACGCGCTGAAGGCGGCGAGGCCGAGGAAGACGAGGCGGGCCGAGCCGCGGACGGGCGCCGCCACCTCCTCGAGGTCCATCTGGGCCACGAGGAGCCAGGGAGTGCCGGGGATCGGGCGGGCGACGGCCGTGGCGTCGGTCGTCCGGTAGGAGCGCCCGTCGACGGGAGAGGACGCGTCGCCGGCCTCGACGATCGCGTCGAGGAGGTCGGGCAGGGCGAGCGGGCGCCGGATCGAGAGAGGCCGGCCGCCGAGGAAGCGCAGCGGGCTCAGGTAGAGGACCGCGTCGTTCTCGCGTCGGACGAGGTAGGTCTCGGCGGTGGAGCTCGGGATGGGCCACGTGGCGAGCAGCGGGAAGAGCTGCCTCTGCGGATCGATCTGGAGGATGGCGGCGCGGGGCCCCGGGCGCTCCGGCGCGCCGGTGAGCGGGACCGCGAGGTCGATGCAGGGCGCGCCGCTCGGCGCCAGGTGGAGGTCGCTGGCCGCCAGCCTCCTTTCGCGCACCGCCAGGGCGGCCAGCTCCCGCGAGGAATCGTGTGGTCCTCCGCCCCTCTCGGCGTCCACGAGCAGGACCTGCCCCGCGCCGTCCGTGAGCGCGACGGAGTGGTAGCCGTAGGCGCGCCGCAGCGCCCCCGCGGAGGCGGTGAGCGCCCGCCACGCCGGAGCGTCCTCGCCGGGGGGCGGCGGCTCGATGGCCGGCAGCGGCGCGACCATCAGCGTCCGTGCGTCGGCGAGCCGCTCGGCGCCCCACTCCGCGACCTGGCGCGCGCGCAGCGTCGCGACGGAGGCGAGGTCGGCGGCGACGCGCTCGCGGACGAGCCGGATCTGCTCGTGGAGGTAGAGGAGGACGGTGCCGAGCGCGACGAGCCCCAGCGTCGCGAGGCTCGCCGCGACGCGGCGTCGGGCCCGGCGCTCCTCGGGCGGGAGGGGCGCGCCGGGGGGCGCGCCGAAGACCAGGCGGTACGCCGCGTGCGCGGTGCGGTGAGCGACGAGGAGGGCGAGGCCGAGGGCGAAGAGGGCGGCCCCGGTCCAGGGCGAGACCGGGCGCGACATGAGCAGGTTCGAGAGGCCGGCGGCCCGGCTCGCGAAGCCGATCCCGCACGCGACGAGGACGAACAGCGTGGCCGCGCGCGCCGCCGCGCGCCAGCCCGGCCGCACGCCTTCGCCGAGGGCGGCCGTCGCGAGGGCCGCCGCCGCGACGATGAGGGCCGCGGTCGGCGAGATGTGCAGCGCGCGGCTGCCGACCTGCACTCGCGGCAGCCAGGCCGCGACGTCGAGGCCGCTCGAGAGGCCGAATGCGATGCGCAGGCCCAGCCATCCCGCGGCCGCCGCCACGAGGAAGAGCGCGAAGCGGGCGCCCGCGCGCAGGGCCCGCGGCGCGCGAGGCCACTCGAGGAGGCCGCCGGCGGCGAGGAGCAGCAGCACGCCGAGCGACGCGGCGGGCGCGACCTGGTAGCGCGTCTCCTCGATGAAGAACGGGACGTGGAAGGCGAGGCCGAGGAACCAGGCGCCGGCGATGGCGGCCGCGACGAGCGCGGAGGCGAGGCCGATCGCCGCCTCGGGCGCGGTCAGGGGAGCCGGCCGGTGTCGCTCCGGGTGCGCCTCGGGCAAGACGCCTCCTCAGCCCAGCGGGCCGATGATACGCCCGTGCGGCGCGGCCAGGGGTGTCCGGCCGTCAGTGGCCGCGGTGGCTGCGGCCGATGATCCGGAGCATCTTGAGGTTGATGACCGCGAAGCGCACGAGCTGCCACGGCAGGAACGTGCGAAGGAAGACGGTGAAGCGGGTCGGCTTCGTCGCGTAGAAGTCGTCGCGGAGGTGGGGGCGGTCGGGGCTCGGCGAAGGGGTCGTGGCCATCTCGCTCACTCCGGGATGAGGCTCCAGCCCGGGCGCAGCCGCGCCTTGTGCAGGAACATGTGGTGGAGAAGGATCTTGATCCAGTGCCCGGCGAGGCCGATCTCGCCGAAGGTGTAGTCGAGGTCGCGGCCGTAGTCGGGGTAGCGCTCGAAGTCGGGCACGATCGGGAAGACGGTCATCGAGACGGCGGTGCCGCGGAACGGGTTCGCTCCCGCGGAGGCCACGCACGCGGCGCCCATGCGGCTCATCGACGCGCGCCGGGTCGGTCCCGGCGCGCCGTTCAGCATGTCGACGACGCTGCGGGCGACGGCCTTGCCGATCATCGCCGACGGCATGCCGGTGCGCGGCGGGGCCGGGGCGACGGGGGCGCCGCTCGGCGTCTGGCGCGGGCGGGAGATCGCGTGCGGGGGAGCGAAGGCGATCCCCGCCGCGAAGACGTTCGGGTGGACGGGCGACTGGTAGGTGCTCGGCCAGTCGCGGGCCGACCACTCCTCGTACGGCTTCGGCGCGTAGTCCGCGTCGACCTTCGTGAAGCCGTTCGGCTGGAACACCGTCGAGGTCACGTCGGCCCCGGCGCGGTCGAGGGCCTTCAGGCCCACGCCCGAGAACGGCGGCAGCAGCATCGCGAAGTCGAACTCGATCTCGCGCACGGCGCCCTCGACCGTCTCGTAGTGGGCGCGGCCCGCTTCGACCTTGCGCACGTGCGACCGGGTGATCCAGCGGATCCCGCGCTCGGCGAAGAGCGACTCCGCGAAGATCTTGCTCGGGGTGACGTAGCCCCCGCGGCGGATGTGCATCCCGCCCATCCCGAAGTCGCCCATCTCGTGCTCGTTCGACAGCCAGACGATGTCGGCCCGGTCGCGGACCTTCCGGGCGCGCAGCTCGAACTCCAGGTTGACGACGTACTCGAAGGCCGCGCCCTGGCAGGTGCAGCCGCCGTGGCCGGTGCCGACCACGAAGCGCTGCCGCTCGCCGCGCTTCATCCGCTCGACCGCGGCGTCGAGGGCCTTCGCGGTCTCGGCCGCGTGGCTCTCGGTGCAGACGGAGAGGCTGTGGCCCTCCGGCCCGAGGCCCTCGGTCGCCCCGAAGTTCAGCTTCGGGCCGGTGGCGTTCACGAGGAAGTCGTAGCGGACCTCCTCTCTCTCTCCCGCCCGGCCCGGCTTCGTCCACTCGATCGTGACGAACGGGGCCGGGTCCCCCTCGCGCCCCTGCGGGTGGAGCGACACCGCGCGGGCCTGCTTGAACTCGATGCCGTGCCGCTCGTAGACCGGGGCGAGCGGGAAGGTGACCTGGCTCGGCTTCAGGAGGCCGACGCCCACCCAGATGTTGGACGGGATCCAGTTGTAGTGCGGCTGGGGCGAGACGACGACGACCTCGTCTCCCCGCGACAGCCACTTGCGGGCGAAGGACGCGGCGGTGTGCCCGGAAACCCCGGCCCCGAGGACGACCACTCGGCTCATGCGGTGACCTCCTTCTCGACCGGCTCACCGTCGTCGCGCGCCATCTCGGCGGCCTGCCCGGCCGCCGTCCCGCGCCACATCTCGTACCGCTTGTAGCCCCCGGAGAGGTTCCGGACGCGGAAGCCGCGCTGCGACAGGAGGCGGGCCGCCACGTAGCCGCGGAAGCCGACCTGGCAGAAGACGAGGAGCTCCTTGTCGCGGGGCAGGCCGTCGAGCGCCTGCCGCAGCTCGTCGACCGACACGTTCGCGGCGCCGGGGATCGTGCCGGCGGCGAACTCCTTCGCCGAGCGCACGTCGAGAAGCGCCTGGTCCGCCCGGAGGGCCGGGAGCTCCTCGGGCTCCCACAGCGCGACGTCGCCGCGGAGCACGTTCGCCGCGACGAAGCCGGCCATGTTGACCGGGTCCTTCGCGCTGCCGAAGGGCGGCGCGTAGGCGAGCTCGAGCTCCTCGAGGTCGAAGACGGTCAGCCCGGCCCGCAGGGCGACGGCGATCACGTCGATCCGCTTGTCGACGCCCGCCGCGCCCACCGCCTGGGCCCCGAGGATGCGGCCGTCCTCCGGCTCGAACAGGAGCTTCAGGCTGATCGGATGCGCGCCCGGGTAGTAGGTCGCGTGGTCGGCGGGATGGACGTAGACCCGGCGGTACGTCCGCCCCGCGCGGGCGAGCGCCGCCTCCGAGGCGCCGGTCATCGCGAAGGAGAGGTCGAAGACCTTCGCGATCGCCGTGCCCTGCGTCGCCGCGTAGCGGCTCGGCCGGCCGAAGACCGCGTCGGCCGCGATGCGGCCCTGGCGGTTCGCCGGCCCGGCGAGCGGGATGAGGGCCGGGGCGTCGCGCGCGAGGTCCTTCACCTCGACCGCGTCGCCGACCGCCCAGATCGCGGGGTCGCTCGTGCGCATCTGCTCGTCGACGCGGATCCCGCCCGACGCGCCGAGCTCGAGCCCCGCCTCGCGCGCGAGGCGCGTCTCGGGGCGCACCCCGACGGCCACGAGCGCGAAGCCGCAGCGGACGCTCGAGCCGTCGGAGAGCCGCGCGACGAGCGCGTCGTCCTCCGCCTCGAACCACTCGACCGAGGTCGAGAGGCGCAGGTCGACGCCGTTTCTCCTCAGCTCGTCGTGGACGGGGGCGACCATCTCCGGGTCGGCGACGCCCATGACGTGCGGGAGGCGCTCGACGACGACGACCTCGCCCCCGCGGTGGCGGAGGGCCTCGGCCATCTCGAGGCCGATGTAGCCGCCGCCCACCACGAGGGCGGGGAGCGCGGCGTCCGTCGCGGCCTCGATCACGCGGTCCATGTCCTCGAGGTTGCGCAGGGTGAGGACGCGCGGGTCGTCGGCTCCCGGCAGCGGCGGGCGGACGGGCTCGGCGCCCGGGCTGAGGACGAGCGCGTCGTAGGCCTCGCGGTACTCGCGTCCCGTCGCCCGCTCGCGGACCCTCACCTCCTTCGCCGCGCGGTCGATCGCGAGCACCTCGGTGCCCACGCGCACGTCGAGGGCGAAGCGCGCGCGCAGGCTCTCCGGCGTCTGGACGAGGAGCTTCTTCCGGTCGGCGATGACCCCGGCGACGTGGTAGGGGAGGCCGCAGTTGGCGAACGAGACGTGCGGGCCCCGCTCGAAGACCACGATCTCGGTGTTCTCGGAGAGGCGTCGGGCGCGGGCGGCGGCGCTCATCCCGCCCGCCACCCCGCCGACCACGACGAGCTTCTTCACTGCGCCCATGGCTCAGCGCCCGAACAGCTTCGAGAGGAGGGGCTTCGCTTCCGGCTTCGGGCACTGGCAGCGCTGGTCCTTCGGCACGCCCGCCAGGGCCTGCTCGACGTGGGCTCCGCAGCCCGACCAGGTCGCCTTGCCGCACTTGGGGCACGTCACTCGGCTGCACATCGCTTCTCTTCTCCTTCTTCGAAACGCTCAGGCCACCTCGGCCACGTCGAACGACCACATCCGCGTGACGCCGGCGTAGCCGCCGAGGTCCCGCGTGCGCCTCAGCAGCTCGACGAGGGGAGCCGCGCCCTCCGCGTCGGCCACGGTCAGCATCAGGCTCGAGCTGCCGGGGTGGACTCGGTCGCCGGTCTTGAGGCCGGTGCGGCCGGCGCCGGCCACCGCCGGAACCACGGTGAAGCCGTGGTGGCCCTCGGCGGTCAGCACGCGCTCGAACTCGCGCATGGCTTCGGAATCGGTGATCACGATGATCGCCTTCATCGCCGCCTCACTTCCGCGCGGGCCCGGCCGGCACGCAGGGCTTCAGACCCATCTTCGCGAAGATCAGCATGGCGGGGCAGGTGTTGGTGAAGGCCGACTGGAACAGGTTCAGGCCGACGAAAGCCGTGAAGAGGAACCAGGCCGGGTGGACGTAGTGGCCGAGGGCGACGGTCAGCATCACGAAGAAGCCGGCCAGGGCCCGCAGGGCGCGCTCGATGGTCATCTCGTCTCTCTCCTACTCGTGGGCCGCCGCGGGGGCGGGAAGCGGCTCGGCCGCGCCGAGGCCTTCGCGGCGCAGCTCCTCCGCGCGGCCCCGGCGGGCGATCAGGTAATAGAGGACCGGCACGGTGACGGGCGAGAGGATCACCGCCGCGATCGAGCCCATCATCAGGCTGATCGCGAGGCCCTGGAAGATCGGGTCGAACAGCATCACCAGCGAGCCGACCACGACGGCCGCCGCGGTGAGGAGGATCGGGCGGAAGCGCAGCTCGCCGGCCTCGACGACCGCCTGCTCGAGCGGCATGCCCTGCCGCAGGCGCAGCTCGGTGAAGTCGACGAGGATGATCGAGTTCCGCACGATGATGCCGGCCCCGGCGATGAAGCCGATCATCGAAGTGGCGGTGAAGAAGGCCCCGAACATCCAGTGGCCGGGGAGGATCCCGATGAGCGACAGCGGGATCGGCAGCAGGATCGCGAGCGGCACCGCGAAGGACTGGAACCACCCGATGACGAGCACCGCGATCAGCACGAGGACGACCGCGAAGGCGATGCCGAGGTCTCGGAAGACCTCGTAGGTGATCTGCCACTCGCCGTCCCACTTCATCGCCGGCCGGTCGGACGTCTCCGGCGCGTCGACCGAGTACCGCTCGAGCGTCGCGCCCCCGGGGAGCTTCAGCGCGTCGAGCTTCTCGTCGAGGGCGGCGATCGCGTAGACGGGGCTCTCCTTGGCTCCGGCGAGATCGCCCATGACGTAGACGACGGGCTTCAGGTCCTTCCGGACGAGGGGCTGCGGCTCGGGCACCCGCTCCACCTGCGCCAGCTCGCCGACCGCGACCTGCCCGCCCATCGGCGAGTCGACGCGGAGCGAGAGGCGGCGCTCCTGGCTCGCCCGGTCGGCGGCCGAGAGACGCACGCGGACGGGCACCGGCTCGCGCAGGGTCGGGGCGTCGAGGCGGGCCACGTCGCGGCCCGCGCCGGGGCCGGCGAGCGTCTCGACCGCCGCCATCGCCGGGATCCCCTTGAGGCCCGCCTTCTCGCGGTCGAGGCTCACGAGCACGCGGTCGCGCTCGGCCTCCATCGAGTCGTGCACGTCGACGACGCCGTCGACCGACTCGAAGATCCCGCGCACCGCCTTCGCGGCGTCGCGGCGGACGGCCTCGGTCGGGCCGTAGACCTCGGCCACCATCGTGTCCATGACCGGAGGGCCGGGCGGGATCTCGACCACCTTGACGTGCGCGCCCCGCCTCGCCGCGATCTCGACGAGGGCCGGCCGCACGCGCTTCGCGATGTCGTGGCTCTGCGCCTTGCGCTCGTCCTTCGGGGCGAGGTTCACCTGCAGGTCCGCCCACTGCGGCGAGCGGCGCAGGAAGTAGTGGCGGACGAGGCCGTTGAAGTTGTAGGGCGCCGCGTTGCCGGCGTAGACCTGCAGGTTCCGCACCTCGGGGACGGTCGCGAGGTAGCTCCGCATCTGCCGGGCGGTCTCGAGGGTCACCTCGAGGGGCGTGCCCTCGGGGTGGTCGACGAGGACCTGGAACTCGCTCTTGTTGTCGAACGGCAGCATCTTCACCTTGACGAGCCCGGCCCCGACCATCGCCATCGCGCCGAGGAGGACGAGAGCCACCGCGCCGAAGAACGGCCACCGCAGCGACGGCTTCGCGACGAGCGCGTTCATCACGTTGCGGTAGACGCGGGCGACGCCGCCCGACGCCGCCTCCTCGTGGCCGCCGTGCGCCTTCACGTTCTTGAACAGCCGGTAGGCCGCCCACGGCGTCACCATGAAGGCGATGGCCAGCGAGAAGAGCATCGCGGCGGAGGCGCCGGTCGGGATCGGGCGCATGTACGGGCCCATCAGCCCGCGCACGAACGCCATCGGCAGGATGGCGGCGATGACCGTGAACGTCGCGAGGATCGTCGGGTTGCCGACCTCGTCGACCGCCTCGACCGCGGTGCGGAGCAGCGGCTGGCCCTTCTTCTCGCGGTGGTGCCGCTCGATGTTCTCCACGACGACGATCGCGTCGTCGACGAGGATGCCGATCGAGAAGATCAGGGCGAAGAGGGTGACGCGGTTGAGCGTGTAGCCGACGAGGAAGTAGATGAACAGGGTGAGGGCGAGGGTCACCGGCACCGCGATGCCGACGACGATGCCGCTCCTCCAGCCCATCGCGAGCGAGATGAGGACGACGACCGACAGCGTCGCGATCAGGAGGTGGTCGACGAGCTCGTTCGACTTCTCCTGAGCTGTCTCGCCGTAGTTGCGGGTCACGTCGACGTGCACGTCGGCCGGGAGGAGCTTCGGCCGCAGGTCCTCGACCTTGCGCAGCACCCTCTCGGCGAGATCGGTCGCGTTCGCCCCGGTGCGCTTGGCGAGGGCGATCGTGACCGCCTGGTGCTCGCTGCCGAGCGGCGCGTCGACGCTCGTCCCGGAGGGGCCGGGGGAGAAGAGGACGGCGTCCTGCGTCTCGTCGGGGCCGTCGATCACCCGCGCCACGCTCGACACGTAGACCGGCCGGCCCTGGGCGACGCCGACCACGACGCGGCCGACCTCGTCGGACGTGCGGAACAGCGGGCCGACCTCGATCCGCAGCTCCTTGTTGTCGCGCACCGCGCTGCCCGCGCCCTGCCGCACCGAGGCGGCCTGGAGGGCGCCGGTGAGCTGCATCCACGAGACGCCGGCGGCGGCCATGCGGTCGGGGTCGGGCTCGACCCGCACCGTCCGCGGCTGGCCGCCGATGAGCTGGGCGCGGCTCGCCTCGGGGACCTCGGAGACCTCCTGGGCCAGCTCGGCCGCGAGCGGCCGCAGCCGGTCGCTCGTCCACCCCTTGCCCCACAGCGTGAGGCTCATGAACGGCACGTCGTCGATCGAGTGCAGCTCGACGATCGGCGGCATCGTGCCCTGGGGCAGGACCCAGCTCATCGCGGACTGGCGCTCGTGCATCTTCACGAGGCTGTCCTCGTTCGACTCGTTCACCTTGAAGCGGACCGTCACCATCGCCATGCCGGGCCGGGAGACGGAGTAGATGTGCTCGACGCCGGAGACGCCCCAGAGGATCCGCTCGATCGGGGCGACGATCCGGCTCTCGACCTCGGCCGGCTCGGCGCCGGGCCAGGCCACGATCACGTCCACCATCGGGACGCGGATCTGCGGCTCCTCCTCGCGAGGCGTCGCGAGCAGGGCGAGGGCGCCGAGGCCGAGCGAGGCCAGGATGACGAGCGGCGTCAGCTTGCTGTCGAGGAAGGCGTGGGCCACGCGGCCCGCGAAGCCGGTGCGCATGGCTACTTCGCCTCCGCCGCCGCGCAGGGGGCGCCGTCGACGAGGTCGGCGGGGAGAGGACGACGCGCTCGCCGGCCTCGACGCCCGCGCGCGCCTCGACGAGGTCGCCGTCGCGGGCGCCGATCGCGATCCAGCGCAGGCGCGCCTTCCCGTCCGCGGCCACGAAGACGCCGGTGAGGCCGCCGCGCTCGAAGAGCGCCGCGGCGGAACGAGCAGCTTGGGGTCGGCCGCGACGCCGGGCACGAGCAGGCGCGCGAAGAGCCCGGCCCGCAGGCCGGTCGCCGCCGGGAGGTCGGCCTTCAGCTCGAAGCGGTGCGTCGTCGGGTCGCCGGACGGAGCGATCGCGGTGACGGTCGCCGCGAGGGGTGCCGTCTGGCCGTCGACCTGGGCGCGGAGCTTCGCGCCCGGCCGCAGCGTCGCGGCGAGCGACGACTCGACCGTCGCCCGGAGCTCCAGGCCGCCCTCGCCCTCGATCTCGATGAGCGGCATCCCCGGGTTCGCCACGTCGCCGAGGTTCACGCGGCGCGAGGCCACGCGCCCGTCGAAGGGCGCGCGGAGGGCCGAGTAGGAGAGGCCGTCCTTCGCCGCGGTGAGCTGCGCCTGCGCCCCGCTCGCCGCCGCGGTCATCTGCTCGAGCTCGCGCGGGGTGGCCGCGCCCTTCTCGAGGAGCGACTTCGTGCGCTCGAGGTCGGCCTGCGTCGCCTTGACGCCGGCCTCGGCCGCGGCCACCGCGGCGCGGAGGGCCTGGTCGTCGAGGCGGACGACGACGGCCCCGGCCTTCACCCACTGGCCTTCCTGGTACGGCAGCTCGACCACGGAGGCCGGCATGCGGGCGGAGAGCGTCGCGCGCTTCCGGGCCTGCACCGTGCCGGGCACCGCGACCTCGCCCGCGCCGCCGGCGCGGACGACCTCGGCGGTCTTCACGTCGCGCGCGGGGCCGGCCTTCGCCTCCTCGACCTTCTTCGCCTCGTGCTTGCCGCAGGCCGCCACGGCCATCGCGGCGAACGCCAGCGTCAGGATGGAACCACGCTTCATCGTCAGATCTCCCCTGCGGCGCGCGCGAGCGCCGCGTCGGCCATGGCCACCTCGGCGGCGGCCGCAATCTCGGAAAGCGCCGCGCCGAGCGCGGCCGTCTCGGTTTCGAGCTCGTCGGTGAGCGTCGCCATGCCGGCCTTGCGGCGCTCCTGGACGACGCGGAGGGCCTCGCGGCCCTCTTCGGCCCCGCCGCTCGCCGCGGCGTGCCGCTCCCGCGCGGCGGTCGCGCGGCGCCAGGCGAGGGCGACCTCGAGGCGGATCTGGTCGGCCGCGGCGCGGGCATCCTGCTCGGCCGCCCGCTGCTCGGCGGTGGCCGCGGCCTCGCGCTTCGAGCGGCCGGCGTCCCACGGCGTCCACTTCACGCCGAGGCCGACGGCCCACGCCTGCGAGCCCTTGTCGAAGGCGATACGGTTGTCCCAGACCTGCGCGAACGCCCCGATGTCCGGCAGCAGGCCGTTCCGCTCGTTCTTCGCGAAGGCCGCGGCCGCGTCCTGCTTGCGGCGGACGGCCTCGAGCACCGGCCGCTGGCGCAGGGCGCGCGCGACCCACTCCGTCTCCTCGCCGGCGAGGGGCGCGACCGCCGGCGGAGCCTCGGTCGGGACGTAGGCGACGCCGTCCGCGGCGCCGAGGAGGCGCGCGAGACCGGCCTGCGCCATGCTCTGCTGCGCGCGGCGCTCGGCCACGTCGGCCTCGCGCTCGCGGCGGCGCGCGCGGGCGCGGAGGAGGTCGGCCTGGAGGGCACCGCCCACCTTCACCCGCTCGTCGATCTCGGCCTCGCGCGCCTTCGCGACGGCGAGCACCTTCTCGGTGACCGCGACCGCGCGGCCGGCGACCTCGGCCTGCCGGTAGGCCTCCACGACGCGCATCCGGATCTCCTGCGTCGCGTCGCGCCGTCCGGCGGAGGCCGCGTCGCCGTACGCGCCCATCGCTCCGGCCATCGTGCCGACCTTGCCGAACACGTCGATCGGCACCTCGACGAGAGCGTTCGTGCCGAGGTGGTTGAGGGCGCTCGGGTTGTTCAGGTAGCCCGGATCGAAGTCGGCCGCGCCGAACTGTCCGGAGTTGAGCTTGTTCGCGAAGACGCCGGC
>JAXLRD010000069.1:0-35246 GCA_046331285.1 Vicinamibacteria bacterium
CGGCGAGGGCGGTCACGACCAGCACCAGCGCCAGGGCGCGGCGGCGCAGGTCGTTCGCGTCGAAGTACGCCCGCTCCACGTCGTTCTGCACGACGACGCACCACTGCGAGTCGTCCGGCACCGGCATGTAGGTCCCGAGCATGTGGCGCACCCGGCCGTCCGGCCCCGGGAGGTTGAAGCGCATCGTCCCGTAGGCGGCGCTGCGCCGGGCGTCCCCGGCCGCCGTCTGGGCGGCCAGCTTGTCGGCCTGGGCGAGGTAGTCGCGCACGATCTCGACCTGCGAGAGGTCCTCCGACAGCGGCCGGTCCTCGTCCGAGTGGGCGATGAGCCGCCCGCGGTTGTCGACGACGTAGACCTCGAACGAGCCGTTGCCGCCGCTGAGCTTCGTGATCTCGCGGATGGGCTGGAGGCTCGCCACCGCGAGGACGACGCCCACCACCTTGCCCCCGGAGACGACCGGTTGCCCGAGGACGACGAGCGGCTCCTTCATGGCGCTCGAGACGATCGGCACCGAGATCATCGGCGTCCCGCCCTGGCCCCGCAGGAACGCCTCCCGGAGCTGCTCGACGAGCCGCGGGTCCTGCAGGGAGAGGCCGGACTGCGTGCCGTTCCCGTTCACGTCCACCACGCTCAGGAAGACGAAGCTGATGGTGCGGCCGCGCAGGTACGCCTCGAGCGAGCGGTCCTGCCGCACCCGCGCGATCCGGTCGGCGAACGACTCGGCGGACCCGGCGCCCATCGCGAAGGTGCTGGCGATCGAGAACACCTGCTTGCGGAGGCTGTCGACGTAGATCGCGATCTGGGTCGAGATGAGCCGGCTCTTGTCGAGCTGCCACTCCTTCTGGTTGCTCTCGACCGTCTCCCGGCTGCGGGCGACGAGCTGGAAGGAGGTCCACACCAGCGGGAGGACGCCGACGCCGAGCAGGAGCCCGAGGATCGAGTAGAGGATGCGGCCCCGGCGGCGGCGGGGGTCGGGCGCCGGCATCGCCCCTACGCCCCGCCCAGGACCGGCGGGTCCGTCTCGGCCTCGGCGCGGGCCATCCCGACCACCTCGAACACCTGCACCTCGCGCGTCTTGCCCTTGAGGCTGAAGGAGCCGAGCTCCTTGCAGTCGAATCGAGGGCCGACGATCGAGCGGGTGTGCTCGCCGATCACGACGGTGCCGGGCTTGGCCACCGAGCTCTCGAGACGGCTCGCGATGTTCACGGTGTCGCCGAGCACCGTGTACTCCTTCTTGTTGACGCTGCCAATCTCGCCGGCGACGGCCTTGCCCGAGTTGATGCCGATGCGGATCCGCAGCTCCGGCCCCTCGCGCCGCTCGGCGTTCCACTCGGCGAGGCGCTCCTGCATCTCGAGCGCGGTACGGATCGCCCGCTGCGCGTGGTCGGGCATGTCGATCGGGGCCCCGAACACCGCCATGATCGCGTCGCCGATGTACTTGTCGAGGGTGCCCTCGTGGCGGAAGATGACCTCGGTCATCCGCGACAGGTAGTCGTTCAGGAGGAGCGAGATCGCCGACGGGCTCATGGTCTCGGACATCGACGTGAAGCCGACGATGTCCGCGAAGAGCACCGTCACCTCGCGCACCTCGGGCAGGCCCAGCTCGCCGCCGCCGTGGGTGTCGGTGGCGGCGAGGATCCGGTTCGTGACCTGCGGCGAGAGGAAGCGGCCGAGCCTCTCCCTCTTCTTCTCCTCGGCGATGATCTTCTGGTTGAGCCGCGCCCGCTCGACCGCCACCGCCGCGTAGTTCGCGAGGGCGGTCAGCAGATCGAGGTCGTTCACGGTGAAGCAGTTCGTGAGCATCGGGGAGTCGACGTGGATGATCCCGATGACCTCGTCCTTGTTCCACAGGGGGGCGCACATCGCGCTGCGGATGCCGTGGAAGCGGATCGAGTCCCCCGCCCCGAATCGCGGGTCGACCATCGCGTCCGAGGTGAGGATCGAGACGCGGTCGTGCACGACGCGGTCGGCGATCGTCTTCGACACGGTGATCCGGCCCTCGCCGCCGCCGGGGCTGCGGTAGCGGACGACCATCGGCACGAGCTTGGTCCCCTCGGGCGCGTCCTCGTTCAGCATGAGGAAGCCGCGGTCGGCCGGCATGTGCTCGAAGACGATGTCCATGACCTGCTGGAGCACGTCCTCCACGGGCCGCACCGCGATCAGGGTCTCGGCGACCTTCGTCAGGACCTTGAGGATGCGGTTCGACCGCTCGATGTCGCGGAGGTCACCCTCCGGCTTCTTGGCCTCGGGGGCGGGGGCGGGCAGGTCGGTGAGGAGCTTCGACAGCTCGCCGACCGAGCGGATGATCGTCCCCGCTTCCTCGGAGAGCGGCTTCTCGTCGTCGAGGACGACCTTGCTCTCGAGGGCCTTGCCGAAGAGGAGCTCGAACTTGCCGAGGACGACCTTGTCGCCGTCCTTGAGCGGGGCCTCGACGATCGGCACCCCGTTCACCTGGGTGCCGTTCTTCGACTTGAGGTCGACGATGCGCACCGTGAGGTCGTCGCCCACCACGAGCTTCGCGTGGTTGCGCGAGATCCCGACGTCGCGCAGGACGATCTGGCACTCGGGCGCCCGCCCGATCACCACCTCGCCCGACTCGAACGTGAAGGTTCGCGGGCTGTCGCCGTCCTGATAAGTGAGCCGGTACATGCTCCCGCCCGCTCCAGTCGCGCTTTCAGAATCCTGATCGGCTCGAAGAGTTTACTCCCTTTTGAGGCTGCGCAGCATCAGCTCGTCGAGAGCCTCCCGAGCGGGCTTCGACTCGTACATGACCGCCCGCATCTGCCGCGCGATCGGCATCTCGATCCCGCGGCGCTCCGCGAGGGAGCAGGCGGCGAGCGTCGTGCGGATGCCCTCCGGGTGGATTCCCGCCGTCGCCTCCGCGAGCGGCTGGCCGCGGCCGAGCCGCTGGCCGACCATGCGGTTGCGCGACAGGCCGCCGGTGCAGGTGAGGACGAGGTCGCCGAGGCCGGCGAGGCCGGCCATCGTGTCGGGCCGGGCGCCCTCCGCCACGGCGAGGCGGGTGATCTCGGCGAGCCCGCGAGTGATGAGGGCGGCGACGGTGTTGTGGCCGTAGCCGAGGCCGTCGACGATGCCGGCCGCGATGGCGATGACGTTCTTGAGGGCCCCGGCCAGCTCGACGCCGACCATGTCCTCGCTCGAGTAGACGCGGAAGGTGCGGGTCGCGAGCGGCTTCTGGACGGCCTGGGCGACGAAGTGCTCGCGCGAGGCGACCACGACCGCCGTCGGCAGCCCGCGCGCGACCTCGGCCGCGAAGGACGGCCCGGAGAGGACCGCCACGGAGCGCCCCGCCGCCTCGGCCTCCGCGACCTCGGACATCCGCTGCAGGGTGTCGATCTCGAGGCCCTTCGTGGCCGAGACGAAGACGGCGCCGGCCGGGGCGAGGACGTGCGCCTCCCGGTAGACGCCGCGGCAGTACTCGGAAGGCACCACGAAGAGGACCGTCTCCGCGTCGGCGAGGGCCTCGTCGAGGCGCGGCGTGGCGCGCAGATCCCCCGGCAGCTCGACCCCGGGGAGGAAAGCCGCGTTCTCGCGGCGCTCGTTGACGGCCTGGGCGACCTCGGGCTCGCGGACCCAGAACCGCACGGGCAGCCCCGCCCGCCGGCAGTGGCTGGCGAGAGCGGTGCCCCAGGCCCCGCCGCCGACGACCGTCGTTCTCATGGCCTCACTCCCCGCCCCCGCCGCGCGGGCCGCGCTCGTTCAGGATGCGACGCAGGTTCGAACGGTGCCGCAGGAGGACGAGGGCGGCGGTGGCGGCCGCCGCCCACGTCACCGGCCCGGGACCGCGCAGAGCGTAGGCCGCCGCGGGCAGCGCGAGCGCGCCGGCGACCGAGCCGATCGACACGGTGCGGCTCAGGCCCGCGGCGAGAAGGAACGCGGCGAGCGACGCCAGCGCGGCCGCGGGGACGAGCGGCGCGAAGGCGCCGAGGCCGGTGGCGACCCCCTTGCCGCCCTCGAAGCCGAGCCAGACCGGGTACATGTGCCCGACGACCGCGGCCACGGCCGCCGCCGCCGTCGCCTCGGGCTGCCCGGGCGAGACGAGCGCGGCCGCCGCGACTGCGGTCGCTCCCTTCCCCGCGTCGCACAGCAGCGCGACGAGCCCCGCCCCCTTGCCGGCGCTGCGGGCGACGTTCGTCGCGCCCACGTTGCCCGAGCCCACGCGACGCACGTCGGCGACGCCGAACGCCCGCGCCACCCAGAAGCTGAACGGGACCGAGCCGATGACGTACGCGAGGGCCGCGACCGCGGGAACGGGAGCCATCCGCCCCTAGTCTATCGCCGCGCCGAGGGGGAACCGCGCGAGGGGCGTGTAGCGCGAGCCCTCCGGCCGGAGCTCGCTGCGGAAGAGGACGAGGGCGCGCACGGGCGCCTCCCCGAGGTCGGCCGATGGCAGCTCCGGCCGCCGGTCGCGCTCGCGCCAGCGGCCGAGGGTGAGGTGCGGGCGCGAAGGCGCGCTCCTCCCGCGGGAAGCCCGCGGCGACGGCGGCCCGCTCGCAGGCCGCCTGCAGCGCGAGGACGGCCTCCGGCGGCTCGAGGCCGAGCCACAGCACGCGCGGGGCTGCCCTTCTCCGGGAACGTGCCGAGCCCGCGCACGCGCAGCGCGCACGGCGGGCACGCGCCCGCCGCGCGGGCGAGCGGCTCGCGGAGCGCGGCGACCTGCGCCGGCGAGGTGTCGCCGAGGAAGCGCAGCGTCAGGTGCGCGCCCTCCGGCCGCACGAGCCGGATGGAGCCGAGCCGGGGCCGCAGCCGCGCGCTGCAGCTCGCCGACCCCGCGGCGCAGCGCCTCCGGCAGCTCGAGCGCCACGAACGCCCGCACGGTCTCCCCGCTCACAGGGGCTCGAGGCCGAGGAGGCCCCGCCGCACCATCTCGAGCGCGACCTGCGTCGCCTGGTGACGCACCCTCTCGCGGGCGCCGGGATGCACCGACCGCCGCACGCGCGTGCCGCCGCGCCGTCGATCGCGACGAAGACGAGGCCCACGGGCTTCTCGGGCGTGCCGCCGTCCGGGCCGGCGATCCCCGTGATGGCGACGCCGACGTCCGCGCCCGCGACGCGGCGCGCGCCGGCGGCCATCGCCGCGGCCACCTCCTCGGACACGGCCCCGTGGCGCGCGAGGAGCGCCTCGTCGACGCCGAGCGCCTCGACCTTCGCCCGGTTCGCGTAGGTCACGAACCCGCGCTCCAGCACGAGGCTCGCGCCCGGGACGCCCGTCAGCCGGGACGCGAGGAGCCTGCCCGTGCAGGACTCGGCGAGCCCGATCCTCTGCCCCGCTCGCGGAGGAGGGCGACGACCACCGGGCAGCTCGCGCCCGTCCTCGCTGAAGAAGCGGCCCGGCAGCGCCGCGCGCAGCTCCACCGCGAGAGTCTCGATGCGGCGCTCGGCGTCCGCCTCGTCGTCGCCGTGCGCCACGAGGTGCAGCTCCACCTGGCCGGCCGCGCCGAGGATCGTCGTCTTGGTTCTCGAACCGCGCGTAGACGGGGGCGTGCGCTGGTCGACCTCGCTCTCGCCCATCGCCGCGATTCTTCAGGACGCGGCGGCGCACGACGGGACACGCCGGCCTTCTCGCGGGCGCGGCAGCACCTGCTCGTCGAACATCGGCTTCATCTCGCCGGGCGGCCCCGGCAGGAGCACGAGCACGCGGCCATCCGCCTCGACGATCTGGCCCGGCGCCGTGCCCCGCGCGTTCGGCAGCGCTTCCGCGCCGTCGATGACGTCCGCCTGCTGCGCGTTCGTGGGGGCCATCGGCCTCTGGAAGCGCGCGAAGCGCTCGCGGAGGGCCTCGAGGATCGCCTCGTCGCGCCGGAGCGCCCGGCCGAGCGCGGCGGCCGCGCCCTCCCGCGTCAGGTCGTCCGCGGTCGGCCCGAGCCTGCCGGTCGCGACGACGACGTCGGCGCGGGCGAGCGCGGAGCGGAACGCCGACTCGATGAGCCCCCGGTCGTCGAGGGTCGTGCGCGCCGTCACCTCGATGCCGGCGTCGAGCAGCCGCTCGGTGAGCCACAGGGAGTTCGTCTCGGCCCGCAGCGGACCGAGCGAGGGCCCGCTGCCGACCGCGAGGAGCTCCGCCTTCATCCGCGCCTCAGGCGACGGGCCACAGAGCGAGCCCGGCCCGGAGGGCCAGGTGGGCCATGACCCCCGCCGCGACGTCGTCGAGCATGATGCCCCAGCCGCCGTGGAGCCTCTCGAGGTCGCGGGCGGGCCAGGGCTTCACCACGTCCATCAGGCGAAAGAGGAAGAACCCGGCGAGGGCGACGGCCGGCGTGAACGGGAGGGCGGCGAGCGTGATCCACTGCCCGGCGACCTCGTCCACGACCACGAGGCCGGGGTCCTCGATCCCGATGCTGCGCGCCACGTGTCCGGCCGCGGCGACGCCGAGGCCGAACACCGCGAGGATCGCGACGGCCTGCCACGGCCAGCTCGCCCCGCGAGAGCGGCCAGAAGAGGAGGACGCCGACGGCCGAGCCGGCGGTGCCCGGGGCGAAGGGCGAGTACCCGCTGCCGAAAGCCGTCGCGACCGCACGCGCGGCGAAGTCCACTGCTCGCTTCATCGTCCGCCGATCATACCCGCGAAGCCGGCGCGCTCACCGGCGGCGCAGGCGGCCCTCGGGGTCGCGCGGCGCCACGCGCAGCGTGTCGGAGTGCGACACGAACACGCGGCCCGGCCCGCCCCGGCCCGGGCGCACGTGCTTGCGGCGCGTGACGTGCACGTCGACGAGCGCTCTCGCGCGAGTCGCTGAAGAAGGCCGCGACCTCCGCCGCCTCCCGCAGGTCTCGGCGCCGGCCCGGCCTCGGGGTCGCGCAGGACGACGTGCGCGCCCGGCGCGTCGCGCGCGTGGAGCCAGAGGTCCTCGGGCCGGGCCACGCGGAACGTCAGGTGGTGGTTCTCGCGGGCGCCGCGGCCGACGAAACCGAGAGCCCGCGCCCCGTGAGGTAGTGCCGCGGGCCGCCCGGGCCGCCGCCCGCCGGCTCGCCCGCGCGGCGTCCCGCGCCGGGCAGCGACCCGGCGTCGCGGGCGCCTTCGGCCTTCGCCTCGATCGCGCGGGCCTCGGCGAGCGCGGCCGTCTCGCGCAGGCGCAGCTCCACCTCGCGCGCCGCGCGCTCGGCCCGCCGCGCCTTCTCGAACAGCCGGTCGGCGTTCGCGCGGCCCGACCGACGCGGGTCGAGCGCGATCACCCGCCGCACGTCGGGCTCCCACGGGTCCGGGAGCTCGACCGACTCCGCTCCGGCCTCGAGCGCGTGGCCGAACGCGAGCAGGGCCTCCGCCTGCCGGCGCAGCGTCCCGGGATCGGCGAGCCCGCGCAGGTCGTCGGCGAGGTTGCGCTCGAGCTGCTCGAGGCGCCGCACCGCCCGGCGCGCGCCGAGCGCCGGCGCGCTTCTCGCCTTCGAAGCGGCGGCCGCGACGCCGGCCCTCGAGGAAGAGGGCCGCGGCCTCGGTCCAGGAGCCGGCGGGAATCGCGACGAGGCCCGGCCGCGCGAGCTCCGCCGGCGAGAGGAGAACCGGCTCGGCCGCGAGCGCCGCGTCGTGCCAGGCTTCGCGCGGCGCCGGCGCGAGCAGGACGGGGCCGCGCCGCCGCGAGCCTTGCCCGCAGCGCTTCGAAGCCGGCCGCGGTGCCGTCGGTCTCGCGCGCGAGCAGCGGGCCGAGGCCGGGGCACGCGGCGATCGCCGCCCGCGCGGAGGAACGGCCCTCGGCGCGGCCCGCCGCCACGGCGGCCTCGAACGCCGCGGGCTCGATCCGCGACCACTCGCGGTGGCCCGGCGGGGGCGGCGGCCACGCTTCGGCCCTCGCCGAGCGTGCCGGAGCGGCGCGTCGTCGACGGCCAGGGTCAGCGCGGGGGCCGAGCCTCCCGGGCGGAGAACGAGCGTCGCGCCGCCGGCCCGCGCCACGACGACGCGGTCGCCGGCCAGCCGCTCGAGGCCGGCGAGCCGCACGCCGTCGACGTGCTTGCGCAGGTGGAGCAGGGCCTGCCGGGCGCGGTGGGACGCCGCCTCCGGCGCCGCGACGGCGAGACGGCGCGCGAGGTCGCGCGGGACGAGGTAGACGCCGGCGGTGCCCCGGCCCGCGTCGAGCCAGAGCCACTGCTCGCGCAGCCCGGAGACCTCGAACGCGACGGCGTCGGCCGCGACGAGGCGCGGGCGCGAGAGGTGGCGGCCGACGACGAGCGGCGCCGCCTCCGCGAGCAGGCCGTCGAGGGTGATCGCGTCCAAGCCGGCGCGGCGGGCCGACGGAAGGCGCTAGCGGCGGACGACGCGCGTGCCGAAGAGCCGGTCGTGCACCGCGCGCGCCGCCGGGTCGAAGGCCATCGGCAGGCAGCCGAGGCCGGCCGCGACGACGCCGGCGAGGCCCGCCACCGCGCGCGCCGCCGCGAGGTGGTACGCGGGCGGACGGCCGCTCGCGGAGACGACGCGGAGCCCGGTGACGAGCTTGCCCGGCGTCTGGCCGGTCGTTCCGGTGAAGTAGCTCGCGTAGAAGACGGCGAGGAGTCCGAGGTAGGCGCCCAGCCACCTCCAGCTCGCGATGAGGGCGGAGAGATCGACGCGCGCGGCGCGGCCCGCGAAGTAGACGACGACCATCGCGATCAGCGAGAAGAGGGCGAGGTCGACGGCGGCGGCCTGAGCGCGCCCGAACGGCCGGGCGGGACGCTCGACGGCGCGGCGTCGGGCGCCGGGGCGGTGAGCTCGATGTCGGGAACCCCGTCGTGGTCGAGCGAGTCGACCTCGAGCGAGGGCATCGGCCGGCGGCGGGAAGGGATCACTTCGTCGAGCGCGGCGAGATCGACGCCTTCGCGCGGAGGCTGAGCGCCTCCGGCGGGGCGAGGGCAGGTCCGCCAGCTCGAGGTCACGGGCCGCCGCGGGGGACGCGCCGCGGCGCGGGCCCCGGCCGCGACCGGTTCGGCCGCGACCCTCGGGGCGGCCGGGGCCTCGAGCTCCCAGCGCTTCTCCGGGAACAGCTCGACGGATTCTCCGAGCTCCAGCGGCACGGGGGCCTCGGCGCGGGCGACCGCGGCGCGGCGCGGCGGCGCGGGAGCGTCAGCCCCCGGAGCGGGGAGAGGCGGCGAGGGCCGCGGGGCGGCCGGGGCGACGGACGGAGCGCCCGGCGGCGGGAGCGACTCGGCGGCCGGCGGCGCGCCGGGGTCACCCTCGATACCGTCGAACAGCGGCAGGCCGGGCTCGGCCCGCTTCTGGCGCCGCGAACGCACGCGCTCCTGGACCTCGTCGCGCCACGAGCGCTCCTTCGCCGCCCGGCGCAGGGCGGGGATCTCGCGGATCGGCTCCGGCCTCGCCTTGGGACGGGCGGGCGGCGTGAGGAGGCGCGGATCGGCGGCGAGCGCGCCCTCGACCCGCGGCACGGCTCCGCTGTCGCACACGGGACAGCGGTCGGCTCCCTCCACGAGCTCCCCTCCGCAGGACGGACAGGTCATCGATCAGGCCCTCCCGGCGCGCCGGCCGCCACCGGCCCGGCGAGCCGCGTCATCAGCGCGTCCCAACGCGAAGCGAGCTCGAGGCCCGCGACGACGAACACGACGACCCAGAGGCCGAGGAGGGCGCGGCGGGGCCACGTCCGTCCCGCGGAAGCCGGGCCGGGGGCCCGGCCGGTGTCGTGCATTGCCGTGATCGTCCCCGTTCGCAAGCGATTATCGGAGAACGCCGCGCGGCTATTCAAGCCTCTTCCCGCCGAGGGAGCAGCCCGTAGCTCTTCATCTTGCGGTAGAGGTTCGACCGCTCGACCCCGAGGGCCTCGGCCGTGCGGCTCATGTTGCCGTCCGCCTCGCGGTAGCGGCGGAGGATGTACCGCTTCTCGAACTCCTCGCGGGCCTCGGCGAGGGTGCCGCCGATCTCGGGACCGCCGGGCGCGGCCGCGGCCGCGCTCTCCTCGCCCAGCAGCGGCGGCGGCAGGTGCCGCAGCTCGATCCGCTCGCCGGGGGCCATGATCACGAGGCGCTCGATGGTGTTCCGCAGCTCCCGCACGTTCCCCGGCCAGGGCAGCTGCGCGAGCCGCTCGAGGACCTCGGGCGCGATCTCGCGCGGCCGTCGCCCGTGCTCGGCGGAGAGGGCCTGCATGAAGTGCCGCGCGAGGAGGGGCACGTCCTCGCGCCGCTCGCGCAGCGGCGGCACGTGGAAGGGGATCACGTTCAGCCGGAAGTAGAGGTCCTCGCGGAAGCGGCCGGCGCGGATCTCGTCCTCGAGCGACTTGTTCGTGGCCGCGATCACCCGCACGTCGACCTCGACCGTCCCCGCGCCGCCCACCGGCTCGATGCGCTGCTCCTGCAGCGCCCGCAGCACCTTGGCCTGCGTCTTGACGCTCATGTCGGCGATCTCGTCGAGGAAGAGGGTCCCGCCGTCGGCGAGCTCGAACTTGCCCTTGCGCGGGGCGAGGGCGCCGGTGAAGGCGCCCTTCGTGTGGCCGAACAGCTCGCTCTCGATGAGCTCCTCGGGGATGGCCGCGCAGTTCACCTCCACGAACGGGCCGGCCGCCCGCAGGCTCTGGGCGTGGATCGCGCGGGCGACGAGCTCCTTGCCCGTCCCGTTCTCGCCGAAGACGAGGGCGCGCCCGTTCGTCGGCGCCGCCTGCGCGATCTCGGCCCGCAGCCGCCTGATCGCCGGGCTCTCGCCGACCATGACGTAGCGCTCGTCGAGCTGGCGGCGCAGCGCGCGCACCTCGGTCTCGAGCCGCCCGCGCCGCAGGGCGTTCCGGACGGCGAGGAGCGTCTTCTCGAGCGAGAGGGGCTTCTCGACGAAGTCCTGGGCGCCGAGCCGCACCGCCTTCACCGCCGTCTCGATCGTGCCGTGGCCGGAGATCACGAGGACCGGCAGCTCGGCGTCCGTCTCGCGCAGGCGGCCGAGGACCTCGAGCCCGTCCGCCCCGGGCAGCCACACGTCGAGGATCGCGAGGTCGTAGCGGTGCGACTCGAGGGCGACGAGCGCCGCCTCGCCCGTCTCGACCGCGTCGACGGCGTAGCCCTCGTCGCCGAGGATGCCCGCGAGCGACGCGCGCACCCCCGACTCGTCGTCGACGACAAGGATCCTCTCCCTCATCCCCTGGGCCTCACGCCGGCAGCTCCACGACGAACCGCGCGCCCCGCGGCGGGTTGTCCTCGGCCCGGATGACGCCGAGGTGCTCCTGGACGATGCGGCTCACGATCGCGAGGCCGAGGCCGCTCCCGCGCTTCTTCGTCGAGAAGTGGGGGACGAAGAGGCGGTCGCGGTCGGCCGGCGCGATGCCCCGGCCGTCGTCCGCCACGACGAGGCGGGCCCGGCCCCCCGCCCGGTCGTACTCGGTCACGACGAGGATGCGCCCCTTTCCGTCCGTCGCCTCCACCGCGTTGTCGACCAGGTTGATGAGGACGCGCTTCATCTGGTCGGGATCGAGCCGGAGGCGCGGGAGGTCCGGGGCGAGCCGACGCTCGACGGTGAGGCCCGGGTAGAGGCCGTCGTAGAGGGAGAGAGCCTGGTCCACGACGTCCTCGAGGGCGTAGGGCTGCAGGTTCGCCGCCGGCAGGCGGGCGAACTGCGCGAACTCGTCGACGAGGTTCTTGAGGGCCTCCACCTCGTCGACGATCGCCCGCGTGCACTCCGTGACCACCCGCTCGAAGCCCGGGTCGTTCTTGAGCCACGCCTTGCGGACGCGCTGGGCGGAGAGCTGGATCGGCGTCAGCGGGTTCTTGATCTCGTGGGCGAGCTTGCGCGCGACCTCGCCCCACGCCGCGACCTTCTGCGCGCGCATGAGGGGCGTCAGGTCGTCGACCACGACGAGCGCGCCGGGGGCGGCGCCGAGCGAGCCGGGCAGCGTCACGACGGTGACCGCGAGGTGCCGGTCGCGCTCGCGCGAGGGCACGATCACCTCGCGCTCCTGCCGCGACACGCGCCCGGAGAGCAGGCGCACCACGAGGGCGTGGATCTCCTCGCGGCCGGGGCCCTTCAGCACCGCGTCGAGCGTCAGCCCGACGGCGCCCGGCTCGAGCTCGAGCAGGCGCTGGGCCGCGGCGTTGGCCGCGGCCAGCGTTCCCTCCTGGTCCACGACCACGACGCCGGTGCCGACCGTCTCGAGCACCGTCTCGGTGAGGCGGCGCCGCTCCTCGAGCTCCTGGTTCTTGCGGACGAGGCCCCCGCGGGAGAACTCGACCTCCTCCTCGCTGCGGGCGAGGCGCTCCGACATCCGGTTGAACGACGCGATGAGCGCGCGGAACTCCTCGCTCCCGGCCGGGAAGTCGACGCGCACGCCGCGCTCGCCGGCCGCGATGCGCTCCGCGCCCTCGCCGACGAGGCGCAGCGGGGTCGTGATGCGGCGCGCGAGGTAGAGGGCGAGCCACACCGCGCCGAAGAGCACGAGGAGGGCCGGGAAGAGGTAGAGCGAGCGGTAGAAGGCGAGGATGGGCTCGCGGTAGGTCTGCGTCTCGCGGAACTTCGTGTAGCGGTCCTGGACCTCGTGGAGGGCCTGCGCGACCTCCGGCGCCACGAACGTCGAGACCACCACCGCGCCGGCCGGGGCGCCGTCGGCCCCCCGCAGGGGCACCGCCGCCCGCGCGAGGCGCCCCGGGCCGAAGGCCACGTTCGCCTCCGCCGCGTGGCCGGCCGCCGCGGTGTCGGCGAGCGCGTCGCCGGAGGCCGCGTCCCAGGACGGGGCCGGCGGCAGGCGCGGGTCCACGACGCTCACGATCTCGCCGGCCGCGCCGTAGACCGAGACGACGTCGAGCTCCCGCTCGCGGGCCCGCGCCTCGATCGTCCGGCGCAGGCGGGCCTGGCCCTCGCCCGCCAGCAGGCCGCGCGTCTCGATCTCGCGGGCGAGGAGCCGGGCGTGGACGCGGCTCGTGGCCATCGCGGACTGGTCGAGGGCGGCCCCGAGCGAGCGCGACGAGACGAGCAGCCGCTCGACGTCGACGTTGAACCAGCGGTCGACGGCCTGGCGCACGAGGTCGCTTCCGACGAGCAGGAGCAGCAGCGAGGGAGCGACGGCCATCCCGAGGAAGACGAGGAGGAGCTGCATCCGCAGCCGGGCGCCGAAGACGCCGCGGCGCCACTCCATCAGCATGCGGACGAGGTTGCGGCCGAGGACGAAGATGAGGACGAAGAGGAGCGACAGGTTGATGACCGTCAGCCCGAAGAGGAGGGCGGAGGCCATGAACTTCGGCTCGAAGTCGCCGCTCTTGCGGAGCAGCCGCTCGGAGAGGAGAAAGACGAGCGCCAGCCCGCCGGTCACGGCGAGGACGAGGCGGACGTTGTTCTGGAACCTCGGCCGCGGCATCGGCAAAGTGTAGCTCCGCAGCCACACTCCGGCCGCAGCCGATCCTGCCGGGCGGGCGCGGCCGGCGCCTACCGCGCGGGCGCGGGCTCGAGCGCGGCCGTGAGCGCCATCCGGAGCGGGCCGGCCCCGGAGGCCGCCGCCGCGGCCACGGCGGCGGGCGCCGGCCGCGAGGCGACCGCGACCTGGAGCGAGGCCGGCCACGTGGCCGCGTCGTGCCAGGCGCGCGCCGCGGGAGCCGGCGAGGCGACGGCGCTCGACCACTCGGACTCGAGCGCCGCGAACGACCGGCCGTACGCCGCGACGAGCGAGCGCTCGATCGCCCGGGGGCTGCCGTCGCAGCCGCGGAGGAACGCCTTCATCGTGTCGACCCCGTAGCGGTCGAGGAGGAAGCTGACGAAGGAGCCGGCGAGCGCGTAGTCGCGGTCGGCGTCGGCGAGCGCGAAGCCGACGAGCAGCTCGCGGAGCTGGCCGCCGCGCGAGGTGAACTCGCGGGCGACCTCGTCGAGGCGGCGGCCCTTCCACTCGCCCTCGCTCGTGAGCGCGACGGCGAGGCCCTCGGAGAAGAGGGCGGAGGGCCGGCCCAGCCGACCCGCCGCCGCGTGCACCAGCTCGTGCGGGTGGTAGGCCTTCACCGAGTCGATCCGGCCCGTCGCGAGGTCGGTCACGCCCACCGCCGCGAAGCCGACGAGGGCCTGCATCTCGGCGACGCCGTCGTGCCGGAAGTACTCGATCCGCGCGCCGTTCGGCGCCGCCCCGAAGAGGCGGTCGAGCCGCTCGAGGAAGGCCTCGCTGCGCCGCACGTCGACGTCGCCGGCGCGGCGCGCGTGGTAGACCGCGCGGCTCGTCGTCGCGACGACGTCGAGCTCGGAGCCCGTCGCGAGCGCGGGCGAGAGGAGCGCCGCGCCGAGGATCGCGAGCCGGAAGGCCCTGGTCTGCACGCCCTCTCCAGGGGCAACGCGCGGGCCAGGCCGGACGACACTTCAAGTTGCTGATACAAATGAAGTTGCCAGGATCCAGGGGGTCGCGGAATCGGGAATCCGGGCGGTCGCTCGGGAGGTTCTCCACGGATCCGCGACGAGACGCCCGGGTGTGCGGAGAAGCGGCGCGAAGACGCCTTTCCGCCGGGCGCGGCGAGCGTCGAAGCGATTCGGGAAGATCGGGAGAACGCTCGGGACGAATGCCCTAGGCGGTGACGGCGGGCGCCGCGCTCTCCCCGCCCTTCAGCGACTCCTCGACCATCGACGCGAGCGCGTGGTGGCTGAACGGCTTCTGCAGGAAGCGCTCGCCGCGCTGGATGCCGCCCTGGTGCGCGAGGGCCTCCGCCGTGTAGCCCGAGACGAAGACCACCCGCGCCACGCGCCCCGACTCGCGCAGCCGGCGCGCGAGCTCGCGGCCGCTCATGCCCGGCATGATCATGTCGGTGATCAGCAGGTCGAACGGGTCGTGCTCCGCGGCCACCGCCAGCGCGTCGGCGGGCCGGCTGGCCTCGACGACGGAGTGGCCGAGGCTCGCGAGGATGTCGGCCATCAGCTCGCGGACGCCGGAGTCGTCCTCGACGAGCAGGATGCGCGCGGTCTCGGCCGGCCGCGCGGGCGGGGGCGGCGGCGGGACGGGCCGGACGCTCTCGGCCGCGCCGGCGACGGCCGGCAGGTAGATCTTGAACACCGTGCCGACGTCGATCTCGCTGTAGACCCAGATGAAACCGCCGCTCTGCTTCACGATGCCGTAGACAGTCGACAGGCCGAGCCCGGTGCCTATCCCCTCGGGCTTCGTCGTGAAGAAGGGCTCGAAGACGTGCCGCTGGGTCTCGCGGTCCATGCCGCGGCCGGTGTCGGTGACGGCCATGAGGACGTAGTGGCCCGGCACGCACGGCGGGTGGTGCATGACGTAGGTCTCGTCGAGCAGGACGTCCTCGAACTCGACCGTGAGCCGGCCGCCCTCCGGCATGGCGTCGCGCGCGTTCACCGCGAGGTTCAGCAGGACCTGCACGAGCTGGCCCGGGTCCACCTTCACGCTCCCGAGCTGCGGGCGCGGCACGACGGCGAGCTCGACGTCGTCGCCCATCACGCGCTGGAGCATGCCCCGCGCGTCATCGACGATCTCGTCGAGCCTCACGACCCGCGGGTCGAGGACCTGCTGGCGGCTGAACGCGAGCAGCTGCCGCGTGAGGGCCGCCGCCTTCTCCGCCGTCCAGACGATCTGGAGGAGGCGGGAGCGCGCCTCGGGCCGGTCCGCGGCCCACGAGGAGAGCCTCTCGCTCTGGCCGAGGATCACGCTGAGGAGGTTGTTGAAGTCGTGGGCGATTCCGCCGGCGAGGCGGCCGATCGCCTCCATCTTCTGCACGAGCATGAGCTGCCGCTCGGCCGACCGCAGCCGCTCCTCGGCCCGGCGCTGCTCGGTCACGTCGTCGGCGACGTGCACGTAGTGGGTGATCCGGCCCTGCGCGTCGCGCACCCCGCAGACGCTCGCCCGCTCGCGGAAGAGGCTGCCGTCCTTCCGGCGGCCCTCGTACTCGCCCTTCCAGATCCCGCCCGATCGCACGGTCTCCCACATCACCTGGTACTCCGGGCTGGGAGTGATCCCGCACAGCAGCCGCTCCGGCGTCGAGCCGAGGATCTCGTCCTGCGAGTAGCCGGTCGACTGCGCGAAGCGCGGGTTCGCGTACTCGACGTGGCCCTCGGCGTCCGTGACCAGGATGTGCGCCTCGCCCTGCTCGACGGCGCGCAGCAGCGGCCGCAGCCGATCCGCGTCGCGGCGGGAGGCGGCCTCGCGCTCCCCGCCGTCGAGGGCCGCGCGCCCGGCGTCGTCGGGCTCCCCGGCGATCAGGCCCCGGATCGGATCAGCCACGCTCCCCCCTGCTCTCCAGGGCTGAAGGTCTCGTCCAGGCCCAGCTCGGCGGGCCGGCGGAAGAGGTATCCCTGCATCAGGTCGCAGCCGAGCTCGGTCGCGGCCTCCCGCTCGGCGCTCGTCTCTATGCCCTCCGCGACCACCGCGATGCCCATCTCGCGGCTGACGCCGCAGATCGAGGCGACCAGCTTCCGCTTCATCGGCTCGCGGTCGAGCCCTCCGATGAGCCCGCGGTCGAGCTTCACGAAGTCCGGCTGCAGGAGCGCGAAGCTCGTGAGGCCGGCGTAGCCCGACCCGAGGTCGTCGACGGCGAGGCGGAAGCCCAGCTCGCGGAGGCGGCGGACGCGGTCGCGCACGTCGGGCACGCTCTCGATCGGGTGCCGCTCCGTGATCTCGAGGACGACCTCCGGCGCGAGGGCCGACAGCGGCGAGTCGGGGTCGTACAGGTTGTCGTCCAGGAAGTCCTCGTGATGGAGGTTGACGAAGAACATCCGGCCGCGGGCCCGGGAGGCCGTCTTCGCGATGCTCGCCCGGATGCGCCGGCCGAGGTCCCGCGTGCGGCCCAGCCGCTCGGCGATGTCCAGGAAGGCGAGCGGCCCCGCGACGGCGGGCTCGCCGGTGCGCAGCAGGGCCTCCCAGGCGAACACCGTCCCGTCCCGGGTGCGCAGGACGGGCTGGTAGGCCATGTAGAGCGAGTCGACCGCCCGCGCGAAGACGGCCTCGAGGCCGGCGCGGTCGCCGATCAGGGTGTCCCCCTGGCCGAGGTAGCGCACCGCCTCGCGCTTCACCTGCGCGAGCCGGCGCAGTCGGGCCGCGTTCTCGACGCAGCGGACGAGCTCCACGCGGGACACGGGCTTCAGGAGGTAGTGCAGCGCGCCGAGCTCGAGGGCCTGCACGGCGGTCTCGAGCGACGGGCTGCCGGTCACGAGCACGACCGGCACGTCGAGATCGCGCTCGCGCACCGCGCGGAGCACGTCGACGCCGCTGCTGCGCGGCATGACCACGTCCGTCAGGACGACGTCGAACGAGCGGCTGTCGAGCGCGCGCAGCGCGCTGTCCCCGTCCCACGCCGCCGTCACCTCGTAGCCCGCCGCGAGGAGCACGTCGGCGTAGAGCTCCAGGAGCTCCCGCTCGTCCTCGACCACGAGCACGTGCCCGCGCACCGCCGCGGGCGTCGACGGCTCCTCGAGGCTCACCCCGCCCCGCTGGAGGTCCTCCTGCACGTCCCGAATCGGCTCCACCCTCGCATCCATGCCCCCGGGTGATGCAATTCGTCTGCCGTGCCCGGCGGCGGGTCAGGTACGCGGGAACGCGCGATTTCGGGCGCCCTTCGGACCCTCCCGGGGCCGGCTCGGGCGAATCGCCCGAGGGCCGACCCGGAAGAATCGCCCGATCACTGCTCGGAGGCGGTCCCCCAGGCCTGGAGCTTGTTGTACAGGGTCTTCGGATCGATGCCGAGGGCCTCCGCGGTCCGGCCCCGGTGGCCCCGGTTCTTCTCGAGGACGGCGCGCACGTACTCGCGCTCCATGTCGGCGAGGGTGAGGTCGGTCCGCAGCACGCGGGGCGTCGCCCGCGGCCGGACCTCGAGCGGCAGGTCGTCGGAGCGGATGGCCGGGCCGGGGCTCAGCACGGCGGCGCGCCCGATCACCATCTCGAGCTCGCGCACGTTGCCCGGCCAGTCGTACGAGGTGAGGGTCTGCAGGGCGGCCGCGTCGAGCATCCGGCCGCTCCCCGTGCGGTCGAGGAAGTGGCGGGCGAGGAGGGCGATGTCGGCGCGCCGCTCGCGCAGCGGCGGCACGTGCAGCGAGACGCCGTGCAGGCGGTAATACAGGTCGCGCCGGAAGCGGCCGGCCTCGACCTCGGCCCGCAGGTCGCGGTTCGTGGCCGAGACGACCCGCACGTCGACCCGCACCGGCCGCGTGCCGCCGACGCGGAAGAACTCCTGGGTCTCCAGCACGCGCAGCAGGCGCGACTGCAGGGCGAGCGTCAGCTCGCCGATCTCGTCGAGGAACAGCGTTCCCCGCGTCGCGACCTCGAAGAGGCCCATCTTGCGGTCGAGGGCGCCGGTGAAGGCGCCGCGCTCGTGGCCGAAGAGCTCGCTCTCGATGAGGTTCTCGGGCAGCGCCGCGCAGTTGATCGGCACGAAGGGGAAGGAGGCCCGCGGCGAGTGGTCGTGGACCGCCCGGGCGAGCAGCTCCTTGCCGGTGCCCGTCTCGCCCTCGATGAGGACGGGCAGGGGCGAGCCCGCCGCGCGCTCGAGCGTCTCGAGCATCTGGCGCGTGGTCGGGTCCGCGGTCACGAAGCCGTGGAGGGGCTCGTGGCGCCGCAGGCGCACGCGCAGGGCCGTGTTCTCGCGCCGCAGCCGCGCCTTCTCGGCCGCCTTCACGACCAGCACGTTGAGCTCGTCGAGGCGGGGGGGTTTCGTGACGTAGTCGTAGGCGCCGAGGCGCATCGCCTCGAGGGCGCTCTCGACCTCCGCGTTGCCGGTGAGGATCAGGGCCTCCACCGGCATGAGCTCGGCGGAGATCTCGCGCAGGACGTCGAGCCCGCTGCCGTCCGGGAGCTGGAGGTCGAGCACGGCCACGTCGAACCCGCCCTCGCGGACGCGCTCGCGGGCCGCGGCCACGGTCGCGGCGCGCTCGATCTCGTGCCCGCGGGCGCGGAGCTCCTCCTCGAGCAGGCCGCTGAACGACGCGTCGTCTTCGAGGAGCAGGATCGCGATCCGCTCAGGAGCGGGCATCGGGGACCTCGGCGCCGCGTCGCGCGGCGAGCGGGAGGCGGAGGAGGAAGCGGCTTCCCTGCGCCTCGCCCGCGGCCTCGACCGAGCCGCCGTGGGCCTCCGCGACGGCCCGGCAGGCGAGGAGACCGAGACCGAGCCCGCCCTCCGGGGGGCGCGTCGAGGCGAACGGCTCGAAGAGCAGGGCGCGGGCGGCGTCGCTCAGCCCGTGGCCGCGATCGGCGACGGTCACGAGGACACTGTCCCCGGCCGCGGTGACCTCGAGCGTGACCTGCTCCCCGGCCGGGCTCGCGTCGAGCGCGTTCAGGAGGAGGGCGAGGACCGCCTGGCCCAGGCGCGTCTTCACGCCGCGCACCGGGCCGACGGGGCTGTCGGCCTTCAGCTCGATCTGGATCTGCCGGCGCGCGGCCTCGTCCTTCGCCAGCAGGGCCGCCGAGCGGCACAGCGCGGGGACGTCGACGAGCTCCTCGCGGCGGTCGAGCGGGCCGCCGAACTCGCGCATCGCGGTCATGATCTGGCGGCAGCGGCCCGCCTCCTCGAAGATGGCCCGCGAGTAGCGCAGGGCGCGGTCGCCCGGCGCCGCGCCCGACTGCAGGGACTGCTCGAGGCTCTCGGCGCGGAGGCTGATGGCGGCGAGGGGGGTGCTCATCTGGTGCACCACCGATGCGACGAGGCGACCGACGGCGGCCAGCCGCGCCGCTTCGACGAGACGCTCCAGGAGAGCCGGCTCGGCCTTGGGGTCGAACGGCACGGCGTGCATCTTAGCAATTCGCTCACGCCCGTGGGCAGGATTTCCGGGGCGGAAGGGCTCGGGCTCCGGCGCGGGCGTCAACGCTCCGTCCCCAGCCCGACCAGTCGCTCGCGGTTCCTGCGGTACTCCTCGACGAAGAGGCGCGCGACGAGCGGGTCGAACTGCGACCCCGAGCACGCCTCGATCTCCGCGAGGGCCTCCTCCGGCGTGCGGGCGGGGCTGAAGGGCGTCTGCCGCGTCATCGCCTCGAACGCCTCGGCGACCGCGATGATGCGGCCGCCCATCGGGATGTCGTCTCCCGCGAGGCCGCGGGGGTAGCCGGTGCCGTCCCAGCGCTCGTGGTGCGAGTGGATCGCGGGCTCGAGCGGGCGCCACCGCGAGATCGGCCGCAGGATCTCGACGCCGAGCGCCGGGTGGCGCCGCACGGCCTCGCGCTCGGCCGCGGTGAGCGGGCGTCCCGCGCCGAGGAGGCCCGCCGGGAGGCGCAGCTTGCCCACGTCGTGGAGCAACGCCGCGAAGTGGAGCGTGCGCCGCTCCTCCTCGGCCAGCCCCAGCCGGCGGGTCACCATGTCGGTGAGCGCGGCGACGGCGTGGCCATGCCCGCGGTAGTGCACGTCCTCCGCGTCGAGCAGGCCGACGAGCATCTCGCAGGTGTGGGTGAAGAAGTTGCGGCTCGCCTCGGCGGCGCGGGTGTTCTCGATCGCCACCGCGCCCTGTCGCGCGAGGCCGGCGAGAAGCGACACGTCCTCGTCGTCGAAGGCCCGGGCCCGGCCGGCCACCATCAGGACGCCGTCGAGCCCCGGCCGCTGCAGCGGCACGCAGACGAAGCCGGGCCCCGCGGCGCCGAGGTCGTCGCAGCGGGCCGAGTAGCTGGGGTGGTCGGCGGCCGAGTCGAGCCTTATCGGCCGGCCCGTCTTGATGACGTGGCCCGCGATGCCGTCGCCGGGCCCGAACAGACCGCCGGTCGCCACCTCGCCGTCGCCGTACGCCGCGCGGATCGTCAGGTCGCCGAGGTCGTTCGAGTCGGTGAGCAGCACGCGCACCGCTTCGACGTCGAGCAGCTCGCGGGCCGAGCGGGTCAGGTCCTGCAGCAGCGAGTCGAGGTGCGCGTGCGCGGAGAGACGGGCCCCGATCTCGCCGAGGAGGGCGAGGCGCCGCGCCGACTCGCGAAGGCTCGCGAGCAGGCGCTGGTTCTCCGCGCGCAGCTCGCTGCGCGCGATGGCCGCCCTCACCGCCCGCCGCAGGCGAACGGCCGGGAGGTCTCCCTTCTGGAGGTAGTCGAACACGTCGTGGCGGATGCCCTCGATCGCCGAGTGCATGTCGGCGTGCCCGGTCAGCACGACGACCTCCGTGCCGGAGTTCGCCTTCTTCAGCTCGCGGGCGAGCTCGAGCCCGTCCATGCCGGGCATGATGAGGTCCACGACGGCGACGGCGAAGCGGCGGCGGCGCGCGAGGTCGAGCGCCTCGCGCGGCTCCTGCACCGCCACGGCGTCGATGTCGCGGTCGGACAGGGAGTCGACCACCGTGCGCGCGAACTCCGCGTCGTCGTCCACGACCAGCACGGCGTGAGTGGCCCAGGGCACCGGCGGCGTGCCGGAACCGGAGTTCGGGGGGACGGAGCTCGTCGACATGTCGCCTCCTAGCGCGCGCGACCGACGTGCCGCATGACCCAGTCGGCCCATCCGTGGCGCTGCGGCGGAAGGGCGGCGCCCCGGTCCTCCCGGACGAGGGAGAGCTCCCGCCGCGCCGCGGCGTCGCCTGGATTCTGCTCCAAGGCCCGGGTCAGTGTCGCCTCGGCCCGGGCGAGAAGCCCCTCGCGCCGGTAGACCGAACCGAGCAGGACGAGGGCCCCGCCATCGGGCGACGGGCCGCTCGCGAGCTCGCGCAGCAGCGTGAGCCCGTAGCGGCGCCACCGGGGATCCGACACGTAGGCCTGCGCCAGCAGCAGCTCGGCCCGGCGGCGCTCCGCCGGCGCCGAGGCCGCCGCGAGCGCCTCGTGGAGGAGGCGGACGGCGTCCCCCGAGCGCTCGCCTCGGATGGCGGCCTCGGCCGCGCGCACGCACTGCTCCATCCGGGCCTGCCGGTCCTGCGGCGACTCGCGCGCCGGCTCGCGCGCCGGCTCGGCGGCGGCCGGCGGCCGCCACCGGGCGCGGAGCCGTGCGGGGCTCCGCGCTCGGCCGCGGATCGCGGGCCGGCGGAGGCTGCGTCCGGCCGTCGGGCACGCGGTGACCGCCGAGCTGCCGGCAGGCGTCGTTCAGGGCGACGAAGACCGCCTGCGTCTTGTCGCGCAGGTCGCGGTTCTCCGGGGCCAGCGTGTCCGGGTGGAAGCGGCGCGCGAGCGCGAGGAAGGCCGCCCTCGCCTCGGCCGCCCCGGCGTGCGGGCCGATGCCGAGCTGCTGGGCCGGCCCCTGCTGCGAGAGACGCTCGTAGCGCTCCAGGATATCCTGCCGCACGTCGGCGCTCGTCGTTTCGCGGGGCATCGCGGCGATCACCTCAGTGAACCAGGTCGGGCGCCGCGTCGTCGCCGATCACCACGACGCAGCGGATGGCGGCCTTGTGCACGGCGAGGAACTCCTCGGCGCCGCCGGGGAGGTCCTCGCGGCAGGCGTCCCACAGCGACAGATAGGCCCGATCGTCGCCGACGAGCTCGTGGAGGGCCGAGCGGCCGGCGTCGAGCCGCAGGCGGCCGAGCCACACGCCGTCGTCGGTCGTGACGCGCACGCGAACGAGGCGCTGCGCACCTGGCCGCGCCGCGCCGTTGCCCTGCCCTCCGCGACGGACCGGCGCGGCGAACGTCTCCGCCTGTGCCATCGAAACACCCTCCTCGGACCCCGCAGCCTTCTCCCCGCGGTCCGATCGGCTGATGAGCATCGGCCGTGCCACGCCGAGCGGAGAGCTAAGTCTCTGACCTGAAGCGGCCTCTCCTCGCCACCGGGCGGGCGAGGCGGTCGCGTCGGGAACATTTTCCGGAGCGCGGTCGGCAGGGATGCCCGCTCCCGGGCGAAATGCCGCCCGCGCGATCTCCGGACGGCGAACCTTGACTCCGGCGTCGGCCGGCGCATCTAATGCGTTCAAGGAACGTGCACGACAGTGGGGGCGGGTCCGAAGGCCCTCGGATTCTGATCCGGTGGGGGGGCGCGGCGGCGCTGGCGATCGCGACCGTGCTCGCGCTCGCCCTGCCGTGGAGCGCGGACCAGGAGTGGCGCGCGGAATCCCGCTGGCTCGCGCAGCTGTCGGCCACCGCGGACGACCGGCTCGTCCTCGTCGAGGACTGGATCTCGGCACGGGAGCGCGACGCGGCGACGATCGCGGGCTACCCCACGGCGGGCTTCGTGGCGCACGCGCAGGGCCCCACGTCGCCCGCGCCGGCCGGCGAGGACCCGCGGCTCCATCTCGAGGACATCCTCCGCGGCGTGCAACGCACGCACGGCTACGACGCCCTGTGGCTCGCGTCTCCCGAAGGGACCGTCCTCGCGGCGACGACGAGCGCGCCCGTCGACGCGGCCCTCGTCGCCGAGGCGATCGCGAAGGAGGCGCCGGTCGTGGGCTTCTCGGCCGACCGCCGGGTCCTCGTCGCCGCGCCCCTTCCGACCCGGCCGCCGCGCGGGGCCATCGTCCTCTCGGCGGACCCGGGCCGCCTCCTCTTCCCCCTCCTCCGGCGCGAGACGGCGCCGACGCGGAGCGGGACCTGCGCGCTCGTGACGCGCGAGGCCGGGGACGTCGTCTACCTCTCGCCGCTGCGCGACCGGCCGGCCGGCTGGCGCGTGCCCGTCTCCCGCGCCGGCACCGCGGCGGCCGTGGCGCTCGGCGGGGCGCCCCGCGCCGGCCGCTTCGACGATGAGCGGGGCCGCGCGGTGCTGGCGGCGGTGCGCCCGGTCGCGGGACGGCCGTGGGGTCTCCTCGTGAGGATCGAGCGGGACGAGGCGCTCGGGCCCACGCGGACCGAGATCCGCCGCACGATCGCCGTCGCGGCCGCCCTCGTCGCCGCCCTCGCGGGCGTGGGCGTCCTCTGGTGGCGGCAGCAGACGATCTCGAGCCGCCTCGCCGTCGCCCGCGCCGACGCTCGGCTCGCCCGCCTCCTCCGGGCGCTGTCGGCCGTCAACCAGCTCATCGCGCGCGAGCCGGACCGCCAGCGCTTCCTCCGGGAAGCCTGCCACCTCGTGGTGCAGGAGGGCGGGTTCCTCCTCGCCTGGATCGGCTTCCGCGATCCCGAGACGGAGTGGCTGGTGCCGGCCGCCTCCGCCGGCGACGACGGCTACCTGACGGAGACGTGGATGTCGGCCGACCCGAGCCTCGAGCAGGGCCTCGGACCGACCGGCGTCGCGGTGCGGGAGGGACGCACCGTGGTGATCCGGGACGTGGAGGCGGAGTCGACCGCGGCGCCGTGGCGCACCGAGGCGCTCGCCCGCGGCATCCGCTCGATCGTCGCGACCCCGGTGCGGGCCCACGGAGCGGTGGTCGGCAGCCTGGCGGTCTACGCGGGCCAGGCCGGCGCCTTCGACCCGGAGGCGACGCACCTCGTCGAGAGGATCGCGACCGACGTCGGCTTCGCGACGGAGGCGGCCGAGGCCCGGCGCGAGAAGGAGCGGGCCGTCCTGGCCCTCGCGCAGTCGAAGGCCTCCCTCGAGGCCGTGGTGGCCAACTCGCCCGCGGCGATCATCACGGTGCAGCCGGACGGGCGCATCGGAGACATCTGGAACCGCGCGGCCGAGCGAATCTTCGGGTGGTCGCGCTCCGAGGTGATCGGGAGGGTGCCGCCCTACGTTCCCCCGAGGCGGCCGCCGAATCGCTGGCGATGCGCGAGCGGCTGCTCGCCGGCGAGACGATCAGCGACGCGGAGGTGACGCGCCGCCGCCGCGACGGCACGCCGGTCGACGTGACCTTCGCGGCGTCCCCCATCCGCGACGCGGAGGGCCGGGTGACCGGGGTCCTCTCCGTGATCCTCGACATGACCGCCCGCCGCCGCGCGGAGGACGAGCTGCGCCGCACCCAGGAGCAGCTGCTGCAGGCGCAGAAGCTCGAGGCCGTCGGCCGCCTGGCCGGCGGCGTCGCCCACGATTTCAACAACATCCTCGGGGTCATCATCGGCCAGGGTGAGATGGCCGCCGCCGGCCTCGCGCCGGGCGATCCCGCGGCGGGGCGCCTCGGCCAGATCCTCGCGGCCGCCCACCGGGCGGCGAGCCTCACGCGGCAGCTGCTCGCCTTCTCGCGTCGGCAGGTCCTGAAGCCGCGCGTCCTCGACCTCAACGCCGAGGTCGCCGACGTCGAGAAGATGCTCCGCCGGCTGATCGGCGAAGACATCGCACTCGAGACCTCGCTCGCGAGCGACCTCGGCCGGGTGCGGGCCGACTCCGGCCAGATCGGCCAGGTGCTGATGAACCTCGCCGTGAACGCCCGCGACGCGATGCCGGACGGCGGCGTCCTGCGGATCGAGACGGCGAACGCGGAGGTGGGCGAGGACGAGGCGCGACGCAGCCCGCCCCTGCGGCCCGGGTCCTACGTGCGGATCCGCGTGAGGGACGACGGCGTGGGGATGGAGCCGTCCGTCCGCGAGCACGTGTTCGACCCCTTCTTCACCACGAAGGCGGAGGGGCGGGGCACGGGCCTGGGGCTCTCGACCGTCTACGGCATCGTGACGCAGAGCGGCGGCTTCGTCCGCGTCGACAGCGAGCCCTCTCGCGGCGCCACGTTCACGATCGACCTGCCCCGGGTCGACGGCGACGCGGACCCGCCCGTCCCGGCGCCCGCCTCGCCCCCGCGCGGCCGCGGCGAGACCGTGCTCGTCGTCGAGGACCAGGCCCACCTTCGCGAGCTCGTCGGCGAGATGCTGGAGGACGCGGGCTACCGGGTGATCTCGGCCCCCGACGGGCGACAGGCCCTGCGGGTCGCGGCCGCTCACGAAGGCCCCGTCGACCTGCTGGTGACGGACGTCGTCATGCCGGGAATGGGCGGCCCCGAGACGGCGCGGCGGCTGACGGAGGCGCGGCCGGGACTGCGGACGCTGCTCGTCTCGGGCTACGCGAACGAGGCCGTCGCGCGCGGCGGGAACGACTATCCGTTGCTCGACAAGCCGTTCACCCGGACCGATCTGCTGGCGCGAGTACGCGCCGTCCTCGACGGCCCGGCGGGCCGGGCGCCCCGCTAGTCGCGGGCCTCGAGCAGGCCCTTGAGCGTCGCCATGAACTGGTCGACGTCCTTGAAGTCGCGGTAGACCGAGGCGAAGCGCACGAAGGCCACCTTGTCGAGCTCGCGCAGGTGCGACATCAGGAACTCGCCGACCTGGGTCGTCGGCACCTCGCGGTCGGGGCTCTCCTGGACGATCGCCTCGACGCCGTCGGCGATCTGCTCGAGGGCCTTCACCGGAACCGGCCGCTTCTCGCAGGCCTTCAGGAGGCCCTGCAGCACCTTCTCGCGGTCGAAGCGCTCGCGCCTCCCGTCCTTCTTCACGACCATGTGCGGGATCTGGTCGATGCGCTCGTACGACGTGAATCGCTTGCCGCAGGAGAGGCACTCGCGCCGGCGGCGGATGACGTCGCCTTCCTTGCTCTCGCGCGAGTCGACGACCTTGTCCTCGAGGTGGGAGCAGAACGGGCACTTCACGGGCGCACCTCCGGTGGGGGCTGGCCTTCGCGGGCGACCTCGGCGACGCGCCCCAGGCTGATCCGCTCGCGGCCGAGGAGGGCGAGCCCGAGGACGAGGACCGGCAGGTTCGACAGGGCGTGGGCGGCGATCCCGGCCGCCGCCGCGCGCTCGCGCTCGACCCCGAAGACGTCGGCGAGGGCGACGAGGTAGGCGGCGTGGAAGCCGCCGACCATGCCGGGGGTCGGGATCGCGACGCCGACGACGAGGAAGGCGATCAGCAGGAACGTGGCGTGGAACGGGAGGTCGATGCCGAACGCCAGGTGGTTCAGGTGGAAGCCGACCGCGATGAGCAGCCAGACGAGGAGCGACTGCCCGCCGATGAAGGCGAGGTGCGGGAGGGGCGCCTTCAGGACCGCGAGCCCGTCGGTGAAGGAGTGGACGAGCTTGCCGAGGACGCCGGCGAGCCACCGCGGCGCGAGGGAGAGGAGCCGCTCGAGCCGGCCGACGACCGCCGCCGGGTAGGCGTGCAGGAGAGCGAGGAGGCCGAGCACGCCGAGGACGCCGACGAACGACACCGCGCCTCCCGCCTTCACCATGTCCATGGCGCTCAGCGAGCGGCCCCACGCGGCGAACCGCGGCCCCTCGTGCTGCGCGGCCGGCGTCGGCAGGACGAAGAGGTAGGCGGCGAAGAGCAGGAGGACCGTGAGCGTGTCGACGATGCGCTCGAGGATGATCGTCGCGAACCCGGCCGAGGTCGCGATCGGGTAGCGCCGCGAGACGAGCCAGGGGCGCAGCAGCTCGCCCGCGCGCGGGATCAGGAGCCCGGAGGCGAAGCCGACCATCGTGGCGGAGAACAGGTCGGCGAAGCGCACCTTCGCGAGCGGCCGGAGGAGACCCCCCCAGCGCCAGGCGCGACCCACGTAGATGACGACCGAGACGACGACGAACGCGACGAGGGGGAGAACCCGGGCCTCGGCGAGGGCCCGCCCCAGGGCGGACCAGTCCATTCCCCGGAAGAAGAACGCGAGAAGGAGAAGAGCGACGAAAGCGCCGGCGAGGAGGCGAACCCGATCGCCCCTCACGCGCGCCCCGACGTTCCCACAAAGCCTTCCGGATCAGACACTTGATAGCCGAAGCGGACTCTACTACAATGCGCCGGCGAGCGTCAAACACCTGTCCCGCCGCCACTTTCCCGAACCCGGGACGCGGGTGTCGCGTTCCTGGTGGCGAGGGCAGGAGAACGCCTGGACGCTCACTCGACCTTGACCACCTCCGACGCCGATCTCCTGCCGCGGTGCCGCCGGGGTGACGAAGCCGCCTGGCACGACCTGGTGTCTCGTCACACCCGCAAGGTGTTCGGCCTCGCCTACCGGTTCACCGGCCGGGTGGACGAGGCCGAGGACCTCGTCCAGGAGGTCTTCGTCAAGGTGTACCAGACGCTCTCCCGCTACCGCGAGTCGGACGGGCCCTTCGGGGGCTGGCTGATGGCCGTCGCGCGCAACCACGCGATCGACCACTACCGCCGCCGCAAGCAGGAGAGGCTGCGCCGGAGCGAGGACACCGAGGTGATCGAGACGATGCCCGCCCGCGGAGAGCACCCGATCGCGGGGCTCGAGCGGGACGAGCGCGCCGCGCTCGTCCACCGCGGCCTTCGGGCGCTGCCCCCCGACCTGCGCCTGCCGCTCGTCCTGTGCGACCTGCAGGGGCTGCCGTACGAGGAGATCGCGGCCGAGCTGCAGATCCCCCTCGGGACGGTGAAGAGCCGGATCAACCGGGCCCGCGTCGAGCTCGCCAAGCGGCTGCTCGCGCGGAAGGACGACCTCGCCGCCGGCGGGGAAAGCCGAGGGTAGGACGATGGACTGTCAGAGAGCCGAGGAGCTTCTCAGCGACCACATCGAAGGCCCGCTGCACGAGATCCTGCGCGCGGAGCTCGACCGCCACCTCGCGGCCTGCGCCGCCTGCCGCGATCTGCGGGCGGCGACGGCGGAGGTGATCGCGGCGCTGCGGGCGTTCCCCGAGCTCGAGGAGCCGCGGGGCCTCGCCGCCCGCGCGGCCGCGGCGGCGCTGCGCGCCCCTCGCGTCGTCGTGCGGCCGGCGTTCGACGTGCCGTCGTGGGTCCAGGCCGCGGCCGCCGGCTTCGCCCTCATCGCCCTCGGCGCGATGCTGCTCGTCGTCGGCCCCGAGATGCCGACCCGGGCGGCCCATCGACTCGTCGGCGAGACCGTGCACGCCGGGAACAACCTCATCGTGCGCAAGGACCGGATCGTCGAGGACGTGCGGCTGCTGGGCGTCGTCCTCAGCACCGCGTTCGAGGGGCGGCTCGACCGCGTCAACGAGCGCGTGCAGGACTACCGGCGCCTCCTGGAGAAGCGCCGGGCCGCGCCGTCCGACGAGGGCTCGAAAAGCGGCTCCCGCGCCGAGCCCGTCCCCACGGGCGTCGCCTCAGGTTTTCGAACCGCGGGCCCCGGGCCCGCGTAGCCACCGGTGAGCGCGGGCCACCGTCCCGCACTAGGAGATGACTCGATGAGCAGCCTGTCGCCCGACCCGAACGCGCCGGCTCCCCCGCCGCCGCTGCCGCCCGTCGCGCCGGCTTCGGCGCCCTACGTCCGGCTTCCGAAGAGCCCCGGCCTCGCGGCCTTCCTCTCGCTCTTCCCCGGCCTCGGCCAGGTCTACAACGGGCAGATCGCGCGCGCCTTCGCGTTCTTCTTCGCGTGGGTGGGCAGCATCTACCTGACCTCGACCGGGCACGAGTTCCCCTTCGCGTTCATGATCCCGTTCGTCTACCTCTACAACATGATCGACGCCTGGAAGGGGGCGAGCGCCATCAACCAGCGCTTCCTCGGCGGGCGCGTCGATCCCGAGGACGACGGCGCCGTGGAGTCCCCGGTGTGGGGCGCGATCCTCGCGATCTTCGGCGTGCTGATCCTCCTCAACAACCTCGGCTGGCTCGACCTCGACCGCCTCGCGCGGTGGTGGCCCGTCCTGCTGATCGCCGTGGGCTCCTGGTTCGTCTACGCCTCTCTCCAGAAGAAGAAGGCCGCGGAGTCCGGTGATGAGCCGCCCCGCCTTTAGCGCGGAAGGCGTGACGCTCGGCGTCTGCCTCGTCGCGCTCGGCGTGCTGTGGACCCTCGCGAATCTCGGCCGGCTCGAGATGCTCCCCGTGCTGCGCACCTGGTGGCCGCTGTCGTTCGTTCTCTGGGGCGTGCTCGAGCTCGTCGAGCTCGCGCTGCGCCGCTCCTCGAGGAGGCAGCCGTGAGCGGACGCAAGATCGGGATGCTGCTGCTCCTCCTCGCCTTCGGCGCGACGGTGGAGACGGCCTGGCAGGTGAAGGGCCACGTGGGGATCGGGCCCGAGGGCTGCCGCGTGATGGGCGGCCGATTCTACGGGCCGTCGTACTCCTTCGAGCAGACCGCGGAGCGCGCCGTCCCGCCGGCGGCCCGGCTCGAGGTGAGGAACGCCTTCGGCGAGGTGCGGGTGACGCCCGGCGCGGCGGGCGTCGTGCGGGTGAAGCTGCGCAAGGTCGTCTTCCTCCCGACCGAGGAGAAGGCCCGCGCGTTCGCGAACCGCATCGAGCTGCGCCTCGCCGGCGACGGCGCCCCCGTGACCGCGGGCACGAACCGCGAGGAGCTCGGGCGCAGCGACGACGTCGGCTTCGAGACGCACCTCGAGATCGAGGCCGCCCCCGACACCGCGGTCAGCGTCCGCAACGAGCACGGCCGGGTCGACGTCTCGGGCTTCGCGAGCGCCGAAGTCGAATCCTCGTTCGACGGCGTGACGGTGGCCCGGATCGCCGGCGAGGCGAAGATCGACAGCCGGCACGGCGAGGTCAGCCTCGACGACGTGGGCGGAGCGGCGACGGTCACCTCGCGCCACGGCGGCGTGGAGGTGAGCGGCGTCCGCGGGCACGTCCGGCTCGACGTGCAGCACGGCGACACGACGGCGCGCCGCACCGGGCCCCTCGAGGCCGAGCAGCAGTTCGGGCGCTTCACCGCGGAGTCGGTCGACGGCGATCTCGCCCTCCGCGGCTCGCACTCGGACGTCGAGGTGTCCGACCTCACCGGCCACGCCGAGGTCGAGACCTCGTTCGGCGGGGCCCAGGTCGTCCGCGTGGGCCGCGGCGCGAGCGTGAAGGCCGAGCACGGGCGGGTCTCCGCCGAGGACGTCGCGGGCGACCTCTCCGCGAAGTCGACGCACGGCGACGCGGAGGTGCGGCGGGTCGACGGCCGCACGGAGATCGAGGTGGACCACGGCGCGGTGAACGCCGGCGGCCTCGCCGGCGGCGCGCGCGTGCGCTCCTCGAACGGCGACGTGGACCTCGACGGCTTCTCCGGAGAGGTCGTGGTCGAAGTCGACCGCGGCGCCGCGCGGCTCGCCCCCCGCGCGGCGATCGCCGCGCCGATCTCGGTGAACGTGCGCCACGGCGAGGCGACGCTGCGCGTCCCGGACGCGAGCCGCGCGAACGTCTGGGCCGAGTCCCGGCGCGGCGACGTGCGCTCCGAGCTCGGCGACTTCCCGGCGCCCGAAGGAGAGGATCGGCGCGGTCCGGGCCGCCAGGTGAAGGGAGCGATCGGCGGCGGCGGGCCCGAGGTGCGGGTACAGGCCGACGGCGACGTCGCGCTGGAGTCGCACGGCAGCGCCACCGCCATATCGGACCGCGCGGTCGCGAAGCCGGCCCTCGCGAGCGCGCCGAAGCCGGAGGCCCCCGCGGAGTCGTCCCCGACCGCGGCTCCCACTTCGGCCGCGCCCGCCCCACCGGCCGCGCCGCGCGCGCCGGCGAAGCCCGAAGGGGCGGCGAAACCGGAGGCGGCTCCGAAGCCGGCCGCGCCGCCCGAGGCGCCGGAGCCTCCGAAGAACTGACGTCGCCGACGAGCGGCGTCGCGACGAGGGCGGGCCGCGAGGCCCGCCCTCGTGCGTTTGGCTATTGCCTTGCGCGAAGTCTTTTCTGTAGACTCTCCGCCCTCGAAACGTCAGGGCACCGTCGAACGAAACGATCGAGCGCTTCGCGGCGCTCGCGCCAGTCACCCCCGAGAGGACATGAGACCCGAGGCGAACGCGGCCCCCCTCCTCCAGACGAGCCTTCCCGGCTTCTCGCTTTGGCGGCGGGGCAAGGTGCGCGACGTGTACGACCTCGGCGACCGCCTCCTGATCGTCGCGACCGACCGCTTGAGCGCTTTCGACGTCGTGCTGCCCACCGGCATCCCCGGCAAGGGCATCGTCCTCACCCAGATGTCGCTCTTCTGGTTCGAACTCCTGAAGGACGTCGTCCCCAACCACGTGATCACCGCCGACGTCTCCGAGTACGGCCCCGAGCTCGCGCGCCACCGCGACCAGCTCGAGGGCCGCTCGATGATCGTCGTCAAGACCGACGTGCTGCCGATCGAGTGCGTCGTGCGCGGCTATCTCGTGGGCTCCGGCTGGAAGGACTACAAGTCGACGGGCGCCGTCTGCGGCATCGCGCTCCCCGCGGGGCTGCGCGAGTCGGAGAGGCTCGACCCGCCGATCTTCACGCCGGCGACGAAGGCGGAGACCGGGCACGACGAGAACATCCCGTTCGAGACGATGGAGAGCACGGTCGGCCGCGAGCGCGCCGCGGAGGCGCGGCGGACGACGCTCGAGATCTACTCGCGGGCGCGCGCCCACGCCGAGGCGCGCGGGATCATCCTCGCCGACACGAAGTTCGAGTTCGGCGTGAAGGACGGGCGGCTCGTGTGGATCGACGAGGCGCTCACCCCCGACTCCTCCCGTTTCTGGCCGCGCGACGGCTACGCGCCGGGCCGATCACAGCCGAGCTTCGACAAGCAGTTCGTGCGCGACTACCTCGAGACCCTGGACTGGGACAAGCAGGCCCCGGGCCCCGAGCTCCCGCCCGACGTCGTCGCGCGGACGGTGGAGAAGTACTGGGAGGCGTTCGACCGCCTCCGGGGGAAGGCCCGCTAGCCGCGCAGACGCCGGGCCGAGAGCGCCCGGCCCAGGGAGCCCGCGCCGTGAAGCAGCAGCTCGAAGCCCTCGTCACCGAGATGGTGGAGAAGGGCATCCTGTTCGACGACGCCAAGCGAGAGTTCGAGAAGCGCTTCATCGCGCGCGTCCTCCAGCGCCACAAGGGCAACCTCTCCCGCGCCGCCCAGGACCTGAAGATCCACCGCAACACCCTCGGCAAGAAGATCGAGGAGTACAAGCTCCGGGCGTAGAGCGGCGGCGCAGGACCCCGGGCCCGGCGGACCCCGCCGCGCTCCGCGGTAATCGCTCTGTGGAATGGATTTAGCACTCGGCTTGACAGTCTGCTAGCGGACCGCTATCTTGTCTGGCAGTCGGGTCCCCGGAGTGCCAAGGCGCTCCCCCATGGCCCTGCGGGCCTGCGGGACCTCGCAACGAAGGCTTTCGAAGAGACAAAGGAGACCACGCATGGCGAAGGTTCGTCCGCTTCACGACCGGCTTCTGGTGAAGCGCATCGAGGAAAAGGAAACCGTCAAGGGCGGGATCATCATCCCCGACACCGCGAAGGAGAAGCCCCAGGAGGGCGAGGTCATCGCGGTCGGCAACGGCAAGGTCCTCGACAACGGCACGAAGCTGGCGCTCGACGTCAAGGCCGGCGACAAGATCCTCTTCGGCAAGTACTCCGGCACCGACATCAAGATCGACGGCGAGGAGTACCTCATCCTTCGTGAGGACGAAGTCCTCGCGGTGATCGGCTAAGGGAGGCCGGAAGGAATCATGGCGAAGCAGATCACGTACGGTAACGAGTCCCGCCAGGCCGTCCTGCGCGGCGTCAACCGCCTCGCGGACGCGGTCAAGGTCACGCTCGGCCCCAAGGGCCGCAACGTCGTCCTCGACAAGAAGTTCGGCTCCCCGCTGATCACCAAGGACGGCGTCACCGTCGCCAAGGAGATCGACCTCAAGGAGCCGCTCGAGAACATGGGCGCGCAGATGGTCCGCGAGGTCGCGTCGAAGACCTCCGACATCGCGGGCGACGGCACGACGACGGCGACGGTCCTCGCGCAGGCGATCTACCGCGAGGGCATCAAGAACGTCACCGCCGGCGCCAACCCGATGGACATCAAGCGCGGCATCGAGAAGGCCGTGGGCGCCGTGACCGAGGAGCTGAAGAAGCTCAGCAAGCCGGTCAAGGGCAAGATGATCGCCCAGGTCGGCACGATCTCCGCGAACAACGACGCGACGATCGGCGAGATCATCGCCGGCGCGATGGAGAAGGTCGGCAAGGACGGCGTCATCACCGTCGAGGAAGCCAAGACGCTCGAGACCTCGCTCGAGGTCGTCGAGGGCATGCAGTTCGACCGCGGCTACCTCTCGCCGTACTTCGTGACCGACCCCGAGCGGATGGAGGTCGTCCTCGAGAACGCGCTCGTGCTCATCCACGAGAAGAAGATCTCGAGCATGAAGGACCTGCTCCCCGTGCTCGAGCAGGTGGCGAAGCTCGGCCGGCCGCTGCTCATCATCGCGGAAGAGGTCGAGGGCGAGGCGCTCGCGACGCTCGTGGTGAACAAGCTCCGCGGCACGCTGCAGGTCGCGGCCGTGAAGGCCCCGGGCTACGGCGACCGCCGCAAGGCCATGCTCGAGGACATCGCGATCCTCACCGGCGGCAAGGCGATCACCGAGGACCTCGGCATCAAGCTCGAGAACCTCAAGACGGACGACCTCGGCAAGGCCAAGAAGATCACGATCGACAAGGACAACACGACGATCGTCGAGGGCGCCGGCACGGCCAAGCAGATCGAGGGCCGGGTCAAGCAGATCCGCACGCAGATCGACGAGACGACCTCCGACTACGACCGCGAGAAGCTCCAGGAGCGGCTCGCGAAGCTCGTCGGCGGCGTCGCGGTCATCAAGGTCGGCGCGGCCACCGAGACCGAGATGAAGGAGAAGAAGGCCCGCGTCGAGGACGCGATGCACGCGACCAAGGCGGCGGTCGAGGAGGGCATCGTCCCCGGCGGCGGCGTCGCCCTTCTCCGCGCCCAGAAGGCGATCGAGTCCGTGAAGGTGACGGGCGACGAGGCCGTGGGCGTCGCGATCGTGAAGCGTGCGCTCGAGGAGCCGCTCCGGCAGATCGCCGGCAACGCCGGCTTCGAGGGCGCGGTCGTCGTGGCGCGGGTGCGCGAGATGAAGGCCGAAGAGGGCTTCAACGCGCTCACCGACACGTACGAGAACCTGGTCGAGGCGGGCGTCATCGACCCGACCAAGGTCGTCCGCTCGGCGCTGCAGAACGCGTCGTCGATCGCTTCGCTGCTCCTGACCACCGAGGCTCTCGTCTCCGAGATCCCGGAGGAGAAGGAGGAGAAGGCTCCGATGGGCGGCGGCATGCCGCACGGCGGCGGCTTCTAGTTCGTTCTTTGTTCCGAGGGGGGCTGCGTCGCCCCCCTCAGACTCCCCGCTCTCTCCGGCGGAGTGAATCCGCCTCCGTTCGCAGCCCGTCGCCTGCTGACCTCCGTCGCACCCCCCAGCCCCCCCTCCGCTCCGGGCCGGGATCAGACCTTCAGGTAGATCCCCCGGCGGTCCATCCCGAGGGCCATCAGGTAGAAGACGAGCACGAACGTGAGGGCCCACGCGAGCGAGGCCGGGTACGGCGGGAGCCAGCTCGCGTAGAGCGCGTCGAAGGCGCGCTTCCACAGGCTCACGGTCTCGCCGTCGGCGCCCACCCACCGGATCGCGAGGAGCGTCTTCGCGAGAAGCCCCGCGCCCACGAACACCGCGATCGCGTTCTTGCCGTAGGTCACGAAGGGCGCGGCCCAGCGGCGGAACCCGGCGACGTCGACGACGAAGTAGGTGAGCCCGAACAGCGCGGCCGCGAGCCCGCCGGTGAGCAGGACGAACGACGAGGTCCAGATCCCCTTGTTCACGGGGACCGCGAGCCACGCGGGCGCGGCGTCGGCCCATGCGACGCCGAGGCCGGTGAGCACGAGGCCGGCGAGCAGCAGGCCGACGGTGACGGCGAACGGCCGGCGTCCCGACCGGACCCACTCGCCGGCGAGCAGGCCGAGGAGAGTCGTCGCGATCGCGCCGAGAGTGGACAGGACGCCCTCGGGGTCCCACGTCCTCGACTGCGACCAGACGTGCGG
>JAXLRD010000070.1:0-35190 GCA_046331285.1 Vicinamibacteria bacterium
AGGCGATCCGCCGGATCGTGCCAATCAAGGTCTCTCCTCGCTGCGGGCGCGGTCGGGCCGGGCCCGGGAAGAAGGGAAGCTCCGCGGCGGCGACGAGGGCGCGCTCATCGCAGCAGGCGCTTCGCGAGCGCCTTCGCCGACTCGGGGACGAGGGCGTCGATGCGCAGCCTGCGGAGGGCCTTCCGGACGACCCGCCTCAGCGGCACCTTCTCCTTCGGATTGATCGGCTCGGTCAGCACCTCGGGCCAGAGGCGCTCGATCACGCTCCGCAGGAGCGGGAAGCCGGGAGGGCGGCGCTCCGCCTCGCTCGCGGCGAGCATGGTCACGAGGAGACGGCGGCAGTTGAACGGCGTGAAGGACTCGTGCGCCACGTCCGACTCGCTGCGGATCTGCTGCTGCTTCCGGCCGACGATCTGCTCCCAGCAGAAGAGGTCCAGGAGCCGCACGTTGCGGGGCCGCGCGCCCTCCAGCCAGGCGGCGAACGCCTCCGCGAGGAACGGGTGCGTCCCGATCCGGCAGATGGCCACGAGGTCGGCCGCGCCGAGCGCGTCGCGGCTCGGGGCCCTCTCGGCGAGGTGGTCCTTCACGACCTCGGCGACGTCGCCCGTGAGGCAGACGCGGTCGGGCGGGTACTCGTCGAAGAGGGCCTGGACGTCGGCGCACCACGCCGGGCTCGGCGCGGTGGTGCTCCTCTGGTGGAGCTCGCGGAACGGCTCGCTCACCCGGTCGGGGTAGTCGAGCACGTGGTGCGGCAGGCCCAGCTTGCGGAGCAGCCGCGCGGGGACCGCGATGTCGCGGCCGGTCCGGTCCTCGGAGTAGGCGAGGGTGAAGAAGTAGAGCTGCGGCGCGAAGTCGCGGGACAGCGCGAGCATCAGGCGGCTGTCCCAGCCGGCGGTCATCGAGAGGGCCAGCGGGTAGCGCAGCTCGGCCGCGCGCGTCAGCCCCTTCATCAGCCGCAGGCTCTCCGCGACCGCCTCCTCGCGGGGGAGGCTCGGGATGTCCTCGTCGGGCCAGAACCGGTGCGTCGTCGCCGCGTCGAGGTCGAGGTAGTGGTTCGGAAGGAGGGCCCTCACGCCGCGATAGAGCGACGTGTCGCCGGGGAACCAGTACACCTCGGTGTCGTCGTGGCCGCGCGAGGCGATGAACTCGAGGGCGCGCTCGTCGGGAGCCAGGCCGAGGACCTCGGCGAGGAGGCGCGGCTGCGACGCGCAGACGGTCGCGCCGCCGGGGCGGCCGGCCGCGTAGAACACGCTGCGCAGGGCCGCGGCATCGGGGAGGACGGTGATCCGGCCGGCCTCCTTCACCACGAGGACGAAGCGGCCGCCGAGCTCCGCCGTCTCTTCCCGGACGGGACGGTCGCGATCCGGCCGGCCGAGGAGGCGGCTGAGGATCTGCTCGTTGCCGGCGCCCGGCTCGTTCGGATCCAGGGCGTAGCCGAGCAGCGTCAGCGACTCGGTCGGGCTCGACGCCTGGCAGACCTCGAGGTCGGGGTGCACCGTCAGGCAGTGAGCTTCGTCGATCCGCAGGCGCTTCCAGGACGGGAACCGGTCGAGGTGCTGCGGGCCGAGGAAGAACTGCCTCCGGAAGGCCAGGCCGTCGAGGACGGCCGTGTCGTCGCTTCTCCTCAAGGCGCCGCTCCGTCTTTCCCGCGGAGCCGGCCGCGCTTGTAGGTGACCCACTCCCGCCCCGTGTGGCAGAGGAGCGCCAGGGTCTCGAGAGGGAAGGTGGACTCGCGCCCTCGGCCCTGGAAATGGCGCCGCGCGTCGGGGAGGTGCGCGCGGCTCGACGTAGCCCGCCGTGACGTGGAAGTGATACGCGTCGCCCTCGAGGCGGTGGGGCGGGATCCCGTGCCGCGCCGAGAGGTCGGCCACGATCCGGCGCCGCAGGCGGTCGAGCGGCGGGCTCGGCTCGACGTCGAGGAAGACGATTCCCTCGTCGAAGAAGCCGACGCCCTTCACTCGGACCGGAAAGGGCGCCACCTCTTCGAGGAGGCGGTCGAGGTACTCCTCGAAGGGCCGGATCGCGTCGATGGCCACGGGAAAGCCGAGCTTCAGGGTGACGTGCGGGGTCGCCTCGATCCCCGGGTTTCGGCCGTACCGGCTCAGGATGTCGAGCTTCAGCTTCGCGACGTCGTTGTGGACGTCGTCCCCGACGATCGCGGCGAACGCGATCTCGACTGTCTCCGGCCTCGGGGCGCGGCGAAGGCCGCTGCGGTGGAGCAGTGCACGGACGACACGGCGCAGGGGAGCAGTCATTCGCTGGAGGGTCCGGTTAGGCGCGAGTATACAGCGCGGGCGGCCGCGAGCGCGCCCGCCCCTCCCCCCGGCGCGGCACGCGGCGTCGGGCCGCCGACGTGTTGCACTCCTGTAACCTGCGTTCGTCCCCGGCGCGGCTAGCCTCGATCGCGACGGGACGGCCGGGCGCTGCGACCTTTCGAGAGCGCTCCGAGGGCAGGCCGTCCGGAGAGGATGGGGACGATGCGAGTAGTGGCTGCTGCCGCGTTTGCGCTTCTGGCGGTCGGAGGAGGCCTCGTCGCTCGGGCGACGCCGGACGGGTCCGTCTCCGCGGCGCCGCGGATCTCCGGGCCTTACGTCTACGAGAACCTCGACGTCTACCTCGTCCACGGCCGCGATCAGATGGCCGGACGCCGGCTGGTCCCCCTGGCGCAGGCGCTGGCCGAGAAGAAGGCGATCGTTCGCGAGACGGGCAACGTGTCGAGCCTCACGGTCGAGAACCTCTCGGACCAGGAGGTCTACGTGCAGGCCGGCGAGATCGTCAAGGGCGGCCGGCAGGACCGCGTGCTGTCGAGCGACCTCGTCCTGCCGCCGAAGTCGGGGCCGGTCGACGTCGGCTCGTTCTGCGTCGAGCACGGGCGCTGGACGAAGAGGGGGGCGGAGGAGGCCGACCGCTTCGCGAGCTCCGAGGCCTACCTCGCCCACAAGGACCTGAAGATGGCCAACTCGAAGGGCGACCAGGGCGAGGTGTGGCAGAACGTGGCCCGGGTGCAGGCGAAGCTGTCGGCGAACCTGAAGGGCGAGGTGCGCGGCGCCCAGTCGGCCTCCAGCCTGCAGCTCACGCTGGAGAGCGAGCGGGTGCGGAAGAGCGTCGAGGGCTACGTCCAGGCGCTCGCGCCCCTGCTCGAGCGGCACCCCGACGCGGTGGGCTACGCGTTCGCGGTCGACGGCTCGCTGAACTCGGCGGAGATCTACGCCTCTCCCGCGCTCTTCCGCGCGCTGTGGCCGAAGCTCCTCCGCGCGAGCGCCGTCGAGGCGGTGGCCGAGCGGAAGGACGGCGTGCCGCACACGCCGCCGGGAGTCGAGGCGGTGAGCGCCTTCCTCGGCGACCCGGGCCAGGGCGTCGTCACGGAGAAGGCCGCGAGCACCGGCACGAGCGCGGTCTCCCGCGAGACGGAGTCGCGCGTCGTGATCGAGACGCAGGAGAAGCAGCGGAAGGGCGCCTGGATCCACCAGAGCTACCTGAAGAAGTAGCCGGGCCGTACACTCGGGTTCCGGGAGGCGAAGTGGGCGCCAGGCGGGTGCTGGTCGTGGAGGACGACGCCGCGATCCGGCGGGGCCTCGTCGACGCCCTGCGATTCCACGGCTTCGACGTCTTCGAGGAGTCGGACGGGACCGAGGGCCTTGCGCGGGCCCTCGGTCCCGACTACGACCTCCTCCTGCTCGACCTGGTCCTGCCCGGCCGCGACGGCCTCGAGATCCTGCGGGAGGTCCGCCTCGCGTTCCCGACCCTGCCGGTGATCGTCCTGACCGCGCGGGGCGAGGAGGCGGACCGGGTCGCGGGGCTGACGCTGGGGGCCGACGACTACGTGGTGAAGCCGTTCGGCATTCGCGAGCTGCTGGCGCGCGTCGAGGCCGTGATGCGCCGCTCGCCGGTGCGCCCGCGTCCCGCCGGGCGCGTTCGCTTCGAGGGCGGCGAGGCGGACCTCGCGACCGGCGAGGTTCGCTTCCGCACCGGCGCGACGGCGCGCCTGCTGCCGCTCGAGGCGGACCTCCTCCGCTACCTGGCGTCGTGCGCGGGGCGCGTCGTCTCCCGCGACGAGATCCTCGCCCACGTCTGGCACTCGCGCCTGACGGCCGCCGAGACGCGCACCGTCGACGTCCACGTGGCCCGGCTGCGCGAGAAGCTCGGCGACGACGCGGCGCGGCCCATCATCCGCACGGTGCGGGGGCAGGGCTACGTGCTGCAGCCGGCGGAGCCGTCGTGAGCCGCCGTCAGGTGCTGCCGCTCTTCGCCCTGTGCGCCGCCGCGCTCGTCGGCATCGTGGGCTGGCTGACGCTCACCGTCCGGCGGCTGGACGAGGCCGAGCGGCGGGGCCGCCGCGAGGCGGCGCGCGAGGAGAAGGTGCGGCTCGCGCTGTGGCGCATGGAGTCGCAGCTCGCGCCGCTCGTCGCGCGGGAGAGCGTGCAGCCGCCCGAGGCCTATCGGCCGACGGCGGCCCCGCCCTCGTCGCCCTACGTGCGCCTGCGCTTCCAGTGGGACGACGCCGGTCGCGCCTCGGCGCCGGCCGTCGGCGCCTCGATCGATCGCGCGACGGTAGAGGCGCGGCTCTCGTCGGAATGGGTCGTGGTCCAGCCGGCCGCTCCGTCGCCGGCGTCCGCGCCGTCGCCGCCGGAGGCTCTTCGCCAGAAGGAAGCCCTCCGGCAGGTCGAGGCGAAGCAGGCCGAGGCGCTGCAGCGGATCCAGACGCAGGCGAAAGGCGATGCGCAGGAGCTCAGCAAGCTCGAGTTCCAGGCCCGGGCCGCGACGAACGCCGCGAACGTCGCGGCGCCGACGCTCGCGCCGAGCGTCCGGCCCGCGGCCGCCGCCGAGGAGGTGCGCATCGGCCGGCTGCAGCCTCTCTGGGTCGGCGAGGAGCTCGTCCTCGCCCGGCGCGTGCGGATCGGCTCGCGCGAGCTCGTGCAGGCGTCCGGGCTCGACTGGCCCGCGCTCGAGCGCTGGCTTCTGGCGGGAGTCGCCGACCTGCTGCCGGGAGCGCGGCTCGTCCCGGTCGCCGCCGACGACGGCGACGAGGCGCGGCGCCTCGCCGCGCTGCCGGCCCGGCTGCTGCCGGGAGCGACGGCGGCGCCGACGGAGCCCGTCGACTCGAGCCTCCGGCTCCCCCTGGCGGTGGCCTGGGGCCTCGCGTTCGTCGCCCTCGCGGCGAGCGGCGCCCTGCTCCTCGGCATGGCCACGCTCGGCGAGCGCCGCGCCGCCTTCGTGTCGGCCGTCACCCACGAGCTGCGCACGCCGCTCACGACGTTCCGCATGTACTCCGACATGCTCCTCGAGGGGATGGTGTCGAGCGAGGAGCAGCGGCGCGAGTACCTGACGACGCTGAGCCGCGAGGCCGAGCGCCAGAGCCACCTCGTCGAGAACGTGCTCGCGTACTCACGCCTCGAGCGGGGCCGCTACGCGGGGGTCGCGGAGGAGATCTCGCTCGGGGCGCTCGTCGCGCGCGTGGGCGAGAGCCTCGCGGCTCACGCCGCGCAGTCCGGGATGACGCTCGCGACGTCGATCCCGCCCGAGGCCGGCGACGTCCGGCTCCGCGTCGACCGCTCCGCGGTGGAGCGGGTCCTCTTCAACCTGGTCGACAACGCCTGCAAGTACGCGCGCGACGCGAGCGACCGCCGGATCCACCTCGACGCCGAGGCCGATGGCCGGGCGGTGCGCCTGACGGTGTCCGACCACGGGCCGGGGATCGACGCGAAGGAGCTCCGGCGGCTCTTCCGCCCGTTCCACAAGTCCGCCCGCGACGCGGCCCAGTCGGCTCCCGGCGTGGGCCTCGGCCTCGCGCTGTCGCGCCGGCTGGCCCGCGCGCTGGGCGGGGACCTCGGCGCCGTGCGCGACCGACCGCAGGGGGCGGCGTTCTGCCTCCGGCTGCCCCGCGCGTGAGAGCCGCCGCCGGCGCGTAGAATCCGGCGATGCCCCCGGTCCGGAAGGAGCGCGTGCTGCTCGCGTGGAGCAGCGGCAAGGACGCGGCCTGGTCGCTGCACGTGCTTCGCGCTCGAGGCGTCGAGGTCGTCGGCCTGCTGACCACGGTCGACGCACCGAGCGGGCGCGTCGCGATGCACGACATCCGCCGCGAGCTCGTGCGCCGCCAGGCCGAATCGGTGGACCTGCCGCTCGTCGAGGTCGGCATCCCGTGGCCGTGTCCGAACGAGATCTACGAGGCAGCGATGGCCGGCGCTCTCGCCGACGCGCGGGGGCGGGGGGTGACGGCGGTGGCCTTCGGAGACCTCTTTCTCGAGGACGTGCGCCGCTACCGCGAGGAGCGCATGGCCGGCACGGGCCTGGGCACGCTGTTCCCGCTCTGGGGCCGGCCGACGCGTGAGCTGGCCGAGGAGATGCTCGCCGCGGGGCAGAAGGCCGTGCTCGCGACCGTCGACTGCCGAGTGCTGCCGGCCGAGCTCGCGGGTCAGGCCTTCGACGAGAGTCTGCTCGAACGACTGCCCAAGGGCGTCGACCCGTGCGGCGAGAACGGCGAGTTCCATACCTTCGCGTGGGACGGACCGGCGTTCCGGAGCCCCGTCCCGGTGCGAACCGGCCCGATCGTCGCGCGCGACGGCTTCGCCTACGCCGACGTGCTGCCTTCGTAGTCGTGGCGAGGCTGTCGGACCGATACTCCGCGCGTTCCGGGAGGACGGCCCCCATGATTCACGCGCTTCGATGGCTTCCCGCTGGCGCCCTCGTCGTCCTCGGCATCTCGCCCGCCCTCGCTCAGAGCCATCCTTCCGCCCGCTGAACGCAGCTCGCGTCTGGCGATGGTCGCCGCCGCGGGCGACTACTTCGGCATGTTCGCCGCGGAACCCGCGGTGCACACACCGTTCGCGAGCCCCTGCGATCGGCGGTCCCGCCGGGGGATGCGGCACTTCGGGTCGTGAGCTTCAACATCCGCTACGACAGCCCGGGCGACGGGGAGGACCGCTGGGCGAATCGGAAGGCGAAGGTGGCGAGCATGATCCGCTTCCACGGGGCGGACGTGGTGGGCCTGCAGGAGGCGCAGCCCAACCAGATCGCCGACCTGCAGGCCGCGCCTCCGCAGTTCCGCTGGTTCGAGGCTCCGGCGACCATGGTCCATGCGCCGGGACCTCGCCCCGGCGAGCGTCGGAAGTCGTCAACAAGTCAGGACGCCCGCGCAGGGGACTCCGTTAACGCGGAGCCGCGGTGTCCTCGACTCGCGCCCTTGTGCTTCGCTCCGCCGCGAGCCGCTCTCGCTATCGGCCCCGGCCGTCCTGTCGTACCGGTTCGGCGCTCCCGGCGTCGGGAGGTTGCTGCCCACCTGCGTTCCCGCGTCGTGCGGCCGGCGGAGCGGCGCGGTGAGCGTGATCCCCGTGCCAGTGACCGGCACGTCGGCCGCGTGCGCCCGCTGGAGCGGCGCGGCGAGGACGAGGGTGCCGCTACGCCGCGGGCCGCCGGGACCGAAGCCGAAGTTGCGGGTGATCGACAGGACGGTCGCTGTCTCGAGGTCGGAACCGGCGCCGATCGTGATGGCCTGGCCGTTGGCGAACCCGTTCGCGCTCGTCACGGGGATTGCCGTCGCTCCGACCGCCGTGGCCGCGTTCGACGTCGTGGCGCCCGCCGTTCCCACCTCGCCGACGACCGCGGTCTCGGCGTTCGCGCCAGAGTCGATCGTGATCGTCTGCCCGGCGGCGAAGCCGGAGACGCCGTCGACCTTGACGTTGCTCGCGCCGGTGGCCGAGGCGACCGGCAGCACGGCCGCCGCCTGGACGGCGAAGTCGGTGCAGTTGCTGTCCGTGTCGGCGCCGTCCGGGAAGCGGCCCGCGCTGCGGTGCGGGGTGTTGGTGGTCGGCGCCACCGCGAACGGGCCGAAGCCGCCAACGGTGCCGGGCGTCGGAGCGCGGCAGCCCGCCTCCTCGGCGCCGGACGCGCCGTGGTAGCCCTCGGCGGCCCAGGGATCGACGAGCAGGCCGTAGTTCAGGCTGTCGACCACGAGCCCCGACGCGTCGCGGAGGACCATCGCGCCCGCGCTGCTCGAGAGCACGGGACCGCCGAACCATTGCCGGGGCGCCGGCGAGCCCTGGTATCCGGCGCTGGTGACCGCGGGCGCGCTCACGACGTCGTCTACGTCGTGGCTCTTCGCGAGGGGCCGATCGAGCGCGAGGCCGGTGCCGAGCGCCTGCACCGGCTCGTTGCTCGAGTGGGCGAAGGCCGTCGCCGGCGCGAAGGTGATGCCGGTGCCGCGCGCGCTGAACGGCATGTTCGCGGCGTGCGCGAACTTGAGCGGCGCCGCGAGGTCGAGGCCCGTGCCCTGGGCCACCACGTCCTCGCGGGCCTTGTGCGCCTGCGCGAGGGCCGGCGTGAAGTCGACCGGCGTGCCGGTCGGTCCCGCGGTGCCGACCGCGGCGATCGTGACCGTCTGCTGGTTGGCCGGAGTGCCGACGGTCATCGGGTCGCCCACGGTGAAGCCGGTCAGGTTGCCGCGCGCCCGCACCACCACGCTCGTCGCGCCGGCCGGCGCGTCGGCCGCGAGCATCGCGGGACGCGCCGCCGTGCCGACCCGGGTCACGGTGACGGTCTCGATCCCGTGGCCGACGGTGTCGATGTCGAGTCGGATCGTGTCTCCGGCCGTGATCCCGTCGACGGACGTGACCCTGAGGTTCGTCGCGCCGACCGGCGCGTCCGCGCCGAGCCAGGCCTGCGTGCCCGGCTTGCCGACCTTCGTCACCGTCGCGACCTCGTAGCGCTCCCGCGCCTGGGCCACGGTCGGGAACGTCGCGCCGTGGCCGAGGCCGATCTTCTGGCCGACCTCGAAGCCGGCGACGCTCGTCACCGGCACGTTCGTGGAGCCGACGGGGACCGTGATCACCGGTCCGTCGGGGACGGGCTGCCACAGCGTCGTCGCGCTCGCGGCCGCCGTCCCGAGGCTCGCGATCTTCCGCGTCTCGGCGGAGGCGCCGGCGCCGATCGTGAGCGTGTCGCCCACGGAAAGGCCGGCCGTGCTCCGGACGTGGATCGTCGTGTCGCCGGCGCGCGCGGCCGCGGCCAGGCCGGAGGTCGACAGGCCCAGCAGGTAGAAGCCGTTCGCCGCGAGGGTGGTGCCCGCGGGGATCGTGATCGAGGAGAAGGAGGCCTGCTGCGTCTGGTGCTGCGTGAGGGTCCAGCCCGAGAGGTCGACCGGGCCGGAGCCGGCGTTGTAGAGCTCGATGAACGCGTCCGTCGGGTTCGTGGGCCGGCCGGCGCTCACGCGGAACTCGTTGATCCGGACCGGCCTCGCGCTCCGCACCTTCTGCGCCGTCGTCTCGGAGCGCGCGGGACCGCCCCCCGCCGGCGTCCACGACGCGCGGCCGACGAGGTCCCCGTTGAACGCGCTCCTGCCGGCGGTGACCTTGAACGTCGCGCGGGCCGACGCTCCCGGCGCGACGGGCTCGGCGATCGTCACCGAGGCCCGGCCGTCGGCGGTGGCCGCGGTCCAGCCCTTCGGCACCGACAGGCTCAGCGTCACGCTGCCCACGGGCTCGGCGCTCGCGTTCGTGAACGTCAGGGTCGTCTCCTGCGTCGACCCGGGCGCGAAGGTCTGCAACCCGGGCGGCTTCGCCGTGGCCTTCGCCGGAGCAAGCGACAGCCGGGCGACGTCGTATCTCGCGGCCACGACGTTGGCCTGCACGAGCTGGTCGGTGGCGTCCTTCGGGAAGGTGCCCGCGGCCGTCATCGCGCCCTCGTAGAACGTGCCCTGCGAGCCGTTGCTGTTGTCGCCGCCGTTGCCGAGCAGGATGGCGCCCTGCTTGCGCATGGGGTCGTAGGTGTGGTCGATGCGCGGGCCGTCGAACATGACGGCGAGCTCTCCCCGCTGCGCGTCGCCGCCCATCGACGTCCAGTGGTGCGGCTCGCCCTTCGCGATCGCGGTCACGAACCGCCAGTGGATGCTCGGCAGGTTCGCGCAGGCCCTGGAGCCGTCCGCGTTGACGCAGCCGACGAGGTTGTTCTCCTGGTCGGTCATGATCCAGGGGCCCGGGCCGCTTCCGCGGTACCACCACGGCGCGTTGCCGTAGTAGGTCGTCTCCATCGTGCCGTTGCCGTCGTCGCGGCTGTCGGTCTCGGCGTTGCCGTAGTCGAAGCAGCAGCCGGAGTTGTAGTGGTGGCCGCTGATGACCCAGTACTGGCCCTCGGCCTGATCGTCGACCGCCGTGCCCTTCGCGTCGTTCTGGCGCAGGCCCATGCCGGGCGCGACGAAGACGCCGTAGACCTTGTGGCCCATCACCGTGACGGGCGCCATATCCGCCATCGGGAGGTTGTTGAAGCCGCCCATCGCCGGGCCGCTGAACCCGCCGCGCGGAGCCTGGACGAGGTCGTTGTGCTTGGGCGACTGGTCGTAGACGACGCTGATCCAGCAGTGGGTGTTCGCGCAGAAGGCGTCCTGCGCGGCGGCGTCGGCGTATCCGCCGGGGTCCGGGACGGGCGAGGCGGAGGGCCGGACGACGCCCACGTCGAGGGACCGGCCGTCGGACTGGCGCAGGACCCTGTAGAGAGGGCCCTGGTACGCGGCATAGAGCGCGCGCGTGGTGCTGTGGGCCGCCACGCACGGTGCGCCCGCGGCGGCATAGACGTCACAGGGGCCTTCCGGCCGCGCCGGAGGCGGCGCCTGGCCGGGCCGGCCGCCTCTCGCCAGAGACGCCGTCGCGCCGGTCAGTGCGATCCCGACCGCGAGCGCCAGAGACGTCGCGAGGGTCTTCGTGTGAGTCGCCTTCATGGGCAGGTCCTCCCGGCAGAGCGGCGTGAGTGTCGTTTCCACCCTCCGACGTGGGCCTTTGTCTGCGGCCCGCGCCGTGCGTCGGTCGACGGGGTCTACGAGCGCAGCCCCGCCCAGAGGAGCCGCTCCTTCGCGAACGGGTCGTCCGCGATCTTGCACTCCGTGTCGATCATCATCGTGGAGCGGGTCTGCGACGTGTACGGCGGCCAGTGCGGCGCGCCCTTCGCCGACGGCTCGGACGAGCGCGCGAAGCTCGTGAAGAGGGCACTCATCGACCGCGCGACCGCGAAGCGACCGGCCCCGCCGCCGAGCATCTGGTACATCGTCGCCTTGCCCTGGGGCGGCCACTGCCCGTCGGGGTAGACGTTGTCGAACGTGTAGAGGAGATCGGTCGCGTGCGCGGCCCCGAGGCGGTGGCTCGTCCCCGGGATCACCCAGTCCGACGGGTACGTCAGCATGTACATGTAGACCGGGGCGCCGCCCTGCGCGTGCTTCCGCTCGGCCACGGTGAGCGACCCGAGCCAGAACATGGTCGCGGACGTGATCGCGATGTAGAGGTCGGCCGGCGAGGCGCCGGGGCGGGTCTCGCGGTACGTCGCGAGCACCGCGTCCGTGTCCTTGCCGAGCTCGCGCTCGAGCCGCCCGCGGAGCGTCGCGTCGGTCAGCTCGAACACCGCGTGCGTCGGGTCGCCCATGAACATGAAGGCCGACTCGTCGCGGTTCGTGCCGATGAGCAGCGGCTTGTGCCGGGAGATCTCGGGCGCGACCGGGTCGAACGGGTGCTGGGGCAGAACGACGCCGTCGACGACGGGACCGAAGCTGCCGGCCCGCGGGGCGAGGCCGCCGCGCCCGGCGTTGAACCGTGGCCGACCGCCGGGCCGGCGGGCGAGCGCCACCTGCGCCGCGACGAGATCGGCGGCCGGCACGTCCAGGAGCCTGCGCCACTGCGTCCTGTCGAGGCCGAGCTGCTGCAGCGTGAGGACCGCCGTCTCGGTGGCGGCGTCGCGCGGCATCATCCGGACGCCGGGTCCGCTCTCGATCGCGGCCTTGTGGAAGTAGGGCGCCGCCGAGGGCAACGCGTACAGGCACGAGGTCTTGGCGCCTCCGCCGGACTCGCCGAAGATCATCACGTTCGCCGGATCGCCGCCGAAGGCCTCGATCGAGTCGTGCACCCACCGGAGGCCGTTCCGCATGTCGAGCAGCCCCTGGTTGCCCGAGGTCGCGTACTCCTCGCCGGCCACGTCGCCGAGGAAGAGGTACCCGAGCAGTCCGAGGCGGTGGTTCGTCTGCACGACGACGACGTCGTGGCGGCGCGCGAGGTTCCCGCCGTCGCAGTCGACCGAGCCGCCGGAGCCCGACGTGAATCCGCCGCCGTGGTTGAAGAACATCACCGGCCGCCGGTGGCCGTCGAGCGCGGGCGTCCACACGTTCAGGAAGAGGCAGCTCTCGTCCGGCGCCGGCTCGTCCACTCCGTAGTAGTCCCTGCCCGGCTGGCAGCTGGGCGGCGCGAGCTGCAGCGCGTCGCGGACGCCGGTCCACGGCTGAAGCGGCGGCGCCGCCTTGAAGCGGTTCGCGCCGGCGACGGGGCCGGCGTAGGGCACGCCCTTGAACGTGACGAGGTCGCCGTCGCGCCGGCCTCGCAGGCGCCCGTAGGGCGTCTTCACCTCGACGTACTCCGTCGTGCCGGCCTGGGCGAAGGCGCCGCGCGGCGCGACCGCCGCAGCGCCGGCGAGCGCCGCCGCGTGAACGAGGAATCCGCGGCGATCGACGAGGGGTCCGCGCACTTCGATTCTCCTCGGCCCCACGAGATGCGCTCGGGGCCCGGCCGGCGCGCGAAGGCTACCGCCGATCGTCGCGGCCTGTCATGAGCCCTCGGTGAGCGGCCGGGCTCAGGGCCGGGGCGCGACGCCGTCCTGGGACCCTGCTCCTACGCCGGTGTCGCCGCGCGGGCGCGTGACCGCCGGCTCGATTCCGCCCCAGAATCGGCCACCATGCGAACGCTGCTCCTCGCTCTTCCCGCGACCCTCTTCTGCGGCTCGGCCGTCGCGCAGCCGGCGAGCGTCCCGCCCGCGCCGACGACCGCGCCGGCGCCCCTCGCCGACTCTCGGCCGGCCCCGACGAACGTCCTCGGCGCCGAGTACCCGCGCGTCACGGACGACGGCCGCGTCGTCTTCCAGCTGAAGGCGCCCCAGGCGCAGCGCGTGCAGGCCGACATCATGGCGACGAGGTACGACATGGTGAAGGACGAGAACGGTGTCTGGACGGTGACGACGCCGCCGCTCGTGCCCGGCTTCCACTACTACCAGCTCGTCGTCGACGGCACGTCGATGAACGATCCCGCGAGCCACGCCTACTTCGGCGTCGGCCGCGACTTCAGCGGCATCGAGGTCCCGGAGAAGGGCGTCGACTACTACCTGCCGAAGGACGTGCCGCACGGCCAGGTGCGGACGCTCTGGTACCGCTCGACCGTGACCGGCGACTGGCGCCGCTGCCTCGTCTACACGCCGCCGGACTACGACGCGAGCCCGTCCGCCCGCTACCCGGTGCTGTACCTCCAGCATGGCTCGGGCGAGGACGAGACCGGCTGGACCGAGCAGGGCCACGCCCACTTCATCCTCGACAACCTGATCGCCGAGAAGAAGGCCGTTCCGATGATCATCGTGATGGAGAAGGGCTACGCCGGGCGCGCCGGCCAGGCGCCGCCCTCGGCGGCTCCGCCGACGGTGGTGAACGGCACCATCCGCGTGGGCGGAAGGCCCGGCGGCATGAACGCCTTCGGCGAGGTCGTCGTCAAGGACCTCGTCCCGTTCGTCGACAAGACGTTCCGCACGATCGCCGATCGCGAGCACCGTGCCATCGCGGGGCTCTCGATGGGCGGCAACCAGGCGTGCCAGGTCGCCCTCGCGAACCTCGACACGTTCTCGTGGCTCGGCATGTTCAGCGGCACCGGCATCGGCCTCAGCACGGCGCCCTTCGACCCGAAGACGGCGTTCGGCGGCGCCTTCGCCGATGCCGAGTCGTTCAACCGGCGCGTGCACCTCGTCTGGATCGGGCTCGGCACCGCGGAGCCGAACCCGTTTCCCGGCAGCATCAAGGCCTTCAAGGAGTCGCTCGACAAGGGCGGGATCAGGTACGTCGCCTTCGAGTCGCCGGGGACGGCGCACGAGTGGCTGACGTGGCGACGCTCGCTGAACGACTTCGCGCCGCGGCTCTTCAAGTGAGAGGGAGCGAGACAGTGAAGACCTCGTCGACGTTGCTGGCCGCCGGTCTCGTCGCGATCCTCGCCGCCTCTTCCGTCCCGCCGGCCGCCGCCCAGGAGCACACGCGGGTGAAGACGCCCGCGACTCCCGGGGAGCAGGCGCCGCCGGCCGATCCGGGGCAGAACAACTTCGGCGGCCCGATCGTCCGGCCCGGCCCCGGCGGGCCGCGTCCGCCCGGGCCTCCCCGGTTCCCGGCCCCGAAGTTCGGGACGGTGCCGCTCGCCGAGCTCTCGATGAGCGACCCGTTCGTCTATCCCGACGAGAAGACGCACACGTACTACCTGATCGGCAGCGGGGGGCGCCTCTACAAGAGCCCCGACCTGAAGATGTGGACGGGGCCGTACTCGGTCATCGACCTCAAGGGCACGTGGATGGACGGACACTTCGTGGCGGCGGCCGAGATCCACCACATCGGGGAGAAGTACTACCTCGCGGGCACGTGGAACGACCACGGCCACCTGATCGAGAACATCCCCCGCCGGTACAACGTGCCGACGAACCAGACGCAGCTCCTCGTCGCGGACTCGCCCGAGGGGCCCTACAAGCCGCTGGTGCCCGAGTTCGAGTTCTGCCTCGGCCCCGGCGACTGGGACATCATCGACGGCACGCTCTACCAGGAAGACGGCACGACCTACATGGTGTTCGTGCACGAGTGGACGCAGATCATCGACGGCACGATCGCGTCGATGCCTCTCTCGAAGGACCTCACGCGGCGCACCGCCGAGCCGACGACGCTCTTCCGCGCGAGCGAGGCGGCGTGGGCGAAGGAGATGAACAGCATCGGCGAGGCCACCTTCGGCCTGAAGATGCCGGGCTGGGTGACGGACGGGCCGCAGCTGTTCCGCACGAAGACGGGCAAGCTCGGGATGCTGTGGTCGAGCTGGGGCGAGCACCGCTACGCGCAGGGCGTCGCGTACTCGGCCTCGGGGAGCCTCAAGGGGCCGTGGGTGCAGGAGAAGGACGCCCTGAAGGGCGACAACTCCGGCCACGGCATGCTCTTCCGCACGTTCGAGGGGAAGCTGCTCTTCATCATCCACCACTCCGAAGGCAAGGGGCCGCGCAAGCCCGAGATCTGGAGCGTCGACGACTCGGGCGACAAGCTCGTGCTGGGGGACCGGCTCGCGCCCTGAGGCGACGACGTCCGGTCCCGATCGCAGCGAGAAGACCATCCAGGCGAAGGGAGACACCGTGCCCCACTCGAACTCGACGGATCGCCGCACGCTGGGCCGCCGCGACCTGCTCGTTCTCTCCGCCTCGGCCGGCGCGGCAGCCGCGCTCGGCGCACCCGCGCAGGCCGCGGAGAGCAACCACCTCGCCGCGCGCCGCGAGACGGCGGCCGGAAGCTGCTCGACGCCGCGCACCGCGGTCGCCGCCACGCAGTACGGCAAGGTCCGGGGCTACGTCGACGACGGCGTGCTCACGTTCAAGGGCGTTCCGTACGGCGCGACGACCGGCGGCGAGAACCGCTGGCTGCCGGCGAAGCCGCCGGCCTCGTGGGACGGCGAGCTGCCCGCGCTCACCTACGGCGCCAACTGTCCGCAGCGCCTCCACGACTGGTCGAGCGAGCAGACGTTCCTCCAGCAGTGGACGGACGGGTGGCAGAGCGAGGACATGCTGAAGGTGAACGTCTGGACGCCCGGCCTCGGCGGCAAGCGCCCGGTGATGGTCTACCTTCACGGCGGCGGGTACTTCTTCGGCTCCGCCTACGAGCTCGCCTCGCAGGACGGCGCGCAGATGGCGCGCCACCACGACGTGGTGTGCGTGACCGTCAACCACCGCCTCAACATCCTCGGCTTCTTCGACGTGTCGTCGATCGGCGGCCCGGCCTACGCCGACTCGATGAACGTCGGCATGACCGACCTCGTGGCCGCGCTGCGCTGGGTGAGAGACAACATCGCGGGCTTCGGCGGGGATCCGGGCTGCGTGATGATCTACGGCCAGTCGGGGGGCGGCTCGAAGGTGACGACTCTCCTCGGCATGCCCTCGGCCGAGGGTCTCATCCACCGCGCGTCCGCGCAGTCGGGCGGCGGTGGCAATCTCCCGACCGGCGAGGAGTCGAGCGAGTTCGCGAAGCGGGTCATCGCCGAGCTCGGCGTCACCGACATCGCGGCGCTCCAGAAGATGGAGTGGAGCCGGCTGAACGAGGCCGGCATGAAGGTCGCCGCGAAGCTGAACCCGCCACCCGGGACGGCCGGGCCGTTCGCGGTGCGGCGCGTCGGGTCGGGGCCGAGCGTCGACGGAAGGACCATCACGTTGCGGTCGTTCTTCGAGAGCGCTCCCGAAATCTCGAAGAACGTGCCGATGCTGATGGGCTCCGTGAGCGAGGAGGGCAACTCGATGCGCTCGCGGCCCACCGAGGCCGAGTGGCTGGCCACCCTCGCGAAGAACTACGGGGAGGCGAAGGCCCAGGCCCTCGCCGCGGCGCTCAAGAAGGCGCACCCGGAAAAGAGCATCCGCACGCTGTCCTACATGTGCAGCGGCGGGGGACTGAACGGTCTCGGCATGCGCAACAACGTCACGCGCATGGCCACGATGAAGCACGAGCAGAAGGCCGCGCCGGTCTTCACGTGGTACTTCACCTGGCCGTCGCCGATGCTCGAGGACGCCGGCGCGTGGCACACGGCGGAGCTCGCGTTCTGCTTCGACAACACGGCGCGCTGCGCGCAGGGCACCGGCAACGGGCCGAAGGCCCAGGCGCTCGCGCGGAAGATGGCCACGGCCTGGGCGAGCTTCGCGCGCACCGGCAACCCGAGCCAGCCGGGCCTGCCGTGGGCGCCGTTCGAGCCGACCCGCTGCCCGACGATGGTGCTCGACGACGAGTGCCGCATGGTCGACGACCCGGAGGCCGAGGCGCGGAAGATCCTGCTGGGCTGACGAGGCACGAGCGAGGCACGCGTCGCTCCGGGCGAAGAGAAGAGGAGATCCATGATGAAGCGCATCACGCCGTTCGTCCTGGCCGCCGTGGCCGGCTTCTCGGCCGCGCCGGGCGCCCGCGCGGCCGACACCGCGGAGAAGTACACGTACGTGGTTGTCCACGGCGCCACCGCGGGCGGGTGGGAGTGGAAGCGGACAGGCCAGTTCCTGACCGCCGACGGACACACCGTCTACCGCGCCACGCTCACGGGGCTCGGCGAGCGGATGCACCTCAACAGCCCCGACATCAACCTCCAGACCCACATCGACGACGTCGTCAACCTCATCCTGTTCGAGGACCTCCACGACGTCGTCCTCACCGGCCACAGCTACGGCGGCATGGTGATCACCGGCGTGATGGACCGCGTGCCGGACCGCATCCGCCACGTGGTGTTCCTCGACGCGGCCGTGCCGGACGACGGCATGTCGCTCTGGGACCTCTTCGGCCAGACCGGGCCGCCGGATCCCACCCGCTTCGCCGACGGCTTCATGCAGGTGCCCTGGGTGAAGGCCGACGCGAAGCCGCCGCACAACGTGAAGCAGTCGATCAAGTGCTTCAGCCAGCCGGTCTCGCACAAGGACCCGGCCGCGCTCAAGCTGCCGGTGACCTACGTCGCCTTCATCCCGAAGGACAAGTCGGCCGAGGAGCGGGCGAAGACCGACAAGAGCTGGCAGCGCGCGGTGGCTCGCGGCTGGACGATCCGCACCTTCCCGGGCGGCCACGTCGCGCAGCAGGAAGACCCGCGCGGGGTGGCGACGCTCATGGAGGAGGCCGTCCGCGACGTGAACAAGCCCGTCCCGGCCAAGTAGCGTCCGGACCGGTCGTCTGGACGGGCATTCTCAGATGCTGAGAGCCGCCGTCGGGCGGCGTGACAGCGTCCACTCGAAGAGCGCCTTGCTGACGAAATAGGACGCGAAGACGCTGGCGAGGAGGCCGATCGCGAGCGTGACGGCGAAGCCCTTGATCGGGCCGCTGCCGAACTGAAAGAGGACGGCGGCGGCGATCAGGGCCGTGGCGTGCGTGTCGAGGATGGTCGTCCAGACGCGGGCGAAGCCGGCGTGGACCGCGGCGAACGGCGTCTCGCCGCGGCGGAGCTCCTCCCGGATGCGCTCGAAGGCGAGGACGTTCGTGTCGACGCCCACGCCGAGCGTCAGGATGACGCCGGCGATGCCCGGCAGGGTGAGCGGCGCGCGCAGCCACGCCATCGCCGCGAGGAGGATGAGCAGGTTCGCGAGAAGAGCCAGGACCGCGTTCACGCCGGCGAGGCGGTAGTAGGCCACCATGAACGCGGCGATCAGTGCGAGAGCCACGCCGGAGGCGACGATCCCGGCGCGGATCGAGTCGCGGCCGAGCGAGGCGCCGACCGTGAGCTCCTGGACGTAGCGCAGCCGGGCCGGGAGGGCCCCGGCGCGCAGGAGGGCGGCCATGTCTTCCGCCTCGGCGGGCGTGAAGCGTCCGCGAATCTGCCCCTCGGCACCCACCACGCCGTCGATCCTCGGGGCGGAGAGGACGCGGTCGTCGAGGACGATCGCGAGCTGCCGCCCGACGTGCCGCGCCGTCGTGCGCTCCAGGGACTGCGCGCCGAGCGGCTTCAGCGAGAAGTGCACGACCGGCTGGCCGAGGTCCCCGCGGCCGGGATAAGCGCTCTTCAGGTCGCCGCCGGTGACGACGGCCTCCCGGTGCACGAGGTAGTGCTCGTCGTCGGCGCCCCCGTGGCCCGCCACGAGCAGGAGCGAGGGCGGGAGGCCCTCCGGCAGGGCCGCGAGCAGGGCCTCGCGCGTGGGGGCCGCTCGCACCACGAGGTGCAGCGACAGCCGGGCCACGCTCACGATCAGCCGCTTCGCGTGGTCGACGTCGTCGACGCCCGGCAGCTGGACGAGCACGCGATCGCCGGTGCTGCCGTAGCTCGTGACGACGCTGTCCGCCACGCCGAGCTGGTTCACGCGCCGGTCCAGCGTGCGGACGACCTCGTCCAGGGTCTGCGGCGAGACGCGCCCCGGGGCTGCGCCGGCCGCGCTCTCCGGCAGAACCTGCAGAACGAGATGCGTCCCGCCCCGCAGGTCCAGGCCGAGACGGAGCTTGCCCGGCCTTCCGTCGGGCCCGAACGGGGGCCAGATCGACGATGCACAGGCGAACAGGAACGTACCGTAGAAGACGGCGCGCCACGCGAGGCTCTTCATGAGGCTCTCTCCCGGCAGGGCGAGGCCCTGCCAAAGCCACGGACACAGGTTGCGGCGTGGTGGAGAAGGAGAGAGCGGTCTAGACGCGAAGGACGATCGGTGCGGGCCTGGACCGGACCGGCAACCGATGCGGCTCGTCGGCCGTGCGACGCCCGGTCGTCGACCGGATCGTGCCGCCGCACGCGATGGTCGCGGCGAGCGCCGGCGCCGCGTCGGCGGGTGAGGCAGAGATCTCGGCCTCGGAGGCGTGGGCGACCGCGGCGGCCATTCCGTCGGCGTGGCCGGGCGTGCCGGCGTGGGCGGGCGGGGCGGCCGGCGCCGAGGGCAGCGCCGGGGGCGCCGCGATCAGGGCGATCAGCAGGAGGGCGACGAAAGCATGCCGTGCGCCACGCACGAGCCGATGAAACCGCATGCCGCCCGGCGAGTCAATGGCCGCGGCGGGCTCCAGGACGAGTCGCGTGAGACGGCCCGCGCTTCCTGCGTCGTCTCCTCAGCGAGGCCACGTGGGCCAGCGCTTCGGAGGCCGCGTGCTCGAAGGCTCTCGGCGAGCGGGTGATCTTCGTGATCAGCATGCCGCCCTGCATGACGGCGATGCACAGGTCCGCGAGGGCGTCGGGGTCGGCCTTCGCGTCGAGCTCGCCGGCGGCGCGGCGCTCGGCGAAGAAGCGGGCGAGGGTGGCCCGCGCCCACTCGAAGAAGAGCCGCACGTCCTGGCGCAGGAGGGGCTGGTCGTCGAGGACGTCGTTGCCGATCGTGCCGATGGGGCAGGAGCGCTCGAACCCCACGCCGCGCTGGAAGTCGAGGTAGCGGTCGAACCAGCCCTCGAGCTCCTCCCAGGTCCTGACGTCGTAGCCCGTCGCGGCCTGGCCGCTGCGGATCACCTCGACGAGGAACTCGAGGACGGCGTGCACGAGGCCGGTCTTCGTGCCGAAGTAGTGCGAGAACTGGCCCTTGCCGGTGCCCGACCGCTCGAGGACCTGGTCGACGCTCGTGCCGTGGACGCCGTAGCGGTGGAAGAGATCGAGGGCCGCCTCGATCATGCGGGCGCGGGCGTCGGTGCGAGTGCGTTCCGCCACGTGAATGTACCGAATGGTACAGCCGGCCGCCCATCCAGGGCAAATGGCGTCGTGGACCACACGCGGGCGGACCACACGCGGGTTTGCCCCTTGACGAGTCGCCGGTTCGTCGTAGATGATGGCTGTACTAATCAGTACAAGAGACCGGGCCGCAGGGCAGGAGAATCCATGAAGACTCTCGTCACCGAGTTCATCAGCCTCGACGGCGTCGTGCAGGCCCCGGGCGGGGCGACCGAGGACACCGACGGCGGCTTCGCCCACGGGGGCTGGTCGATGAAGTACTTCGACCCCGCGGTCATGGGCGGCACGTACACCGAGCTCGCCCGCCAGAGCAGCGCCCTCCTGCAGGGCCGCCGCACCTACCAGGTCTCCGCCGCCGCCTGGCCGAGCCGCTCGGGCGACGAGTTCTCCGACTGGATCAACCGCACGCAGAAGTACGTGGTGTCGGACACCCTCCGGAACGAGGACATCGTGTGGAAGCCCACGGAGATCATCCGGGGCGCCGACTTCGTGAAGAGGGTCACCGATCTCCGAGCCCTGCCGGGCGGCTACATCTACGTCTACGGGAGCCCGACGATGGTCCGCTCCCTTCTCGACGCCGACCTGGTCGACGAGCTGCTGCTCACGATCGAGCCGATCGTTCTCGGCGGGGGCAAGTCGATCTTCCCGGCGAACGGAAAGGCGATGCCGTTCGAGCTGGCTTCGACGGCGAAGGCCAGCACCGGGGCGCAAGTGTGTCGCTACGTGCGGGCGCGGTAGGCGTCCCACCGACCGAGAGGAAGGAGATCGAATGACCGCTGGGCAAACGCCGGGCCACAGGACCTTCCGGATCGCCGCGCTGGCCGTGCTGGCCGTCGTCGGGCTCGCGCGGCTGGGCCTGTCGCTGTCCGGCATGCCGGACAGCATCGTCCGCTGGGTCTCGATGAACGTCGTCGGGTGGACGGCGGCGCTCGCCTGGGGCGTCGTGGCGGCGCGAAGCGCCCCGGGCTACCGACGGCTGCTGCCGTTCGCGATCTCGCAGGCGGTCGTCTTCCACTCGATCGCGATTCTCGGCATCCTGCTCACGATCGCGGGCTGGCCGAACATCTACGCCGCGCCCGAGTTCTCCGGTCCGGCGGCGCAGAGCGAGTGGCTCCACGCGGCTTCGCACCTGACCCTCGGGATGCTCGCGGCCTCTCTCCTGTGGTGGGGCGCCGCCTGCCTGTCGAGGCTCGTCACCCGGAAGCTCGCCCGCGAGGCGACTCCGGCCTGAGTCGGTAGCTCGCTACCCTCTCTCGTCTCAACCCGGCTCGCAGTCCGTCCCGGCTCGCGCTAGCCTTTCGGCCCGTGACTTCCTCTGCTGCCGCGAAGACCGTCCTCGTCACCGGGGCTGCCGGGAACCTCGGCGGGCTGCTGGCGCGGCACCTGCTGCCGAGCGGTCTCGACCTGCGGCTCATGTGGCACCGCCGGCCGCTCGCGCCGGAGCTCACGGCCGCGCCGTGCGTTGCGCCGGTGCAGGCGGACCTGCGCGAGCCGGCAACCCTGGCCGCCGCCGTGGCCGGCGTCGACACCGTCGTCCACTTCGCCGGCGTCCTCTTCGCGCCGCGGCCCGAGCGCTTCCTGCCGGAGACGAACACCCGCTGGTTCGACAACCTGCTGACGGCCGCGCTCGCCGCGGGCGTCCGCCGCGTGATCCTGGTCTCGTTCCCGCACGTCGAGGGGCCCACGTCGAAGGACGATCCCGCGACCGGCCGTCTCGACCGCGAGCCCGTCTCGGCGCACGCGCGCACCCGCCTCGCCGAGGAGAAGCTGCTCCACGAGCGGACGAAGGGAACGGGCACGACGTCCGTCGTTCTTCGCGTGGGGATGGTGTACGGCCGGGGAATCCTGATGGTCGACGCCGCCCGCTGGCTCGCGACGCGGCGCCTGCTCGGGGTGTGGCGCGACCCGACGTGGATCCAGCTCGTCTCGACGGTCGACTTCCTCCGGGCCACGGAGGCGGCGATCGTCGGCGCCGGAGCGAGCGGGACCTATCACCTCGGGGACGAGCAGCCCGTCACCCTGCAGCAGTTCCTCGACGTGGCCTGCGAGCAGTGGGGCTGCCCGAGGCCGACTCGGATGCCGCTCTGGATGATCACGACCGCCGCGTTGCTGTGCGAGCTGTTCGCCGCGGTGGCCGGAACGCCGTCGCCCCTCACCCGCGACTTCGTGCGGATCGGCCGCGTGAGCTACTGGGGCGACACGACGCGGATGAGAGATGAGCTGCTGCCGCAGCTCGTGCACCCGAACCTCGAGGCCGGCCGCCACACCCTCTGATGGGCCCTCGGCGGCGCCGAGCGACGCCGCCGGCCGACCACGATCCGGTCCCCCCGGGCCCGACGCCTACTGCGGGAACTGGCCGAGCGCGACCAGGCGGTCGAGGCGCGCGAGGCGCAGGCGGTCCTCGGCGACGGCCAGGCCGATCTCCGCGTTGCGGGCGCCCTGCTGGGCCTGCACGACCTCGATGTTGCTCGTCGCGCCCGCGCGGTAGGCGATCTGCGTGATGCGCAGGGCCTCGGCCGCGCTCTCGGACGCGAGGCGCGCGCTCGCGACCATCCGCTCGTTCACCGTGACCGACTGCTCGGCCACGCGCAGCTCGGAGCGGGCCTGGAGCTTCAGCGCGTCGAGGCGGATGAGGGCCGACTCGCGCTCCGCCGCGCGCAGGCGCTTCGTGCCGAAGAGCGACGTGTCGACGAGCGGCACCTGCACCTGGAAGAGCGCGCGCCATGTCCGCGCCGGCTCGAAGAGGCCGCTCGGCGTGACGTACTGCGGAGTGAAGGACGCCCCGAGCGTCGGGGTGAAGAGGGTCCACGAGGCGTTCGCGAACCGCTCGGCGGCGCGGTGCTGCGCGGAGGCGAGTCGCACGTCGGGCCGATCCTCGAGCCAGGCGTCGCTCGACGGCGGAGGCGCCGCGGCCAGGTCCGGATCGCCGTCGGCGGCGACCGGGGTGTCGAGGAACATCACCACTCCGAGGGCCTCCTGGGCGCGGCGCACCGCGAGGTCGGCGGACTCGAGCAGCGTCTGGGCCGAAGCGCGCTCCTGCACGGACCGCACGTGGTTGAGCCGGCTGCCTCCGCCGGCCTCGAGGCGGGCGCGGGCGTACTCCTCGAGGACGCGGGCCGTCTCGAGGTTCCGCACGGCGATGTCCCTCTGGCGCTCGGCGGCGATCACCCCGAGGTACGTCTGCGCCGCGGCGACCGCGACCTGGCGGCGCGCCTCCGCGCCGGAGAGCGCGGCGATTCGCACCTCGTCCGCGGCCCGGTTCCGCTCCGCCCAGCTCGCGGCGGAGAGAACCGGCACCCGGAGCGTCGCGCTGAGCGCCGTCTGCGTGCGCGGCTGGGTCACCTGGCCGTCGAAGCCGCGCGCCGCGTCGAGCACCGTCGTGCCGGCCCCCGCGTACAGGGACGGAAGGAGCGCCGAGCGCGCCTGGGTGAGGAGCGCCTCGGCCCGCAGCACGGCCTGGGCCGCCTCGCGCACGCCGGGGTCGCGCTCGAGCGCGCCCGCCACGGCCTCGGCGAAGGTCACGCGCCGCGGCGCCGCCGGGTCCGCGGGAGCGGCCGTCTGAGCGAAGGCGGCCGCCGCGCCTCCGAGCGCCACCGCCGCGGCGAGAGAGAGGAGCCGCGCGCCCCGCAGGGCCTCACGCACGAGCGCCTCCTTCGGCCTCGTCGCCCGCCGTGCGCGCGAGGCCGGGGGCGAGCGAGCGGATGACGACGTAGAGGACCGGGATGAAGATCACGGAGAGCGCGGTGGAGGCGAGCATGCCGCCGACGACCGCCGTCCCGACCGACACGCGCGCGCCCGCGCCCGCGCCCGTCGCCACCGCCAGCGGGAACACGCCGAGGATGAAGGCGAACGACGTCATGAGGATCGGCCGGAGCCGGATCCGCCCGGCGGTGACCGCCGCCTCGGCGATCGAGAGGCCGCGCCCGCGAAGCTGCTCGGCGAACTCGACGATGAGGATCGAGTTCTTCGCGGCGAGGCCGATCAGCATGACGAGGCCCACCTGGCAGAAGACGTCGTTGGCGAGCCCGCGCAGCAGCTGCGCCCCGAGGCCGCCGACGACGGCCAGCGGCACGCCGAGCAGGATGATGAACGGCAGCACCCAGCTCTCGTACTGCGCGGCGAGGACGAGGTACACGATCAGCAGGCTCAGGGCGAAGATGGAGCCGACCTGCGCGCCCGCCTTGACCTCCTCGAGCGACTGGCCGGCCCACGCGAAGTCGAAGCCGCGCGGCAGCGCCTCGCGCGAGAGCTGCTCCATCGCGCGCAGGGCGTCGCCAGAGCTCACCCCCGGCGCCGCCGCGCCGTTGATCTCCGCCGAGCGGAACAGGTTGAAGTGGCTGATGATCTGCGGCGCCGTCGTCTCGCGCGAGCGGACGAGGGTCTCGAGCGGCACCATCGCCCCCGTCGAGGAGCGCGCGTAGTAGCGGCCGAGGTCGGCCGGGTTCGCGCGGTGCTGCTGGTCGGCCTGGACGTACACGCGGTACGCGCGGTTGTTGAAGTCGAAGTCGTTGACGTAGGCCGAGCCGAGGAACACCGCGAGGGCGTCCGTCACCTCCGAGAGCGGGACGTCGAGGCCGCGCGCCCGGTCGCGGTCGATCTCGACCACGAGCTGCGGGTCGTTGGCGCGGAAGCTCGAGAACGCCCCGACCACGCGGCCGCTCCGGTTCGCCTTCGCGACGACCCCGTTGATCGCATCGGCGAGGCCCGTGATCTCGCCGCCGGTCTGGTCCAGCAGCTCGTACTGGAAACCGCCCACCGAAGAGAGGCCCTGGATGCCGGGCGGCGCGAACGGGACCACGTTCGCGCCGGGGATCGCCCCGAGCGGCCCGCGCACGCGCCCGAGGATGGCGGGAAGCGCGTGGGCGCTGCCGCGGCGCTCGTCGTAGGGCTTGAGGCGCGTGAAGATGAGGCCGTTGTTGGGCGCCGCGCCGTTGAAGCTGAAGCCCACGACCGAGAAGGCCGACAGGACGTCCGGGTCGGCGAAGAGCACCTTCTCGGCCTGCTCCGCGACGCGGGTCGTGTACTCGAGCGACGCCCCGGGCGGGGCCTGGATGATCGTCGCGAAGTAGCCCTCGTCCTCCTCCGGGACGAAGGCCGACGGCACCGCCTTGAAGAGCCACCAGGTCAGCCCGAGCGCCGCGGCGAACAGAACGATCATCGCCGGCTTCAGCCGCAGCGCGCGCTCGAGGGCCCGGACGTAGAAGCTCGTCCCGCCGTCGATGACGCGGTTCACGAACCCGAAGAAGCGCCCGTGCCGGTGGCTCTCCTTCGCGAGCAGGATCGCCGACAGGGCCGGGGTGAAGGTGACCGCGTTGAACACCGAGAGGATGACGGCGAAGGCGATCGTGAGCGAGAACTGCTGGTAGAGGCGTCCGCTCGTGCCGGGGAAGAACGCGATCGGCACGAACACCGCGACCAGCACGAGGCCGATGACGATGACCGCCGAGAACACCTCGCGCATCGCCTCGATCGCCGCGCGGTGGGCGCTCTTGCCCTCCGCCATGTGCCGCTCGATGTTCTCGATGACGACGATCGCGTCGTCGACCACGATGCCGGTGGCGAGGACGATGCCGAAGAGGGTGAGGGTGTTGATCGAGAAGCCGAAGAGCTTGATGAAGGCGAACGTCCCGACGAGGGACACGGGGATCGTGATCGTCGGGATGAGGGTGCTGCGCCAGTTCTGGAGGAACAGGAACATCACGAGCACGACGAGGGCGATCGCCTCCGCGAGGGTGACGAGCACCTCGTGGATCGACTCGCGCACGACCCCGACGTTGTCGAACGCCATCCGCCACTCGAGCCCCGGCGGGAACGTCTTCTCGAGGCGGCCCATCTCGCGCATGACGCCGTCGTAGACCGCGAGGGCGTTCGCGGAGGGCAGGAGCGGGATGCCCATGCCCGACGCGTTCAGGCCGCCGAAGCGCAGGTTCGACGTGTAGGTCTCCGCGCCGAGCTCCGCGTGGCCCACGTCGCGGACGCGGACGAGGTCGGCGCCGGCGCCGGCCTTCACGACCACGTTCTCGAACTGCTCGACCTCCATGAGCCGGCCGAGCACGCGCACGCTCAGCGTGTAGTTCTGGTTCGCGTCGGCCGGCGCGTCGCCGACCGAGCCGGCCGCGACCTGCAGGTTCTGCTCGCGGAGGGCCCGCACCACGTCGCCCGCCGTGATCCCCCGCGCGGCCAGGCGGTGCGGGTCGAGCCAGACCCGCATCGCGTACTTGCGCTCGCCGAAGATGAGGACGTTGCCGACGCCCGGCACCCGCTTGATCGCGTCGCGCACGTACACGTCGAGGTAGTTGCTGATGAACTGCGCGCTGTAGCGGTTGTCCTTCGAGAAGAAGCCGAGGCCGCCCATGAACCCGGCGGTGCTCTTCGTGACCGTGATCCCGAGGGCCCTCACCTCGGCCGGCAGGCGCCCGAGGACCTGGTTCACGCGGTTCTGCACGTCGACCGCCGCGAGGTCGGGGTCGCGGTCGATGTCGAAGTAGACCGTGACCGTCGAGGCGCCGCTGTTCGTGCTCGAGGACGTGATGTACGTCATGCCCTCGACGCCGTTCACGACCTGCTCGATGGGCGTCGTCACCGCGCTCTCGACCGCCTGGGCGTTGGCGCCGGTGTAGAAGGACGTGACCTGGACCGAGGGCGGAGCGAGCTGCGGGTAGCGGGCGATCGGCAGGAGCGGGATGCAGATGGCTCCCGCGAGGATGATCAGCAGCGACGAGACCGTCGCCAGGATCGGCCGGCGGATGAAGACGTCCGAGAGCACTTCAGCGGCCCTTCGGGTCCGCGGCCGGGGCGGTGCCGGGGGCGGACGGCGCCACCGGCGCGCCATCGGCGATCTTCTGCACGCCGGAGACGACGAGACGGTCGCCCGCCCTCAGGCCGGAGAGGAGCACGTAGTCGTTGCCCACCACCGGGCCGAGCTCGATCGCGCGCTGGCGGGCCACCGTCTGCCCGCCCTCGCTCGCGACGACGTACGCGAAGTACTGCCCGTTGACCCGGTTCACCGCGACGACCGGCACCGTGAGCCCCGGCGTCTCGGACCACACCACGCGCACCCGCACGAACTGCTCCGTGCGCAGCCCCTCGGCCTTCTCGAGAGTGGCCTTCGCGAGCACGGACTGGTTCCGGGCGTCGACGGCGGGGGAGACGAAGGAGACCTGCGTCTCGGCGATCGTCTTCCCGGCGTCGTCGAGCAGGCGCACCGGCAGGCCGGGGCGCAGCCGGGCGGCGTCCTGCACCGGCACGTTGACGTACACCTCGAGCCCGGCCTGCTGGTCGATGGTGGTCAGCGCCGTCGAGCGGGTGACGCTGTCGCCCACGCGGATCGGGACGTCGCCGACGATGCCGGCGGTCGGCGACGAGACCTGGTGGTAGGCGAGGGCGACCTTCTGCTGGCGCACCTGTGCCTCGGTCGCCTCGAGCTGCGCCCGCGCCGTCGAGAGGGCCGTCTCGGCCTGGTCGAGCTCGGCCTGGCTCGAGGCCCCCGCCTGCAGGAGCGTCCGCGCGCGAGCCGCCTCCTGCTCCGCGAGGTGGAGGGCGGCGGCGCGGCTCGCCACCTGCGACTCGAGGCTCGCCACCGCCGCGCGCTGCATGCTCGGGTCGATCTGCACGAGCGGCGAGCCCGGCTGCACCCGGTCCCCGGAGCGGACGAGGATCTTCGTGACGAAGCCCTCGACCTGCGGCTGGATCGTCGTCGAGCGGCGCGACTTCACGGTGCCGACGTACTCGGAGGCCTGCTCGATCGCGTGCGGCTGGAGCACGATCGCCTCGACCGCGGCGGGCGGCGGGGCCGCCGGGGTGGCGGCGCGCCGGCTGCACGCGCCCGCGAGCACCGCCGCGAGAGCCAGCAGGACGAGAGGTCCCGGAGCGCGCGTCGCCTTTGCCGGTCTGCCCATACCGCCTCCTCCCATTCTCCTCTTTCCTCGCGCGGCTTTCTTCGCGCACCCGGGGCGCGGCGAGCCGGCGGCAGGCGCCTCGACGCCGCGGCCTGCCGGCGGTGCGCCGGAGCGGCGTGACACCCTAGAAGTACAGGCCCCAGGTCGCGGTCACGGTGAGCGTGTCGGCGACCCGCGGCGTGATCGCGGGGCCGCGGGCGTAGGTCCCGGCCAGGGTCAGGTAGTTGCCGGGCGCGACGCGCGCGGAGTAGCTCGCGGCGACCGAGGACGAGCCCTCCCAGAACGTGCGGCCCTGGGCGGCCAGGCTCGCCGTGACGTACCGGCTGTGGCCGCGGTGGGCGGCCACGAGCGAGACCTGGTCGTCCGGCCTCGACGCGAACGGCGCCCGCTGGTAGAGGCGCGCCTCGTAGTAGCGGTCGTACGGGTTCAGCGCGGACGGCGCGACCATCGCGGTCGCCCCGAGGTACAGGCCGTGGCCGGACCCCGGCGCGCCCGTCGATCGCCACTGGTAGTCCGCGAGCACGTAGCCGCAGTAGTTGCCCGACTCGAGCCGTCCCGTCACGCGGCTCGCGTAGAGCGTGTCGTTGTGCAGGTAGCCGGCTCGGAGCCAGGCCTGGCGGGCCGTCGCGCTCGCGGCGCGCTGGTAGCCGAGCTCGTTGATGAGGAGAAGGCCGTCGCCGGCGGGGGCGAAGCGGAACCCGCCCGGGTTCCGGGCCGCGGTGGCGACGCCCCCGGCCGCGTCGAGGCTCCGCTGCGCGCCGATCTTGACGTACGCGCCGCGCGGGCCGCGCACGCGCAGGTTGAGCGAGGGGGCCGTGAGAGGGAAGTACGACATTCCCACCTGGAACGGCAGCACCGCGTAGACGCCCTGCGCGCCCGTCGCGAGCGATCCGCCCACCTGGATGCCCACGAACTCGGTGTCGTTCGTGATGTAGCCGGCCTTGACCTCGACCCGTCGCCCGCGCCAGCCCTTGTAGAGGTAGAGCGTGGAGAGTGCGACCGTTCTCGGCCCGGCCGGGTTCCAGTTCGTCCACCGCCAGGCGCCGCTGAGGTGGAGCTGGGCGTCGCGGAGGCCGAGCTGCCGGAGGTCGGCCGTGAGGATCGGGTTGACGCCGGTGATCCAGGTGGGCCGCTGGCCGATGTAGACCTGCCGGCTCGCCGGCACCGGGCCGTCGAGGGCGTTCACCGACACGCGCGGGAGGACGTTCATGCGGACGACGACGCCCTTCTCGTAGAGAGAGCGCCGGAATCCCGAGCCGGTGCCGAGGACGGTGTCGGCGAACCGCGGCATCGTCGCCGACCCCCCGACGAGGTTGAGGTCCTCGATGGAGCGCTCGGCCTGCGCGCGGATCGAGCCGCTGGCGGGCGTCTCGGCGCCGCTCCCGGCTCCGGCCGCGAGCGCGACCGTCAGTGCGAGCAGGGTCTTCACCCCGCGGACGATAGCGGCTCGCGGCGACGGCGAGTAGACGGGGAGAATGGGATGGCCTGGTGAGCGGGCTTCACCAATCGCTCCGACCCGGCACCGGCCCGCCGCCCCGGCCGGGAGAGGCCCTACTTCGCCGGAGTGGCGGTGAACTCCCCCGAGACCGAGAACTCGGGGACGTTGATCGTGCCGCTGATCTTGCCGCCCTCGAGAGTGCCCTCGTGGTTCACCGTGAGCGGCGTGCCGTTGTACTCGGTCTTGAAGCTCCAGGTGACCTTCGTCCCCTCGACCTTGCCCGTGATGTCGAGCTTCTGGCCCTCGAGGTTCGTGCAGGTGCCCGTCAGGTCGGCGCCCTTCTGGGTGAACGTGCACTTCGAGTCGCTCTCGTTCCCGACGACGCTCGCGTGGACGTTCCAGTCGCCGGTGACGGGAGCGGGGTCGGCGGCGAGGGCGAGCGAAGCGGCAGACAGCACGGCGAGGGCCAGGGACGCGAGCTTCATGAGACTCTCTCCTCGGGCGGCGGCAGCCGCGAAGCCGGCATGGTGCGCGCCTCTCGATGTCGTGTCAACACCGGATGCCGAAAACGCGTTCAGAGGCCAAACTGGCACTCAGTAGCAGAGAGGTGCTAGGATCGCGCCCCATGCGCAGCCCGAGGGCGACTTCCCGCCCGCCGGCGCCCGGGCCGGCCGTCCGGCCGCTGCGCCTTCGCAAGCGCGACTTCGTCCGCGACGCGATCCTGGAGGCGGCGATCGACCTCTTCGCGGAGCGCGGCTTCGACCAGACGACCGTCGACGACATCGTCCGCGCGGCCGGGACGTCCCGGCGCTCCTTCTTCCGGTCCTTCGAGTCGAAGAGCGACCTGCTGGCTCGACCTCTCGTGGGGTTCGGCGAGTCGCTGCGCGAGGCGGTCGACGCGTGCCCGCCGTCCTGGACGACCGCCGAGGTCCTCCGCGAGACGGTGCTCCGGGCAGCGAGCGGGGTGGCGGCGAACCCCCGGAGCCGGACGGTCATGGAGATCACGGCGAAGTTTCCGGCCGCCCGGGAGGCGCTCCTCGCGCGCGTCGCCGAGATGCAGGACCGGGTGGCCGGGGCTTTCGCCCGCCGCCCGGGCGTGCCCCGGGAGGCGGCGCCGGCGCTCGGCGCGCTGGTGGCCGCGATGGTGGGCTCGGTGTGCCAGAGCTGGTTCGAGGGCGGCGACGACGTGGATCTCGAGAAGTGCGTGGCTCGCGTGCACGCGAGTGTCGTCGCCGCGCTCGGCGGCGCATCCCTGGGCCGCCGGAAGTCGTCGGCCCGGTCCGCTCGCCGCCGCCCCACGCGATGAGCGTCGAGAACTGCGGGGCGGCCGAGGTCGCTCGAGGAGTCGAAGCGATCGTGGGCGGCGGCGGTAGCGCGTGTCGACGACGAGCATGGGTCGACGACGAGCATGGAAGGATGAACTCATGAAGACCTGCGCTCGCGGGGCCCTGATCCTCCTCGTGGCGGCGATCGTGCACGGCCCCGGACCCGCGATCGCCGCGGGTGGTCCGTCGCCGCGGCTCGTCCTCTCGGCGGACTCGGGCTGGCGCTTCATCCTCGGCGACCCGCCCGGGGCGGAGGCGCCGGTCATCGCCGGCACGGGCTGGCGGCGGGTCGACCTTCCCCACGACTGGTCGATCGAGCACCCGCCGGACCCGGCGAGCCCGACCGGAAACGGCGGCGGCTTCTTCCCGGCCGGCGTCGCCTGGTACCGGCGGTCCTTCGACGCGCCGCCCGCGTGGAAGGCGAAGCGGGTGAGCCTCGAGCTCGACGGCGTGTCGCGCAACGCCACGCTCTACCTCAACGGCCGGCGGCTGGGCGCGTGGCCGAGCGGCTACACGAGCGTCGCGTTCGATCTCACGCCGCACCTCGCCTTCGGCGCGCGCAACGTCCTCGCGGTGCGGGTCGACACCTCGGCGCAGCCGAACAGCCGCTGGTACACCGGGGCGGGAATCTACCGGCACGTCCGCGTGGTCGTCACGGAGCCGGTCCACGTCGCCCGCTGGGGCGTCTTCGTCACGACGCCGGAGGTCGGGCCGGCCCCGGTGAAGGTGCTCGTGCGGACGAAGGTGTCGAACGAGGGCGGGACCCCGGCCGACGTCGTCCTCGAGACGCGGCTCGTCGCTCCCGACGGTCGCGCGGCCGGCCTCGCGCGCTCCCCGCTCGCGCTTCCCGCCGGCGACTCCGAGGCGGTGCAGGAGATCCCGGTCGCGTCTCCCCGGCCCTGGTCGCCGGCGACCCCGGCCCTCTACGAGGCGGTGACCCGCCTCGTGGAGGCCGGGACGCCCGTCGACGAGGTCGTGACGCGGTTCGGGATTCGCACGGTCGCGTGGTCGGCCGAGAAGGGGTTCCTTCTGAACGGCGCGCCGCTCGAGCTGACGGGCGGCAGCGTCCACCACGACAACGGACCGCTCGGCGCCGCGGCCTTCGACCGCGCGGAGGAGCGCCGGGTCGAGATCCTCAAGGCGGCCGGCTTCAACGCGGTGCGGACGGCCCACAACGTGCCCTCGCCGGCGTTCCTCGACGCCTGCGACCGCCTGGGGCTCCTCGTCCTCGACGAGCCCTTCGACGTGTGGAAGACGGCGAAGGCGAAGCACGACATGGCCCGCGAGTTCGACGAGTGGTGGAGGCACGAGCTCGACGGGATGGTGCTCCGCGACCGGAACCACCCGTCGGTGGTGATGTGGGGCATCGGCAACGAGATCCAGGAGGTCTGGACGCCGGACGGGGCCCCGCTCGCGCGGCGGATCGCGGGCCGGGTGCGCGAGCTCGACCCGACGCGGCCCGTCACCCAGGCTTTCGCGGGGGCGACCTTCGGGGAGAACCCGGACGCGGCCATCGCCGAGGTCGACGTCGCCGGGTACAACTACTCGATCGCGAAGAACCACGAGAAGGACCACGAGCGCGTCCCGGCGCGCGTGATGATGTCGACCGAGTCGCTGCCCTCGGACGTCTTCCCGGAGTGGCAGCTCGTCCAGGACCTGCCCTACGTCGTGGGCGAGTTCGTCTGGACCGCGATGGACTACCTGGGCGAGTCGGGGATCGGCGGCTCGCGCCTCGGGACGCCCGAGCGGGCGAAGCAGGCCGAGGCCTTCCGCGGCATGGTCCGGCAGGCGATGGCCACCTTCGGCGCCGACGGGAAGAACCCGTTCCCGGTCACGGAGAAGGCCGAGGATCCCTCGACGGACCCGATGATGAGCCTCGTCATGTCGGGCCGGCCCTACCACGCGTCGGCGTGCGGCGACATCGACCTCACGGGCGTCCGCAAGCCGCAGTCCCACTACCGCGACATCCTCTGGAACGGCGGAGACCGCGTGTACGCGACCGTGCGCGTGCCGGCGCCGGACGGGCAGGCCGTGGTGCCCACGGTCTGGTCCGTGCCGCCGACGCGGCCGAGCTGGACGTGGCCCGGCCACGAAGGCAAGGAGCTGCAGGTCGAGGTCTACTCCGGAGTCGAGCGCGTGCGCCTGCTGCTGAACGGAAGCGTCGTCGGCGAGCAGCCGACGGGGCGCGAGCAGGAAAGGAAGGCCTCGTTCACCGTGCCCTACGCTCCGGGCAAGCTCGAGGCGGTCGGGCTGCGGGGCGGCCGTGCCGTCGCTTCGAGCGTCCTCGCGACCGCGGGGGAGGCGGCGCGGCTGCGGCTCACCGTGGACCGGCCCGCGATCGAAGCGGACGGGCAGGACCTGGCCTTCGTGGTGGTCGAGGCGGTCGACGCCTCGGGCCGGCTCCAGCCGAACGCGGCCCACGACGTCGGCTTCAGCATCGCCGGCCCCGGCTCGATCGTCGCGGTCGGCAGCGGGGACCCTACGAGCGACGAGCCCTACGTCGGGGCGCGGCGCCGGCTGTTCGAGGGCCGCGCTCTCGTCGTCGTGAGGGCCTCGGAGGTCGAGGGCCGCGTCGGGCTCGAGGCGACGGCGCCCGGCCTCGCGGGAGCGACGACGACGGTCACGACGCGAGCCGCTCGCCGCACGGCTCGACTTCCGTGATCGCCGTCGACGCGGCGCGCGTCACGCGGCAGTGCGCGCGATCACACGGCGCGCTTGTCCGCCGTTTGACCTGAACTCGGCCGCGCATCGGACACGCTGTCCGATCGCTCGCTTCAAGTCGTTTAGATTCCGTGGCGGCGGCGCGGCATCCGCTTTGCTCCTGAGAGAGTCGGCCGCGCATACGGGGCGGCACCCGGTCCGAGCGGGAGTTGGAGGGAGCTTTCGCCCGGACCGGGTTCACTTTTTCCGCCGCCCGTCGCGCGCGGCGGCCGGGCCGCTAGGCGAGCCAGCCGGGCAGGGCGGCCGCCTGCTTCACCCACTTCGCGAAGAGCTTCTCGTCGAGAGAGTCGCCTTCGCGGATGTCGAGGTAGCGCACGTCGGGGCTCTTGCTGACTCCGGGCGGGAGCGGCCGCAGCGACGCGCCCTTGAAGAAGGCGACCTTCACGTAGCGCGCGTAGACGTGGAAGGACAGGAACCAGCCCCGGCCCTCGACGCCGTAGAAGGGCGAGTTCCACTTGACGGCCTTGCGCACCTTCGGGACGCTGCGCGTGAGGATCGCGTCGAGGCGCCGGCCCAGGTCGCTCTTCCAGCCCGGCATCGCGTCGATGTAGGCCCGCACCGGTGCGTCGCCGTCGCCCTTGGCGACCTGCGGGTTGCCGCCGGCCAGGAGCTTGGGCGCCCTCGCGGCCGCCTTTCCCGACGCCTCGCGGCCGAGGTTGAGAGCGACCGCCGCGCGGACGAGCGCGGTGAGCGCCTTCGCGTCGATCTTCGCGCCCTCGGGAATGTCGATGGCCCGGCGCACGTTCCCCTCGAGGCTCGAGTTGAAGAGGCGCGCCGGGTCGGGGAGCGACGCGCCCTTCGCGAAGGTGAGCTTCACCACCTTCTTGTAGCTCTCTCCCGTGCACACGATCCCGCCGCAGGACCAGACGGGCGTCGCCCACTTCCACTCCTCGACGATCCCGGGATCGGCCGAGCGGATGATCGCGCGCGCCCGCGCGAGCGTCTTCCCCCGCCAGTCAGAGAGCTCCGCGATCCGCGCGTCGATGAGTGCCGAGGCCGGCTTCGTCGCGTCGGTGCTCTTCTTCATCATCGGCTCCGCCTCCGCCAGAAGACGTACGAGAGCGCCCAGAGAACGAGAGTGCCGGCCGCCCATGCCCACGCCGTCGGCGGGTCGCCCACCGCCAAGTGGGCGACGAGCGCCGAGCCGAGGTCGATCGCGAACCCGGCGTAGGCCCACTCCTTGAGGCGGGCGGGCAGCGGCGCGAGCAGCACGACCACTCCGACGATCTTGGCCCACGACAGCTCCACGCGGAAGTAGTCGGGGAAGCCGAGGTGGGCGAACGCCTGCGCCACCTGCGGCAGCCGCAGCTGCGCGTAGGCGGTGAAGCCCATCTGGAGGCAGAAGAGGGCGGTGGCGAGCCAGTAGGCCACCGACGCGGCGCGGGTGGCGGCCGGCGCGGCAGCGGGCAAGGCCGGATGCGGATGCGGTGTCGGTTCCATCGACTCTCCTTCGCTCCTCAGGGTCCGAGTTTCCAGCCGGGGGCCAGGACGCCGAACTGCGTGGCGTAGTCGCCCACCAGCCGCTGCCAGCCGTCGAACTTCAGCGCGTCGGCGCCGACGATCCGGCCGATCGGCTCGCCGTCGAGCAGACGGTCCAGCACGTCGAAGCAGACGTGCCAGCCGGCCGCGCCCCAGGCGATGAAGCCGCGGTC
>JAXLRD010000071.1:0-35124 GCA_046331285.1 Vicinamibacteria bacterium
CGTCGTCCCCGACCCGCGCGACCCGAACGTCGTCTTCGCTGGGGAGTACCTCGGGATCCTCACGCGCTACGACCACCGCTCGCGCCGGGCTCGCGATGTCGGACCGTGGCCGGAGAACACGTCCGGGCACGGGGCCGCCGACGCGCGCTGGCGCTTCCAGTGGACGGCGCCGATCGCCGCTTCGCCTCACGAGGCGGGCGTCTTCTACTACGGCGGGAACGTCCTCTTCCGCACCGCCGACGGCGGGCAGAGCTGGGCCGTCATCAGCCCCGACCTCACGCGGAACGACCCGCAGAAGCAGCGCTGGTCGGGCGGGCCGATCACCGGAGACAACACCGGCGCCGAGTACTACGACACGATCTTCGCGATCGCCGAGTCGCCGCTCGAGAAGGGCGTCCTCTGGGCGGGCAGCGACGATGGCCTCGTCCACGTCACGCGTGACGGCGGGCGGACCTGGACGAACGTCACCGCGAACGTCCCCGCGCTGCCGGAGTGGGGGACGGTGAGCCTCATCGAGCCGTCGCCCTTCGACGGCGGGACGGCGTACCTGGTGGTCGACGCCCACCGGATGGACGACCCGCGCCCGTACCTGTGGAAGACGGCCGACTACGGCCGCACCTGGCGGAGCCTCGCCGCGGGCCTCGCGCCCGACGTCCCGCTCCACGCGGTGCGCGAGGACCCCCGGCAGAAGGGGATGCTCTACGCGGGCACCGACCGCGGCGTCGTCTTCTCCCGGGACGACGGCGCGACGTGGGCGGAGCTTCGCCTCAACCTGCCGACCGTTCCCGTCCACGACCTCGTCGTCAAGGACGACGACCTCGTGGTCGGGACCCACGGGCGCTCGATCTGGATCCTCGACGATCTCTCGTCCGTGCGCGCGCTGTCGCCGGCCGCCGCGCGGGAGGCGCTTCTCCTGCTGCCGCCGCGGCCGGCGGTGCGGTGGGCGCTCGCCGCGCCGATCAGCGACCACGTGACGGGGCCGGGAGCGAACCCGCCGGCCGGCGCGCTCGTCTCCTACTGGCTGCGCGAGCCGACGCCGGGCGAGGTCACGATCGAGATCCTCGACGCCGCCGGCGGCCTCGTCCGCCGGCTGACGAGCGCGCGGACCGAGGCGGAGGCCGACGAGCGCGACCCCGACTTCCAGAAGGAGGAGCCGAAGCCCCTGCCGAAGAAGCGCGGCCTCCGCCGCGCGGCGTGGGACCTGCGGCACGCGGGCGCGCCGACCGTCCCGCGGGCGAAGCTCGACGCGGGCGATCCGTCGGAGGGCCCGCTCGCCCTGCCGGGGACCTACACGGTGAGGCTCACCGTCGGCGGCCAGTCGCGGACGGCGCCCCTGGAGGTGAGGCCGGACCCGCGCTCCGTGGCCCCCGCGGCGGACCTCGAGGCCCAGCTCGCCCTCGCCCTTCGGCTCCGCGACGATCTCGCGCGGCTCGCCCGGGCGGTGGAGGACCTGCGGGCCGTGCGCGAGCAGCTCCGCGCCCGGGCGCGCGTCCTCGAGGGGCGGCCCGCCGCCCTTCCTCTCGTCGCGGACGCTCGCTCGCTGGCCGCGCGGTGCGACGCGCTCGAGGGCGAGCTCCACAACCCGAAGGCCGAGGTGGCCTACGACATCCTCGCGATGCGCGGGGGGGCGAAGCTCTACTCGCGCCTCGCCCCGCTCTACACGAGCGTGACCGAGGGCGAGGGGGCGCCGACCCGGGCGATGCGCGAGCTCGCGGCGCAGATGCGCGGCGAGCTCGACGCGCGGCTCGCCGAGTGGAAGGCGATCGTCGGGACCGAGGTGCCCGCCTTCAACGCGCGGGCCCGCGAGCTCGCCCCGGACCTCGTCGTGCTCCCCGCGCCCTGAGGCTCAGCGCGCCCTGAGGCTCAGCGCGCGGCGGCGAGGCGCCCGGCTCGCTCGGCGAGCGCCCCGAGGAGCCGCCGGGTGACCTCGCGCGCGTCCTGGTTCACGCCCGGCGACGTGGGCTCGCCCGTCACCCGCACGGCGAACGCCACGGTGGGCTCGGGCAGCGGGCCGAAGCCGACGTAGTTGACGTGATAGCCGAGGCCAGGGGTCGCGGCGGTGCCCGTCTTCATCGCGATCGGGAAGCCGGCCGGGGCGAGGCCGGCCCCGGTGCCGCTGCGGGCGACCGCCTGCATCGCCTCGCGCAGCCGCGCGGCGACCGCCGGCTCGATCACCGCGGCGGCCGCCGTCGGCGCCCGCCGCGCGTCGCGCAGGGCGAGCGGCGAGGTTCCCCCCGCCACGAGCCGCACGTCGACACCGCGGCCCCCGCGGGCGACGACGGCGGCGAGGGCCGCGGCGTGGAGCGGCGTCACGTCGACGAGCTCGAGGCCGACCGCGAGGTCGGCGAGCGACCGCGCGTCCCGCGGCTCCGCGCGCACGCGCCCGGCGGCCCCGAGGAGCGCGCGGTCCGCGACATCGAATCCCCATGCGCGGTACTCGGCGAGAAGCGCCTCGCGCCCGATCCGCTGGCCGAGGTTCGCGAACGCGACGTTGCAGCTGACCGCGAGGGCCTGGTCGAGGCCCCCCTCGAGCGGGCCGGCCGGGAAGGCGCACCACAGCGGCTGGCCGCCGTAGCGCTCGACGCCGGTGCAGGTCATCCGGCGGATCTCCGCGTCCGCGTCGATTCCCGCGCGGTACGCGGCGGCGGTCGTGAGCACCTTGGCGATCGAGGCCGGCTCGCGCCGCTGCGCGAAGGCGGCGAGCGGCTCGGCGGCGGCGGTGACGGGATCCGTCACCGCCGCGAGCAGCCCGCCGGTGCGCGTGTCGAGGAGGACGATCGAGCCGCGGCGCAGCCCGAGCGACTCGCGCGCGACCCGCGCGAGGTCGATGTCGACGGCGAGCCGCACGCCCTGGGACTCGCGGGGGAGGCTGTCCGCTCCGTCGGCGAGGCGGGCGAGCGGCTCGTCGACGAGGCCGGCGGCGGCCGGCGCCGCCGCGGGCTGCCCCTGCTCGTCGATCGTGGCGGCGAGCCGCCCGTCGCGGTCCCACAGCAGCGTGCGCGCGCCGCGGCCGCGGGCCTCGAGCGCGGCCGCGAGCCGCTGGCCGAGCCCGCGCGACGCGAGCGGCGCCGGGCCGGCCGCGGCCAGGCGTCGAGCCTCGTCCTCGTCGCCGCGGTCGAAGGCGAGGGCCGCCGCGTACACGGGGGCGACCGGCTCGCCCGCCTCGCCGAGGAGCGCGGCGAGCCGCGCGGCGGCTGCCGTGTCGCCCCGGTCGAGCGCCGCGGTGAGGACGGCCTCGGGAGCGAGGGCCCGCAGCTCGTCCGCGCCCACGCGCGCGGGCGTCGAGGCTCCCCCGAACGCGGCCACGACGGCGCGGGCAGCCGCGGCCCGCGCCGAGAGACCCGGCCAGCGGACCCTCGCGAGGGCGGCGCTCGCCTCGCGCGTGCGCCCGGCGAGCAGGCGCTCGCGGGCGCGCTCGAGGCTGCCCTCGGACGCGCGCTCGACGAGCGCGGCGGCGGCCGCCGCCGCGGCCAGGGGCACGAACCCCCACACGAGGAGGCGCAGCGCCCCGGTGACGGGGCCGCGGGCCGGCCGGCCGGGGTTCGGCCGGCCCGGCGACGGCCGGCGGGGAGGCGTCGCGCTCGGCTTCAGGCGCGGGCCCGCGCCCCGGCCAGGCGCGCCGCCTGGTACTCCGGGATCGCGCGCTCGAGCACGCGCACCGCCGCCTCGAGGTCCTCGCGCCGCAGGACGTACGCGATGCGGACCTCGTCCTTCCCGAGGCCCGGCGTCGCGTAGAAGCCCGCGGCCGGGGCGACCATGACCGTCTGGCCGTCGAGCGAGAACTCCTCGAGGAGCCACGACGCGAAGGCGTCGCCGTCGTCGACCGGCAGGCGGGCCACGAAGTAGAAGGCGCCCTCGGGCTTGCGGAGGAAGACGCCGGGGATCCGCGAGAGGCCGTCGAAGAGGACGTCGCGGCGGGCCTGGTACTCCGCCACCATCGTCGCGACGTAGTCCGGGCCGAGGTCGTTCGCGCCCTGGGCCACGAGCTGGGCGAGGCCGGGCGGCGAGAGCCGGCCCTGGGCCATCCGCAGGGCCGCGCCGTAGACGTCGCGGTTGCGGGTGACGAGGCAGCCGAGCCGGATCCCGCAGGCGCTGTAGCGCTTCGAGAGGCTGTCGACCACGACCGCCATCTCCTCGCAGCCGCGCACGGAGAGGACGCTCGTCGCCCGCCGCCCGTCGTAGACGAGCTCGCGGTAGACCTCGTCGGCGACGAGGAAGAGCGAGTGCTCGCGGCAGAACGCGGCGACCGCCTCGACCTCCTCGCGCGTGTAGACCGTCCCCGTCGGGTTGTTGGGGTTGCACAGGAGGACGAGCTTCGTCCGCGGCGTGAGGGCCTTCTCCCACTCGGCGCGGGGCGGCAGGTGGAAGCCGTCCTCGGCGCGGGCGCGGATCGGCACGAGGCGCAGGCCGGCCATCGCCGCGAACGCGCTGTAGTTCGTGTAGAAGGGCTCGACGAGCAGGGCCTCGTCGCCCGGGTTGGCGCACGCCATGAACGCGAAGAGGATCGCCTCGCTGCCTCCCGTCGTGGCCAGGATCTCGCCGTCGCCGAGCGCATGCCCGAGGCGGGCGTAGTACTCCCGCAGGGTCGCCACGCACTCGGCCGTCCCGCCGGACGGGGAGTACGCGAATACGCTCGGCGCGGTTTCGAGGCGACGGCGCATCGGGGCGGGCGTCTCGAGGTCGGGCTGGCCGATGTTGAGGTGCAGCACGCGCACGCCGCGCGCGCGCGCGGCGTCGGCCAGCGGCATCAGCCGGCGGATCGGCGAGGCGGGCATCGCCCGGCCGCGCTCGGACACCTGGAGCGTCATGACGGCCTCCTCACGGGTTCGACCGCAGGCGGTTGGCGACCTTCTCGCCGCGGTCCGTCGTCAGCACGGCCTCGAGCGCCCACGGACCGACCTCGCGCCACCGGCCGGAGTACTCGGCCACGATCGCCTCGCGCTGCTCCTCGACGCTCTTCGCGAGCAGCTTCGCGTCGACGCGGGCCCGGCGGCCGTCGACGACCACGACCACCTCGAGCGCGCGCAGGCGGACCGCGCGGCGGCCTTCGTTGACGAGGCGCAGCCGCACCACGAACGGGTCGCCCGCGCGCACCGCCGGCGGGACGACCTGGAAGAGGAGCTTCCCGGAGAACTCGGGCGCCCGCTTGGCCGCGACGTCGCCGGCCTCGAAGCCCGACGGCGTGCTGCCCGGCGCGGCCGCGACGGCCGTCGTCTCCGTGGTGAACTCGCGGGCCGTCTCCGCCGCCGGCGTGTGGGTGGGCGCCGGCCGCGGCGGCTCGGCGGACTCCCGCGGGCGCTCCGGCGCGGGCGTCGGCGCGGGCGCGGTCGTGGGGGCGGCCGCCGGCGGCGCGCCGGGGTCGGCCGGGCCACGGCGCGCGCCGCGCGGTCGAACCCGTCGCGCGCCTCGAGGTAGGCGCGCGTCGCCTGGGCGAACTCGTTGCGGCGGAGAAGGGCATCGGCCGCCCCCGCGCGATCGGCCGCCGCCTGGTAGTCGGCCTGCTGGGTCGCCCCGGCCGCGGCCGCCTGGGCGCGGGCCTGCCGCATCGACTCGGCGGCGTTCGCGGCCCGCGTGCGGAACAGGCTGTTGAGGCGCGCCGAGAGCTCGACCGCCGCCGGGTGCCGCGGGTCGAGCTCCAGCACCTGCGCGAGCTGCTGCGAGGCGGCCTCGAAGTCGCCCTTGGCGGCGAGCTCGCGGGCGGCCGCGACGGCGTCCTCGAGCTCGCGCGCCCGCGCCTGTGCCTCCTGCAGCACGCGCGTGGCCTCCGCGTGGCCCGGCGCGAGGCCGAGCGCGTTCTCGGCCTGCCGCGCGGCCGCCGCGTAGTTCTTGTCGTCGAGCTCGCGGCGCGCGAGCTGGAGCTGGGTGGCCACGAGCGCCTCGGTCAGCGCGTCGACGCGGGCGCTGCCGCTCGCCGTGGCCACGGGGGCCGGCGCGGGAGGCTTGGCGACGGGGCGGGCGACCCAGAAGAGGAGAGCGGCGGGGATCGCCACGGCGGCGAGAGCGCCGATCGCGAGGACCGGCGCGAGCGTGCGACCCTTCCTGGTCGGCGGAGCCGCCGGCGGCAAGGCGGGCGGCGCCGCGGACGGAGGCGGCAGGATCTGCGACGACGAGGGCGGCCCGACGACCGGCGGCGGGCCCGACCGCCGCACGATCGGCGGCATGGAGCCGTCGGGGTTGCGGGCGTGCGGCGGCAGCGGGGGCGGCGTGAGCCGGGTGGCGGGCGGAGCGGGCCGCGGCGCGGGCAGCGGCGGCGCGGCCGGGCGGGCGGGAGCGGCGGCGGCCCGGCGCGCCTCGGCGATCGCCGCCCGCATCTCGCCCGCGCTCTGGAAGCGCTGCTCGCGGTCCTTCTGGAGGGCTTTGCGGACGACGGCGACGACGGCCTCCGGCGCGTCGGGCGCCCACTGGGTGACCGGCGGGGCCTCCTTGTGGACCACCTGGAAGAGGACGCTCGGCGTCGACTCCGCCTCGAAAGGCTTGTGGCCGGTCAGCAGCTCGTAGAGGACGGCCCCGGCCGAGAACAGGTCGGTGCGCCCGTCCACCCGGTCGCCGAGGGCCTGCTCGGGCGACATGTAGTTCGGGGTCCCGAGGACGATGCCCTCCTGGGTCATCTCGGAGGTGCCGACCCGGGCGAGGCCGAAGTCCATGATCTTCACGTGCCGCCCGAGGCCGACGTGGATCGTCGCCGGCTTGGGCCCGAGGTGGATGTTCGCCGGCTTGATGTCGCGGTGGACGACGCCCTCCGCGTGGGCGTACTCGAGCGCGGCGAGGACGCCGTCCATCACGTCGAGGCGCTCGGCGAGGGTCCGGAGCTCTCCGCCGTCGAGGGCGTCGCGGAGGTCCGTGCCCTTCAGGAGCTCCATCGCCATGAAGAGGAGCGGGCCCTCCTTGCCGAAGTCGTAGACCGTCACGATGTTCGGGTGGCTGAGCCGGGCCGCCGCGTGCGCCTCGCGGCGGAAGCGCTCGAGGACGTCGTCGCCCTCGTTGAGGGGCATCACCATCGTCTTGAGGGCGACGACCCGCTGCAGGACGGGGTCGAAGGCGCGGTACACCTCGCCCATGGTTCCGCGGCCCAGCTCGCCCTGGACCTCGTACTTGCCGATGCGCCGTTGGCTCATGAAGCACGCGCCCGGCGACGTGATGCGCTGCGGGGCAGGGCAGGGATGGTAGCACGCCGGGCCGCCGCCCCCGGCGAGGCGGGCTACGCGCCGCGGATGGCCTCGACCGGGTGCAGGCGGGAGGCGCGCAGGGCGGGGTAGACGCCCGCTCCGAGGCCGATGCCGATCGCGAAGCCGGCGGCCAGCACGAGAGCGAGGGGCGACACGGACAACCCGCTCTCGAACGACTGGCCGGCGAGGAGCGTGATCCCGTAGCCGAGGGCGGTGCCGAGGAACGCGCCGACGAGCGAGAGCGACACCGACTCGATCAGGAACTGGCCGAAGATCTCGGGGTCGGTCGCGCCCATCGACTTGCGGAGGCCGATCTCGTACGTCCTCTCGCTGATCGAGATCTGCATCACCGAGAAGATCCCGATCCCGCCGACGAGGAGCGAGATGCCGGCGATCGACGCGAGCACGATGTTCCAGTTCACGATCAGCTTGTCGACTTCCTTGCGCACGCGGAGGATCTCCTGGCCGATGTTCTCGACCTTGAAGTCCGAGATCCCGCGGTGGCTCCGGCGGACGAGCGCCTCGGCCTCCTTCTTCGCGTCGTCGAGCCGCTCGGGGTCGGCCTGGAACGCCCACGCGTGCACGGCGTCCGTGCCCGCGAAGTACTTCTGGGCCGTCGTGATCGGGATGTAGACCTTCGAGTTGTCCCGCTCCATCTCGTCGTCGCCGACCTGGTTGTTGCCGAAGTGCTTCAGGACCCCGACGATCCGGAACCGCACCCCGCGGATCGCGATCTCGCGCCCGAGGGGCTCCTCCTCGCCGAACACGTCCTTCGCGATCTTCTCTCCGAGGAGAGCGACCGCGGCCATCGTCTCGACGTCCTGCTCGACGAGGTAGCGGCCCCTCGCCGGGACGCGGTTCCTGATCCTCCCCCAGTCGGGCGTCACGCCCTCGACGTAGGCCTTCAGCGTCCGGCCGTTGACGCGCGCGGTCTCGTTGCCGAGGCCGAGCACGGGCGCCGCCGTGCGGATCACCTCGCGCCCGCCGTCGATCACGAGGCCGTCCGCGCTCCGGAGCCCCCGCGAGTAGCCCTCCTTCTTCTTCTCGATCCGGTCCTGCGTCTGCTGCGGGACGACGAAGATGACGCCGTCGAAGCCGAGGTCGGAGAGGCCCTCCTTCACGGAGACCGCGAGCCCTCCGATGACCGACACCATCACGACCAGGGCGGTCGTTCCGAGGACGATGCCGACGAGGGTGAGCGCCGAGCGCAGCTTGTGGCTCAGGATCTCGGCGAGCGACGTGCGGACGGCCTCGGTGACGTACACGTTACTCGTACCTCAGGGCTTCGATGGGGTTGAGCCGCGCCGCACGCACGGCGGGGTAGAAGCCGAAGAAGATCCCGATCGAGACGGCGAAGCCGAGCCCGAGGAGCATGATCTGCGGCGTCATGACGACGGGCTGCTGGATGAGCTCGCTCATCGCCTTCGTGAACCCGACGCCGAGGCCGAGGCCGAGGAGGCCGCCCATGACCGTCACCACGACGCTCTCGACGAGGAACTGGGCCATGATGTTGAGCCCGGTCGCGCCGAGGGCCTTGCGGGTGCCGACCTCGCGGACCCGCTCGTTGAACGACGCGAGCAGGATGTTCATGATCACGATGCCGCCGACGAGGAGCGAGATCGTCCCGCAGGTCAGGAACGTGATGTCGTAGATGCGGCCCTGCTGCTCCTGCTGCGCCATGAACGCGGCGCGGTTGAAGACCTGGAAGTCCTCGACCCCGCCGTGGGCGCGGCGCAGGATCGCCTTCACCTCGTCGGTGGCCTTCGCCATCTCCTTCACGTCGCGGACCTGGACGTTGATGTAGGCGACCTTCTGGTTCTGCCGGTCGCCGGCCATCCGGGTGATGACCGAGGTCACCGGCACGAACACCATCTCGTTCATCCACTCGAGGGCGTTGCGGTTCGCGGAGTTCCAGTAGAACTCCTTCTTCTGCATGACACCGACGACGGTGTAGCGGTCGCCGCCGACGTTGATCACCTGGCCCACCGCGGGGCGGCCGCCGAAGATCTGCTCCCGGCGGGTGGAGCCGAGGACGACGACCTTCGACGAGCGGTCGAGGTCGTCCGCGGTGATGAAGCGGCCCTCCGCGGGGTGGAAGTCGTACATCGGCCGGTAGCTCGGGGTGGCCCCCGAGACGTCCAGCCGCTTCTCGTAGCCGGGAGCCTTCACGATCTCGTTCCGGACCATGGTCGGCTCGACGAGCTCGAGTGTCGTCGCCTCGCGGCGGAGGGCGAGCGCGTCGTCGTAGGTGAGGCCCTTCGACTTCTTCTCCTGGGCGTTCTGCTTCATCTCGCGCGCGTCGAGCTCGCGGATGAACATCTTGCGGATGCCGCCCGTCTCGTCCCAGAACTCCTGGCCCTTGCGGCGGCCCCCGTCGATGAGGCCGAAGGTCGCCACGACGGAGCCGACGCCGAGCACGATGCCCACCATCTGGAGCAGGCTCCGGCTGCGGTGGGTGTTGATGTCGACGATGCCGTCCTTCACCGAGTCCCACAGGGACATCAGGTAGCGGCGGATCGCGCGGGCGCGGGCCATGGACTAGCTCTGGTCGCTCTCGATGCGGCCGTCGACGATCTGGATGACCCGCCCGCAGCGCTCGGCGATGCGCGGGTCGTGGGTGACGATCACGATCGTCTCTCCTTTCGCGTGCATCGCGTCGAAGATCTCGAGGATCTCGAGCCCCGTCCTCGTGTCGAGGTTGCCGGTCGGCTCGTCGGCGAGGATGAGCGACGGCTCGTTCACGATGGCGCGGGCGATGGCCGCGCGCTGGCGCTGGCCGCCGGAAAGCTCGGAGGGGCGGTGCTTCGCCCGGTCGGCGAGGCCGACCTTCCGGAGGGCGGCGCGCGCGCGCTCCCCGCGCTCCTCCCCCGTCACCCCGGCGTAGAGGAGCGGCAGCTCGACGTTCCTCTGGAGCGAGGCCTTCGGGAGCAGGTTGAAGGTCTGGAACACGAAGCCGACCTTCTGGTTCCGCACCGCGGCGAGCTGGAAGCTCGACAGCTTCGAGACGTCCTTCCCCTCGAGGCGGTAGGTGCCGTCGGTCGGCGCGTCGAGGCAGCCGAGGATGTGCATGAGCGTCGACTTGCCCGAGCCCGAGGGCCCGATGATCGCGACCATCTGGCCCTTCTCGATCTCGAGGTCGATGCCGCGGAGGGCCTGGACCGCGAGCTCGCCGGCGTCGTAGGTCTTGGTGACGCCCTGCATCGCGATCAGGGAGCCGGAGGCGGCGATCGCGACCGGGCGCGCCGCCGCCGCGGGGGCGAAGGCGGCCATCGCGTCGCTACTCATTGCCCTTCTTCTCCTTCGGCCGAGTCGGGTCCTCGACCGCGACCTCGGCGCCGGCGGCGAGGCCCTTCACGACCTCGACCTTGTCGACGCTGGCGAGGCCGGTCTCGATCTCGCGGGCCTCGAACTTCTCCTTCCAGGCGTCCTTCGCCTCGAGCTTCGCCGCGGGAGCGTCCTTCTTGCCCGCCGCGAGCACGCTCGAGATGAAGCCCGAGGACTCCGCCTTCTTCTTCGGCTCCTCGGGCTTCTTCACGTACACGACCTCGGTCTCGTCCTTCTTGAAGATGGCCTCGACGGGGACGGTGAGGACCTTCGCGCGCTTCTCGCCCACGATGTCGACGTTCGCGGTCATCCCGGTGCGCAGCTCCGCGCCCTGCCGGTCGATCGCGATCTCGACGTCGAAGACCTTGCACCTTCTCCTCGAGGCGGGCGGCGGGGGAGATGCGGCGGATCGCGCCGGCGAACTTCACCTTCGGGTAGGCGTCGAGCGACACCTTGACCGGCTGGTCGAGGCGCACCTTACCGATGTCGACCTCGTTGATCCCCGCCTTGATGATCATCGTGTCGACGTCGGCCACGGTCATGAGCACCGTGCCGGCGTTGAAGGAGGACACGCCGGACATCACGGTGTCGCCGAGCTCGACCGGCCGGCGGATGACGACGCCGTCCATGGGCGAGGTCACGTTCAGCCGCTGCGTGATCCCCGCCTCGGCCACCGTGATCGGGACGCCGCTCTCCTGCACGATGCGGTACTTGTCCATCGCCGCGTCGTAGAGGGCCTTCGCCTGGCGGTAGCGCGTCTCGCTCTCCAGGCCGGCCTGGGCGGAGAGGAGGCCCTGCCCGAGGAGGCCCTGGTTCCGCTCGTGCGTGGCCTTCGCCTCGGAGAGCGCGATCTCGGTCTCGTGGACCGCGTTCTTCACCTGCGCGAGGTCGCGGGCCTGGTTGACGTCGGGCTCGACGCGCGCGAGCACCTGGCCGCGCTTCACCTGGTCGCCCTCGCGCACGAGGAGCTCGACGACCTTGCCCGAGAGGACCGACTTCACGTCGACCTTCACGAGCGGCTCGACCGAGCCCACCTCGGTGACGCGGACCTGGACGTCGCCGACCTCCGCCTTCGCCGTCTTGACGCCGCCCGCCTCCTCGGCGGGCTTGCCCTTCGGCCGGAACGCGGCGAGCCCCCCGGCGATCGCCACGCCGAGCACCGCGATCCAGATCCAACGGCGCACACGCTTCCCGTTCGACTTCGCCATGGAAAAGCCCCTCGCCGCCGAGCCCGGCAGCCCTTTCGAGTCCGATTCGTACGCCTGCTACTACGCGCGGCTCGCGGGGGCGGTTCCCGAATCGGGGCCGGCGCCCGGGCGGCGGGCGGCGCCGTTCACGCCATTGAACCAGCGGCCCGCGGGGGTCTGCTAATCTAGTCGCTCCGATGGACGCTCGCCGGCTCGCGCTCGCCCTCCTCTTCTTCCTTCCCGCGGGAGGCGCGAGCGGCGCGCCCTCGCCGCGGCCGGAGCCGACGCCTCTCCCCGAGGTGGAGGTGACCCGGGCGACGGGCCCGGTCGCGATCGACGGCCGGCTCGACGAGGCCGCGTGGCGGGCGGCCCCGCCGTACACCCGCTTCCTGCAGCGCGACCCGGACGAGGGCCAGCCGGCCAGCGAGAAAACCGAGCTCCGCCTCCTCTACGACGACGGGGCGCTCTACGTGGGGGCGCGGCTGTTCGACCGCGAGGCGGACCTCGTCGGCCGCCGGCTGTCGCGGCGCGACGACGCCTCCGACGCCGACCGCTTCGCGATCCTCCTCGACCCTCGGCGCGACCGCCTGACCGGCGTCCGGTTCGAGGTCACGGCGGCCGGCGTGCAGCGCGACCAGGTCATCTTCAACGACACCTGGACGGACGAGTCGTGGGACGCCGTGTGGGACTCCGCCGTCACCGTCGACGGCGAGGGGTGGACGGTCGAGATGCGCATCCCGTTCTCCGAGCTGCGCTTCATGAGGGGCGACCACCAGACGTGGGGCGTCAACGCGCTGCGCTTCATCGCGCGCAAGAACGAGAGCGACTGGCTCGCCCTCGTCTCGAAGCGCGAGAGCGGGCTCGCCTCGCGCATGGCGACCCTCACGGGGCTCCGCGGCGTCGAGCCGCGGACGCCGCTCGTCCTCGTGCCCTACGCCGCGGGCAGCGCCGAGAGCGCGCCACGCGACCCGGCCGACCCGTTCCACGACGGGACCGCCTGGGGCGGCAGCGCGGGGCTCGACCTGCGCCGCAAGATCGGCGCCGGCTTCGCCCTCGACGCGACCGTGAACCCCGACTTCGGCCAGGTCGAGGTCGACCCCGCGGTCGTGAACCTCTCCGACTTCGAGACCTTCTTTCCCGAAAGGAGGCCGTTCTTCGTCGAGGGGGCCCAGATCTTCGACAGCTTCGGGCGCAACGGGCCGAACAACTACTACTACTACAACCGCAGCGAGCCGGACCTCTTCTACACGCGCCGCATCGGCCGCGCGCCGCAGGGCTCGGTCGACGCGCCCTGGGTCGACGCGCCGCGGACGACCACCATCCTCGGCGCGGCCAAGCTGACCGGCAAGACCGCCGACGGCTGGAGCGTGGGTGTCCTCGAGGCCCTCACCGGCCGGGAGGAAGCGGCGTGGCAGGACGGCGGCGACCGCGGCCGCCGCGACGTCGAGCCGCTCACGAACTACTTCGTCGCCCGCGCCTTCCGCGACCGCGGGCGCGCCGGCTTCGGCGGGCTCCTCACCTCGGTCGCGCGCGACGTGGAGGACGACGCCCTCGCCGCGGCCCTCGCGCGGTCGGCCACGATCGCCGGCCTCGACGGCTACGTCTATCTCGACGGGGAGCGCGACTGGGTCGTGGCCGGCCGGGTGGCCGCGAGCCGGGTCGGGGGAAGCCGGGAGGCGATCGAGGCGCTCCAGCTCTCGTCCGCGCGCTACTTCCAGCGGCCCGACCGCCAGAGCGCCGTGCTCGACCCGGAGCGCACGTCGCTCGGCGGCTGGACGGGCAGCGTCGACGTGAACCGCCAGTCGGGCACCGTCCGCGTGAACGCCTCGACCTGGGCGACGAGCCCGGGCTTCGACTCGAACGACCTCGGCTTCAACCCCCGCAGCGACCGCTGGGGCGGGCACGTCGCGGTTCAGCTGCAGCAGCCGGAGCCGGACGGCTTCACCCGCTTCCGGGCGCTGACCGTGGCGAAGTCGTACTCGTGGAACTTCGACGGCGACAAGCAGGCCGACGCCGTGAGCCTCGGCGCCCGGCTCCGCCTGCGCAACTACTGGGACCTCGGCCTGGACGGCTCGTACCGCTGGCGCGGGCTCGACGACCGGCAGACGCGCGGCGGGCCGTCGATGGCCACGGCGCGGTCCTGGAACGGCGGCCTGTGGGGCGGCACCGACGGCCGCAAGCCCGTCGTCGGGCGCGCCCACGCCTACCTCTTCCGCAACGAGTGGGGCTCGTGGCAGTGGGAGACGGCGGCCGCCCTCGAGATGCGGCCGAGCTCCGCGATGTCGCTGTCGGTGGGCCCCTCCGTGATGCAGGCCCACCGCGTGGCGCAGTGGGTCGCCGCACAGGCGGACGCCGCGCTCGCCGCGGACCTCGGCGGACACTACGTCTTCGCCGGCTTCGACCAGCGCGAGCTCGCCCTCGCGCTCCGCCTGTCGTGGATCTTCTCGCCGCGGCTGTCGCTGCAGATGTACGCGCAGCCGCTGCTCTCGCGGGCCGACTACTCGGGCTTCAAGGAGCTCGCCCGCGCGCGGAGCTTCGACTTCGTCGTGTACGGCCCGGACGAGATCCAGCAGAACCCGGCGACGGGCGAGTACGTCGCCACCCCGGGCACGGGAGGGACGTCCGTCGCGTTCGCCGACCCCGACTTCAGCTTCAAGTCGCTGCGGGTGAACACCGTGCTGCGCTGGGAGTGGCGCCCCGGCTCGGCCCTCTACGCCGTGTGGACGCAGGCGCGGGAGAACTCGGAGGATCCCCAGGACGCGGACGTCGGCCGCAGCCTCGACAAGCTGCTCGGCTCGCCGGCGACGAACGTCTTCGAGGTGAAGGCGACCTTCCGCCTCGGCGACTGAGCCGCGCGCGGAGGCCGTGGCGCGCCGCGCCGGTTCGTCGCACCATTGCGCACCGGAAGGGGAGCGACATGGACCTCGAACGACGGCGGATCCTGCGGGGCCTGGCTCTCGGCGCCCTGCCGTGGCAGGCGGCGTTCGGCGCCGAGGCGCCGGCCGAGGCGGACCGTCGCCTCGACTCCCTCGAGGTGGTGCGCGTGTCGGGCCGCCGGATGGTGCGCGGGGCCCACCAGCAGTTCCAGGCGAACCCGTCGCAGGTCTGGGGCCCGGGCGCCGGGTACCACGAGCCGGCGGACGCGCCGGCGAAGGAGACGGCCGTGTCGGCGCTCTACCTCCGGGCGCGGACGAAGGGAGGCGCCGAGGGGCTCTACGGTCCGATCGACCAGGAGTCGGTGCCGGTCCTCCTGCGCGACCTGCGGCCCTTCCTCGCCGGCCGCGACGCGATGGCGGTCGAGGAGCTGTGGGACCGGATGCACCGGCAGAACCGCCACGCGCGCGCGAGCCACTACATGATGGCGATCAGCGCGGCCGACAACGTGCTCTGGGACCTCCGCGGCCGGCTGCTCGGCCTGCCGGTCTTCCGTCTCCTCGGCGGCGGCCGCTCGCGGGTGCCGGTCTACGCGAGCTGCCTCGGCTTCTCGCTCGAGCCGGGCCGCGTCGAGGAGAAGGCCCGGGAGCTGCGCGCCCGCGGCTTCCGTGCGCAGAAGTGGTTCTTCGCGAACGGGCCGGCCGCGGGCCGGCGCGGCCTCCTCGAGAACGTCGCCCTCGTGCGCCGGCTGCGCGAGGCGGCCGGCGACGAGACCGACCTGATGTTCGACGCCTTCATGGCCTGGGACCTGCCCTACGCCCTCGCGTGGGCGCGGGAGGCCGAGCGCTTCTCGCCGCGGTGGATCGAGGAGGCGTTCCCGCCCGACCGCATGGAGAGCTTCGCGGCCCTGCGCGCGGCGACCACGATTCCCGTCGCCTCGGGCGAGCACTTCTACGGCCGGTGGGAGGTCGAGCGCTACCTCGAGGCCCGCGCGCTCCACGTGGTGCAGGCCGACCCGGAGTGGTGCGGCGGCACGAGCGAGCTCGCGAGGATCGCCGCGATCGCCTCGGCCCACGACGCGGAGCTCGTCCCGCACGGGCACTCGCTCCACGCCGCGCTCCACGTGATCGCGAGCCAGTCTCCCGCCACGTGCCCGATGGGCGAGCTCCTGCTCGTGAAGATGGCCCTCGCCGACCACCCCTGGTACCACAGCCACTTCGAGAAGGAGCCGCTCGTTCTCGAGAAGGACGAGATCCTGCTGACGGACCGGCCGGGCTTCGGCATCACGCTCGACCCGGCGAAGGTCGAGCGGCAGGAGCCGGTGACGGCCTGACCGCGGCGGGCGTCGTCGCCCGGCGCGCCCCCCGCGCCGCCGGCCGCGAGCGTCTCAGGTCTCGCGCCGGCGCAGCGTCCGCAGGCCGTAGAGCGCCGAGGCCGCGGCCACGACCGCGGCCGTGACCTGAACCTCCTCGGCCGTCGCGCTCGACAGGACCCACGCGATCGCCACGCAGGCGAGCACCGGCACCACCCGCTCTCCGGGAATCCGGAACGGCTCGCCCTCGCGCCGCACGTCGGCCGCGACCAGGCGGAACGCGGCGACCGCGCAGAGGAAGTAGAGCGAGAGCACCGCCACGTTCGACATCAGGGCGAGCCGCTCGAACCGCCCGGCGATCGCGAGGGTCGCGACGAAGGCGGTGTGGGCGCCGATCGCGATCCAGGGCGTGCGGAAGCGCGGGTGGACCGAGCCGAAGGCGGCCGGCAGGATCCCGTCGCGGCCGAACGCGAAGAGGATCCGCGGCGTGCCGAGGATGCTGCCGGTCAGGTAGCCGAACATGGAGACGGAGGCGCCGACGATCAGCAGCGCCTCGCCGGCGCGGCCGAAGAGGCGAGCCGCGACGGCGGCGAGCGGGGCGTCGGGGAAGGCGGCGAGCCCCGCGCCGAGGACGCCCTGGGCCACGAGCTGCAGCGCCGCGTAGAGAAGGGTCGTCAGGACGAGGGCGAGGAGGACCGCGCGCGGCACCGTGCGGGCGGGGTCGCGCACCTCGCCGCTCGGCGAGAGCGCGACCTCGACGCCCACGAACGCGAAGATGAGGAGGAGGACGGTGCCGCCGAGGGTCCCGGCGGTCGGGAGCCCGGGCCAGGCGAGGTTCGCGGGCGACACCGCGAGGAGCCCGGCCGCGACGAGAAGGGCGAGGGGCAGGAGCTTCGCCGCCGTCATCGCCTGCACGAGCGTGATGCCCGCCGTCACGCCGCGCACGTTCACGAGGGCGAGCGTGCCGAAGACGGCGACGATGAGGGCCGCGCGGGCCGGCCCCCCGCGGAAGGCCGGCACGAGGACGCCGGCCGAGGCGGCGAGGGCCGCCGCGACGCCCGCGTTGGCGAGGGCGTCGGAGAGCCAGTAGAGGACGCCGGCGAGGAAGCCGGGGAAGCGGCCGAACGCCTCCCCGACGTAGCCGTAGGTCCCGCCGCTTCGCGAGACGCGGCTGCCGGCGAGGGCGAAGCAGAGGACGACGAGCGCCATCGTCAGGAAGCACAGGAGGAACGCGAGCGGCGCCGCGGCGCCGATGCGCCCGGCCACCGCGGCCGGCAGGACGAAGATGCCCGCGCCGATCGTGCTGTTGACGACGCTCGCGGTCAGCCCGGCGAGGCCGATGCCCCGGACGAGGCCCTCGCTCGACACGGCCGGCGGACGGCTCTCGGCGGGCATGGCCCGGGAGTCTGGCCGACGCCCGGCCGCGAGTCAAAAAGGAAACGGCGCGCGCCCCGCCGGAACGGGACGCGCGCCGTTGACGCGGCGCGTCAGCCTAGAAGTGGAGGCTGATCTGCGCGCCGAGGATGTCGACCTTGGCGTTGTAGGTGCCGACGAGCGCCCCGACCGGCGTGGAGGTCGGGGTCTCCTGGTTCGGCAGGTCGCTCGGCGCGTCCTTCACGAAGATGTGCGCGTAGCCGACGTCGACGATCGCCTTCTTGCTGATCGTCCACTGGAAGCCGCCGGCGGCCCAGACGCGGTTGTTGTCGGGGAGCCGCGGCGTGCGGTACTCGTCCTGGACGGGCGCCTTGTCGTAGGCGGTCCCGAGGCGGACGGTGAAGGCGTCGCTCACCTTGACGTTCACGCCGAGCCCGGCCCGCCACGTGTCGGCGAACTGGAGCGGCACGGAGCTGAGCGCGCTGTCGTCGGCCCGGACGATGTCGAGCGACTCGATCGTCTTCCACCCGGTGCGCGTCCAGTCGGCGAGGACCTCGACCTTCTCGCCCTCCCAGGCGGCGGCCACCGACAGGGTGTCGGGCAGCTGGATGCTCGTCTTGACGTCGCCGCTCGCGAACTTGGCGTTGAGGCCCGTCCCGATCGGCGCGAGCGCGCCGGGGAGGCTGAAGGTCGGCGCGCCGTCGAAGGTCACCGTACCGGTGATGTCGTGCTGGACCTTCGAGCGGTAGCTGACGCCGACGTGCGCCTGCTCGCCGAGCTGCAGGAGGGCGCCCGCGTTCCAGCCCCACGCGTTCGAGTCGCCGGCGATGAGGCCCTGGCCCTCGAGAGCGCGACCCTGCGGGCCGAGCTGGGCGACGACGGCGCCGAGGGCCGCCGCCTGGACGGCCGCCGGGTAGCCCGCCACCGCCTGCGCGGTCCCCACGTAGGAGAGCGAGCCGTACGCGACGCTCTGGTTGAAGTCGGCCTTCAGGTGCTGCCAGCTCGCGCCGCCGCCGATCGAGAGGACGTCGCTCACCTTGATCGCGATCGTGGGGTTGACGTTGATCGCCTGGACCTTCGACTTCGTGGCGTGGAAGCGTCCCATCCAGTCGGTGGGCCAGTTGGTCTCGAGGCCGAACGGAGCATTCACCCCCACTCCGATCCACACCCGCTCGGACACCTGGCCGGAGAGGTAGCCGTTCGGAACCGGGATCCACTTGCCCGCGTCGCCGCCCTCGGTGCCGAGCGGAACCGGGAACTTGAACGCGCCGGCCGAGGGGACGCTCGAGGCGGTGTCCGTGAAGGTGGTGCTGACGCCGATCGGTTCGACCGACGCGACGAAGTTCCAGCCGCCGACGCGGGTGAGGGCGGCCGGGTTGTAGTAGATGGCGCTGGCGTTCTTGACGCCGGCGGCCTGGCCCGCGAATGCGTTGCCGAGGCCGCTGGCGTTCTGCTCGACGAGCTGGAAGCCCGACGCGAACACCGGCGCCGGGAGAGCCGCGACCGCGAACGTGAGCGCCGCCGCGAGCAGCCGGATCGACCGTCCTCTACCTCTCATGAGTCCTCCTGGTGCGCAGCACGGATCGTAGATCACGAACGGCGTGGATTGTGCCGATTCGTGCGAGGCGTGTGCAACCGGGGGTCAGTGTAAAGCGGGCGAGAGGGGCGAAAGAGGCAAGGCGAACGAAGCCATGGCACGCACTGCGTCAGCTCGCTGACGCCCTGCGTCACTCGTGGCGGCGGCCGTCAGAAGGACGCGGTCTCGCCGACCGCGAGCACGCGCGCGCCGGCCAGGCCCCGTCGCCGCGCGGCGGCGAGGAAGCGGGCCGGCGGCTCGTCGAGTGGCTCGTCCGCGAGGTCGAAGGTCCCGAAGTGCATGCCGACGGTGCGGCGCCCGCCGACCGCGAGGGCCGCCTCGACCGCCTCGTCCGGGTCGAGGTGGACGGGGCCCATCATCTCGCGCGGGAGGTACGCGCCGATCGGGAGGCACGCGACGTCGATCGGCGCCAGCCGCCGGCCGATCTCGGCGAAGCCGTCGAAGAGCGCGGTGTCGCCCGCGTGGTAGAACCGCCGGGAGCTCGTGCGGACGACGAACCCGGCCCACAGCCGGCGGTTCCGGTCGGTCAGCGAGCGGCCGGAGAAGTGACGCGCGGGGACGCAGGTCACCGTCGCGCCGGCCACCACGGCCTCCTCCCACCAGGACAGCTCCGCCGCGACGCGCCCGCCGACCCCGCGCACGAGCTCGCCGACGCCGCGCGGCGTGACGAACGGCACCCCGCGGCGGGCGAGCGCGCGGACGGTCGGGAGGTCCGTGTGGTCGTAGTGGTCGTGCGACAGGATCGCGAAGTCGACCCGCGGGAGGGCGTCGAGCGCGACCGCGGGAGGGACGAGGCGACGCGGCCCCGCGAACCTCAGCGGGCTCGCGCGCTCCGACCAGACGGGGTCCACGAGGAACGCGACGTCGTCCTGGCGCACGTAGAAGGTCGCGTGGCCGATCCAGGTCAGCGCCGGGCTCGCCTGCAGCGCTTCGGGCGCGCACCGGACGCGGGGCGCGGCGCCGGGGCGCGGGCGGGCGCTCGCTCGCATGCGGCGCCAGAGAAAGGGCAGGGCCGACCCGAGAGGGATCCGGCCGAAGCCGCCGGGCGGCGTCGCGACGCGGGGCTTCGTTCCGTCCGCCACGTCAGCGCGCCGCCCGCGCGATCCGAAGGTCCACCGTCGTGCCGAGCTTCAGCGGCAGCGGCTCCGCGAAGGCCACCTTCACCGCGAGGACGCGGGCGTCCGTCGGCCGGCTCGGGTCCTGCGGCTTGAGCCGGCGGAGGGTGACCGAGTCGGGGATCTCCTCGACGCGGCCCTTCCAGGAGCGCCCGGGATAGCCGTCGGCCTCGATCGTCACGGGCGCCTCGAGGACGATCGCTCCGGCGTCGGCCTCGTGCGCCTCTCCCTCGATGCGGAGCCGCGAGAGGTCGGCGACGGTGAAGGCGTGGGCGCCCGCCTCCACCATCTGGCCCGCGTCGACCCGGCGGGCCGTCACCGTGCCGGCGATCGGGGCGGCGATGCGGCTCTTCGCGAGGAGGGCGAGGTCGCGCGCGACCGCCGCGCGGGCCGTCTCGGCGCGGGCGCGGCTCGTCTCGACGTCGCGGCTCGCCGCGTCGAGGTCGCTCGCGGCGAGGATCCGCTCGTCCGCCAGCCGCCGGCGCCGCGCCAGGTTGGCCTCGGCGAGGCGGGTCTCGGCCTCCGCCTCGCTGACGCGCGCGCGGTCCTCGGCGAGGGCCGCCCGCAGCTCGTCGGAGTCGATCTCGGCGAGGAGCTGTCCGCGCCGCACGGCCTGGCCCTCCTCCACGAGGACCCGCACGAGCCGCCCGGCCCGCTCGGCGCCGACCTGCACCTCGGCCCCGGGGTAGGCCACCACTCGGCCCTCGGCCGCGATCGCCCTCGGCGCCGGCGCGCGCCGGCCGGGCGACGGCGGCCACCGACCCGCCGCCCCGCGCGCCTGCATCGCCGTCGGGCCCGCGAGAGCGTCGCCGCGGCGAGAGCCGTTCCCGCGAGCGCCAGAAGAGAGTCGTCCGCTTGGTCATCGTGTCGTACCCTTCCTTCGCCCCGCTGCCACGCCTTCGTCCCGTCACGCCGCCGCCGCCCGTGGCTCCACGAGGCGGCCGTCCTCGATCCCCACCACGCGGTCGGCGATCCGCCGCACCTTGGGGTCGTGCGTCACCACGAGGAGCCCCCGGCCTTCGGACTTGGCGAGCTCCTGGAAGAGATCGAGGACCTGCGCTCCCGTCGCGCGGTCGAGGTTCGCGGTCGGCTCGTCCGCCAGCACCACCGGCGGCCGCCCGGCGAGGGCGCGCGCGATCGCCACGCGCTGCTTCTGCCCGCCCGAGAGGTCTCGCGGCAGGAAGTGCCGCCTGTCCCCGAGGCCCACGCGCTCGAGCACGCGCTCCGCCTCGTCGTGCGCCTCGCGGCCCCGGAACCCGCGGACGTTCAGCGAGTACTCCACGTTCTCGAGGGCCGACAGGGCGGGGAAGAGGTTGTACTGCTGGAACACGAAGCCGATCGAGCGGCGGCGCACGTCGCGCAGCGACGCCTCGTCGCGCCGCCGCACCCGCGCGCCGGCGACCTCGACCTCGCCCGAGGTCGGCGTGAGGATGCAGCCGACGATCGAGAGGAGCGTCGTCTTCCCGGAGCCCGACGGTCCCTCGAGCGCGACCACCTCGCCGGCCTCCACGCGCATCGTGATCCCCTTAAGGACCTCGACGCGCTGCCGGCCCTCCTCGAACACCTTCGTCACGCCCTCGACCGACAGAACGGTTCCGCCCATGGGAGACCTCACGTCCGGAAGACGAGCGCGGGGTCGATGCCCGCCACCCGCCGGAAGCTGAACAGCGCCGCCCCGAGGCACATCACCACGGTCCCGACGAAGACCGCCGCGGAGAAGCCGGGCGAGAGGAGCACGTTGAGGTGGATCCCGGCCATGAGCGGCCGCGCGCCGTAGGAGATGAGGGCCCCGACGGCGAAGCCGATCACGGCGGCGACGAGCGCCTGCTCGCCGAGGATGCGGTAGATGTCGAGGTTCGAGCCGCCGATCGCCTTCACCGTGCCGAACTCCTTCAGGTGCTCGACTGCGGAGGTGTAGAGCGTCTGCGCGACGATCACGATCCCGACGAGGATCCCGAGGAACACCGTCACGCCCATGCTCATCCCGAGGCCCGTGGACTTCACCCAGTAGTCGCGCGAGCGGCGCGCCCACTCGTCGCGGGTGAAGACGTCGTTGTAGGGCAGCCTCCGCTGCAGCTCGCGGCGCACGGCCTCGACGTCCGCCCCGGCGGCCGTCTTCACGAGCACGTACGTCGTGTTGCCGCGCAGCTCGTCCTGGAGCTCCTGCGCGTTCCGGTAGTCCATGAAGACGATGGGCGTCGTGGTGAAGGACGCGGCCTCCTCGGTCGCGCCGGCGATCCGGAAGCGGCGGCCCTGGAGCTCGCGGTACTCGCCGACCTCGAACGGCCCGTAGCGCAGCGCCGCCGAGCGGTCCACGAGCAGCGTGTAGCCGCGTCGCAGGTCGGCGGCGGGCGCGCCCTCGGCCACCCTCCACGGCAGCCGCCAGTAGTCGAAGTCCTCGAGCGCGTAGACGAGCGAGCCCTCGGTGGCACCCGTCGGCAGCTGGATGTTCATGAAGGAGACGATCAGGTTGTCGGCCCTCTCGACGCCCGGCACGCCGCGGGCCCGCAGCGCCGCCGTCTCCGGGAACGTGTGGGCGAAGTCGACGTTCGGCGTGTTGCGCGACGTGACCCACAGGTCGGCGTTCGCGTTGCGGATCGTGACGGTCGCCTTGTCGAGGAGGCCGAGGAAGAGCCCCACCTGCACGAGGACGAGCGTCACCGCGAAGGCGACCCCCGCGACCGTGATCACGAAGCGGAGCCGGTCGTGGAAGAGGTTGCGGCGCGCGAGCGAGACCATCGCCTCAGATCTCCCCGGGGTCGGCGAGGAGGCCGCGGAGCGCGTTGTCCATCACCTCGTCGGCGAGGTCGGCGCTCGCGGGCCGCTCCGGCCAGCACTCGCCGGGCAGCGTGATGAGGGCCGACGCCGGCCCGTGCACGCTCATCCACAGGATCTGCGCGGCGAGCACCGGGTCGACCGGCCGCAGCCGGCGGGCGGCCACCGCGCGATGCACCGCCGCGAGGAGGTGGGCGAACGACTGCTGCCCGGGGCTCTCCTCCTGCACGTCCTCCTTGGCCACCGGCGTCATGAACATGAAGCGGTACTGGTTCGGGTTGCGGACCGCGAAGGCGACGTACGCGCGGCCGAGCTGCCGGATCGCCTCGATCGGGTCCGCGGGCATCGGCGCGTCCTGCATCGCGGCGAGGAGCTCCGCGAAGTCGGCGAGGCACAGCGCGCGGACGAGGTCGTCCTTGTCCTCGAAGTGGTGGTAGATGGTGGTCGCCGAGTACTCGATCGCGTCGGCGACCTTGCGCATCGTGACGCGCTCGTAGCCCTCGGTCGTGAACAGCTCGCGGGCCGCGTCGAGGATCTTCCGCCGGATCTCCTCTTTCTCCCGCTCCCGCCGCTCCGTGATCCCCATGGCGCCCTCGTCAGATGACCGTCGTTCCAATGCTTAACAACGTTCATAGTCTACGAAAGGTTCCAGAAATGATCAATGATCAGATGCCCAGAACGGAAGCGTGGCGCGACGCCTCCGCTGGAAGTCCAATAGGGAGAGCTGTTTGCCGAGACTAGCGCGCCGTCGTCACTTGAGGCCACCCCGACCGTCGTCGAGGGCCGCTCCGCCCGGGAAGAGATACTGGATCGGCCAGCGCTCCTGTCCGTTCTCGACGGCGGCGCGCCAGGAGAAGACCGGCGGCCCCGGCTCGGCGGCGGCCTCGAGGGCGAGCACGCGCGCCGCGGCTCCCGCGAGGAGCGTCGCGTCGCCGACTCCCGCCACCGCGAGGCGCTTCGCCCCGAGCGTCTCGCGGCCGAACGTCGCCGCCGCCGCCACCGCGTCGATGGCCTCGAAGAGGTACGGCCGTCCGGTGAGCAGGCCGTTGTACGCGTGGTTCGCGAGGACGCCGGAGAGCGGGTCGAAGTAGGCCTCGGCCTCGTCCGCCGGCGCGATCGCGGGATCGTCGACCGACACCGCGCGGTAGCGCAGGCGGTCCTCCCCGACGCCGGGCAGGTCGAACGACAGCACGGCGTCGCCCTTCGCGAGCCGGGCCTCGACCGCCGGCCAGTCGGCCGGGCCGACCTTGCCCGCGAGCGAGAGGAGCAGCACGAGCCGACCCGAAGCCCCGGCCGCGGGCCGCGCGTGCACGAGGGCCACCGTCGGCAGCCCCTTCCGGCGCAGGAGCCAGCGGTCGATCGCGGCGCGGCCGGCCGTCGTCGTCCCGACGCGTTCCGACGTCACCGGCCCTTCGGGCGCGCCGGGGGCCGCGCGATAGAGCGCGGCGAGGCCGTCTGCCGACCGGGGGCGCGCGTGGAAGTCCTCGCGGATCACCTCGATCAGCGAGCGGCCGCCGAGGTCCACGCGCACCTGCCCCGTCGTCGTCACCTGCAGCGCGTCCGGCGGCAGCGTGCGCACCGGCGCCAGGCCCTCGTGCCGGCCGTTGCCGTTCATCCGGTCGAGGAAGTCGAAGGCCCTCGCCTGGTTCTCGTCGGAGTAGCGGTGCGGGTGGTCGCCCTCCGCGAAGCCGACGCGGTCGCCGCGGCCGAACCTCTCGTAGAGCGCCCGCAGCTCCGCCACCGTGCGGCGCGCGCCCTCGATCGGCACGAAGTCGCGGATGGCCGCGGCGACGTGGATCGCGCGCGGCCACGCGAGGAGCAGCAGGCCGGCGTGGTCGACGCCCGTCGAGACGAGGCCGGGCGGGTCCTGCTCGGGGTCGGTGTCCGGGTCCTCGAAGATCCGGTTCGCCATCCGCAGCGGCAGGGAGGTGACGAAGCAGGAGGGCGCGACGACCCCGATCCGCTCGTCGAGCGCTCCGATCCAGGTCGACTGGAAGCCGCCGCCGCTCGTGCCCGTGATCGACAGCCGGTGCGGGTCGACCTCGGGCCGCGTGAGCAGGTAGTCGACCGCGCGGATGCCGTCCCACACCTCGTAGCGCGCGAGGCTCGTGCCGGCGAGCACGGCGAGGTTGCCGAGGACCGCGTGCTCGCCGCAGACGAGGTTGAAGCGGCTCCGCTTCGCCGCCTCGTCCCAGAACTGGCTGCGCTCGCCCTGGCCGACCGGGTCCCACGAGAGGACCACGTAGCCGCGCTTCGCGAGGCGGCCGCCGATCTGCTGGTAGTTGGCGAACGCCTTGCCGACGGGCGAGTGGCCGCAGGGCAGGAGGACGGCCGGCCTCGGCCCCGCCGGCGCGTCGGGGACGTAGAGGAGCGCGGTGACGAAGACCCCCGGCAGGCTCTCGAACACGAGCTTCTCGATCCGGTAGCCGTCCATCCGCACCACGCCCGTGACGCGCGCCCGGAGCTCCGTGCTCGCGGAGGGCAGGCCGCCGATCGCGGCGAGCGCCTTCGCGCGCACCTCGAGGCGGAGAGCCTGGAGGTCGGCCTCGGTCCGCACCGCGGCCCACCGCGCGCGCCGCGCGTCGTCCTGCGCGCGGGCGCGGTCGACCTGCGCCTGAAGGTACTCCGTCACCCGCCGGCCGGCCGCCGGCTCGCCCGGCAGGACGCGGAACGCCTCGGGCGGCGGCGTCGCGGCCGCGGCGACGAGGACCGCGAGCGTGATCGCGTGCATCGAGCCTCCTCCCGGGCGGCCGGCCCGCGCCGCGCGCCGGCCGGCCCCGTTGACGGGTGAATCGCAAGCGATTATAAGGCGCTGACTTGTCTTTGCTTTCGGTTTCGGGCGTTCCGGTCCGAGCCGCACCTGGAGGTTCGATGGCCCGCCGCCACGTCTTTCTCCTCCTCCCGATCCCGGGTCGCCGCTGATGCGCGACGCTCGCGTGGCGGCCGTCCAGATGGAGTCGGCCGGCGGCGACAAGGAGGAGAACCTCCGCCGCGTCGAGCGCCTCGCCGCGGAGGCCGCCGCCCGGGGAGCCGAGCTCGTCCTCTTCCCCGAGTGCTGCCTCACCGGCTACTGGTTCCTGCGGCGGCTCGACGTCGTGGCCCTCGCCGCGCTGGCCGAGCCCGTGCCGGGTGGCCCGAGCGTCGAGCGGCTGGCCGCCCTCGCCGCGCGCCTCGGCGTCTCCGTCGGCGCCGGGCTCCTCGAAGCGGCCGGCCCCGACCGCTTCCACAACACGTACGTCCTCGCGATGCCCGACGGAAGCGTCGTCCGGCACCGCAAGATCCAGGCGTTCGAGCACCCGGCCATCGAGCCCGGCGACGAGGTCACGGTCTTCGACACGCCGCACGGCTTCCGCGCCGCGATCCTCGTCTGCTACGACAACAACATCGTCGAGAACGTCCGCCTCGCCGCGCTGCGCGGAGCCGAGGTGCTCCTCGCGCCCCACCAGACCGGCGGCTGCCGCACCACGAACCCGCACCTCATGGGCCTCGTCGACCGGCGCCTCTGGGACGCCCGCGCGTCGAACCCCGCGGCGATCGAGCGCGAGCTGCGCGGGGACAAGGGCCGGGGGTGGCTCCTGCGCTGGCTCCCGAGCCGCGCCCACGACAACGGCCTCTTCCTCGTCTTCAGCAACGGCGTCGGCATCGACGACGACGAGATCCGCACCGGCAACGCGATGATCCTCGACCCTTACGGCCGCATCCTCGCCGAGACCGGCCGCGCGGGCGACGACGTCGTGGTGGCCGACCTCGACGCGTCCCTTCTCGAAAGGGCCACCGGCCGGCTGTGGATGCAGGCGCGCCGGCCGGAGCAGTACGCCGAGCTCGCCCGCCCGACGGGCCTCGAGCGGGACGTGCGGGAGCTGAAGAGAGAGGAGTGAGCCCTCAGCGCCCCTTGGCCGCCACGACCAGGGCGAGCGCGACCTGCAGGGTCACCGCGATCGCGTTCGGCAGCCAGATGGCGAGCCGCCGGAAGCGCAGGCCGTAGAAGAACCAGAAGGCGTAGCCGGCCGTGAAGCCGCCGAGGAACCACCACGACAGCGTGCTCGGCTCCCGGCTCTCTACCTCGTGGAGGAGCTGCGAGCCGATCGAGGCGCAGGCGACGAGGCCCATCGCCACGCCGACACGCTCCCACGCCTTCTCTCCGACCCGGTCCAGCGAACGCTCGATGAGACGCACCCGCACCTCCGCCCGCGCCCGCGGGCACCGTAGCACGCCTCGCGCGCCTCCTCCTCCTACTGGTGGGCGCCGGCGTACTCCACCTGGGCCATCGTCAGCGCCGCGCGGGCCGGCTGGGCGTCCCGCTCGAGAGCCTTCGCCATCGCCTCGCGCGCGCCCGCGGCGTCGCCCTTCGCCTCGAGGGCCAGGGAGAGGAGATAGAAGCCGGCGGTCGACGTGCGGCCGCGCCGGTCGTCGGGACCGGCCGTCATGGCGCGGGCGCGGTCCTCGAGCGAGCCGAGGAGCGCGCGCGCCGCCTCCGCCCGCCCGCGCGCTCTTTCGGCCAGCGCCTGGTAGTAGGTGCCGAGGCTCGGGCGGTCGTACTTCTCGGCGAGGACCCTGTCGAGGCAGGCCTTCGCTTCGCCCTTCCGGCCGCTCGCGAGGTAGGCGTTCGCGAGGCTCCAGTTGAGGTGGGCGCGGAAGTCGGGCGTCCGGGGGGCGACCTCGAGGTTCTTCGGGTACTCGAAGGCCTTCTGGTAGAGAGCGAGCGCGCCCTTCAGGTCCTTCTTCGCGAGGGCGAGGTCGCCGAGGCGCTGGTGGACGTCCATGTACGCCTGGTGGATGCCGTACATGCCCTCCCAGCTGTGGAAGTGGCGGGTGAGGAGCATCTGCCGGACCGGCTCGAGGTCGGCCGGGCCCCCGGCCGCGAGCGTGACGTCGATCCAGCGCAGCGCGAGGTCGTCCCGCTTCTCCACCGTCGCCTTGTGCGCGTCGAGGAGCGCTCGGCGCTCGGCCGCGGGCACGCGAAGCCGCTCGGCCGTCTGGTCGAGCTCGAGGAGCACGCGCGCGTCGCCGGGGTCGATCGCGAACGCGCGGCGATAGGCCTCGGCCGCGGCGCGGTCGTCCTGGTGGAGCTGCCGCTCGGCCCACGCGATGTTCCGCCACGAGAGCGGGAGCTCCGGAAAGAGCGCCACCGCCTCCTTCCACCGCGCGAGGCCGTCGTCCCTCCGGCCGAGGCCGTAGAGGACGTTGCCCAGCAGGTGGCGCGTGTGCGCGTCCTTCGGGTCGGCCGCCGCCGCGGCCTCGAGTGCTTCGAGCTCCTCGACGCGGTGCGGGTTCGTGTAGACGAGCGAGCCCCGGCGGCCCCGGGCGAAGGCCGTCGCCGCGGCCGGCCCATCCCCGCGCTGCTGCGCGAGCCAGCCGCGCAGGTAGTGGACCATCGGGCTCGTCCGCCGCGCCGGGTACGCGGCCGGCGCCTCGGGCGCCCCGGTCTCGAGCGCCGCGGCCGCGGCCAGCACGGCGTCGGCGTCGGCCATCCGCCCCGCCTGGACGTACGCGCACGCCAGCTCGATCGCGTTCTCGACGGAGTCGCGCATGTACGCGCGCCGCGTCGCCTCCCACTCGTCGGCGGGGCGGCCGAGGGCCCGCAGCGCGAGCGTCTTCTCGTAGCCGGCCACGAAGTGCATCGGGTCGCGGGCGAGCGCGTCGTCGGCCGCGGCGAGGGCCTTCTCGGGCGCGCCCGCGACGCGGAGCGCCACGGCCCGCAGCGCCGGGACGTCGGCCAGGAGCCCGTTGCGGGCGGCCGCCACCTCCAGGTGAGCGACCGCCGCCCGGGTGTCGCCCCGGCGCAGGGCGAGCCGCGCGAGCGCCGTCTCGGCCGGCGCCTGCAGGTCGGCCCCGAGCGCGGCCCTCGCGAAGGCCTCCTCGGCTTCGTCGCTCCGGCCGAGCGCGGCCAGCGCCTGGCCGCGCCCGAAGTGCGCGCGCGCGTTCGAGGCGTCGCGCTCGAGCGCGGTGTCGAAGTGGCCGAGCCCGTCCTTCCAGCGCGTCTCCTTGAGCGCGATCCCGCCCATCTCCACGTTCACCCGCGCGTCCTTCGGGTCCCGGCGGAGCGCCTCGCGGTAGTACGCGAGGGCCTCGGGCCGCCTCACGAAGCGGTCGAGCCACTCGCCCCAGGCGAAGAGCTCGTCGGCCGTCGCCTTCGCCGGGTCGGGCGGCGCCGCGGCCGGTGAGGGCAGCGCGGCCGTGGTGTCGGGCTTCTTCGGCGCGACGAGGAGCCGTTCGACGCCCTTCGCGTCCGCCACGCGCAGGGCGAGGTCGTGGAGCGCGAGGCCGGCCGGGGCCGGGACCTCGGCGGTGAACGGCCGGTCCGGGGCGACGCGCGCCGTCGTCTCGACGAGCGTCTTCCCGCTGCGCGAGTCGACGAGCGTGACCTTCACACCGTCGAAGACGCCGGTCGCGTTCAAACCGGCGAAGGCCTTCCCGCCCGCGACGTCGACGTTCGCCGCGAAGTCCTCGTTCGCGCCGCGGAAGCCGCGCGTGTCGCGTACGGGGAACCAGTAGTCGTGCGCCACCCGCACCTGCCCCGGCTCCATCCAGTGGTAGTCGGGCTGGTTGTCGCTGAAGGCGCCGGCCTGCGGCTCGTAGTACGCGCCGCCGCCCTCGGTGAGGATGTCCTCCCAGATGCGGCCCGACGGTCCCGAGCCCCAGGTCCACAGCTTCTTGCCCGGCATCACGCGGTGGTCGGCCACGTGCACGGTGCCGGCGTTTCTCCCGTGGTCGAAGGTGCCGAACCAGTCGTCCCGGCTCTGCCACGCGAAGAAGGAGCTCGCGTTCGCGACGTCCTTCCACCACGACAGGTCCTTCCCGTCGTGCACCGGCCAGTGCCAGAACTCCTCCTTGTTGTGGCCCGTCACGATCTCGCCCGGGTACTGCGCCTGCGCCTTCTCGTTCGCGTGCGTCGCGCCGGTCGCCCAGAACTGGAACGGGTTCCGGTGGTCGGTGGGGTTGATGAAGACGTAGTCGCAGCGCAGGTAGCTGCGGCCGGGGTAGAGCGTCAGGCCGATCACCCAGCGCATGCGGTAGACGGGCTCGGTTTCGCCGACCCACACGGTCGCGCTGCCGTCCGCGTTCTTCACGATCGCGGTGGTCGACGGGCATGAAGCCGGAGGGCCGGTGGCCGTGCGGGAAGTTCCACTCGATGCCGCCCGAGATCCACGCCCCCGTCATGCTGATGAGGCCCGGCTTGATCGTCGGCTGCCAGTAGAGCCACGTGTAGCCGTTCGTCTTGTCCTTCGCCCCGTGGACCCGCCCGCCGATCTCGGGCAGCACGAGCACCTTCACGTACTCGTTCTCGAGCGTCACCGCCTGCCACGTCTTGTCGACCTTGCGGTCGGTGAGCGTGTCGTTCTGGGTGTACGGGTAGATCGGGCCCTGAGGCGCCGGGAAGAGCGGGTGCACCGCGGGCGGGCCGATCTCCCAGGTCGGGACGACCATCGGCTCCTCGCGGACGGTCACCTGGGCGAGAGCCGGCGAGGCGAGAGCGAGCGCGGCGACGACGGCGAACAGCGTGCGGCGGCGGGCGGTCATGGGTGCCTCCCAGTTCAGGCGCGCGGCGCGGAAGCGAGCAGAGACGACGAATCGCGGTCGAGGTAGAGCGTCGTCCGCGGGTGCTCCCGCAGGACGGACGCGGGCCGCAGGGGCGACACCGGAAGCTCGAGGCAATCGCGGACGGCCGCGGCCTTCCGCAGGTCGGGGACGACGGCGAGGATCTCGCGGGACTTCAGGATCTGGCGGATCGACATCGAGATGGCCCGCTCGGGCACGTCGACGAAGCGCGGGAACCAGCCCTCGCCGAGCTGCTGGCGGCGGCACGCGTCGTCGAGGGCGAGGACGAGGTACGGCTCCCCGGTCTCGAAGTCGGCCGGCGGGTCGTTGAACGCGAGGTGGCCGTTCTCGCCGATGCCGACGAAGGCCACGTCGACGGGCGCCGCCGCGAGGAGCAGGCCGACCCGACGGCACTCGGCGGCGGGGTCCGCCGCGTCGCCGTTCAGGAAGTGGAAGGCCCGGGGACGGACGCGTTCGACGATCCGCTCCCGCAGGTAGCGCCGGAAGCTCGCGGGGTGGGTGTCCGGCAGGCCGACGTACTCGTCGAGGTGGAAGAACTCCACGCGGCCCCAGTCGATCCCGGGCGTCGCGACGAGCGCGTCGAGGAAGTCGAACTGCGAGGCGCCGGTCGCCGCGATCGCCCGGGCTTCGCCCTTCGCCGCGATCGCGCCCGTGAGAGCGGTGGCGGCGTCCGCCGCCGCCGCCTGCGCCAGATCCTTCTTTGTGTCGAAGATCCGTGTCTGCATGCGCCTCGTCACTCCAGTCGGGCCGGGCGGGCGCCGACGAGCCAGCCGAGCCACTGCTTCGCCATGAGCCGGTGGTACGGCTCGGTCATGTGGATCCCGTCGAGGCAGAGGAAGCGCGCGCGGTCGGGCGACGCGGCGAGCACCTTGCCGACCTCGATCACCGTCATGCCGGCCTCGCGGGCTTTGGCCACGTCCTTCCCGGCCGTCGCCGGGTCGGCCGCGTCGGGGTCGTGGACGTCGTCGAACGTCACGACCTCCGCGCCGGCCGCCGCGAAGTCACGCCCCAGCCTCGCGAATGCCGCGAGGTCCTCGCTCGTGCGGTTCAGGACGACGAGCAGCACCTTGTCCGGCTTCCAGGCGACGACGTCGTCGTGGAAGCGCGCGAGGGCGCGGGTCGAGGTGAGCCCGCCGCCCTGGAACTGCCGGAACTCCACGCCGGGATTCTCTCGCGCGAACACCGCGGTGACCACCGGCACGAAGGACCCGGGCGTCGACCAGTGGAGCTGCATCGTGAAGGAGTGCCCGACGACGGCGATCCGTTGCCGTGGCAGCGCCCGGATGCGCGGCACGAGGGCCGCGACGTCCGGCTCCTCGAGCAGCTCCGCGGCCAGCACCTTGTCGTCCCGGAGGCCGAGGTTCTTCTCGCCCCAGTTCCAGTTCTTCCGCAGCGCGATCTGCCAGTCCGCGGCCTTCGTGCCGAAGGGCGAGGCGCAGGCGCGGGCCTCGAGCGCGCGCCCTTCGTCCAGGAAGGACAGGTCCGTGCCCGCGAGGCCGAGCTGTCCGACGTAGACCGGCAGCCCGAGGCCCGCGTAGAAGGCGAACAGCTCCTGGAGCCGGTCGCCGTCGCGCTCGACCTCGAGGTTCGCCTGCAGCAGGCTCGCGATCGCGCGGGTCTTCACCCGCGGGGCCCGGGTCCGCTCCTCGAGCCACCGCGAGACGACCTCGACCGGGAGGCGATCGTCGAGCCGCAGCGGCGTCGCGAGGAGGGGCTCGAGGTCGACCTTCGGGTCGAAGGCCGAGGGCCGCCCCTCCGCCCACGCGCGCACGGCCGCCGGATCGCTCTTCAGCAGCGCCGCCTGGTGTGCCTCGATCGCGGCGAGCCGCGCGTCGTCGAGAGCCGGCGCGGCCCAGCAGGCGTCGTCGCCCTTCGCCGCCTTTCGCGCGAGGCCGACCTGGAAGGCGTGCGTGCCGAGGACGTTCGCCTCGACGAGCTGCTCGAGCCGCGAGGGGCCCGCGGCCGGCGCGGCGGCCAGCAGGACCGCGAGCGCGAGCGGGCTCATCGGACCACGTCCTCGGTCGACGTCGGGTCGCCGGCCGCCGGCCCGTGCCACACGCTGCCGCCGAAGGTCGTCACGTAGATCTTCGACGCATCGCGCGGGTCGGGCACCACGCGCTGGCCCCACTTGAAGCTGTAGCCGCGGATCCGTGTCCAGGTGAGGCCGCGGTCCGTGGAGCGGAAGGCGGCCTGGTCGAACCCGCAGGCGTAGAGGATCCTCGGGTCGCGCGGGTCGACCGTCACGTCGTACACGTGCGGGCTCTCGGTGAGCACCGGCCGCCACGAGGCGCCGCCGTCCGTCGAGAGGAAGATCCCTCCCCCGGTGTCGCCCTCCGGGTGAGTGACGCCCCACGCCGAGAGGTAGAGACGCTTCGGGTCCTCCGGATCCACGGTCAGGCCGTTCGGGCCGTTCGTGCCCGCCGGCAGCGTCATCCGGGCCCAGTGGGCCGCGCCGTCCGTCGAGCGATAGAGGGCGCCGTCGTCCGCGTCGCCGATCCGCCCGCGCTCGCTGCGGCGCGCGACGACGAGGTAGAGCGAGCCGTCGCCCGAAAGCGTCAGCCGCCAGGCGAACGGCTGGCTCCGCGGGTCGGGGGCGAGGCCCTCGTTGCGCAGCGCCCAGCTCTTCCCGCCGTCCGTCGACTTGTAGACGCCGCGGCCGAACGCGGTCGCGTAGAGCGTCCGCGATCCCCTCGGGCTCTTCGGATCGATGAGGACGTGCGTGATCGCGGACTCGGCCATGCCCGCGTTCGACGGCGTCCAGTGCTTCCCGCCGTCCGTCGACACCGCGACGCCGCCGCGGAAGCGGGACGGATCGGTGCGGCGCCACATCTTCGGCCGCGGGAGGTCGTGCGTCCCGCTGAAGGCGCCCCACACGAGATCCTTCACGTCGGGGTCGAACGCGAGCCAGTACGTCGTGTTCCGCCAGAGCTTCGGGATCCCCGCCGACGAGCCCGTCCACGTCTCGCCGCTGTCGTCCGACCGGAAGAGGCCGATGTCGGTGTAGGGGATGTAGACGCGGCGCGGGTCGTGGGGGTCGAACTGGATGCCGTAGGTGGTCGTGACGTCGAGGCCGCGGGACACCCAGCGGTCGCCGCCGCGGCTCTCCGAGTTCACCTGCGCCCAGCTCGCGCCGCCGTCCGTCGTGCGGTACGTCCGGAAGAGGTCGGTCGCGTAGGCGACGCGCGGGTCGTTCGGCGCGACCGCGAGGTCGTAGGGCGCGTCGAACCAGACGGAGTGGCCGTCCTCCGCCGCGCGCGGCTCGATCCACGATCCCGCGAGATTCGTCGACGGCGCGTCCGCCTCGGCGTGCACGACCCTCCACGTCTTCCCCCCGTCCTCGGTGCGGGCGATCCCGTTCGTCGGCTTCCCGCCGGCCTGCAGCACGAGGCCGCGAAGGCCGACGTACGCCTCGAGGGGCGCGTGCGCGGCCACCGCGATCGGTCCGAGAGAAGGCCTCGAGCCCTCGGCCGGGCCCCACTCGTCGCCCGCCCCGGCCTTCCTCACCGCCGCGAGCAGCTCGCCGTTCGCCGCGCGCCACGTGCGGCCGCCGTCGTCGGACACCTGCACGCCGCCCTGCAGGGCGCCCGTGGCCCCGGTGACCGGGACCGTCGCGTACGCGAAGACGACGCCCGAGCGCGGATCGCGACCGAGGCCGCCGGAGGTGAACCGCACGCCGGCCGGCGCGGGGAAGGCCTGAAGCGACGCCGGGCCTTCCGTCGCGGCGTAGGCGCCCGTCTCGCCGAGGGCGCGGATCGCTCTTCCGCCTCCGTCCGAGCGCAGCGCGAAGATCCGCTCCGAGGAGAAGCCGCCGAGGGCCGACCACGTGCGGCCGCCGTCGGTCGATCCGACGAGGCGGGTGGCCGCCGCCTTCGAGCCCGGGACCGGCGAGTCCGCGGAGCCGAGCGCGGCGAAGACGCGGGTCGGGTCGTCCTCGTCGACCGCGATCGCGTGGACCGTGACGCTCGCGCCGGAGGGGAAGGCCGGATCGTCCGTGAAGATCACGCGGTCGCCGTGGTCGCCGATCGGCTTCTCGACGGTGCCCTTCGCCGGGTCGGGCAGGACCATGCGCCAGGTCCGGCCCGCGTCGTCGCTGCGGTAGATCGCCCCGGCCCCGGCGTAGAGGACGGACGGCGCCTTCGGGTCGAACGCGAAGACGTTCGGCACCGAGCCGAAGTTGATCATGCGCCACGAGCCGCCGCCGTCCGTCGTCAGGTAGGCGCCCGTCATGTCGCAGCCGACGAGGGCGACCTTCGGGTCGTGCGGGCTCACCGCCGGACGGCGCGTCGTGCCGCCGCCGCCGGGGCCGACGATCCGCCAGGCGTCGAGGCGCGCGTTCCGTGTGTTCGGGACGTCGGACGTGGCGGCGAGAGCGGCGGCCGCGGCCACGACGAGGCCGAGGACGAAGGGCGATCTTCTTCTCACGCGACGAACTCCTCTCGTCTCGCCCGCAGCACCTCCGCGAGCTCCAGGGACTGGCGCGACTCCGCGAGGTCGGGGGCGAGCGGGCGCCCGGCGCGGACCCCGTCGAGGAACGCCGCGACCTCGGCGGCGAAGCCGCCCTGCACGAACGCCTCCGCCTCCGCGCCGCGCTCCTCCTCGACGAGCCGGCCGCGCTCGAGGTGCCGAAGCCGGCCCGGCGCGTCGAAGCCGGCCCACATCGGGACCTCCAGGAAGAGCGTGTGGTCCCGCAGGTGCGCGCACGCGCGCTCGACCACCGCGCCGGCCACGGGGCAGAAGGACAGGTGCGCCGTCGCGCCGGTCGTCATCGTGGCGTCGACGAAGATGTTGGCGACGCCCTCGCCGAGCGCGGGCAGTGGCTGGTACGCGACGCGGGCCCGCG
>JAXLRD010000072.1:0-34836 GCA_046331285.1 Vicinamibacteria bacterium
CGATGAAGGCCCTCCTCCCGCTCGTCGACCGCGACACGCGCGCCTTCGACGCGTACCTCGCCGCGGTGGGGATGCCGAAGGACACCGACGCCGAGAAGGCCGCGCGCCACGGCGCGATGCAGGCGGGCCTGAAGGAAGCCGTGCAGGTGCCGCTGCTCGTCATGCGCGCCGCCGACGCCGGCTGGGACGCGATGCTGGAGATGGCGGCTCATGGCAACCCCGCCTCGCGCTCGGACCTGGAGGTCGGGGCGAAGCTGCTCGAGGCCGGCATCTGGGGCGCGGGCCGCAACGTGGCCATCAACCTGCCGCAGATCGAGGACGAGGCCTTCCGCCGCGCGACCCTGGCCGAGGCCGAGGCCCTCGCCAGCCGCGCCGCCGCCATGCGCGACAGGGTGCTCGAGGCGGCCGGGGCCGGATCCTGACGTAGCGCACCGCGAGCGCGATGTCCCGATCGAGGACCGGGCCCCGACCGTGACCCGCAGCGACTTCGTCGTCGAGAAGATGGACTGCCCGGCCGAGGAGCGCCTCGTGCGCCTCGCGCTCGAGGGCCGCGCGGGCGTCGACCGGCTGGCCTTCGACCTGCCCGCGCGGCGGCTCGTCGTCTGGCACGACGGGGACGCCGGGCCGATCCTCGCGCGGCTCGAGGGCCTGCGGCTCGGGGCGCGGCTCGAGGCCACGGCCACGGACGGCGCCGCCACGGTCGAGGAGCCGGCCTCTGCCGCGCCGACGGCGGACGGGACCGCCTCGGCCGAGGCCCGCGCGCTGCGCCTCCTGCTCGCGATCAACGCCGCGATGTTCGTGGTGGAGATCGTGGCCGGCTGGCTCGCGGAGTCGACGGGCCTGCTGGCCGACGCGCTCGACATGTTCGCGGACGCCGCGGTCTACGGCCTCGCGCTGTACGCCGTCGGGCGCGCGCCGGCGCTGAAGCTGCGGGCCGCGCACGCCAGCGGGTGGCTGCAGCTGGCGCTGGCGGCCGGCGCGTTCGCCGAGGTCGCGCGGCGCGCGGTTTCCGGCAGCGCGCCCGAGCCGCCGGCGATGGTCGGCATCGGCGCGCTCGCCCTCGCCGCGAACGTGGCCTGCCTCCTGCTCGTCGCGCGCCACCGCGACGCCGGCGCGCACATGAAGGCGAGCTACATCTTCTCGGCCAACGACGTGATCGCGAACCTCGGCGTGATGGCCGCCGGCGCGCTCGTGGCCCTCAGCGGGTCGCCGCTGCCGGACCTGGCCGTCGGCGCGGCCATCGCGGCGGTCGTCCTGGCCGGCGCCCTCCGGATCCTGCGCCTGCGCTGACGGCGCGGCCCGCTAGCCGAGCGCCGCGGTGACGATCGCCCGCGCCTCGCCCTGGATGCGCTTCAGGTGGTCGGCGCCGTTGAAGCTCTCGGCGTAGAGCTTGTAGACGTCCTCGGTGCCGGACGGCCGCGCCGCGAACCAGCCGTTCTCGGTCACGACCTTCAGGCCGCCGATCGGGGCGTCGTTGCCCGGAGCGCGCGTGAGCTTGGCGAGGATCGGTTCGCCGGCGAGCTCCGCGGCCGCGACGCTCGAGGGCGAGAGCTTCCCGAGGGCCGCCTTCTGCTCGCGCGTGGCCGGCGCGTCGATGCGCTCGTAGACCGGGGCCCCGAAGCGGCCCTCGAGCTCCGCGTACAGCTGCCCGGGGTCCTTTCCGGTGACGGCGCGGATCTCGCACGCGAGCAGGTCGAGGAGGATGCCGTCCTTGTCGGTCGTCCACACGGTGCCGTCGCGGCGCAGGAACGACGCCCCGGCGCTCTCTTCGCCGCCGAAGCCGTAGGAGCCGTCGACGAGGCCCTCGACGAACCACTTGAAGCCGACCGGCACCTCGGCGAGCCGGCGGCCGAGGTCCTTCGCCACGCGGTCGATCATCGACGACGAGACGAGCGTCTTGCCGACCGCGGCGTCGGCCCGCCAGCCCGGCCGGTGGCGGAAGAGGTACGAGATGGCGACGGCCAGGTAGTGGTTCGGGTTCAGGAGTCCGGCGCCCGGCGTCACGATGCCGTGACGGTCGGAGTCGGCGTCGTTGCCGAACGCCACGTCGAAGCGGTCCTTCATCCGGATGAGGCCGGCCATCGCCCAGGGCGAGGAGCAGTCCATCCGGATCTTCCCGTCCTTGTCGAGCGGCATGAAGCCGAACGTCGGGTCGACGGCCGGGTTCACGACCTCGAGGTCGAGGCGGTAGCGCTCGGCGATCGGCCCCCAGTAGTCGATCGACGCGCCGCCGAGGGGGTCGGCGCCGATCCGCAGCTTCGCTCCCGCGATCGCGTCCATGTCGACGACGCCCGCGAGGTCGGCCACGTAGGGCGCGACGAAGTCGTGCTCGCGCGTCGTGCCGGCGCGGAGCGCGGCCTCGAAGCCCGTCCGCTTCACCTCGCGGAGCCCTCCCTCGAGGAGGGCGTTCGCGCGCGCCTCGACCGCCTTCGTGACGTCCGTGCCTGCCGGCCCGCCGTCGGGCGGGTTGTACTTGAAGCCGCCGTCGTCCGGCGGGTTGTGCGAAGGCGTGATCACGATGCCGTCGGCGAGACCCGCGCTCCGGCCGCGGTTCCACGCCAGGATCGCGTGCGACACCGCCGGCGTCGGGGTGTAGCGCCGGCCCGTCTGGACCCGCACCTCGACGCCGTTGGCGGCGAGCACCTCGAGCGCGGAGACGAACGCGGGCTCGGAGAGGGCGTGGGTGTCCATCCCCATGAACAGGGGGCCGTCGATGCCCCGCGCCGCGCGGTGCTCCGCGATGGCCTGGCTCGTCGCGAGGATGTGCGCCTCGTTGAACGCGCCCCGGAGCGAGGAGCCGCGATGGCCGGAGGTCCCGAACGCCACCCGCTGGGCGGCGTCGGCGACATCGGGCCGCAGCGCGTAGTAGGCCGAGACGAGACGCGGCACGTTGACGAGGACGGACTGCGGCGCGGGCTGTCCGGCGAGTGGGTGCAGGGCCATCGGGAGATCCTCCGGTGAGCGGCGGCCCATTATCGGCGAGGACTTGAAGCCGCGCTTCGCCGACACCCGAAGGTGGCGGACAATTCCCGGCCATGGCGATGGCGCCCGTCCGACCCGGCGAGCGGATTCGGGCTCTCGACACGCTGCGCGGCTTCGCGCTCTTCGGGATCCTCGTCGCCAACTGGCGCGGCTTCGGCTGGCCGGCCGAGTACTACCCGACGCCCACCGTGGTGCTGCACACGTCGGTCGATCTCCATGTCCAGTTCCTCGTCGACCTGCTGTTCGGCAACAAGTTCATCTCGCTGCTCTCGCTCCTGTTCGGTATCGGATTCGCCATCCAGCTGGACCGCGCCGCGGCCGGCGCCTCCTCGTTCTTCGTGTTCCACGTCCGGCGGCTGGCCGGCCTCGCGCTGATCGGTGCCGTCCACGCCTTCCTGATCTGGTGGGGCGACATCCTGCTGACCTACGCCGTGGCCGGCCTGGCGCTGCTGGCGTTCCGGAGCTGCGGCCGCCGCGGCCTGCTGACGGCGGCCGGCGCGCTTCTCCTCCTGCCGTTCTGGCTGACGCTGTGGCGGATCGCGACGTTCACGCCGGCGGCCCGCCCGCCCGCCGCGCCTCACGACGCCGTCGCCGAGGTCGTGTCCAGAGCGGCGCGGGCCTACCTTCACGGCTCGTGGACGGAGAGGCTGTGCCAGAACTTCCACGACTGGACGATCAACAACGACGGCGGCTACTTCACCGCGCTCGTCGTCCTCGCCTGGTTTCTCGCGGGGGTCTGGCTCTGGCGATCCGGGTTCGTCCTCCAGTTGCGCGAGCGGGCCGCCCTGCTCGCGCGCGTCGCCCTCTGGTGCCTGCCCCTCGGCATCGCGGCGCTGCTGGTCGTGTTCCAGATCCGGCAGGCCTTCCAGCCGCGCGCGGGGCACCTGCCGGTCCTGCTCCTCGCGACGGTGCTCGTCCGGGTCGTCGCCACGGCCGCGATCAGCGTCGGCTACGCCGCGAGCCTCGCGCTCCTCACCCTCTCCGGCCGCCTGTCGCGGCTCGAGCGGGGCCTGCAGGCCGTCGGGCGCACGGCGCTCTCGAACTACCTGCTGCAGAGCCTGGTCGGCACGTTCGTCCACTACGGCTACGGCCTGGGCCTCTACGCCAGCCTCGGCGCCGCGCGAGCCCTGCTTCTGAGCGTGGCCGTTTTCGGTCTCCAGATTCCGCTGAGCCTGTGGTACCTGTCGCTGACTCGCACGGCTCCGGCCGAAAGGCTCTCGCGGCGGATCAGCTACGGCCGGCCGGCCGCGGAGCCAGGGTCGGCGACCGGGACGTGATCGCGGGCTGGCTCAGGCCGCCCCGCCACCATCACGTCACGCAACTACCACCGTCCTCCCGAGCACCGACCACCGAAGCGCCCGAGTCTCCGGGGTGTGAAAGGAGGCGCCATGAGACTCGCATGCATCGCGGTTGCGGGGACTGCCCTGCTCGTGTCGGCGCTGGCGGGCGCGGACGAGAGAGCTGACCTGAGGGCGATCGGCGAAGGCCGCGCCCTGTACCTGACGAACTGCGCGAGCTGCCACGGAACGGACGCGACCGGCCTCGTGGGACGGGACCTGAAGACTCTGGGGCAGCGCGACGGGACCTTCGACCGCACCCACGTCGCCAACCACATCCAGGGGCGTCGGGACGGGTTCACGCCCCGTCCGGCGATGCCCGCGTGGCGGGTGGGGCTGACCCGGCAGTGGCCCGGCGGCTCGACGGCCGCCGACCTCGGCACGGTCAAGCTCGTCCGGTACCTCGAGTTCGTCCAGGCCGCGCCGCCGAGGACGGTGGCGACGGCCGAGCCCCGCTAGGGCCGAAGGCAGTCCCCGCAGGAGCGCCCGGCGGCCGGGCGGGACGGACCCGGCCGCCGGGCCCTTTCATGTCGCCAAGGACCTTGGATTCAGCCAGCCTGGCTTGCCGTGTCGCGCGCGTCGCGCCTATCCTCGATGTTCAGGAGGGCCGCCACCGCCCCGGTGCGGTCACCCGCATGCGAACGAGCTTCGGCGAGTTCGTGCTCGACCAGGACGCCCGGGAAGTCCTGCGGGCCGGAAGCCCGGTGCACCTCACTCCGAAAGCCTATGCTCTCCTGACGTACCTCGCCTCGCGCCCGCACCGCGCGGTGTCGAAGGCGGAGCTGCTGGAGCACCTCTGGCCCGACGTGTTCGTCACCGAGGCGGCGCTCACGACGGTGGTGAAGGAGCTGCGCCACGCCCTCGGCGACTCGGCCACCGCCCCGCGCTTCCTCCGCGGCGTGCGCGGCTACGGCTATGCGTTCAGCGGCGAGGCTCGCCCCCTCCCCGAGCCCGAGGTGGAGGAGGACCTTCGCGCGGCGCCGACGGCCGGCGACGGCCACGAGTACCGCATCGTCTGGATGGACCGCGAGGTCGCGCTCTCGCCCGGGGCGAACCTGCTCGGCCGCACGCACGAGGCCGCCGTGTGGGTCGAGGACTCGAGCGTCTCCCGCCGCCACGCGATCCTCCGCGTGGAGGGCGACCGCGTCACCGTCGAGGACTGCGGGAGCAAGAACGGCACGTTCGTCGACGGCGAGCGCGTCGAAGGTCCGCGCCGGCTCGCGCCCGGCGAGAAGATCTGGCTCGGCCAGGCCTGCCTGCAGTTCGTCCGCTACACCGCCGAGCAGACGACGCGGACCGGCGTGTAGGCCGCGCCCGCCTCCTTCGCTATCCTCGTGCCATGGAATGGGCGGCCCTCGTCGGGCTCGTCGCGCGCGTGCGGGCCACGTCGAAGAAGGGCGAGAAGGTCGGCCTCATCGCCGAGGCGCTGCGCGGCGCGAGCGGGCGCGATATCGAGATCCTCGCTCTCTACCTGACCGGCTCGCTGCCGCAGGGACGCATCGGCGTCGGCTGGAGCACGCTGCGGGCGGCGATGCCGGCAGGCCCGCCGGCCGGCGAGCCGCTGACGCTCGCCGCCCTCGACGACGCCCTCGGCGCGATCGCCGGCGTCAGCGGCCCGGGCTCGACAGGCGCGCGCCCGCGCCTGCGCGCCGTCCTCGAGCGGACCGACGAGGCCGGCCGCCGACTGCTGTTCGAGCTGCTGACGGGGGAGCTGAGGCAGGGCGCGCTCGAGGGGCTCGTCGTCGAGGCGATCGCGCGCGCCGCGGGCCTGGCGACCGGCGACGTCCGCCGGGCCGCCATGTTCGCGGGCGGAGTGGGGGAGCTGGCCCGGGCCGCGCTCGAGGAGGGCGCGGCCGGTCTCGGCCGCTTCTCGCTGCGGCTCCTGTCTCCCGTCGCGCCGATGCTCGCGAGCCCGGCCGGCGACGCCGGGGAGGCGATCGAGCGGCTCGGCGAGGCCGCGTTCGAGTACAAGGTCGACGGCGCCCGGCTGCAGGTCCACCGCGCGGGCGAGGAGGTTGCGGGTCTTCACGCGCCACCTGCAGGACGTCACCGCGCGCGTGCCGGAGGTCGTGGAGTGGGCCCGGGCGCTGCCGGTGCGCGAGGCCGTCCTCGAGGGCGAGGCGATCGCGCTGCGGGCCGACGGCCGGCCGCGGCCGTTCCAGGAGACGATGCGTCGGCTCGGACGGAAGCTCGACGTCGAGTCGGTGCGTCGCGAGGTCCCGCTCTCGTCGTTCTTCTTCGATTGCCTCTTCGTCGAGGGTGAGGGCTCCCTCGTCGGCCGTCCCTACGCGGAGCGGGTCGAGGCGCTGCGGCGTCTCGTCGCGCCGGCGTCGCTCCTGCCGCGGATCGTCACGAGCGACCCGGACGAGGTCGACCGCTTCTTCGAGAGCGCGCTCGCGGCCGGGCACGAGGGCCTCATGGCGAAGTCGCTCGCCGCCCCCTACGCGGCCGGCCAGCGCGGCTTCCACTGGATGAAGCTCAAGCCCGCGCACACGCTCGACCTCGTGATCCTCGCGGTCGAGCGGGGCAGCGGCCGCCGCCGGAACTGGCTCTCGAACCTCCACCTCGGCGCGCGGGACGCGGAGAGCGGCCAGCTCGTGATGCTCGGCAAGACGTTCAAGGGCCTGACCGACGAGATGCTCGAGTGGCAGACCGAGCGCCTCGCGGCTCTGCAGACCGCGACCGACGGCTGGACCGTCCACGTCCGCCCCGAGCTCGTCGCCGAGATCGCCTTCTCCGACGTCCAGGAGTCGCCGCGTTACCCGGCCGGTCTCGCGCTGCGCTTCGCGCGCGTCAGGCGCTATCGGCCGGAGAAGCCGGCGGCCGAGGCCGACACGATCCAGACGGTGCGGGCGATCTTCGAGAAGCAGCGCGCGTAGGCGTCCGCGGCTTCAGATCCACTCGGCGGCGCGCGTGCGGTCTCCGCCCGCCGTTCCCGTGTTGACGGTCGTGCCCGGCTCCAGCAGGAGAACGTGCACCTCGCCGTCGGCGACCGGGCGGTGCTCGACGCCGTGCGGGACGACGACGAGCTCGCCGGGCTCGAGCACCACCTCCCGGTCGCGGAACTGCATGCGGAGCCGGCCCTGCAGCACGAGGAAGAGCTCGTCCTCGGTCTCGTGGTGATGCCAGACGAACTCGCCCTCGAGCTTGACCAGCTTCACGTGGAAGTCGTTCACCGCCGCGACGGCCTTCGGGCTCCACGTGTCGCGGATCAGGGTCAGCTTCTCGGCCAGGTTCACCTTCTGCATCGCTCTCGTTCGCTCGTCTCTGCGCCGGGGCCGCCCCGTCTCACTGCTTCGGCAGCAGTTTCACGCGGATCCGCCGGTACTCCATCTGGCCGCGGTCGCCCTCCAGGCCGATCGGGCCCGACGCGGGCACGGTGAGCGCCTCCTCGAGCACCTCGCCGTTGCAGGTGGCGCGGGCGGTCGTGCCGTGGACCGTGACCTCGAGCTGGTTCCATTCCTGCGGGCGGTACTTCGCGAGCGTCTTGTACGGGCCGGCGAGGGCGTAGTCCCGGCACTGCAGCTGCGGCTGGCGGATGAAGACGCCGCTATCCGCGTTCGGCGTGGCGCGGAACTCGAGGCGGAGAACGAAGTCCTGACCGAGCTCCCGGGTCGTCCAGAGCTGCTGGATCTTCCGGTACTCCGGCGGGGTCGTGACGACGAGGCGGCCGGCGATCGCGCGGTAGCGGCCGTCGGGCGTCGCCGTCTGGCCCTCGAAGGCGACGGGCGCGTCGACGAACGGCCATGCCGCCGCGTTCGGGTCGGAGGCCTGCCACTTCGCGGCGCTCTCGCGGTCCTTGTCGGTCGTGCGGCGGAAGCCCCAGCCGGTGAGGTCGCGGCCGTTGAAGAGGCTCTCGAAGCCCGGCTCCGGCGTGAAGGCGTCGTCGGCGGTTTCGGCGAGGCCGAGCGTCGCGAGCACGGGCCGCAGCGCGGCGGCCCACTTCGCGTAGCCGACCTCGTTCGGGTGCAGGAGGTCCGGGAACTCCTCCTTCTTCGCGTCCCCCTGTTCGTTCGCGAAGAGGGGCCACGTCTCGACGTAGGTGACGCGCGGGTCGCCCTTCACCGCGGCGAGGTAGAGGGCGTTCATCGCCTTGATCGCGTCGGCGGCCCGCTTCATCGAGGCCGACGACGGGAACACCTGGCAGAGCACGATCGGCGTCTTCGCGTCGTGGGTCTCGATCGCCGCGAGGATCAGCTTCAGGTTTCCGGCCGCGACCTCCGGCGTCGCGCCCTCCTCGAGGTCGTTCGTGCCGACGAGGATCACGACCGCGGCGGGGTCGAGAGCGAGCACGTCCTCCGCGAGCCGGACGAGGACGCCGCGTGTCGTGTCACCGCTGATGCCGCGGTTCGCGACCTTCACGCCGGGGAACGCCGCTCCGAGGCCGCCGCCCCAGCCCTGCGTGATCGAGTCGCCGAGGAACACGACCGCGCCGCGATCCTGCGTGGCCGTCTGCGCCCACTCCGACCGCCGCTGCTGCCAGAGCTGCTTGAACCAGTCGTAGCGGCGGATGGGGCCGGTGCCCGGCAGGCCCTCGTCGGTCGCGGGGATCGCGAAGCGCTCGGAGTGCGAGGCGGGCGCCTGGGCCTGGGCGGCCGACGCGGCGAGGAGGCAGGCGAGGGTGGAGGAAAGAGCGTGACGCATGGCGGGATCCTGCCACGAAAACGCCACTGAATTCCCACCGTTCGCTCATGCGACGCCGCCGGGGCGCCTCGTAGAGTGCGGCGGGCGGCGCGACTGCATCCGGCGCGCCGCCGCGGACCGCGGCGCCGGGAGAGCGCTCGACGGCCTCCCGGCGCCGCTGCTTTGCCGGTGATGGATCGAATGGCTCATGGAGCCGGGCCCGGTCTCGGAGATCATCTCGGACAAATCCATCACACGGAGGCTCCATGCCTCTCGCGGTCGGGGCGAAGCTCGGGCCGTACGAGGTCGTCGACCTGGTCGGGGCCGGGGGAATGGGCGAGGTGTACCGCGCCCGCGACCCCCGCCTCGGCCGCGAGGTGGCGGTCAAGGTCCTGCCGTCGCACGTCGCGTCGTCGCCGGAGAGGCTGAAGCGGTTCGAGCGCGAGGCGCGCGCGGCCGCCGCGCTCAACCACCCGAACATCCTGACGGTGTACGACGTCGGCACGGCGCGGGTCGGAGTCGACGGCGACGGGGCCGCGGCACCCTACGTCGTCACCGAGCTCCTGCACGGCGAGTCGCTGCGCGAGCTGCTGCGGCGGCGATCGCCGACCCAGCGCCAGACCCTGTCGCTCGGCGCGCAGGTCGCCCAGGGCCTGGAGGCGGCTCACGCGCGGGGGCTCGTCCACCGCGACGTCAAGCCCGAGAACCTCTTCGTGACGACCGACGGCCGCGTGAAGGTGCTCGATTTCGGGCTCGCCAAGCTGGCCGACGGCTTCGGCGCCGGCTCCGGCACCGCGACCGACGCCTCGCCGACCGCCGAGGGAGAGGTCGTCGGCACGCTCGCCTACATGTCTCCCGAGCAGATCCGCGGGCTGCCCCTCGACCGCCGCACGGACATCTTCTCGCTCGGCCTCGTCCTCTACGAGATGCTCGAGGGGCGCCACCCGTTCCGCCGCGACAGCCGGGTCGGTACTCTGAGCGCGATCCTGGACGAGGACCCGCCCCAGCTCGGCGCCTCCGCGCACCACCCGGTGCCGCCGGCTGTCGCGGGGATCGTCCGGCGCTGCCTCCAGAAGGACCGCGAGGAGCGCTTCGCCTCGGCCCGCGACCTCGCGTTCGCGCTCGAGGCCGTCCTGCAGGCGCCCGCGGGCGCGGCCCGGCTCGAGGAGCTGGAGGAGAGAAGCCCCTATCCCGGCCTCGCCTGCTTCACCGAGAGAGACACGGCCGTCTTCTTCGGCCGCGAACCGGATGTCGCAGGCCTGTGGGAGAAGCTCCGACGGCGGCGCCTGCTCGCGGTGATCGGCCCGTCCGGCGCCGGCAAGTCGTCCTTCCTGCGCGCCGGCGTCGTGCCCGCCCGCCCGAGGGCTGGGTGTGGGCGAGCGCGACGCCGAGGACCATCCGCTCTCGGGCTCGCGCGCGCGCTGACCCCCGCCATGGCCGGCGACGCCGAGACGATCGGCGAGATGCTGGCCGGCGTGTCCGACCTGACCCAGCACGGGAACGGCGACCGGCTGGTCGAAGCCGTGAAGCGCTGGCGGGCGGCGGCCGCGGACGCGCTGCTCGTCGTCGATGAACGAGGCTCTTCACCCTGAACGCGTCGGAGGCGCAGCGCGCGTTCGCGGCGCTCCTCGGAAGGCTGGCCGCCGGGGCCAGCGTCCGTCGTGATCTCCGTGCGCGACGATTTCCTGATGCGCTGCCACGAGCACGAGGGGCTCGCGCCCGTCTTCCAGGAGCTCACTCTCTCGGCGCGATGGGCAGCGAGGCGCTGCGCCGCGCGCTCGTGGGGCCGGCGCGCTGCCGGGGCTACGCCTTCGAGGACGACGCGCTCGTCGACGAGATCGTCGGGGCGGTGTCGAGCGCGCGCGGCGCTGCCGCTGCTCGCGTTCGCCGTGGCGCGGCTGTGGGAGGGTCGCGACCGCGACCGCCGGCTGCTCGCGCGCGACGTACCAGGAGATCGGCGGCGTGGCGGGGGCCCTCGCGCAGCACGCCGAGGCCGATCGACGGCATCGGGCCGGAGCGCCTGGCCGTGGTGCGCGAGGTCTTCGCAACCTCGTCACCGCGCAGGGCACCCGGCAGGTGGCCGACCGCGACGAGCTGCTCTCCGCCTTCGCGCGCCGGGAGGACGCGGAAGAGGTGGTGCGGGTGCTCGTCGGCGCCCACTGCTGACCGCCTACGAGCCCGACGCGCGGCTGGGCGAGCCGAACCGCCACCGGCGGGATAGCCACGAGTCGCTCCTCGGCCTGGCGCGGCTCGTCAGTGGCCGGGCTCAGGACGAGGAGAGGCGCGGTCCTCCGGGACCAGCTGCGCCAGGCCGCTCACCTCTGGGACCAGAAGGACCGCACGAGCGACCTGCTCTGGACGGGCACGGCGTACCGCGAGTTCGAGCTGTGGCGCGAACGGTACCGGGGCGGGCTGACCGCGGTCGAGGAGGCGTTCGCCCGGGCCATGGCGGAGAGGGCGCGCCGCACGAAGCGGCTGCTGACCGCGGCGGCGGCCGCCGTCGTCGTCGTGTCGGCGGCCGTCGCGATCACGATCGGATTGTCGCGGCACCAGGCCGTGCTCGCCCGCGAGCGCGCCGAGGCGGAGCCCGGCGGGCCGAGGCCAGCAAGCTGCTCGCGCTCGGGCGCGCTCAGCTCGACGTCGATCCCACGGTCGCGCTCGCCTATGCGCGACGGAGCCTCGAGGTGCGCGACACGGCCGAGGCGCGCCGCTTCGTCCTCGAGGCCCTGTGGCGGGGCCCGGTGGCCCGCTTCGTCGCCGTTCCCGGGGCGAATCGCGTGCGCGTGGCATCCAGCCCGGACGGTCGCTGGCTCGCGAGCAGCGGCTGGGGGAACGAGATCACCCTGCTCTCGGCTGACGGGCGGACGACGCGCGTCCTCGAGGAGAATCGCGACGCGGCCCGACTGCGTGCGGTCCTCTTCTCGAGCGACTCGCGCCGCCTCGCGACCTTCGCGGACGGCGATCCGGAGACCGTCGTGTGGTCGGTCGATGGCGGGGAGGTCGCGCGGCTCCGTCCGGGCGGCTTCCCGCGGTCGTTCGACGGGGACACCCTCGTGCTCTCCCGCGGGTCCGGGCGTAGTGAACGCCGGGAGTACGTCTATCGGCGCATCGGCCATCGGGGCAGACGCCGATCGGCGCGAGCTCCCCGGCTGGAGCAGGGTCGACCTGAGTCCGGCGAGACGCGCGCTCGTCTACAGCGAGCGGCCGTATGGTCCGCATCCGCGACCTGCGGGCCGGTGCGACGGCCCGCGACTCGACGCTCGAGGCTCGCCGATCGCGTGAAGGAGGTGAGCGTCTTCGATGCGCCCATGCGCATCGTGTCCCGGAGCGAGGAGGGCGAGGTCGGCCTGTTCGACGCGGCGACGGGGCGCCTCCTTCGCATCGTGCAGGGCTTCGACGCGGATCGGACGTTCTCCCTGCCGACGCTCGATCGCGGCGGCCGGCGTCTCGCCTGGCTCTCCGTTCGGCAACGCGCCTACCCGATCTGGGACCTCGCTGACCCGCCGGACGTCTCGCCCAACCTGCTGCACTCGGGCCAGGTGAAGAGCGACGGCGGGAACGCGACCTTCGTCGGAGACGGCCGCTGGCTGGCGACATCGCTGTCGCCCGGCTTGGCTCTCTGGCCGCTCGGCATGCCGTGGCCGCGCGTCATCCACCGCACCGACACGGGATTCGCGGACGTGGCGTTCACGCCGGATTCCAGGCAGATCGTCGTCTGCAGCAGCACGAGCGTCCGCGCGTACCCGATGGCTCCGGACGGGCCGCCGGCGTACTCGTTCGGCCCCAACGATTTCACCTGCTACGGTGCGCTCGTCGAGCCGTCCGGCCAGCACCTCATCGTGGCGGCCACGGCAATGGCGCTGTTCGAGTACCCGATCGGCGGGGGCGACAGGAGGACCCTCCTGCGTGTTCCCCCGACCGAGTCGATCATGGCGGTCGACGTCGACGAGAGCGGGCGGTGGGTGGCCACGGCCTCGTGTTACTCGCCCGACCCGAAGCCGGTTGCTGCACCTCGTCGACCGCCACACCGGGGAGGCGCGGGCCTTTCCGCTGCCCGAGTCCGCCGGCTCCGACCCGGGCGCCGGCACCGTGAACATGGTCCGCTTCGTCGCCGGCGGTCGGCTGATCACTCAGAGCACGGCCGGCATCATCGAATGGGACGTCGCCACGGGAAGGAACCGGAAGATCCACCGGCCCGTGCTTCCCGATGGCGGCGTCGCGCGACAGGCGGACGATCGTCACGGAGTGCGCGAAGAGCGCACCCGGGGTCGAGGGCGAGATGCGCGCCACCGGTCGCCGCCTGCCGCCGTCGAGCGATGTTCTCGTGCTCGACGGCTCGACGGGCGCATCCCGGACGGTCGAGGGCTTCGGAAGGGAGCTGACGGCGCTGGCGCTCGACCCGACGGCCCGCGTGCTCGCCTCCATCGACTCGACCGGAACGGTCCGCGTCGGGCGGCTGGACGGTGGCGAGCCCCATGTCCTTCCCGACGCGGGTGGAACGGCGATGTCCCTGGCCTTCTCGCCGGACGGCCGTTGGCTCGCCGCCACCCCGGGGAACGACGTTCGCCTGTGGCCGATGCCCGATCTGTCGAAGCCGCCCCTCCACACGTGGCCGCGGGAGGCGCTCCTGGCGAAGCTGGACGCCCTCACGAACGTGCGCGTCGTCGCCGATGCCGACGCGCCGTCCGGCTACAAGGTCGACCTCGCGCCCTTCCCCGGCTGGCTGGACGAGCCGAGCTGGTGAGGCCCCGGCGCGCGGCCTGATAGACTGACCGTTCCGCCGATGGCCACCCTGACCCGATCCTCGCTCTCGCGCCGTCTCCGGAACCTCTTCCTCGGCGGGCTCGTCGTCGTGATCCCGATCGTGATCACGGTGAACGCGCTCGTCTGGCTCTTCAAGCTGCTCGACGGCGTGGCCCAGCCGCTGGCCGAGGCGCTCCTCGGCCGCGCGCTGCCGGGCATCGGGTTCGTCATCACGATCGGGGTCGTGCTGCTGGCCGGGCTCCTCTTCTCGCGGGGGCCGCTCAAGCGGCTCCTCGACAGCGCCGAGCAGCTCCTCGAGGCCGTGCCGGTCGTCGGCCTCGTCTACGGCACCACCAAGAAGGTGATCTCCGGGATCGGCGGGCCGGGCTCCGAGAACGCTTTCAAGCGCTTCGTCCTCGCGCGGCTGCCGGGGCGCACGACGCCCGGGTTCCTCACCGGCACCTTCACGCTGCGGCTCGCGGACGGCCGGGAGCACGAGGTGTGCACCGTCTACGTGCCGACGAACCACCTGTACGTCGGCGACGTCGTGGTCCTGCCGGTCGGCGACGTGATCGACACGGACCTGTCGGTCGAGGACGGCATCACGCTGATGCTCTCGGCCGGCGCGTCGGTGCCGCGGGTCGTGAGCGAGCGGGCCTAGTCGAGCCGCAGCGGCTCGACGCGCTCGACCGTCGCGCCGCTCGCCTCGTCCTTCGCCTTCAGGACCAGCCGGTAGTCGCCCGGCCGGAGCCCGTCGAGGGCCATCTGGAAGGTCTGCACGAGGCGGCCCTGCTCGTCGGGGGCGACCGCCGCCGGAGGGCCGGTGCGCACGGGCGTGCCGTCGGCGCTCTCGAGCGCGAAGGTGGCCTCGACTTGCGCCGGCGGGAGAGCGCCGCTCGCCGGCGCGCCGTAGACCTCGATCTGGCCGTAGAGCGTGCCGCGCGTGCCGAACGTGCGGCGGGCGAGGAAGACCGGCTTGGGCGCCAGGCCCGGGCGGGTCACCGCGCGGTCGGTGAGCACCGGCGTCGAGAGGCGGAAGCCGTCGGCCGGCGGCACCTCGAAGCGGATCGTGGTCGCGCCGGTGCGACCGAGGAACTCGTCGCGCACGACGACCCGGGCCTGATGGACGCCGGGCGCCAGCTCGAACTCGCGGCGCAGCGAGAGCCAGCCCTCGAGCGCCGGTCCGCCCTGGCCCGCGTCGACCTTCACGTGCTCGTCCGTCCGCTTCACCTCGCCCGTGTCGCGATCGGTCACGACCACGCTCAGCGAGACGGACGTGGCGGGCCGCTCGTCGCCGCCGAGGTTCGCGATGCGGCTCAGGTCCGCTTCGAGGGCGACGACCGTGCGCACGCGGCCGCCGGGGCGAGGGCCGAAGGCGAACGCCATCCCGCGGACGGGCAGGTCGTCGAACTCCACGCCGCTCCCGAGCGCCCGACGCACCTCGACCGGCACCGGCTCCTTCGCTCCTTCGGGGACCTTCGCCCGCTCCTCCCGGTCGGCCTCGCCGGCGCTGCGCAGCGTGTAGCCGCGCCGCGCCCGCACCTTCAGCCCGGACCGCGTGGTCGTGACCTTCAGCGACCGCCAGTCGCGGGGGCCCTTGCCGGGCGGGGCGGCGATGCCGAGGAGGTAGTAGACGCGCGACTCGTCCGCCACCCGGACGGCCGCGCCGCCGAGGTCGTTCGAGTCGCGGATCACCGCGCCGCCCGTGTCCTCGGCGAGGGCGACGGTGCCGGCCGCGACGTACTCGACCTGCTCCTGCCGCATCTGCGACATCTCGGTGCTGTTCGGCACGTCGCCCGAGGCGGCGTTCATCTCCTCCATCCCGGTCATGAGCCCCCGCACGTCGATGAAGTAGACGGCGAGGTTCGCTTCGCGGCAGCGGCCGGCCACGACCCGCGCGACGTCGAGGTCCGGGTCGTTCAGGAAGCCCTCGCTCAGGAGGAGGAGGGCCTTGCGGCCCTTCTGCGGTGAGAGAGCGTAGACCGCCTGGTCGACGCGCGACAGCACGTCGCGCGTCCGGTTGGCGCGCGCCTGGTCGAGCGCGTGCGCGCGGCTGATCACCATGGCGCGGCACATCTCGGTGGCGAGGGGATCGCAGACGCGGCGCTCCATCCAGCGCCCGACCACGCGCTCCATGAGGTTCGTTCCCGGCGCCGCCACCGCGGCCCCGAACGTCTCGTTGCTGCCGGGCGGGCCGGTGGTGACCGCGGAGACGCCGGCCGACTCGAGGTTCGCGCCGGTGGGGCTCGCGGTGCGCGTGATCTGGAAGGCCTCCCAGTCGCTCATGTAGTCGGCCACGGTGGCCGACAGCCGGCGGGCGCGGATCCGCGCCGCCAGCGCGCGCACGTCCTCGCGACCCTCCGGCATGCGCGCCGTCCAGAAGAGGTCGCCGCTCGTCGTCGTGAGGAGCAGCTCGTCGCCGTCGCGCAGGCCGTCGGTCGCGAACCTCTCGACGGCCTTCTGCACGTCCACTCGGTGCGCCGGCGAGAGGGCGAAGTCGTCGACGAGCAGGACGAAGCTGCGCGCGCCCGGCGGGACGGCGTGCGTCACTCCCGGGATCGGGACGGCGGGCGGGGTGGCCGCGGCTTCCGGCGAGGTCGGCCGGCCGCCGAGGTCGAAGGCCTCGAAGCTCGCGACCTCGCGCGCGACGCCGTCCTCCTGGACCCGGAAATCCGCCGCCGTGAGCCCGGGCACCGGGCGGCCGTCCTTGTCGAGGACGATCGCGTCGATCGTCACCAGCCGCGTTTCGGCGGCGAAAGTCGGCACGCGCGGCGTCTGGGCGGGCGCGCCGGACACGGCGAGGACGATGACTGCGAGCGCCGCCCCGGGCCCGGCCCACCGTCCTCGTGTCACGAGAAGTAGTGTATGCCGAGCCCGAGGCCGCGGTGCGGATCAGGTCGTCAGTGTGCCGCCTCGGCGCGCGCGGCGATCCTCTCGCTCCACGCGGAGAAGAAGCCGTGCGCCCACCAGGCCGGCAGTCCGATGACGAGGCCGAGGACGGTCGTCAGCAGCGCCTCGGCGATCCCGGCGGCGAGGGCGCGTTCGTCGACGTTCCCACGCAGGGCGACGCCGGCGAGGGCGTTGATGAGCCCGAGCAACGTTCCGAGCAGCCCCACCATCGGCGCCGTCGCCTTGATGGCGGCCAGGGCGTGGAGTCTCCGGCGCAGCCGGAGGCGGAGCATCGGCGGGCTCCCGGGCCGCTCGGCTCGGCGGTACGCGAAACGCTCGACCACGATGAAGAACAGCAGGGCCGCGAAGGCCACCAGGACGATCAGGATGAGCCGCGCGGCGATCCCCATGGACGCCCACGCGGAGAGGGCGTCCCAGTGTTCGGCACCAGTCATGTGGATCCTCCGACCGACCGCGCCGGGCTCTCGGCCTGGACGCGCGCGCGGGCCCGTCGGCCGGCTGATCGTTGGACACCGGTCGGCGGCGCGGGGCTCCCGGCCGTGATTCAGGATCGGACGCCGTTCCTCGCCAGCACCGGCCGCAGGTACGGACCGGTGCGGGACGCCTTCGCCTTCGCGACCTGCTCCGGCGTGCCCCAGCAGACGACCCGGCCGCCCTCGCCGCCGCCCTCGGGGCCGAGGTCGATCACGCAGTCGGCGGCGGCGACGAGGTCGACGTTGTGCTCGATCACCACGACGGTGTCGCCGCGCTCGACGAGCCGCTGCAGCGCCGACACGAGCTTCGCGACGTCGGCCATGTGGAGGCCGGTCGTGGGCTCGTCGAGGACGAAGAGCGAGGGCCCGAAGCCGGGCGAGGTCAGCTCGGCCGCGATCTTGATGCGCTGCGCCTCGCCGCCCGAGAGGGTGGGCGAGGGCTGGCCGAGCTGCAGGTAGCCGAGGCCGATCTCCGAGAGGAACTCGAGCGGCCGGCGGATGACCCCGACCGCGTTGAACGTCGCGAGCGCCTGCTCGACCGTCATCTCCAGCACGTCGGCGATCGAGTGGCCCTTGAACCGCACGGCGAGCGTGTCGGCGTTGTAGCGCCGTCCGTTGCACGACTCGCACGGCACGTAGACGTCGGGCAGGAGCGACATCGTCACGCGCAGGCGGCCCTGGCCCTCGCACCGCTCGCAGCGGCCGCCCTTCACGTTGAACGAGAAGCGCGACGGGCCGTAGCCGAGAGCCCGCGCGTCGGGCACCGCGGCGAAGAGCGAGCGGATCGCGTCCATGATGCCGACGTAGGTCGCCGGCACCGACCGCGGCGTGCGGCCGATCGGCGACTCGTCGACCTCGAGCACCCGCGCGACGCCGCGCAGGCCCTCGAGCTTCTCGAGGACGCTCGGGAGGCGCTCGCCCGCCACGCGGGCGCGGGCCGCGCGGTAGAGGACGTCGCGGACGAGCGTCGACTTTCCGGAGCCGGAGACGCCGGTGACGACCGTGAGCCGGCCGAGCGGGAACTCGACGTCGGTCCCGCGCAGGTTGTGGAGGCGCGCGCCGACGACCCGCAGCCGCGCGGCCTCGGCGAGCGGCCGCCGCGGCCAGGGCGGCGCCTCGCCGGCGCCGCGGAGATACCGGCCGGTGACCGACTCCCTGCTGCGCGCACCGCCGCGGGCGAGCCCACAGCGACGAGCCGGCCGCCGTTCGGACCCGCGCCGGGGCCGAGGTCGACGACGTGGTCGGCCGCCCGGATGACGCTCTCCTCGTGCTCGACCACCACGACGGTGTTGCCGCGGTCGCGCAGGCCGAGGAGCGCCTTCGTGAGCGCCTCGTCGTCGCGCGGGTGGAGACCGACCGTCGGCTCGTCGAGCACGTAGCAGACGCCCCGCAGGTTCGAGGCGAGGGCGGCCACGATGCGGATGCGCTGGGCCTCGCCCGTCGAGAGCGTGTCGGCGCCGCGCTCGAGCGTGAGGTAGCCGAGGCCCAGGCGATCGAGGAGGTCGAGCCGCAGCACGAGCTCCGGCCACACGCGCTCCCGCACCTCCTCCGGGAGGACGCTCTCGAGCGTCCCGAGCCACGCGCGGATCTCGCGCACCGTGAGGGCGGAGACCTCGCCGATGTGCCGGCCGGCGATCTTCACCGCGCGCGCCTCGGGGCGCAGGCGGGTGCCGCCGCAGGCGGGGCAGGCCCGGTCGCGCGCGCGGCGCACCTCGCCGTCCTCCTCGACCTTCGGCGCGCCGAAGCCCTCGCACTCGGGGCAGGCGCCGTACTTCTGGCTCCACGAGAACAGGCGCGGGTCGGGCGCCGGGAGGCCGGTGCCGCAGCTCGGGCAGGAGCGGCGGGTCGAGTAGAAGCGCTCGCCGCCGTCTCTGCCGATCGCGAGGAGCGTGCCGCCGCTCAGGGCGAGGGCCCGCTCGATGGCCGGCTCGAGCCTCTCCTGTCGGCCGCGGCCGGCCGCGACCCGCGCGGCGAGGGCCTCGACGTCGTGGATCTGGAAGCGGTCGACGCGCGGGGGGGCCGCGGCGGCGTAGGTCTTCCCGTCGATGCGCACCTCGGCGAAGCCCTTGCGGTGGGCGGCCTTGATCGCGTCGAGGTGGAAGCCCTTGCGGCGGCGGACGAGGGGAGCGAGCACGTCGACCGCCCCGCGCGGGAAGTCCTCGGCGACGCGCGCGGCGAGGGCCGCAGCGTCGACCACCTGGCCGGGCAGGCCGCACTTCGGGCAGTGGACGGAGCCGAGGCGCGACCACAGCAGGCGCAGGTGGTGGTAGACCTCGGACGACGTGCCGACCGTCGACAGCGGCGTGCCGCGCGAGAGCTTCTGCTCGAGGGCGACGGTCGGGGGCACGCCCTCGAGCCGGTCGACCTCGGGCCGCGCGAGCGGCCGGATGAACTGGCGCACGTAGGTCGAGAGGCAGTCGAGGAAGCGGCGCTGGCCCTCGGCGAAGAGCACGTCGAAGGCGAGCGTCGACTTGCCGGAGCCGGAGACGCCGGTGACGGCCACGAGCGCGTCGCGCGGGATCTCGACGTCGACGTGCTTCAGGTTGTGCTCGCGCGCGCCGACGACGCGGATGACCCGGGTGTCGGCCTTCGGCCGCGCCGCCGCGCCGCGGCGGGCGGCCGTGGGGACGCGGGCCGCGCTCGTGGCGGCCGGCGGCGCGCGCTCCGGCGCCGGCTTCGCGCCGAGCGCCTCGGCCAGCGCGCGGCCGGTCGGCGTCACTAGGGTCGCGATCGCCTCCGGCGTGCCGGCCCCGACGACCCGCCCGCCCTCGTCGCCGGCCTCGGGCCCGAGGTCGACGATCCAGTCGGCCGCCGCGGCGAGCCCCATGTCGTGCTCGACGACGACCACGGAGTGGCCGGCGTCCACGAGCTTCTGCAGCGCGGTCGTGAGCACGGCCACGTCGGCCGGGTGGAGCCCGGTCGTCGGCTCGTCGAGCAGGTACAGCCGGCCCTTCGCCTCGCCCGACTCGGCCAGGGCCTGCGCGAGCTTCAGCCGCTGCGCCTCGCCGCCCGAGAGCGTCGGCGCCGGCTGCGACAGCGACAGGTAGCCGAGGCCGAGGTCGAGGAGCGGCGCGATCGCGGCCACGACGGCCGGCTTGTCGGCGAACACGCGCGCGACCTCGGCCGCGGGCAGGTCGAGGGCGTCGGCGATCGACAGGTCGCGGCAGCGGACCTCGAGCACCTCGGGACGGAACCGGCGGCCGTCGCACGCGCCGCACTTCACGAAGGCGTCGGGCAGGAACTGGAGCTCCACCTTCTCGTAGCCCGCGCCCTCGCAGACGGGGCACGCGCCGGACTCGGAGTTGAACGAGAAGGACGTCGGCTTGAGCCCGCGCTCCTTCGCGTCGGGCGTCGCCGCGAAGACCTTCCGCAGCGGCTCGAGGACGCCCATGTAGGTCGCGGCGTTCACGCGCGAGCTCGCGCCGAGCGGCGACTGGTCGACGAGCGTCACCCCGGTGATCGCCGCGGCGCCGTCGAGTCCGTCGCACGCGCCGGGCTCGGACTCGCCCACGCCGAAGTGCCGGCGGAGGTTGCGGTAGAGGACCTGGTCGACGAGCGTCGACTTCCCGGAGCCCGAGACGCCCGTGATGCAGACGAGCCGCTCGAGCGGGACCTCGACCGTCACGTCCTTGAGGTTGTTCTCGCGCGCGCCGCGGACGCGCAGCATCGGCGCGGTCGCGACCGGCCGGCGCGGGTGCCCGGTCGCCCGCGCCCCCGCGCGACCCGAGAGGTGCGCGCCCGTCACCGATCGCGCGCTCTTCAGGAGGCCGGGGAAGGGGCCCTCGTAGACGACCTCGCCGCCGTCCTTCCCCGGGCCGGGACCGAGGTCGACGACGTGGTCGGCCGAGGCGATGAGGCCGCCGTCGTGCTCGACGACGACGACCGCGTTGCCGGCGTCGGCCAGGCGCCGCAGGACGCCCGACAGCTTCGCCGCGTCGCGCGGATGGAGGCCCACCGACGGCTCGTCGAGGACGTACATCGTGCTCGTGAGCGAGCCGCCGAGGGCGGTCGCCAGCGTCACGCGCTGCGCCTCGCCGCCCGAGAGCGTGCGCGACTGCCGGCCGAGCGTCAGGTAGCCGAGGCCGACGTCGACGAGGAACCTCAGCCGGCCGCGGATCTCGTGCAGGAGCTGCTCCGAGGCCGGGTCGTTCCCGGGCACCGACCACTCGCGGAAGAGCCGCTCGGTGTCCGCGATGGGCAGGGCCTCGACCTCCGGCAGCGTCTTCGCGGCGACGCGGAAGAGCCGCGCCTCCGGCTTGAGCCGCGCCCCGCCGCACTCCGCGCACGTGCCGTAGCTGCGGTAGCGCGAGAGGAAGACGCGCACGTGCATCTTGTAGGTGCGGGCCTCGAGATAGCGGAAGAAGCCGGCGACCCCGTACCAGCGCTTCGGGCGCCCCGCCGGCTCGCCGTCCCAGACGGCGCGGCGCACCGCCTCCGGGAGCTCGGCCCACGGCACGTCGTCGCGCAGGCCCTCGCGCTTCAGGAAGCGCTCGAGGTCGTCCTGGCACTCGCTGTAGAAGCCGGTCTGGAACGGCTTGATCGCGCCGCCGCGGAGCGTCTTGCGCGGGTCGGGGATCACGAGGTCGGCGTCGATCGCCATCGTGCGGCCGAAGCCCTTGCAGGAGGGGCAGGCGCCGACCGGGTGATTGAAGGAGAAGAGCGCGGGCGACGGGTCACCGTACGCGACGTCGCAGCGCGCGCAGTGGAGCGCCTCGCTGAAGCGCCGCGGGTGCTCCTCGCCCTCGACCCGCAGCTCGACCCGCCCCTCGCCGTGGCGCAGGGCGCCCTCGATCGAGTCCACGATCCGCTGCCGCCCGTCCGCCTCGATCCGCACGCGGTCGAAGACGACCGTGACGACGCCGTCCTCCGGGTGGAGCCGCGCGTCCTCGAGGCGCACCGGCGCGCCGTTCTCGAGCACGCGGCGGAAGCCGGCCTTCTCGAACGCCTCGCGCACGACGCCGATGCCGACCTTCTTCCCGACGCGGTGCGGGAACGTGACGAGGGCCGAGCGGCCCGCCGCGTCGGCGGCCAGGCTCTCGAAGATGGACGACGGCGTGTCGCGCCGCACCGGCTGCCCGCACTGGCGGCAGTGCAGGACGCCGGCCCTCGCGTACAGCGCGCGCAGGTAGTCGGCGACCGACGTCATCGTGCCGACCGTCGAGCGCGACGTGCGGACGGGCGCCGTGCGGTCGACCGCTACCGCCGGCAGCACGCCCTCGAGCCGCTCGGCGCGGGGCCGGTCCAGCCGCTCGAGGAACTGCCGGGCGTAGGGGCTGAAGGTCTCGGCGTAGCGCCGGTGGCCCTCGGCATAGAGCACGTCGAACGCGAGCGACGACTTCCCGGCGCCGGCGACGCCGGTGACCGCGGTGACCCCGCCGATCGGGATCCGCACGGTCACGCCCTTCAGGTTGTTCTGTCGCGCCTCGTCTATCTCGATGAACCGGCTCGGGGGCATCCCTCCAACATGGCCCAGGACGGTGGCCGGGGCAAGCCGGGGGCATGCCCTCGTGGGCCGAGGGCCGGCCGTCGCTAGCGGACGAGCGGCGCCACGACGATCCGGTGGTTGTCGAGGTCGGCGATCCACAGGTGGCCGGCGTGGACGAGCACGGCCGCCGGCCTGTTCAGCTGTCCGGGGCCGGAGCCCTTCTCGCCGGTGCCGAACACGCGCGTCACGTGACCGGCCGCGTCGACGGCCACCACCTGATGCGCGTTCATGTCGGCCACGTACACGGTGCCGTCGGGTCCCGAGGCGACACCGTGGGGCGTGTGCAGCGGGGCGTCCGTCCGCAGCGTACCGAGGCCGGCGGCCGGGCTCCAGGTGCGGACGAGGTTCGCGCCGGCGTCGGCGACCAGGAGGCTCCCGTCCTTCGCCCACGCGAGGTCCATCGGATAGACGAAGGTCCCCTTCTCCGCGCCGACGACGGTCTCGACGCGGCGGTCGCGGACGCGGCGCACGCGCGCGTTGCCGATGTCGCAGACGAGAAGCGAGCCGTCGCGGTCCCAGAGGACGGCGTGCGGCGAGCGGAAGCGCGCGTCCGCGGCCGCGCCGTCCGCGTCGCCCTCGACGCCCGCGGCCCCGGCGAGCGTGGACACCACGAACGGGCTCCGCCGCGCCGCGTCGGTCGGCGGCGTCATCAGCCGGACCGTGTGGTTCGTCGCCTCGGCCACGGCGATCGCTCCGTCCGTCGACACCGCGACGCCGTGCGGGGAGGCGAAGCGGGCCTCCGCCGCGGTCCCGTCGGCGTGGCCCTTGCGGTCGGGCCCGCCGGCCAGGGTGGTCACGCGCCCGCCGAGCGTCACCTCGCGGATCGCGTGGTTGTAGATGTCGGCGACCACGATCGACTCCGGCCCGAGGGCCGCGAGCCGGATCGGCTTGCGGACCCGGGCCTCCGCGCCGACGCCGTCCTGGAAGCCCTCGACGCCATTGCCGGCGACGACGCGCGGGCCGGCCGGCGCGGCGGGGCGCGGCGGCGCGGCGGCCGTGCACCCGGTCGAGAGGATCACGGCGAGGAGCCCGGCGCGGAGGCGTGTCATGGACGGTCCTTTCGATGCGGCAGGAGCGAGGCCACGGCGTCGCGCACGGCCGCCCACGCGACGCTGCCCGGGGCCACGAGCTCGAAGTGGCCCGCGCCGTCGACCACGGTCACGCTCACGTCATCGCCCTTCGCGCGGGCCGCGGCCTCGTAGCCGCGAGCCTGCTCGATCGGGACGATGGCGTCCCGCGCCCCGCACACCAGGCGCTGCGGCAGGCCGAGCGGCAGGCGGCGGATCGGCGAGGCCGCGGCCACGCGCTCGGGCACCGCGGCGGGAACGGAGCCGAGCAGGCGCGGGATCGCGTCACCGCACACCTGCGCCGCGGCGCCGGCGGCGAGATCGGTGATTCCCGCGAGGGACACGACGCCGCGCAGCCGCAGCGGCCGATCGGCGGAGCCGGGCCGAGCCGCGCGACCGCCCAGCCAGAGCGCCAGCTGGCCGCCGGCGGAGTGGCCGACGGCCACGACGCGGTCGAGGTCGAGAGCGTTCGCGGCGGCGATCCCGCGGAGGTGATCGGCGCCGAGCGCGACGTCGTCGAGCGTGCCGGGCCAGCCGCCCCCCGGGTCGCCGAGGCGCCGGTACTCGAGGCTCCAGGTCGCGTAGCCCTCGCGCCGCAGCGCGTCGGCCAGCGCCCGAACGTGGTCGAAGCCCCACGGCGCCTCCCAGCAGCCGCCGTGAATCAGCACGACGACCGGGTGCGGGCCCTTGCCGCGCGGAAGCCGCAGCTCGGCCTTCTGCTGCGGCGCGGGCCCGTAGGCGATCGTCGCGTCGGCCGCGGGCTGCGGCAGCGCGAGGAGGTCCCGGCTGGACATGGTCTGCGCGGCGGCGGGATCGTTCATGGCGGGGTGCACCATCAGGGCGAGGAGCAGGGTGGCGGCCGGGAGCGCGAGCCGCATCACGTCACCTTCGTGCGGCGGCGGTGCTCCGGCCGCGCCCACTCGCGTCCGTCCATCACCGCGCGCAGCGCGGCCACCGCGTCGAACACGTCCACGAAGCGCAGGTAGGCCGGGGCGAAGCCGAAGCGCAGGACGTCGGGCTCGCGGAAGTCGCCCACGACCCGCCGGGCGACGAGGGCCCGAACGATCGCGAAGGCCTCCGGGTGCCGCAGCGCGACCTGGCTGCCGCGTCTCGCGGGATCGCGCGGCGACGCGAGCTCCAGCCCGAAGGCCGCGCACTCCTGCTCGACGAGGCGGACGAAGAGCTCGCCGAGGGCCACCGACTTGCGCCGCAGGCGGTCGACCCCCGCCGCCGCGACGGTGTCCACGCCGCACTCGAGCGCCACGAGGCTCAGGACGGGCGGCGTGCCGCAGAGCAGGCGAGCCACGCCGGGCGCCGGTGCGTAGCGGGCGTCGAAGGCGAACGGCGCCGCGTGGCCCATCCATCCGGCGAGGGGCGTCTCGAAGCGCGCGTGGTGCTCCTCGGCGACGAACGCGAACGCCGGCGCGCCCGGGCCGCCGTTCAGGTACTTGTAGCCGCAGCCGACGGCGAGGTCGACGCCGCAGCCGTCGAGGTCCACGGGCAGGGCGCCGGCGGAGTGCGCGAGGTCCCACAGCGCGAGCGCCCCCGCCGCCTGAGCGGCCCGGGTGAGGCCGGGCATGTCGTGGATCTCGCCCGTGCGGAAGTCGACGTGGGTGAGCATGAGGAGGGCGACCCTCTCGTCCAGCGCGGCGGGCAGCTCGTCGCGCGCGACGAGCCGCAGCTCGACGTCGCCGAGGAGCGCCCCGAGGCCCTGGGCCACGTAGAGGTCGGTGGGGAAGTTTCCGCGCTCGGAGACGATCACGCGGCGCCCCGGCCGCAGCCGCAGCGCGCCGGCGAGCAGCTTGAAGAGGTTCACCGAGGTCGAGTCGGCGACCGCGACCTCCGACGGCCGCGCGCCGACGAGCGGCGCGATCTTCGCCGCGACCCGCGCCGGCAGGTCGATCCAGCCCGCGTCGTTCCAGCTCGAGACGAGGCCTTCGCCCCACTCGCGGGCCACGGCGTCGCCGACGCGCTCGACCGCGCGTCGAGGGAGGGCGCCGAGCGAGTTCCCGTCGAGGTAGACGAGGCCGTCGGGCAGGACGAACGCGTCGCGGACGCCCGCGAGCGGATCCGCCGCGTCCAGCGCCTCGGCGTCCGCGCGCGTGAGAGCGGCCATGCGGGCGATCTTACGACGTCGTTTGAGCCCGCGGGCCGTCTCGGAGTAGGCTGCGGGGAACGCCATTCTCGACGGACCGATGCCGCATCCGACTGAAGAAGAGGTGCCCGAATGATCAGCCTTCCGCCGCTCCCCTGGGGCGAGAGCGACCTCGCTCCGCACATCTCCCAGGAGACGATCTCCTTCCACTACGGGAAGCACCACAAGGCCTACGTCGACAACGCGAACAAGATGATCGAGGGGACGGACCTCGCGAACGCGTCCCTCGAGGACATCGTGAAGGCCGCGTGGGGCAAGCCCGAGAAGAAGGGCCTGTTCAACAACGCCGCGCAGGTCTGGAACCACACGTTCTACTGGAACAGCCTGAGCCCGAAGGGCGGCGGCCAGCCGACCGGGAAGCTCCTCTCGATGATCCAGAGCGACTTCGGCGACTACGCGAAGTTCAAGGAAGACCTCGCGAAGATGTGCGTCACCCAGTTCGGCAGCGGGTGGGCCTGGGTCGTCGAGGAGGGCGGCAAGCTCAAGGTCGAGCAGACGCCGAACGCCGAGACCCCGCTCGTCGCCGCCAGCAAGAAGCCGCTCCTCACGATCGACGTCTGGGAGCACGCCTACTACGTCGACTACCGCAACCGCCGCCCGGACTACGTGAACGTGGTCCTCGACAAGCTCCTGAACTGGGAGTTCGCGGCGAAGAACCTCGGCTAGAGCCGAGGCATCGGCAGCCGCGGCGGCGTTGGACGTCGCGGCTGCCGGTCTTCCGGCCTACTCCCGGGCCTTCCGGTTCGAGGCCCGCCACACGTAGACGCACAGGCCCACGAACAGAGCGGCCGACACCGACTGCGAGACCGCGACGGTCCCGTAGAACGGGCTCGTGATCCACTCCTCGGTGTAGCCGGGCACGAGCCGCAGGGCGGCGCCGAACACCCCGCCGAGGGCGCCGCCGGCCATGAGGCCCGAGGCGATCACCACTCCTCGCTCGCGGATGGACGCGCCGCGCTCGCCGCCGAGGCCCGTCGCCCGCCCGTTCAGGAAGTGAGAGAGGATGCCGCCGACGAGGGCCGGCGTGTTGAGCTCGAGCGGCAGGTACATGCCGAGGGCGACGATGAGGGCGGGCACGCCGAGCATCTCCATCATCACGGCGATCACCGCGCCGGCCCCGAAGAGGATGTAGGCGACCGGCTGCTGGCTCATGAAGCCCTCGACGAGGGACTTCATGATCGCGGCCTGCGGCGCCGGCAGCACGACCCGCGGGTCGCCCGGGGCCGCCTCGCCGAACTGGAACGCCCGCGCCAGCAGCACGATCGTGAGTCCGGCCGCGAGGGCCGAGGCCGCGATGCCGAGGAACTTGACCCGCTCCTGCGCGGCCGGGGTCGAGCCGAGCCAGTAGCCGGTCTTGAGGTCGGTCACGAACTGGCCGGAGATCGAGAGCGCCGTGCACACGACGCCGGCGATCGCCATCACGAAGAACATCCCGCTCGTGCCGGAGACGCCGAAGCGGAGGAGGATCACCGACGAGACGATGATCGTGAGCATCGTCATGCCCGAGATCGGGTTGCGCGCGGTGGTGGCGATCGCGTTGGCGGCGACGGAGGTGAAGAAGAACGCGAAGAGCAGCGTCAGGACGACGCCGACCAGCACGACGAGCAGCGACTGGCCGAGGGTTGAGTAGAAGACGCCCGCGGCGAGGGTCGACACGAGGACGCCGCCGAGGATCGTCGCGATCGGGATGTCGCGGTCGGTCCGGGCGGTGGCCGCCGCCTCGCCCTGGCGGAACGTCCGCGCGGCGATCGAGAAGGAGCCGGCGATGATGCGCAGGGACTTCAGGATCCCGAAGATGCCGGCGGTGGCGATCGCCCCGACCCCGATGTAGCGCACGTAGCCGCGGAAGATCTGGGCCGCGGTCATCTTCGCGATCGGGATGGCCGCCGGGTAGACGGCGGTGTCCGGCAGGTGCCGCCCGATCATCCAGATGACCGGCACGAGCACGAAGTTCGCGAGAAAGCCGCCGGCGCAGAGGAGGGTCGAGGCCCGCAGGCCCATCACGTAGCCGAGGCCGAGGATGAACGCGACCGCGTCGAAGTTGAGGACGACCTTCGCCCGGTCGGCGAGCGCCCGGACCGCGGGGACGAACTGGAAGTCCACGAACTCGTGCCACACGTGGAAGGTCGTGGCGAGGAAGTCGTAGACGAACGCGATGCCGGTCGCCTCGAGGAGCAGCTTCGCCTGCGAGCCGCCCTTCTCGCCCGTCACGAGCACCTCGGTGATCGCGGTGGCCTCGGGGTACGGGAACTGGCCGTGCGTCTCGCGGACGAAGTAGCGGCGCAGCGGGATGAGGAAGAGGGCGCCGAGGCAGCCGCCGGCCAGGCAGATGAAGACGGTCTGGGCCGGGTGCGGCTGCAGGTTCAGGATGTAGAGGGCGGGCAGGGTGAAGATGGCGCCGGCGGCCAGCGAGCCCGACACGCCGCCGATCGCCGTGACGATCACGTTCTCGAGCAGCGTCGACCGCCGGGCGTAGGTGCGGGCGAGGCCGATCGTGAGGATCGAGATCGGGATCGCCGCCTCCATCACCTGGCCGACCTTCAGGCCCGAGTAGGCCGAGGCGACGGTGAACACGACGCAGAGCAGCAGGCCCCAGCCGACGGAGCGGGCCGTGGCCTCGGGGATCCTCGCGTCCGCCGGCACGACCGGCCGGTACTCCTCGCCGGGGGCGAGCGGGACGTAGGCGTTCGCGGGAAGCGACTTCGTGTCGGGCGCGTCCATGGATCCTCCGGCCTCGGGCCGGGCGAAGTCTCCGTGTTTCCGCGGGCGGTTTTCAAGCGGCGCGAGGGGGCCGGTGCGCACGGCTCTTGCGCCGGGCCGCGGGGGGGCGGCATGCTCGACGTCGAAGGGGAGGTCCGGTGAGGAAGCGGCTGGCGCTCGTGACTCTCGTCCTGGCCGTGGCCGCCGCCGCGGCCGCCGGCTCGCGCGAGCGGCTGCTGGACGCGGCTCGTCGCGGTGACGGCGCCGCCGTCGCGGCCTTCGTGCGAGAGGGGGCCGACGCGAACGCGCGAGACGAGGCCGGCCGGCCGGTGCTCGTGCTCGCGGCCGGGGCCGGCCGCCCCGACGCCGTCCGCGCGCTGCTGCGGGCCGGCGCGCGCCCCGACGACGCGGGCCGTGACGCCTGGACGGCCCTCCACCAGGCGGCCGACTCCGGCGACGCGGCCAGCGTTCGCGCGCTGCTCGACGCCGGCGCGACGCCCGACGTCGCCTCGCGGGCGCGCGGCACGGCCCTCGACGTGGCCGAGCGCGAGGGCCACGCGGACGTGGCCGCTCTCTTGCGGGCCCGGGGCGCCCGCGGCTCGGGCAAGTCGATCGGCGACACGGTCTGCGTCCGCGGCTGGAAGGGCGAAGGCTACTGCGGCGAGGTCGTGGGCCGCGACGCCACGCGCTACCGCCTGAAGGTCACGTCCGTCATCGGCTGCGCGAGCGGCTGCGCCGCCGATGCCGCCTGCTCCCGCGGAGGTCCGGTCGGCCCCGGCGGGCTCGCCGCGGGCGAGGTCCTCTGGGTCCCCGGCTCCTGCCTGACGCACACGGGGGTGAGGTGATGCGGCGCGCCACGGCGGCGGCGCTGCTGCTCGCTCTCGGCGCCTGCGGCGGCGGCTCCTCGAGCGACCCCACGCCCGTCGCCACCGCCACCCCGCCGACGAGCGGCTCGAAGGTCTTCGACTACGCCGGCGTCACGCACGTGTCGTGGTGGCACGACGAGTACGGCTACTCCGCCGGCACGACGTCGCGCTCGGCGCTCGCCGGGACCGGGGCCGGCTGGATGGGCCTTCTCGCCACCTGGTACATGGAGACGAAGAGCTCGAGCGCGATCGCCCCTCTCGCGAACAGCTCGAACGACGACGACGTGGTGAGGAAGGCGATCGACGAGGCGCACGCCCTCGGCCTCAAGGTCATGCTCAAGCCGCACGTCGACGTGCGCGACGGCACCTGGCGCGCGCAGATCGCGCCGGCCGACCCCGGCGCGTGGTTCGAGAGCTACGCCGCGTTCATGGACCACTACGCCGCGATCGCGGCCGAGAAGAACGTCGAGATGCTCTGCATCGGGACCGAGCTGATGTCGATGACCCGGTCGCCGTACTCGGGCTCGTGGTCGAGCGTGGTGGCGCGGATCCGGGCCCGTTACCGGGGCGCGCTCACGTACGCGGCGAACGCGAACGACGCCGCGGACGAGTTCACGAGCGCCTCGGTGTGGCCGCTCGTCGACGTCCTCGGCCTCGACGTCTACACGCCGCTCACGTCGAAGAAGAACCCGACGCGGGCGGAGCTCGCCGCGGCGTGGCGGAAGAACGCGGCGGGGAACGACATGGTCGCCGCCTACCGCAATTTCCAGTCGGCCTGGGGGAAGCCGCTCGTCTTCACCGAGATCGGCTACCGCAGCGCCGACGGGGCGAACAGCACGCCGTGGGACTGGGGGATGACGGCGGCGACGGACACCGGCGAGCAGGCCGACTGCTACGCGGCGATGTACGAGGTCTGGGCGAACGAGAAATCGTGGTTCCGGGGCCCGTTCTGGTGGGCCTGGGACGTGAGCGCACCCGCGGCCGGCGACAGCGGCTACAACCCCCGCGGGAAGCCGGCGGAGGACGTGCTGCGGCAGTGGCAGAAGTAGGCGCGGCCCTCGCGGCACGCCCTAGACGAACTCGAAGAGCTCCGGCAGCACCTTCCCGCTCGGACCCTCGACGAACCGCTGGAAGGCGCCGCGGTTCTCGGGCGCCTCGAGGTTCGCGAGCCAGGTCTCGGCGCCCGCGGCGCGGGCCTCCATCACGAGGCCGGCCGCGGGGTAGACGAGGCCCGAGGTGCCGACCGCGAGGAAGGCGAAGGGGCCCGCGGCGCGGCGCGCGTCCTCGATGAACCGGGCGATCCTCTGCATCACGAACGGGTCGAGCATCTCGCCGAACCAGACGATGGCGGGCCGCAGGAGGCCGCGCCGCCCCTTCGCCGCGCAGAGCTCGCAGGCCGGCACGTCCCCGGGGCCGTGCCGGGAGTCGTCGGCGAAGGGCTCCCGCTCGCAGTGAAAGCAGCGCGTCTCGAAGAGGCTGCCGTGCATCTCGACGAGCCGCTCGCTGCCCGCGCGGCGGTGGAGCCCGTCGACGTTCTGGGTCACGAGCAGGAAGCGGTCGCCCATCCTCTTCTCGACCTCGACGAGCGCGTGGTGGCCGGGGTTCGGGTGGACGGTCCCGGCCTTGAGGCGCCGCTCGGAGTAGAACCGCCACACGAGGCCGGGATCGGCGCGGAAGCCCTCCGGCGTCGCCACCTGCTCGATCGGATGGTTCTCCCAGAGGCCGTTCGCGTCGCGGAACGTCGGGACGCCGCTTTCCGCGGAGACGCCGGCACCGGTGAGGACGAGAAGGCGCGTGTCGGAGGCGATCGTGAGGCGCATCGCGATAATGATACGAGCGAGGGAGAGGGGTATGACCGAATCGCGGGGGACCTTCACGATGACGCCGATCGGTGTCGTGCGCAGCCCCTACGGGGAGGCGGATCAGGTGCCCCGCGGGCCGGGGGCCGAGCACACGGCCGAGGGGATCCTCGAGCTGCGGGAGGACCTCGCCGCAGGCCTCGACGACATCGAGGGCTTCTCGCACCTCTTCGTGCTGTGGGTCTTCGACCGCTCCGCGGGCTACGAGCTGAAGACGAAGCCGCCGACCGACCCCGAGGTCGAGCACGGGCTGTTCACCACGCGCTCGCCGTTCCGGCCGAACCCGATCGGGCTCACCGTGGTGGAGCTCCTCGGGCGCGAGGGCCGCTCGCTGCGCGTGCGGGGCGTCGACATGCTCGACGGCACGCCGATCCTCGACATCAAGCCGTACCTCTCGGGCGTGCCGAAGGAGAAGCTGCGGCGCGGCTGGATGGACGAGGCGGAAGAACGGCGCCGGCGCTGAGGAGCGGCGACCTGCCGCTCAGGCCGGCGTGTGCGCGGCGACCGGCTTGTCGGCCGCGCCGGCCTTGTCCCAGTCGGTGTGGGGCGCGCGGTTGCGGACGAACCAGTCCCACGCGATCTCGCGGTACGTGTGGGGCTCGAGGCCGAGCCGCGCGTAGAGCGGCCGCAGGCGCAGGTGCAGCTTCCGCAGGTTGTAGAACGGCACGCTCTGGAAGTAGTGGTGCTCGGCGTGGTAGTTCGAGTACACGAACAGGAAGTCCCAGACGCGGCTCGGGGCCATCACCGTCGACCACTTCAGCGGGTGGGTGGGGTCGATGTCGTAGTGCTGGCCGAGCCGGTTGAGCGTGAAGGCGACCGGGAAGACGAGGAAGTAGGGCACGGCCCAGACCCGCGCCATCACGCCCCAGCCGCCGAAGGCGACGAGCGCGGTCGCGACGCCGAGCTGCAGCGTCACGGTGCCGAGCCGCTCGAGCAGGATCCGGCGGCGCAGCTCCGCCGGGTACGAGCGCGCCTCGCTCGCCGCGGCGCGGAAGTAGATCGGGATGAGGGCCGGCGTGCAGTAGAGCAGCTTGTACCAGCGCGCGTTCCGCTTCGGCGAGAGCCAGTGGCGCTTGGGGTCGTCCTCCCACGAGCCGAGGTTGTCGTGGTGGTCGAGGTGCCAGCGCGTGAACTGGCTCGCCGAGATGCCGCTCGTCGACGCGTAGAGGAGGCCGAGGAAGCGCTCGGCGGCCGGGCGGTGCTTCGCGAACACCGAGCGGTGGACGACCTCGTGCAGCAGCGTCGTCATGTTGAAGAACGTGAAGCCCTGGAGGATCGCGACCGGGATCCACAGCAGCGGGTGCGCGAGCTGCCAGAGGGCGTAGCTGCAGACCGCGATGATCGCGAACTGCCGCGCCGTGTAGGCGAGGTGCCGCGGGCCGCTGCGGCGATGGAGCTGCTTCAGCTCGTCGTGAGGGACCGCCTCCCGGAGGTCCTTCTTGAAGGCCTCGACCGACTTCCAGTACGCGTGCGATTTCATCTCCGACCATCATAACAAAGGCCGCCGCGGGCCCTTCACCCGCGGCGGCCTCGGCGAGCGACGACCGGCCCGGCTCAGCGGTTCCAGTCCTCGCGGTTGCGGTACGGGTAGCGCTCGTCGTAGCGGGGCCGCTCGTCGTCGCGGCCGTAGCGGCCGCGGTCGTCCGCGTCGCCCCAGCCGTAGCGCTCCCACCGCCCGCGCCAGCTCGGGCAGGCCGCGGCGAACGCGCGACGGTAGCCCGCGCGATAGCCGGACCGGAAGCCGTTCTGGTAGTCCCAGCGCGGCCCCATCCAGCCCCTGTAGCCGCGGTCGGCGTCGCGGAACTCGCCCTCGCGCCAGTAGCGCGGGTCGTGGTTGCGCCGCCCGTCCCGGTAGCCTTCGTCGGAGCCCTCGCGCCAGCCGCGGTCGAAGCCGTAGCGGTACGCGGGGCCCTCGCGGTGGCGGCCGTCGAACCCGCCGCCGCGGTAGCCGTGGTCGTCGCCGCCGCGGATGACCACGATCCCGCCGACTCGCCAGTCGGCGCGCGCCTCGCTCGCCGCGGCCGCCGCCGCGAGAGCCATCACCGCCACCGCCGCTGCCCGTGCCTTCATGGCGCCCTCCTCGTCCTCCACGACCCCCGTTGTCCGTCGCCAGGCACAGGAGCAACCGGCGTGCCGGCCGTGCGCTCGGTGGTAACTGATTGCAGGGCAGCAATTTCTCGATGCGGGCCGGCCGCCCCACCGACCTCCGCCGAGGACACCTCCGGCACAGCCGGCCGCCGGATATACTCCCGCGTCAGGAGAATCGCCGACATGACGAACGGGCTGTATCTGGGCCGTGAGGTCGACGCGAAGGGGACCACCGGCGAGCCCGTCCGGCTCGACCCGTCGGACCTGCTCACGCACGGACTGATCGTCGGCATGACGGGCTCCGGGAAGACCGGCCTCGCGGTCGTGCTCGTCGAGGAGGTGCTGCGCCAGGGCACCGGCGTCATCGCGATCGATCCGAAGGGCGACCTCGCGAACCTGCTGCTGCTCTTCGACGACCTCGCCCCCGCGTCCTTCGAGCCCTGGATCGATCCCGAGGTCGCGCGGGCGGCCGGCGGCGCTTCGAAGGCCGCGGCCGACGCGTCGGAGCGTGCGAAGAAGGGCCTGGCCGAGTGGGGCCTCGGGCCGCAGGACGTGGCCGCCCTTCGCGCGAACCACGACGCCGTCATCTTCACGCCCGGGTCGAACGCCGGCGTGCCGCTGAACGTGCTGCAGTCGCTCGACGCTCCCGGCGTCTCCTTCGACTCGGCGGAGGAGGACCTTCGCGACGAGATCCAGTCCGTCGTCGCCGGCCTGCTCGCCCTCGTGCGCACGGACGCCGACCCGCTGCAGTCGCCGCAGGCCATCTTCCTCGCGACGCTCGTCGAGAAGGCCTGGCGCGCGGGGAAGGGCCTCTCGCTCGAGTCGCTGATCGGACAGATCGCCGACCCGCCCTTCGACAGGATCGGCGCGCTGCCGCTCGACACCGCGTTCCCGAAGAAGGACCGCCAGTCCCTGATGATGGCGCTCAACAACCTCCTCGCCTCGCCCTCGTTCGAGACCTGGCGGCAGGGGGAGCCGCTCGACGTCGGGAAGATGCTGCGGGCGGCCGACGGGCGCCCGCGGCTGTCGATCGTGTCGATCGCGCACCTCGCCGACGAGCAGCGACTCTTCGTCACCGCCCTCCTCCTCGACAAGGTGAAGACCTGGATGCGCCGGCAGGGCGGCACGACCGCGCTGCGCGCCCTCGTCTACATGGACGAGGTCTTCGGCTTCTTCCCGCCCCACCCGGCGAACCCGCCGACGAAGCGGCCGATGCTCACGCTGCTGAAGCAGGCGCGCGCCCAGGGCGTGGGCGTCGTGCTCGCCACGCAGAACCCGGTCGACCTCGACTACAAGGGCCTCGCCAACATGGGCACGTGGCTCGTCGGCACGCTGCAGACGCAGCAGGACCGCGAGCGGCTGTCGAGCGGGCTCTCCGGGGCCGGGCTCGAGCCGTCGAAGGTCGCCGCCTTCCTCGACGCGACGAAGAAGCGCGTGTTCCTGCTCCACGACGTCCACCGGCCGGCGCCCACGCTCGTGCAGTCGCGCTTCGCGATGTCGTACCTGCGCGGCCCGCTCACGCGCGAGGAGATCGCGCGGCTCATGGAC
>JAXLRD010000073.1:0-33667 GCA_046331285.1 Vicinamibacteria bacterium
GCGCCGACCTCGTCACGGACAAGGAGTTCACGAACTTCGAGCTGAGCCTCGACTGGAAGGCCACGAAGGGCGGCAACAGCGGCGTCATGTACGGCGTCCAGGAGGACCCGAAGTACAAGACGGCGTGGATGACCGGCCCCGAGTACCAGCTCATCGACGACATCGGCTTCCCGCAGAAGCTCGAGGAGTGGCAGAAGGCGGGGGCGAACTACGCGATGCACCTCGTCGACGAGAAGGCGAAGGTGCTCAAGCCCGTCGGCGAGTGGAACAACACCCGTATCGTCGTGAACGGCGCGCACGTCGAGCACTGGCTGAACGGCAAGAAGATCGTGTCCTTCGAGCGCTGGACGCCGGAGTGGAACAAGCTGCGCGATTCCGGGAAGTGGAAGGAAGCCCCGGACTACGGCAAGTTCAAGACGGGGAAGATCGCGATCCAGGACCACGGCAGCCTGTTCTGGTTCAGGAACGTGAAGCTCCTCCCCCTGCCCTGACCCCGGGGGGAGCAAACGCACTAAGGGCGAAGACGGGCTCGGCGGCTAGAATCCGCGGGTTCGGCGGAGGAAGGCCATGAAGAACGCCGCGCTCGTCCTCGCACTGCTCCCGTTCGTCGCCTCGCCCGCGGCCCGCGCCGCCGACGACGGCAGCCAGCTCGCGTCGCCCTTCCGGCTGAACTACCTCGGCTACCTGCAGCACGGGCCGAAGGTCGCGCTCTACCTCGCGCCGCAGGGCGGGTCGGCCGGCTGGGCGCTCGTGGACGCGGCGGGTCGCGCCGTCGCGACCGGCGCGTCGACCGACTACGTCGGGAACGACTTCGCCTCGGGCGACAGCTTCTTCCGCATCGATTTCTCGTCGTTCGCCGGCTCCGGCCGCGGCTTCCGCCTGAAGATCGGCGGGCAGGTGTCCGAGCCCTTCGACGTGGACGCGACGAGCCCGTACGCGGACCTCGCCGAGGCGAGCTTCGACTACTTCCGCACCCACCGGGCGCCGGTGACCGTGTTCGAGAAGTTCCTGCGCAACTGGACGACCGGCCGGATCGAGGGCCCGTTCTGGTACGACGCCGGCGACAAGGGCAGCTACCCGACGAACACCGCGATCGCGGCGTGGGCGCTCATGAACCTCTACGAGCGCTGGCCCGAGGCGAACGCGTCGCTCGGCGGAAGGCCACGATCTACGAGGAAGTGAAGATCGGCGCCGCCCTCACGCACCAGCTCATCCTCCCGGGGCAGAAGCTCGCGGTCGCCAAGCTCCACACGAACGTCCCTCCGTGGGGGCTGTGCGCGCCGCACGAGACGGGCCCGTGCGTGTCGATGACCGAGACGAAGGCCACCCTTGCGATGGCCCGGACGCTCGCCCCGCCTGCGCGCGTGCACCTGCGGGAGAAGCAGCCGGCCGAGGCGAAGCGCACCTTCGGGCTCGCACGAACGGCCTTCACGAACGCGCGCACGGAGCTGCCCGTCTGCCGCGACTTCCCGGACTTCGGCGGCGAGGGCGGGATCACCGACAACGACCCGTGGCCCTGCGGCGCGAGACGGGAAAGCACCGCGAGCCCTGCCATCCCGACCGCGACAACGTCGAGGACGACGGCTACGCCGCCCTCGTCGAGGAGGTGTTCCTCGCCGCGCAGGCTCTCGGTGACCTGTCGGCGGTTGCCTTCGCGAAGGAGGTCTCGGCCCACCCGCGCTTCGGTGAGATCTCGGAGTTCTGGTGGCGCTCGGTCGCGGCGACGGGGACGCTCTCGCCCTGGCTCCTGCGGCCGGCCGGCGGTCGACCTCGCGCCGGCTCGGGCGAACCTCTTCCGCTACGCGGACGAGCGCCGCTGCGCTGGGAGACCGTCGGCTATCCCGGCGTCACCAAGGACACGCGCTCGACCTGCGGAACACCGGCGACCGCGACGACCTCGACCAGAACGGCGCTGGGGCTCGAGGCCGGAACCTGCTCGACGACGCGATCCTCCTCGCGGTCGCCGCCGAGGAGAAGGCCCGCGGCGGACAGGCGAAGGCCGCCTGCGCCTACGCGGCGGGCGCTATCCGCGTCCTCGACTGGATCCTCGGCACGAACGCGATGGCACTCGATGGTCACCGGTTTCGGCGAGCACGCGGTCGTGCGCCTCCACGACTCCATCGTCCCGGACGGCGAGCCGGGCCGCCTGGCCCTCGGCCCCAACGGTGCACGTAGACGTAGTTGGCGATCGAGTTCCCGAGCAGCAGGATCGCGAGCACGGCGCCGGCGACGACCGAGGCCATCACCCAGCGCCGGGTGCGGGCGAGGTTCGGCGCCCGGGTCGGAGACGAGCGGCGTCCGAGGCCCATGGGTCCCTCCTGCTGTCGGCTGCGACAGCATACGTGCACTTGGACCGCCGCTCGGCCGCCGAGGTTGCGGCCGGAGGCGCCGCGCGTCGGGCCGGTGTAGGCTCGCGCGCATGAACCGACCGCGCGCGCGCTTCCTCTCGATCGCCCTCGTCGCCCTCCCCGCCGCCGCCACGGCCGAGCCGTCGCCGTTGCGCCTGTGGTACGAGAAGCCGGCCGCGGCGTGGGTCGAGGCGCTGCCGGTCGGCAACGGCCGGCTCGGCGCGATGGTCTTCGGCGACCCGCGCCACGAACGGCTGGCCCTCAACGAGGACACGCTGTGGTCCGGCGGCCCGAGCCGGTGGAACAACCCCGAGGCGAAGAAGTGGCTGCCGAAGGTGCGCGAGGCCGTGCTCGCCGGCCGCTACGCCGAGGCGGACGAGCTCGCGAAGCACATGCAGGGGCCGTTCAACCAGTCGTACCTCCCGCTCGGCGACCTCCTCCTCGACTTCGAAGGCGTCGGCGAGGTCGAGGGCTACCGCCGCGAGCTCGACCTCGACCGGGCGATCGCCACGACGACGTTCCGCGCCGGCGGCGTGACGCACGTGCGCGAGGTGCTCGCGAGCTTCCCCGCGCAGGTGATCGCCGTCCGGGTCGCGGCCGACCGGCCGGGGCAGGTGTCGTTCACGGCGCGTCTCGCGACGAAGCTGCGCGGCGCGGCGACGGCCGCAGGCGCCTCGGCCATCGCCCTCCGCGGCCGCGCGCCGAGCCACGTCGAGCCGAGCTACCGCGGCGACATGAAGGACGCGGTGCGCTACGACGAGGGGCCGCGGGCCGAGGGCATGCGCTTCGCGACGATCGCGCGGGCGATCGCGAAGGGTGGAACGACGCGCGTCACGGACGACGGCCGGCTCGAGGTGCGGGGCGCGGACGAGGCGGTCGTGCTGGTGTCGGCGGCCACGAGCTTCAACGGCTTCGACAAGTCGCCGGCCCTCGACGGCCGGGACGCGGACGCCGCGGCCCGCGGCCCGCTGGCGGCGGCCGCCGCGCAGCCGTTCGGCTCGCTGCGCGACGCCCACGTGGCCGACCACCAGCGGCTCTTCGGCCGCGTGCGCCTCGACCTCGGCGCGCCGGCCGCCGAGCGGCCGACGGACGAGCGGCTCCGCGCCTACCGGCACGGCGAGGACCCGGCGCTCGTGGCCCTCGTCTTCCAGTACGGCCGCTACCTGCTCGTCGCGAGCTCGCGGGCGGGCGGCCAGCCCGCGAACCTCCAGGGCCTGTGGAACGAGGAGCTGCGCGCGCCGTGGAGCTCCAACTGGACGATGAACATCAACAGCGAGATGAACTACTGGCCCGCGGAGACGACGAACCTCGCCGAGTGCCACGAGCCGATGCTCGCGTTCATCGCCGATCTCGCCGTGAACGGCCGGGAGACGGCGCGCGTCAACTACGGCGCGCGCGGCTGGGTCGCGCATCACAACGCGGACCTGTGGCGGCAGACGGCGCCGGTCGGCGACTGGGGCAAGGGCGACCCGCGCTGGGCCAACTGGCCGCTGGGCGCGGTCTGGCACTCGATGGACCTGTGGGAGCGCTACGAGTTCGGGCGCGACGAGGCGTGGCTGCGGCGGGCCGCGTGGCCGCTGCTGAAGGGCGCCGCCGAGTTCGCCCTCGACTGGCTCGTGCCGGACGGGAAGGGCGGCCTCGCGACGGCGCCGTCCTTCTCGCCGGAGAACGCCTTCCGGACCGCGGACGGGCGCGAGGCGGTGACGTCGGCGTCCACGACCTCGGACGTCGCCCTCCTGCGCGAGCTGCTCGCGAACGCCATCGAGGCCTCGACGATCCTCGGCGTCGACGAGAGCCTGCGCGGCGAGATGAAGACGGCCCTCGCGAAGCTGCCGCCCTATCGCATCGGCCGCCGGGGCCAGCTTCAGGAGTGGAGCGAGGACTTCGACGAGGTGGAGCCGCACCACCGGCACATGTCCCACCTCATCGGGCTCCACCCGGGACGGACGATCGGTCCCGCCGAGACCCCGGCCCTCGCCGAGGCCGTGCGCCGCACCCTCGAGCTGCGCGGGGACGACAGCACGGGCTGGTCGATGGCGTGGAAGGTGAACCTGTGGGCGCGCCTCGGCGACGGCAACCGCGCCCACCGTCTGATCGGCTACCTGCTGCGCCTCGTCGACACGAGCGGCACGTCCTACACGGGCGGCGGCGGCGTCTACGCGAACCTCTTCGACGCGCACCCGCCGTTCCAGATCGACGGCAACTTCGGCGTCACCGCCGGCATCGCCGAGATGCTCGTGCAGTCGCAGCGCCGCGCGGCCGACGGTACGACCCCGATCGTCCACCTCCTGCCGGCGCTGCCCGCGGCCTGGCCGACGGGCAGCGTGAGCGGTCTCCGCGCGCGCGGCGGCTTCACGGTCGACCTCGCGTGGAAGGACGGGCGCCTCGCCTCGGCCACGCTGCGGTCGGATCGGGACGGCCGGTGCGTCGTGCAGCAGGGCGGGAAGACGGTCGCTCTCGCGCCGAAGGCCGGGGAGACCGTCCGGCTGGACGGCGAGCTCAGGCAGCGCTGAGGGCGGGCCTCCGCCATGCGCTTCTCGCTGGTCGTGCCGGCCTACAACGAGGAGCGGTACCTGCCGCGGCTCCTCGACAGCGTGGACGCGGCGAGAGCGGCGTACCGCGGCGGGCCGTCCGAGGTCGAGGTGGTCGTGGCGGACAACGCTTCGACGGACGCGACCGCGGCTCTCGCGGCGGAGCGCGGATGCCGCGTCGCGCGCGTCGAGAAGCGGGCGATCGCGGCGGCGCGCAACGGCGGGGCGGCCCTCGTCTCGGGCGAAGTGCTCTGCTTCGTCGACGCCGACTCGCGCCTGCACGCTTCGACCTTCGACCGCATCGACGCCGTGCTGACGCCGGGCGTCGTCGCCGGCGCGACGGGCGTACGGCCGGAGCGCTGGTCGGCCGGCTTTGCCGCGACCTGGGCGCTCTTCGTCCCGTTCGTGTGGCTGACGCGCATGGACACGGGCGTCGTGTTCTGCCGCCGCGCCGACTTCCAGGCCGTCGGCGGCTACGACGAGCGGCTTCTCTTCGGCGAGGACGTCGACTTCCTGCTGAGGCTGCGGCGCCTGGGCCGGTCGCGGGGCCAGCGGCTCTCGCGCGTGAGCGGGGCGAAGACGATCGCCTCCATGCGGAAGTTCGACGAGCACGGCGAGTGGCACTACCTGACGACGATGCCGAAGGTCGGGCTCGGCTGGCTCCTGCGCCGCGAGACGGGCCGCGCCTTCGCCGAGCGCTACTGGTATCGCCCGGGCCGCTGAGGCGGTGCCGGCCTGGAGCCGGCCGCCCGGGCTTTCTCCATCCAGCCCGTCAGCGTGCCCGTGGGTACGCCACGACGAAGCGGCGCCGGCCGGCCCTCAGCGCGGGCGGCCTCGTTCCTCCTTCAGTGCTTCAAGTTCCGCGATGACCTCGAGATCCTTGGGGCGCCCGGCGGCCCGCTTGACGTGGATGAGGCCGTCCAGGTCGAGGCAGCGGCAAACCATGCCGAAGAGAGCGAGTGTCAACGTCCGCGGGACGAGCGCGTCGTAGCCGCCCCCGCCCACGATCTCGCCCAGCAGGTCCAGGTCCCCGAGGCTCGTCGTCAGCGTGAAGTTGAGCCCGGCTTCGACCGTCTTCCGGTCGAACCGAAAGGGCAGCCCGGCGGGAGCGCCGCGCAGGTAGGGCGAGTGCGGGGCGAGCGCCCGCACGAGTCGAGCGATGTTCTCCGGAGTCCGGCGGTAGACGACGTCGAGGTCCTGGGTCAGACGAGCCGAGCCATGAGCCCGGGCCGCCACGCCGCCGACGAGGATGAAATCGACTCCCTCGACGCGGAGCGCGCGGAGCAGGGCCTCGAAGTCGGTCATCGGCCGGTCGCCTCGCGGCCGGCGCGGCGAAGCTCGTCGGCAAAGGCCAGCAGTCGGACGAGATCGCGGACACGCTCGTCGGGCGTCTTGCGGAGGTTCTCGCGGAGGAGGGTGCGGTCGACGTCCTTCTTGTAGGCCTCCACCACCAGGTCGACCTGCGTCTCTCCCTCCCGCACGGTCCCAATGTAGCACCGGAGCGGGGGCGCGCGCAGCCGCTCCCCGTCGTATGCTCGGAGCCGGAGGCCCGAGCCATGCCCCACGTGATCGAGTCGGCCCCGACCGGACGCGCGAAGTGCCGCGGCTGCGGCGCGAAGATCGACGCCGGCGCGCTGCGCTTCGGGGAAGCGCTGCCGAACCCGTTCGGCGAGGGCGACACGACGCACTGGTTCCACCTCGACTGCGGCGCCTTCAAGCGGCCGGAGCCGTTCCTCGAGGCGCTCGGCGCGCGCGAGGAGCCGCTCGACGGGAAAGAAGGGCTCGAGGCCGCGGCTCGCGCCGGGATCGACCACCCGCGGCTCGTGCGGGTCGACGGGGCCGAGCGCTCGCCGACCGGCCGCGCCGAGTGCCGGCACTGCCGGGAAGCGATACCGAAGGACGCGTGGCGCGTCCGCCTCGTCTTCTGGGAGGAGGGCCGCTTCAACGCCGCGGGTTTCGTCCACGTCCGCTGCGCGCCGGCCTACTTCGAGACGGGCGACCTCCTGCCGCGCGTGCGGCGCTTCGCCCCGGCCCTGACGGACGAGGACGCGCGGGCGATCGAGGCCGAGCTTCCGGGGAAGTAGAATCGGCTCCCGGGCCGACGACGAGCCAAGAGAGGTGACCGTGCGCGAGCTGTACCCGCCGATCGAGCCGTTCGACGAGGGCTACATCAAGGTCTCGGACCTGCACACCGTTCACTACGAGCAGGTCGGGAACCCCAGGGGGAAGAAGGCTCTCTTCCTCCACGGCGGGCCGGGCGGCGGCCTCGACGCCGACTACCGGCGCTACTTCGATCCGCAGAAGTGGCACCTCGTCCTCTTCGATCAGCGCGGCAGCGGCAAGAGCACGCCGAACGCCGAGCTGCGCGAGAACACGACGTGGGACCTCGTGGCCGACGCCGAGCGCCTGCGCGAGCACCTCGGCATCGACAAGTGGCTCGTCTTCGGCGGGAGCTGGGGGAGCACCCTCGCTCTCGCCTACGCGGAGACGCACCCCGACCGGTGCACCGGGCTCGTCCTGCGCGGCATCTTCCTCCTGCGCCGAAAGGAGCTCCTCTGGTTCTACCAGGAGGGCGCGTCGTGGCTGTTCCCGGACGCGTGGGACGAGTACCTGAAGCCGATTCCCGAGGTCGAGCGCGGAGACCTCATGAGCGCCTACTACCGGCGGCTCACGTCGCCCGACCCGGCCGTGCGCGGCGAGGCGGCGCGGGCGTGGTCGGTCTGGGAGGGCACGACGAGCAAGCTGTTCGTCGATCCCGCCTACGTCGCGCACTACGGCGGGGACCAGTTCGCCGACGCGTTCGCGCGGATCGAGGCCCACTACTTCGTCCACGGCGCCTGGCTGAAGACGGAGACGCAGCTCCTCGACGACGCGACGAAGATCGCGCACCTGCCCGGCGTGATCGTGCAGGGCCGCTACGACGTCGTCTGCCCGGCCGCGAGCGCGTGGGCGCTCCACAAGGCGTGGCCGAAGTCGAAGCTCGTGATCGTCCCGGACGCGGGCCACAGCATCAAGGAGCCGGGCATCCTGAGCGCGCTCGTGCAGGCGACCGACGACTTCGCGGGCCTGTGATCCGCCGGTGGAGGAGGGGACGCGCTACACCGCGGGCGAGGAGCTCGCCAACCGCCTGACCCACGGCGCGGGCCTCGTCCTCGCCCTCGTCGGCGTCTCCGTCCTCGTCTCGGTCGCGCGGGCCCGCGGCGGCGGGCTGCCCGTCGCCGCCTGCGCGGTCTTCGGCGCGTCGCTCGTCGCCCTCTACGCCTCGTCGACCCTCTACCACTCGGTGCGCGCGCCGCGGGCGAAGGCCGTCCTGCGCGCGATCGACCACTCCGCGATCTTCCTGCTCATCGCCGGCACCTACACGCCCTTCACGCTCGTCACGCTGCGCGGCCCGTGGGGCTACACGCTCTTCACGGTCGTCTGGACGCTGGCCGTGGCGGGCATCACGCTGCGGATCGCGCTCCGCCGGCGGCCGACCGCCCTCTTCCTCTCGCTCTACCTCGCGATGGGCTGGTGCGTGGTCGTGGCGGCCCGCCCGCTGTTCGCGGCGGTCGGGCCCGCCGGCGGAGCGCTGATCGTCGCGGGAGGCCTCGCCTACTCGCTCGGCGTCCCGTTCTACGTGTGGCGGCGGCTTCCGTACCACCACGCCGTGTGGCACCTGTTCGTGCTGGCGGGCAGCGCCTTCCACTACGCCGCCGTGCTGCGCTGCGTCGCCCGGGCCTGAGCGTCGGCCCGGGCCAGCGCCCGCTCAGCGCGACTGCAGGCTCTCGACGTAACGGGCCAGGTTCGACTCGGCGAGCTGGGCCGCGGAGTGGTCCCCCGCGTAGTTGCCGAGGATGATCACGTGGAAGTTCGCCATCGTGTCGGGGGGCGCCGTCTTCGCCTGCAGATGAGCGAGCACGTGGCACGAGTCGTAGGCTCCGTCGCGGGCCGCGATCCGGGTCAGGTCGGGGACGGCGGCCGACAGGCGACGGGAGGCGGGTCCATCCCCCTGCGCGGCCGGTCCGTGGCACGCCGCGCAGTAGGCCTGGTAGAGCACGGCGCCGTCGACGCCTCTGACGCGGGGCGCCGAGACGCGCTTGACGCCGGTCTGCGCCGCCGCCGCGCCGGCGGTGAGCAGCCCCGCGATCGCGAGAAACACGACGAGACGGCCCCGGTGTGCCATGGAAACCTCCCTGAAATGCGCTCTCCACACAGGGTGCGGCGCGATTCGGGGGGTGTCTCGGCGAGAGCGTGGTGTTTGCGTGGGGGTCGTCGCTGCAGCGCGCGCTCGCCTCGGGGATGAGGCCCTCTGGCCGGATGGGCGGTTGGCTGCGGGCCCGGCCTCCCGATATCCTGCGGTCCGGGAGGAAGCCGATGCCCTTCACGAAGGCGCAACTGCAGCAGGTCGCCGCCCGCGAGCGCGATCGCTACGAGGAGATGCTGAAGGACTTCGTGGAGGTCCCGAGCGTGCACACGCGCGACACGGCCACGACCTCGGTCTCGGAGACCCGCGTCACCGCGATCGGGGTGACGAGGCCGGAGACGAGGCTGGCCTGGGCCGCGACCGTCTCGCCGACGTTCGGCGAGCGGCAGGCGGATCCTCGGGAGAGGAGGAGGAGGCCGGCGTCGGCGTGGCGGCGGGGCCGGGTCCGGCGGGAGAGGCTCCGCCGCCTCCGCCGCAGCCGAAGCGCGCCGGCCGCCGCCGCCGCCGCGGCCGCCACGAAGCCGCGCCGCCTCACGGCTTCGCGCTGAAGCGGTAGACGATGCCGGCCGAGGCCCGGAGCCCGCTCTTCCCGGCGCCCCCGTCGAGCGGGTCCTTCACGTCGTTCCACACGTAGTCGGCCTGCGCGCGGACGGCCCACCGGCTCGCGACCGGGACGTCGACGCCGCCGCCCGCCATCACGCCGAAGCGCGCGTCCGACTCGCTCACCTCGACGTCGAGGACGGACACCGAGGCGCGCTCGCGCACGAGGCCGGCGAGGGCGCGGGCGAAGACGACGAAGCCGCCCGGCCGGCCGAGCCGCACGCCGGGCCCGGCCATCAGCGTGAGGTCGTCGCGGCCGACGGAGTCGACCGACCCGTGGTGAAGGCTGGCGTCGGCGAAGGCCGCGACCGGGCCCACGAGGCGGAACGAGACGGCCACGTTCCCGCCGTGGCGCGAGACGTCCCCGAGCCTCGCGAACGAGTAGCCGGCGAAGAGGTCGGGCGGCAGGGCGTCGCCGGCGCGAGCGGGCGACGGGGCGGCCAGGGCCAGGAGCGCGCACGCGGCGGCGAGAGCCGGGCGCGAGAGGCGGAAGGCCGTCCTTCCGGGCAGTGTCACCGGGTCTCCTTTCGGGCGGCTCACGAGAGGCCCACTCCCGGCCCCGGCGTGTAGCCGGGGAAGAGCGAGGCCGGGATGTCGAGCTGGGTGCGGGCCAGCTCCTGGAACACGTCGCGCCAGTCGGTGGTCGCCGCGAGGTCGCGGCCCTCGAAGAGCTGGCTGCTCGCGAGGCCCGGCCAGCGCCCGAGCACGCGGCCGCCGCGGACGCGCCCGCCGAGGACCAGCATGCAGTAGCCGGTACCGTGGTCGGTGCCGGCCGCGCCGTTCACCGCTGCCGTGCGGCCGAACTCGGTCGTCACCATGAGGGCCACGTCGTCGAGCCGGCCGCCGAGGTCGGTCGCGAAGGCGGCGAGGGCCTGGCCGAGCGGACGGTAGTCGGCCGTGTTGTTGGCGAGCTGGTTCGAGTGGGTGTCGAAGCCGCCCGTCACGTTCACGTAGATGCAGCGCGTGCCGATGCCGGCCTTGACGAGCTGCGCGGCCTGGCGCAGTGCCGTGCCGACCGCCGCCGTCGGGTAGACGGCGCCGTTCGCGGGCGCGGCCGCCGGCACGGACTGCAGCGTCGTGATCGCCTCGAACGTCTCGCGGCCGGTGGCCCCGACGTCGCTGCGGTCGGCCTCGTACATCTGGCGCAGCAGGCGCTCCGCCTCCGCGCGCCAGGTGCGGGCCCGCAGGTCGAAGGACGAGAGCGTCTGGGCCACCAGCACGGGCTCGGGGCCGAGGAAGGAGCGGACCGACTGCGAGGCGAAGGTCACCGCCTGCGTGACCTCGGACCCGGGGACCTGCGCGATGGCGCGGTCGAGCCAGCCGGTCGCCGTCGACTTCACCGCGGGGGTTCCCGACTCCTGGAAGTCCTGCGCGTCGAAGTGGGAGCGCGTGACCAGCGGGTTCCCGACGGCGTGCACGACCGCGAGCCGTCCGTCCTGGAAGAACGGGGCGAGCGGGGCGAGCTCGGGGTGGAGGCCGAAGTGCCCGTCGAGGTCGACGACGCCGCCCGACTGGCCGGGGCGCGGGAGCGCGATCTCGCGCCGCAGCGCGTAGTACTCGGCCTCGCCGTGGGGCACGCAGAGGTTCAGGCCGTCGGCCGCGCCGCGGAGGAAGACCTTCACGAGGACGCGGCCGTTCGTCGCGGCCTCGGCCGCGCGGACGAGGAGACGGGACGGGGCGAAGCCGACGCCTGCGGCCGCGAGGGAGGCGCCGCGGAGGAAGAGGCGCCTCGAGGGATCGAACCGCATCCTCACCTCACCTGCCCGTCGGGCCCGGCCAGGAGGAGGCCGAGCACCCGCGCGGCCACCGAGGGGCTGCCGGACGTGGACACGGCGCCCGCCGCCGCGAGCGACGCGGCCGAGAGCGTGCTGCCGAAGACGTCCCGGTCGATCGCCGCGGCCGCCGACCGCGGCGACTCGGGGTCGCCCCCGGCGTTCCTCACGAGCGCGCGCGCGTCCACCGCGACACCCGCCAGGGCGCCGGCCGCGACGTCGAGGGCGAAGTTCATGCGGTGGAGGTGCGACGAGGGGTTGAGCCAGTCGGCGCCGCGGTTCGAGTAGCCGGTCGGCGGGTTGCACGCGTAGACCGGCGCGCCCATGTCGGAGAGGGCCTGCCGCACGGCGCGCGGGCTCTGGACCTCCGCGCCGACGGCGCGCAGGACGCCCGCCGCCTGCTCGAGCGGGGTGCGGGGCTTGCGGGTCGAGAACGCCTCGGCCCAGAACTCGGCGCTGCCGAAGAGCGCGCGCACGACCGCGGCGAGGTCCCCGCCGGTCCGCAGGAACACGTCGGCGAGGCGGTCGACCACCGCGTCGGACGGCGTGTCGGAGACGAACCGCTCCGCGAGCTTGCGCGAGAGGAAGCGCGCCGTGGCCGGGTGGGCCGCGAGGTGGTCGAAGAGCTTCTCGACGTCGGTTGCGCCGCCGCGGGAGGGCACCGCGAGGCCGAACACCTGCTTCGCGTCGTCGTCGTGGCCGGCCGCGCGGAAGACGTAGTTGCCGCCGGCCGTGAGGTTGTCGATGCCGTGGCCGGTCAGGCAGCGCGAGGCCTCGATGACGTCCGCCTGCGTGTAGCCCGCGTCGACGCCGACCGTGTGCAGCTCGAGGAGCTCCCGGCCCTGGTTCTCGTTGAGCCCGCTCACGAGCCGGCCGTTCACCCGGCGCGTCGCCGTGTTCAGGTAGTTGTCGAGGTAGTAGAGCATCGCCGGGTGGAGCGACGCCGCGGCGAGGAGGTCGCGGAAGCGGCCGAGGACGTTCGGGCGGATCGCGTCGCGCTCGTAGGAGGTGATCGCGTAGCGCGTGAAGCCGTCGTTGACGAAGACGTTGAAGTGGTTGAACCAGAAGTCGGTGAGGACCTCCTGGAGCTGGTTGCGGCCGTGGACGGCGCGGAGGATCCGGGAGAAGGCCAGCTCGTCGGTCACCACCGTGGCCGCGCGCGGGTCGGCCGCGACGAGGGCGAGGACGCGGGACACGGGCAGGCCGAGCGTCGTGTAGCCGGCGAGGCGGGTGTCGAGCTCGGGGTCGGGCCCCGGCGCGAGCTGCTCCTCGATCCACTTCGTCGGCCCCTGGGCGAGCACCCTCGCGACGTCGCCCGGCCGCGGGCCGTAGCCCGCGCGCGACAGGAGGTGCAGTGCGACCCGGGAGCCCAGTGTCTCGGTGGTGGCCATCTCGTTTCTCGCGGCTTGGACCGGAAGGATGCCCGCCCGGTTGCACGCCCGCAAGTGGCCGGCGTCACTCCTCCCGGCCGCCGGGCCGGTCCGGCCTCAGGCGGGGACGGCCACCCGCGCCTCGCCCGTCCCCTCGCGCCGCTCGCCGACCTGCTGGCGCCACATCGCGAAGTAGAGGCCGCGCCTCTCGAGGAGCTCCTCGTGGGCGCCCTGCTCGACGATGCGGCCGCGCTCGAGCACGTGGATGCGGTCGGCGTGCATCACCGTCGAGAGGCGGTGCGCGATGAGCACCGTCATCCCGTGGTGGTCCCGGCCCACGTCGCGGATCGTGCGGGCGATCTCCTCCTCGGTGAGGGAGTCGAGCGAGGAGGTCGCCTCGTCGAACACGAGGAGCTGCGGCCGGCGGAGGAGGGCCCGCGCGATCGACAGCCGCTGCTTCTCGCCGCCGGAGACCTTGACCCCGCCCTCGCCGATGAGGGTGTCGAGGCCCTTGTCCGCGCGGGCGAGGAGCGAGTCGCACGCGGAGCGCCGCAGCACCTCGAGGCACTCGGCGTCGCTCGCCCCCGGCCTGGCGAAGAGCAGGTTCTCCCGGATCGTGCCGGAGAACAGCTGCGTGTCCTGGGTGACGAAGCCGATCCGCTCGCGCAGGGCGTCGAGAAGGACGCGGTCCTGGGCCACGCCGCCGTAGACGACGCGCCCCCGCTCGGGGCGGTAGAGGCCGACGAGGAGCTTGACGATCGTCGTCTTGCCCGCGCCGGACGGGCCGACGAACGCGATCGTCTCGCCCCGCTTCACCTCGAACGACACGTCCTCGACCGCCGGCCGCGTCGCCGAGCGGTGGGTGAACCCGACCCCCTCGAAGGCCAGCGAGTCGAGCGAGGAGAGCACGACCGCGTCGGCCGGCCGCGGCTCCTTCTCGGCCTCGAGGATCTTCCGGAAGTTCTCGAGCGACACCTCGGTCTCGCGGTAGACGTTGATGACCGAGCCGAGCTCCTGCAGCGGCCCGAAGATGAAGAACGAGTAGATCCACAGGGCGAAGAACTGCCCGACCGTGATCTGCCGCGCGAAGATGAGGTAGAGCATCATGAAGAGGATGCTCGTGCGGAGCGCGTTCACCGCGGTGCCCTGGACGAAGCTCAGGCTGCGGAGGTAGCGTACCTTCCGCAGCTCGAGCGAGAGGATTCGCCCGGTGGTCGCGTTGAGGCGGGCGATCTCCTGCGCCCCCAGGCCCATGCTCTTGACGAGCTCGATGTTCCGCAGCGACTCGGTGGTCGACCCGGCGAGGGCCGTCGTCTCCGCCACGATCGTCTTCTGCACGCGCTTGATGCGGCGCGACAGCGTCGAGCTCAGCCAGCCGAGGAGCGGCACGGTCGCGAAGTAGATGGGCGCGATCAGCCAGTGGACGCTGAAGGCGTACACGACCACGAAGACGATGCCGACGAGGGTCTGGAAGAGGACGTTGACCGCGGCCGCCATCAGCCGCTCGACGTCGGAGCGCACCTTCTGCAGCTGCCCGAGCGTCTCGCCGCTCCGCTGGTCCTCGAAGAGCTGGTAGGGCAGCTCGAGCGAGTGGCGGATGCCGTCGGAGTAGAGCTTCGCCCCCACCTTCTGGGTCACGACGTTCACGAAGTAGTCCTGGAAGTTCTTGGCCACCCGCGAGACGAACGCGACGCCGACCGCGGCGAGGAGGAGGAGCGACACCCCGCGGAGGAACTCGCCCGTCGTGTAGCGGTCGAACTTCGTCGCGTACTCGTCGATGACGTGGCGGAAGATGAGGGGGTCGAGGAGCGAGAAGCACTGGTTTACGGCCGCGAGCAGCAGGGCGAAGGTCACCGTCCGCCAGTGCGGGCGCAGGTACGAGAGGAGCAGCTTCATGGGGTCCCCGGCAGGATACCAGAGGCGGCGCCCGTCTCCGGGCCCGGCCGGGAGCCGGTGCGGCGGCGGGCGGACGTAACCGCGGCGCCCGCCCGCCGTCGAAGGGAAAACGAGCCTTCAGGGGAGGCGGGGGAGGATCCGATGATCGACGTCCGGCCGGCGGCGGAGCGGGGGCGCACGGACTGGGGCTGGCTCGACAGCCGCCACACGTTCTCGTTCGGCGAGTACCGGGACCCGCGGCACATGGGCTTCCGATCGCTCCGCGTGATCAACGACGACCGCGTGGCGCCGGGCGGGGGCTTCTCTGCCCACGGCCACCAGGACATGGAGATCCTCTCCTACGTCCTCGCCGGCGCGCTGCGGCACCGCGACAGCTCGGGCGGCGGCGGGGTGATCCGCCCCGGCGAGATCCAGCTCATGCGGGCCGGCACCGGCGTGATGCACAGCGAGCACAACGACTCCGCGAGCGAGCCCGTGCACTTCCTGCAGATCTGGATCCTGCCCGACGCGCGCGGCCTCGCGCCCGCCTACGGGCAGAGGACGATCGACCGCGGCGCGGCGCGGCGGGGCTTCGTGCTCCTCGCCTCGCGCGACGGCCGCGGCGAGAGCCTGCGCGTCCACCAGGACGCGGAGCTGTGGATGACCGAGCTCGCGGCCGGCGAAAGGCGCGAGCTCGCCCTCGGCCCCGGGCGCCACGCGTGGGTGCACGTCGCGCGCGGCGCGGCGGCGGTCAACGGGACGGCCCTCGGCGAGGGCGACGGCGCCGCCGTCGCCGGCGAGGGGCGGCTCGTCCTCGACGGCGCCGGCGACTCCGAGGTGCTGGTCTTCGACCTGGCCTAGACCTGCGGCAGCGCCGCGACGGCCCGGTCGATCTCCTGCTGCGGGAGCTCGTAGTCGACGAGCTGCCCGCCGAAGTACTTCTCGTAGGAGGCCATGTCGAAGTGGCCGTGGCCGCAGAGGTTGAAGGCGATCGTCTCGGCCTTGCCCTCCTCGCGGCAGCGGATGGCCTCGTCGATCGCGCCGCGGACGGCGTGCGCGGCCTCGGGCGCGGGCACGATGCCCTCCGAGCGGGCGAAGAGGACGCCCGCCTCGAACGTGGCGAGCTGCTGCACCGCCTTCGCCTCGATCAGCTCGTTGCGGTAGAGCTCGCAGATGCTGCTCGCCATGCCGTGGTAGCGCAGTCCGCCGGCGTGGATCGGCGCGGGCATGAAGCCGTGCCCGAGCGTGTACATCTTCACGAGCGGCGTGAGCATGCTCGTGTCTCCGAAGTCGTAGGCGTAGACGCCGCGGGTGAGGCTCGGCGCGGCGGAGGGCTCGATCGCCACCACGCGGAGCTTGTCGGCCTTGCCCGTCAGCTTGTCGGCGAGGAAGGGGTAGGCGAAGCCGGCGAAGTTGCTGCCGCCGCCGATGCAGCCGACCACCACGTCGGGGTAGACGCCGGCCATGTCGAGCTGGCGCTTCGACTCGATGCCGATCACCGTCTGGTGGAGGAGGACGTGGTTGAGCACCGAGCCGAGCGAGTACTTGGTCGGGGTCGGGTTCGTGACGGCGTCCTCGACCGCCTCGCTGATCGCGAGGCCGAGCGAGCCCGAGCACTTCGGGTCCTGCGCGAGCATCTGGCGGCCGGAGTTCGTGTCGGGGCTCGGCGACGCCACGACCTTCGCACCCCACGTCTCCATCATGTTCCGCCGGTACGGCTTCTGGTCGTAGCTGACGCGGACCATGTAGATCTTCACTTCGATGCCGAAGAGCTGGCCCGCGAACGCGAGGGAGCTCCCCCACTGGCCGGCGCCCGTCTCGGTCGCGAGGCGCTTCACACCCGCTTCCTTGTTGTAGAAGGCCTGGGCCACCGCGGTGTTCGGCTTGTGGCTGCCCGCGGGCGAGACGCCCTCGTACTTGTAGTAGATCTTCGCGGGCGTCCCGAGCGCCTTCTCGAGGCGGTGAGCGCGGAAGAGCGGAGTGGGCCGCCACAGCCGGTACACCTCGCGGACGGGCTCCGGGATCTCGACCCACCGCTCGCGCGTGACCTCCTGCTGGATGAGCGCCATCGGGAAGAGAGGCGCGAGGTCGTCGGGGCCGACGGGCTGCTTCGTGCCCGGGTGGAGCACCGTCGGCAGCTCGAACGGCAGGTCCGCCTGGATGTTGTACCAGGCCTTGGGGATCTCGGACTCGGGAAGGACGAACTTGGTCTGGTCGCTCACGAGGGGCCTCCGCGCCGCAGATGAAGCGCCGATTCTAGACGAAGGGCGAGGCGGCGCGGGCGCCGCCTCACGCCCGATGCTGCCCGATGGCACAAGCCGTGCAAAACTAGCGCCACCGTGGGGAGTCCATCCGCTGAAACGGGCTCTCTGGCCGGAATCCGGCCAGATGGGGGGCCCGACGCCGGACAGGTGGCGGATGGGGCGGCGTCCGCCGCGCCGGCCGCACCCGCCGCGCGCCGGCGTCGCCCGGCTCCCGACGCCGTCGGCCTCGCGCTCCTCGTCGCGTTCACGATCGGTTTCGTGACGTGGCAGGTCAACGCCCCGCTCGATCGGCCGGTCTACAACATCCTCTCGAACGTCGGCGGGCTGGTGCCGGGCGTCATCACGGTCTGGCTCTGCTGGACGACGGCGCACAGCCGCCGCCTCGGACAGCACGCGCGGCGGAGCTGGCTCTGGCTCACCGCCTCGTTCTTCGTCTTCTGGCTCGGCGACATCGCCTTCACCCTCTTCAAGGTCGTGAAGGGCGGGGGCCTCGTGGGGGCGTCGCTCGCCGACGTGTTCTACCTCGTCAGCTACCCGATCGCGCTGCGCGCCCTGGGCTCGCTGCGCCTGGAGCGGCCGCTGCGCGAGGAGCGCGCGGCCTTCTGGCTGGACGCCGCGATGGTCGCTCTCGCCGGGGCGATGGTCGCCTGGCACGCCTTCATCCAGCCGACCCTCGTCCATCCCCGGAGGGACTGGGAGGGCTTCACCGCTCTCGCGTACGTCGTGGGCGACGTCGCCCTCGTGACGGCCCTCGGGTTCGCCCGCCTCGGCCGCGCCCGCAACGTCGGCTGGCCGTTCGTCTTCCTCGCGGTCGGCGTGCTCGTCCGCTTCGGCGCCGACGCGTTCTTCTGGTACGACGTGCTGGCCGGAGAGCCGGCCGCGGTCGGCACGACGGCCGGCCTGTGGGCCGCCATCCTCTACAACGTGGCCTGGGTCGCCTTCGCGACGAGCGCGCACGTGCGCCGCCGTTTCGGGGCGGAGGAGCACGAGGACACGCCGCTCGGCCGCCTGCCGCGCATGTCGGTCGTTCCCACCGTGGCCGCGGGCGTCGGCTTCGTCGTCCTCGCGGTCGCGATGGCGCGGGCGATGAGCCTCGACGTCGTGGTGATCGTGCTGGGCGGCCTCGGCCTGACCGCGGCCGTGCTCGCGCGGCAGGTGGTCGCGACGCGGGCCGAGGCCCGCCTCGCCGAGCAGCGCGTGGAGCAGCAGACCGAGGCCCGCTTCCGCTCGCTCGTGCAGAACGCCTCCGACATCGTGCTGGTGGTCGGCGCCGACGGGGTGATCGCCTACCACTCGCCGTCGGCCGAGCGCCTCCTCGACCGCGCGAACGGCCTTCCCGGCCAGGCGCTCCTCGAGCTCGTGCACCCCGACGACCGGTCCGCCGTCGACGACCTCGTGGCCCACGCGATGGCGAGCCCGGGGGCGACGCCCGCCGCCGAGTGGCGCATGCGGTGGGCCGGCGGCGAGTGGCACTGGGTGGAGGGGCGCGCGAAGAGCGTGCCCGACGACCCGAACCTGGGCGGGCTCATCCTCACCCTGCGCAGCGTGAACGAGCGGAAGGTGCTCGAGGCGCGGCTCGCGCAGCAGGCGTTCCACGACCCGCTCACGAGCCTCGCGAACCGCGTGCTCTTCGCCGACCGCCTCGAGCACGCGCTCGTCCGCGCGCGCCGCGGCCGGCGGCCGGTGACCGTCCTCTTCGTCGACCTCGACGACTTCAAGAACGTCAACGACAGCTTCGGCCACGCCGCGGGCGACCAGGTCCTCGTCGAGGTGTCCCGCCGGCTGCTCGCCTGCGTGCGGGCGGGCGACACGGCGGCCCGCCTCGGCGGCGACGAGTTCGCCGTGCTCCTCGAGGAGGGCGGGGGGCTCGAGCCGGCCCGCGAGATCGCGACCCGCATCGCCGCCACCCTCCAGGTGCCGTTCACCGTGGCCGGCCGGCACATCGTGCTGCGGGCGAGCATCGGCATCGCCGCGAGCGACGAGGCGGCCGACAGCGCGAGCGACGTGCTCCGGAACGCCGACGTCGCGATGTACCGCGCGAAGCAGGCCGGCAAGGGCCTCGTCGTCGTCTTCGAGGCGAGCATGCAGACGGCGGTGCGCGACCGGCTCGAGCTCGAGGCCGACGTCCGCGGGGCGCTCGCGCGGCGCGAGATGTCGCTCATCTTCCAGCCGATCGTGGCTCTCGCCTCCCGCCGCGTGGTCGGGGCCGAGGCGCTCCTGCGCTGGGACCACCGGTCGCGCGGCCGCCTCCGCCCGGCCGACTTCTTCTCCGCGGCCGAGGCGGCCGGGGTGATGCCGGAGCTCGGGGTGTGGGCGGTCGAGGAGGCCTGCCGCTACGCCCGCGACTGGCCGGTCGTCGACGAGACGTGGGGCCTGCCGCTGCTGTGCGTCAACATCGCGCCGAGCCTGCTCGCCACGACCGACTTCCCGGAGGCGGTGGCGCGGGCGGTGTCGGCCGCGCGGCTGCCGCCCGGGCGCCTCGTCCTCGAGCTCACCGAGGGCGCGGCCGTCGAGGACGCCGCGCGCACGTTCTCCGCCATGCGCCACCTGCGCTCGCTCGGCGTGCGCCTCGCGATCGACGACTTCGGCACCGGCTACTCGTCGCTCAGCTACCTGATGGAGATGCCGGTCGACATCCTGAAGCTCGACAAGCTCTTCGTCGACGGCCTCGGCGCCGACCGCAGCCGGCACCTGCTCACCCGCGGCATCCTCGACCTCGCCCGCGCCCTCAACAAGCTCGTGATCGCCGAGGGCGTCGAGCGCGAGGAGCAGGCCGCGCGCCTCGACGAGTACGGCTGCACCCTCGGCCAGGGCTACCTCTTCTCGCGCCCCGTCGAGGGCCCGGTGGTCGAGAGCCGCTTCGCCGAGGAGCTCCGCGCCGAGGGCGGCGGTCCGACCCGCGCCTGAGGCCGTTCGCCGCGCCCCGCGGCGTCCGACGGGGATATGATCTTTCCTCGGGAGAGCCGAAAGGCCCGCTCTCCGGGAGGCCCACCATGAAGGACGCGTTCACCCTGGTCCCGCCGCGGATCGCCCCGCCCCTCGATCCCCTCTATCGCCCGGCGGTCCTCGCCAACCGGCACTTCCGCGAGGAGGTCGCCGCCGCTGGCGGCGGCGTGCCGCTCGTGATCGGCCTCGAGCGGGCCGAGGGCGGGCTGTCGCGGTTCGAGACCCGCGTCTTCCCCGAGGGCCACCCGCGGGCGGCCGCGAACTTCACCTACGTCGAGCGGCTGTTCAAGTTCCTGCTCTGGCAGTGGGGCGGGTGGAGGGCCTACGTGGGCGGCCCCGCGTCGCTCGCCGCGCACCTGCGCGAGACCTACTCGCCGACCGGCGCGCGCGCCTTCGACCACAAGTTCATGGGCGAGGACGTCTACGGCCAGCCGTTCACGGTCGTCTCCTGCCGGCCCGAAGAGGTGCCGCCCGCGCGCGAGCAGGCCCGCGCCCTCGGCCGCCACCTCGACGGCTGCCGCATCGGCTTCGACCTCGGCGCCTCCGACCGGAAGGTCTCGGCGGTGATCGACGGCGACCCCGTCTACTCCGAGGAGGTCGTCTGGACGCCGGGCGCCCAGAAGGACCCGCAGTACCACTACGACGAGATCCTGACGGCCCTGAAGACGGCCGCCTCGAAGATGCCGCGGGTCGACGCGATCGGCGGCAGCTCGGCCGGCGTCTACGTCGACGACTCGGTGCGCGTCGCGTCCCTCTTCCGCGGGATCCCGAAGGAGCGCTACGGCGAGGTGCGGACGCTCTTCCACCGCCTGCGCGACGCGATGGGCGTGCCGTTCGCGATCATCAACGACGGCGACGTGACCGCCCTCGCCGGCTCGATGTCCCTCGAGGACACGGGCGTTCTCGGCATCGCCCTCGGCTCGTCCGAGGCGGCCGGCTACGTCGACCTCGACGGCCGCGTCACCGGCTGGCTCAACGAGCTGGCCTTCGCCCCGGTCGACTACCACCCCGAGGCGATGGCGGACGAGTGGTCCGGCGACCGCGGCGTCGGCGCCCTCTACTTCTCGCAGCAGTGCGTGTTCCGCCTCGCGCCCGCCGCCGGCATCGACATCCCGAAGGACCTCGTCCTCGCCGAGAAGCTCAAGCACGCGCAGAAGCTCCTCGAGGAGGGCCACGAGGGCGCGCGGAAGATCTGGGAGTCGATGGGCGTCTACATGGGCTACAGCCTCGCCCACTACGCCGAGTTCTACCCGCTCAAGCACGTGCTCATCCTCGGCCGCTGCACCTCCGGGCGCGGCGGGGACCTGATCCTCGCCGGGGCCCGCGCGGTCCTCGAGTCGGAGTTCCCCGAGGTGTGCCGCAAGGTCAACATCCAGCTGCCGGACGAGAAGAGCCGGCGCGTCGGCCAGTCGATCGCCGCGGCGAGCCTGCCGGCGCTCGCGAAGAAGTAGGAGGTCCCCTTGAAGCTCAACATGCAGACGGCCGAGATCTGGGTTCCCGACGGCGTCGCTCTGCCCGGGGCGCTCTCGCGCACGACCCACCTCGCGATCAGCGCGCACCAGGACGACATCGAGATCATGGCCTCGGACGGCGTCCTCAAGTGCTTCCAGCAGAAGGACCGCTGGTTCACCGGCGTCGTGGTGACGGACGGCGCCGGCTCCCCGCGCGACGACCTCTACCGCGACTACACGGACGAGCAGATGAAGGTCGTCCGCCGCAAGGAGCAGAAGAAGGCGGCGTTCGTCGGCGAGTACGCCGGCGTCGTCCTCCTCGACTACCCGAGCTCGGCGGTGAAGAGCGCGACCGAGACCCGCGTCGTGGCCGACCTCGTCGAGGTCCTGAAGGCGACGCGGCCCGAGGTCGTCTACACGCACAACCTCGCCGACAAGCACGACACCCACGTGGGGGTGACGCTGCGGACGATCGCGGCGATCCGCTCGCTGCCCGCGGCCGAGCGGCCGAAGCAGCTCTTCGGCTGCGAGGTGTGGCGCGACCTCGACTGGCCGACCGACTCCGACAAGGTCGCGTTCGACATCTCGGCCCACGAGAACCTGCAGGCCTCGCTCGTCGGCATCTTCGACTCGCAGATCTGCGGCGGGAAGCGCTACGACCTCGCGACCCAGGGCCGCCGCCGCGCGCACGCGACCTACGCCGCCTCGCACGGCACGGACACCGCCACGGCGGTCACCTACGCGCTCGACCTCTCGCCGCTCGTCACCGACGAGGCGCTCGACCCGTGGGCGTACGTGAACGGCTACATCGAGCGGTTCCAGGGCGAGGTGAGGAAGCGGCTCGCCGCCCTCTCCGGAGCCAAGGCGTGAGCCTCGCCGACGAGATCCGCGAGCAGCCGCAGGCCCTCGCGCGGCTGCTCGACCGCCAGACGGGGGCGGTGAAGGAGATCGCGCGGTCGCTCTCCGGCCGCGCGATCGACACCGTCTTCATCGCGGCGCGGGGGACGTCCGACAACGCGGCGGTCTACGCGAAGTACGTCTGGGGTGCCTTCAACCGCGTTCCGGTCGTGCTCGCGGCGCCGTCCCTCTTCTCGGTGTACGGCAAGCCGCCGCTCCTGCGCAACGCGCTCGTCGTCGGCGTGTCGCAGTCGGGCCAGTCGCCGGACATCGTCGGCGTCCTCGAGGAGGCGCGGCGGCAGGGCGCGCCGACCCTCGCGATCGTCAACGAGCCGCAGTCGCCGCTCGCGAAGGCGGCCGACTCGGTCATCGACATCTGCGCCGGGCCGGAGAAGGCGGTGGCCGCGACGAAGAGCTACACGACGCAGCTCGCGGCGATCGCCATGCTGTCGGCCGCCGTCGGCAACGACGAGCAGCGCTGGAGCGAGCTCCAGAAGGTCCCCGACCTCGTGGCGAAGGCGCTCGAGCTCGACCCCGTGATCGAGGAGCGGGCCGAGCGCTACCGCTTCATGGCCCACTGCGTCGTCCTCGGCCGCGGCTTCAACTACGCGACCGCGTTCGAGTGGGCGCTGAAGCTCAAGGAGCTCACCTACGTGATCGCCGAGCCGTACTCCTCGGCCGACTTCCAGCACGGCCCGGTCGCCATGGTCGACCGCGGCTTTCCGGTGTTCGCGGTGGCCCCGGGCGGCGCCGTCTTCGACGACACGCTCCAGCTCCTCGCCCGCCTGCGCGAGGAGAAGCAGGTCGAGCTTCTCGTCGTCTCCGACCGCGAGGAGGCGCTGTCGCTCGCGCACGCGCCGCTGCGCCTCCCGGCCGGGGAGACCGAGTGGCTCACGCCGATCGTGGCGATCGCCCCGGCCCAGCTCTTCTGCTACCACCTCACCCGGGCCAAGGGCTACGACACGGAGGCCCCGCGCGGCCTGCGGAAGGTGACCCTGACGCGGTAGGGCGGCGATCGACGGACCGCGCGACCGAGGCCCCGGCCGGACGCCGGGGCTTCGGCGTTTCCGGCCCTTGACATCTGTGATTGTGTGCATATATTCATACACACATGGGCCCGGACGCCGACGACCGCGACGCTCCCGCCGCCTCGCTCCCGATCCGGCTGAGCCAGGCGTCGGGAGTGCCGTTCTACCGGCAGATCGTCGACCAGGTCGCCGGCCTCGTCCATTCCGGCCAGCTTCCGCCCGACGCGCGCCTGCCGTCCTTCCGCGACCTGGCCCCGAAGCTCCTCGTCTCGCTGATCACGGTCCGGCGTGCCTACGCCGATCTCGAAGCGGCCGGGCTGATCGTCCGACGGCAGGGGCAGGGGACGTTCGTCGCGAGCGCCGTCGAAGGGGCCGCGAGGCGCAGGGCCCTCTCGGAGGCGAAGGCCCAGCTGGCCGAGGCGTTCACGCGCGCGAGGCAGATGGGGCTCAGGGGCGACGCGCTGCGGAGCGCGGTCGAGGGGCTGCTCGAGGAAGACGAGGGCGAGGCGACGAAGCCGACGCGCTCGAAGGGGGAAGCGCGATGAGCCCGACCGATCTCGTCGACGTCCGGGACCTTCTCGTCGTCCGCGGTTCGTTCCGCCTGGAGGTGCCCGAGTGGACGGTGGCGCCCGGGCAGGTCATAGGCCTCGTCGGCCCGAACGGCGCCGGCAAGTCGACGCTGCTCGAGGCCGTCGCGGGCCTGCGCCCGCCGGACCGCGGGCGCGTGCACGTCCTCGGAGGCCTCGACCCGTGGGACGAGCCCGTGCGCGCCCGGTCGGCTCTCGGCTTCATGAGCGAGGACACGCCGCTCTTCCCGTTGCGGATCGGCGCGCTCCTGAAGATGCTGTCCGGCTACTACCCGACCTGGGACGCGGCGCTCGTCGGGTCGCTGCTCGACCGATTCGGCCTCGACCCGGGCCGCAAGGTCGGCACCCTCTCGCGCGGCGAAGGAACGCGCCTGCGCCTGGTCGCGGCCATGGCGTTTCGGCCCCGCCTGCTGGTCCTCGACGAACCGGCGGGCGGCATGGACCTGTCGGGCCGCCGGCGGCTGATCGAGACCGTCCTCGAGATCGTCCGCGATCCCGAGCGCAGCGTGATCGTGAGCTCGCACGGGCTCGCCGACCTGGAGCGCATCGCCGATCGGCTCCTCGTGCTGCAGCGGGGGCGCGTCGTCCGCGAAGGCCCGACGAGCGACCTCGTCGCCGACGGCTCGACCCTGGAGGAAGCCGTCGAGGCCTGGGGCGCCGCGTGAGGATCCGGCTTTCGTTCGAGCGGCCGGCCCGTGTCTCGCCGCGGATCCTGGCGCAGGACTTCGTGGCCTTCTGGCGCCACTTTCGCGCGAGGCTGCGCCTCGTCCTGACCGACCCCGTTGCGCTGGGCGTACTCGTGCTGCTCGGCGTTCCCTCCCCGATCTTCCTGGTGGGAGCGGCGGGCCGGGCCTCGTCCGAGTCGGAAGGAATGGTCATCTTTCTGACGCTCGTCGGCACGCTCCTCGTCGCGCCGATCGCCGCCCTTGCCGCCTCGGGCGCCGCGCTCGGGCTGCAGGCTTCCGGCCCGGGCGGATCGCGGGCGCTGCCCGTCGGTTCACGGGCGCGTGCCCTGGCCGACACCACGGTGGCGCTGACGTTGCTCGTGGCGGCTCACGTGGGCCTGTTCGAGGCCGGCCTCTACGGCGCTCCTCGCCGCTCCTTCGACGCGACCCGCCTCTGGCTGGCCTCCGACATCGCGTCGGAGGCAGCGCTCGGGGCACTGCTTCTGGCCCCCGCCGTCTTCGCCTGGGCCATCAGCTCCCGATTCGACGCCCGCGGCTTTGCGGTCGGCACGGTCGTGGCGCTGGCCACGTCGTACGCGACGCAGGTCGTTCCCCGTGCGAGTCTCGGCGCGCGGGCCATCGTGATCGGCGGCATCGCGGCCGCTCTCTTTGCCTCCGTGGTCGTGCTGGCCGCAGTTCGACTCGACCTCGACTGGCGCGCGAAGAGCACCGAGGTCCTCTTCCGGCCGTCGCCCGGACCCATGGGTCAGCTGCGGAAAGACCGCGTCCTCGGTGCCACCGTGCGTCTGTTGCCGATCGTGGTCCTCATCCTCGTGGCCGCGCAGCTGGCTCGCGGGCGACCCGCCCTGATCCTCCGCCCCTGGAAGGGCGACTGGCTCCCCGGTCTGCAGCTCCTTGCCCTCGTATCCCTGCCCCTCTTCCCTCTGGGCCTGCCACTCACGGCCGGTCAGGACCGCTCCTTCTGGGCGGGTTCCTTCACCCGCGCGTGGGCCGCGCTGCCGCTGCCGAGAGAGAGCGTGCTGCGCTCCGTGTGGGGGCATGCCATGGTCACGGGGTTCGCGATCTGGGTCTTCTTCGTGGCGTGGATCCACGACCTCGGCGGATGGGACGGCGACGTCGTGGCGCTCGTCGCCATCGCGCTCGCGAGCGTGCCGGTGCTGGCCGGTGTCGTCGTCTGCGTCGCGGCCGGCGAGTCGCGTCGCGGAGGCCTCGCGATCGCCGCTCTCTTCGCGATCTGCGCGCTCGTCCCGGTCATGCCGCTCGACTGGGGGATCGAGGTGCTCTCGACGCCGGAGCGTCGGCTGCGGTTCACCGAGATCGCGGCCGGCGTGATCGCCCTGGCCGGAGGAGTCCCGCCGCTCGGACTGCTGCGCCGTCCGCGCCGGCGAGCCCTCGCGAGCTAGCTACCGTCCCTCGACGAGCCGCAGCAGGTACTGGCCGTACTCGTTCTTGCTCATGCTCTCGCCGACGCGACGGACGTGGTCGGCGGTGACGTAGCTCATGTTGAGGGCGACCTCCTCCGGGCAGGAGACCTTGAGGTCCTGGCGCTCCTCGATCGCCTGGATGAAGGTCGAGGCCTGGAGGAGGGCCTCGTGGGTGCCGGTGTCGAGCCAGGCCATGCCGCGGCCGAGGACCTCGACGTGGAGGTCGCCGGTCGCGAGGTAGGCCTTGTTCACATCCGTGATCTCGAGCTCGCCGCGGGACGACGGCTGGAGGCCCGCCGCGATGTCGACGACGCGGTTGTCGTAGAAGTAGAGGCCGGTGACCGCGTAGGGCGAGCGGGGCTTCGCCGGCTTCTCCTCGAGGCCCCTGGCGCGCCCGTCGGGCCCGAACTCGACGACGCCGTAGCGCTGCGGGTCGCGCACGCGGTAGGCGAAGACGGTCGCGCCCGTTCCGCGCTGCGCCGCCCGCTGGAGGATCTGGGCGAGATCGTTCCCGTAGAAGACGTTGTCGCCGAGGGCGAGGGCGGCCCCGTCCTTCCCGACGAAGTCGCGGCCGATGCGGAAGGCCTGGGCGAGGCCCTCCGGCCGCGGCTGCACCGCGTACTCGAGGCGGATGCCGAACTGCGAGCCGTCGCCGAGGAGGCGCCGGAAGCCGTCCTGCTCGTGCGGGGTCGTGATGACGAGGATCTCGCGCAGGCCCGCCAGCATGAGCGTGCAGAGCGGGTAGTAGATCATCGGCTTGTCGTAGATCGGGATGAGCTGCTTCGAGACGCCGAGCGTGATCGGGTGCAGCCGCGTCCCGGATCCGCCCGCGAGGATGATGCCCTTCATGCGCGGGCAGCATACACCGGGCCGCGCGAAAGCCTGGAAGGCGGCCGGGCCGGCGCTCGGCGCGCCGGCCCGGCCTTCACGGACGAGCGTCAGCGACCGGCTGGCCGGGCCGAGAGATAGGCCTCGGGCGGAAGAGCCGCCGACGCGGCCGAAGGACCTTCGCCCGCAAGGGGTGCGCAGTTCCCGGTCGAGAGGACGACCTGATACGAGAGCGATTCGTCGGTTGCCCCGTAGTTGCCGAACATCCAGCGGTAGTTGCCCGCCGCGACATTCGGTGCGGAGACCTTGCGCGGCTTGGCCCCCGATTCGGACCTCACGATGAAGTTGCAGCTGTGGGCGTTGAGCTCGTCCAGCGTGCACGTGTTCGTCGGCACGACGTAGATGGCGATGCCGTTGGTCGAATAGGTCCAGTCGACCGTGATGTCGAGGCGGCCCGTCTCGGGGACGGAGAAGTCGTAGTAGACCAGGTATCTCGAAGGCAGGCTTCCGCCTCCCGAGTCGAGCACCTTCTGCACGCAGGGTGTCGGCGTCGGCACCGGCGTGGGCGTGCTGGTTGGCCCGCTGCTGCCGCCTCCGCAGGCGGCCAGCGCGACGAGCGCTCCGACGGTCAAGAGGCGGCTGGCATGGATGAGTCCTGGATGCATGTGCTCCCCCTTGTGGGCCGCCGCACCCGGGAAGGGGGCGGCCTCGTTCCTTGTTGGACGACCGAAGCACCGGCGGCCAGATGTTATACGTTTTCGCCACAGCCGGGGCGTTCGCTTATCCTGCGCGGCGTGACCCACGCGACCGACGCCGCGCGCGAGCGTCTCTTCCGGGTCGTGCGCGGAGGCTTCTCCGTCCGGCGCGGCCACCCGCTGCCGTATGGCGCCTCCGTCAAGAGGGACGGCGTCAACTTCTCGGTGTTCTCGCGCCACGCGACCGGGGTGACCCTGGTTCTCTTCGTGCCCGGCGAGCCCGAGCCGGTCCTCGAGCTGCCGCTCGATCCCCGCTACAACAAGACGGGCGACGTCTGGCACGCGCTCGTCGAGGGCATCGACCCCGGCGTCGAGTACGCGTTCCGGGCCGAGCGCGAGCCGAACGCCGCGCCGCAGGTCATGCGCTTCGACCGCTCGAAGCTCCTCATCGACCCGCACGGCAAGTCGGTCGCCGGCCTCGACGTGTGGGGAGAGGTCGAGGGCGAGAAGGGCCGGCTCGAGCGCCTGCGCTCGCGGGTCATCGACGAGGAGTTCGACTGGGGCCACGAGCACCCGCTCGGCATTCCCCTCGCCGACTCGGTCATCTACGAGATGCACGTGCGCGGCTTCACGCGGCACCCGAGCGCGGGGGTCGCCCAGCCGGGCACCTTCCGCGGCGTCGTCGAGAAGATCCCCTACCTGCGCGAGCTCGGGGTGACCGCGGTCGAGCTGATGCCGGTGACCGAGTTCGAGGAGTGCGACGTCACGCGCCGGAACCTGCTCACCGGCGAGCCCCTGCGGAACTTCTGGGGCTACCAGCCGGTGTCGTTCTTCGCGCCGAAGGCGTCGTACGCCGGGGCCGAGGCGCCCCACGCCGCCCGCGAGTTCAAGGAGATGGTGAAGGCCCTGCACGAGGCGGGGATCGAGGTCATCCTCGACATGGTCTTCAACCACACCGCGGAGGGCGACGAGCGGGGGGCCACGTTCTGCTGGCGCGGCCTCGACAACGCGATCTACTACATCCTCGAGCCGAAGACCGGCCGCTACCTCAACTACTCCGGCTGCGGCAACACGATGAACTGCAACCACCCGGTGCTGCGGTTCCAGATCCTGGCCGCGCTGCGCTACTGGGTGACCGAGATGCGCGTCGACGGCTTCCGCTTCGACCTCGCGTCGATCCTCGGCCGCGGCCGCGACGGCGAGGTCATGCCGGACCCGCCGCTGCTCGAGGCGATCGCGGCGGACCCCGTGCTCGGGGGCGTCAAGCTGATCGCCGAGGCGTGGGACGCGGCCGGGCTCTACCAGGTCGGCAGCTTCCCGAACTGGGGCCGGTGGGCCGAGTGGAACGGCCGCTTCCGCGACGAGGTCCGCCGCTTCGTGAAGAGCGACGCCGGCGTCACGCGCCTCCTCGCGGCCCGCCTCTCCGGGAGCCCCGACCTCTACCACGGCGGCGACCGCGCCCCGTGGCACTCGATCAACTTCGTCACCAGCCACGACGGCTTCACCCTCGCCGACCTCGTCTCCTACAACGACAAGCACAACTGGGAGAACGGCGAGGGCAACACCGACGGCCACGGCGACAACCTCTCGTGGAACTGCGGCGAGGAGGGCGAGACGCACAGCCGCGAGGTGCGGGCCCTGCGCGCGCGGCAGCAGCGGAACTTCCTGGCGCTTCTCTTCCTGTCCCAGGGCGTGCCGATGATCCTCGGCGGCGACGAGTTCTCGCGCACGCAGGGCGGCAACAACAACGCCTACTGCCAGGACAACGAGACCTCTTGGGTCGACTGGTCGCTGCTCGAGACGAACCGCGACCTCTTCCCCTTCACGGCGCGCCTCATCCGCTTCCGCAAGGCCCACCCGTCGCTGCGTCGGCGCACGTTCTTCGAGGACGAGGCGGACCCGCCGATCGCGTGGCACGGCGCCCGTCTCGGCGAGCCGGACTGGGACGGGCCCTCGCGCACGCTCGGCATGCACCTCACCGGCGCGGACGGCGACGAGCCGATCTACCTGTTCGCGAACGCGCACTGGGAGGCGCGGCGGTTCGAGCTGCCGGCCGCGCCGCCGGGGAAGGCGTGGCGCCGCTTCGTCGACACCTCCCGCCCGGCCGGCGAGGACGCGGTCGAGCCCGGCGAGGAGGCAGAGGTGGGCTCCGTACGGTCCCTGACCGCCGGCCCGCGATCCGTCGTGGTGCTCGTCGCCCGGTAGACCGCCCCGGCCCCGCCGACTAGCCCGCGCGCTTCTTCGCGAACTCCCGCAGCACGTCCCAGACGTGCGGGTGGGTGGCCGTGATCCCGTCGAGGGTCGGGCGGTCGAGCTCGAGCAGCTCGCAGCGCGTGAGGGCGACGATGCTCGCCATGCGCGGCTGGCCGGTCAGGATCGAGACCTCGCCGAAGAAGGCGCCCTCCTTGAGGTCGCCGAGGATGTCCTGCTTCCCCGTCGTCGCGTTCTTGCGGAACGCGCGCACGCGGCCGGAGGTCAGCATGTAGAGGCTTCCGCCCGGCTGGCCCTCCTTCAGGATCGCCTCGCCGCGGTCGAAGGCCAGGAGCTTGAGGCCCTGGATCACGGCCACCATCTCGTCGACGGAGAAGTCCTGGAAGAGCGGGCTCACGACGATCTGCCGGCCCTGGGCGGAGTCGTCCTCGGCGGGAGCGGCGGCGGCCACGGGAGCGGGCGCCGCCTGCGGGAACTCCTGGAACACGCTGTCGACGAGGCCCATCAGCTCGTCGGCGAACTGGCCGGCGGACATCGGGTCGGCGGCCGGGGCGGCGCCGTCCTCGACGATCTCGGCCTCGAGGGGCAGCACGTCGGCCTCGTCCTCGTCGTCGCCGACGTAGAGGAGGTCGTAGTCCTCGATGTCGCCCGCCGGCCCGGCGGGAACGGCGGCCACCGGCGCCACCCCGGCGGCGGGGGGGGGCGGCGGGGCGACCGGCGTCGGCAGCGCGGGCGCGAGAGGCGGCGGGAGGCGGCGAGAGCTCCGGCGGCGCGGGCGGCGCGGGCGGCGCCTTCGGCGCCGCGGGCGGCGCGACCGGCGCGGCCGTGCCACCGGAGCGACGACGGGCTGCGGCGCGGGCGGGGCGGCCTCCGGCTCGACCGGAGCGGGCGCGGAGATCGGGGCGATCGAGAACCCGATCTCGAGCGCCGGGCCGTCAGCCGCCTCCATGCCCATCTCGGGCATCGGCTCGACGCCGATCGGCGACCGCGTGGGGAGGACGACCGCCTCGCGCTGCTTCTCCTCGATCAGGCGGGCGAGGCGGGCGTCGACGTCCTTCCGGCCCGGGTCGACCTTCTGGACCTTCTTCAGGACCGACACGGCCTTCGCCGCGAAGCCCTCGTTCGCGTACTGGTCCGCGAGGGGCAGAAGGAGGGCGATGGCTTCCTTCTTCTTGTCCGCCAGGATGAGCACGTCGGCGAGCTGCATCCGCAGGCTCGGGTTGGCGCCACGTCTCTGGAGCTGGGCCTTCAGGACCTCGACCGCGCGGGAATACTTCTTCTGCGCGATGAGGGAGACGACGTCTTCTTCCTTCGGCTTTCCCCCGAAGCTGATGGGCAACGCGTTTCCTCCGCCGGTGGGCCTTGAGACTAAAGGGGCGAGGCCGCGCGGTCAATTCGACCGCAGGCCGGGAGGCGGGTCGCGGCCCGCGCCGCGGCCGCCGGCGCAGGGACGATCTCCCGCAGGGCCGCCAGGAACGCGTCCGTCTCCTCCGGCGTCCCCACGGTCACGCGGAGCCAGTCGGGCATCGCGGCGAAGCGGCGGCCGACCCGGATGCCGCGCTCCTTGAACGCGTCGACGACCGGCTGCACGTCGCGGCCCACGTGGATCATCACGAAGTTCGTCTCCGAGGGAATGATCCGCCGCTCGTCGCGCAGGAGCTCGGCGACGAGGCGCCGCCGCGTCCCGTTCAGCCGCTGCTTCTGCCGGGCGACGAGGGTCGCGTCCTCGAGGCTCGCCACCGCCGCGGCCAGCACCGCCGCGTTCGCGTTGCTCCACGACGCCTGGGCCTGCAGCGCCTTCGCGTTCTCCTCCGTCGCGACGGCGTACCCCAGCCGCATGCCGGCCATCCCGTAGACCTTCGAGAACGTGCGGGTCACGACGAGGTTCGGGTGCTCCGGGATCCAGTCGACGACCGAGGAGTAGGACGGGCTCTCGACGAAGTGGTGGTAGGCCTCGTCGACGAGGACGACGGCCGTCCGCGGCACGCGGGCGAGAAAGCCCCGCATCTCCTCGGCGCTCACGATCGTGCCGGTCGGGTTGTTGGGGTTGCAGACGTAGACGAGCCCCGTCCTCTCGTCGCAGGCGGCGGCCATCGCCGCGAGGTCGTGGCGGTGGTCGGCGGTGAGCGGGACCTTCACCGCTTCCGCCTTCGTCACCTTCGCGTAGAGGAGCACCGCCTCGAAGGTCGGCTCGGCCGAGATCACCGTGCGCCCCGGCCCGAGGAAGGCGGCGTCGCACAGCCGCAGGATCTCGCCCGACCCGCACCCGAGCACGACGCGCTCGAGCGCGACGCCGTGGTGGCGGGCGATCGCCTCGATGGCCCGCGTCTCGTCTTCGTCGGGGTAGCGGCCGGCCACGGCCTGGGCGCGGGTCATGGCCTCGAGGGCCCCGGGCGATGGCCCGTACGGGTTCTCGTTCGAGCTCAGGTTCACCACGGGCCGCGCGGCGGGCGCCGGGGCGGGAGGGACGTCGGCGGCCCGCGCCGCGCGGGCGGGCTCGACGAAGGTGCTCCCGAGCGCGGCCGACAGCGCGCCCGCGAAACGGCGTCGGGACAGAGAACCCTGGCTCACGGCTCCTCCTGATCGGATGGCTCATTCTAAGATGCGGGGCGTCTAGAATCGCGGCGGCCGTCCCGTCGCCGGAGGTGCCATGTCCCCGAGCCCCGCCGCCCTTCTCCTCGTCGCCGCCGTGGCCCTCGACGGCGGAACGGCCCTCGCGCAGGCTCCGGCCGGCGGGACCGCGACGCCCGCCCCGGCGAAGCGCCTGCGCCTGGCCGTCGCGGGCCTGACGCACGGCCACGTCCACGGCATCCTCGGCCGGCCCGATCGCGGCGACGTCGAGATCGTGGGCATCGTGGAGAAGAACCACGACCTCGCGAAGCGGTACGCCGAGCACTACGGCCTCGCCGCGTCGCTCTTCCACGACGACCTCGGGGCGATGCTCGACGCGGTGAAGCCCGAGGCCGTCGCCGCCTTCGGCCCCACGAGCGACCACCTCGCGGTCGTCGAGGCGTGCGCGCCGCGGAAGATCCACGTGATGGTGGAGAAGCCGCTCGCCCTGAGTCTCGCCGAGGCCCGCCGCATGGCGGAGCTGGCCGCGGCGAACGGCGTTCAGGTGATCACGAACTACGAGACGACGTGGTACGGCAGCCACCGGAGGATGAGCGAGCTCGTCGTCCAGAAGGGAATCGTCGGCGGCATCCGCAAGATGGTGATCCACGACGGCCACGCGGGGCCGGTGGCGATCGCGGTCGAGAAGGAGTTCCTCGACTGGCTCTCCGATCCCGCGCGGAACGGCGGGGGCGCCATCATGGACTTCGGCTGCTACGGCGCCGACCTCATGACGTGGCTCATGCAGGGCCAGCGGCCGACCGCGGTCACCGCGATCACCCAGCAGCTGCAGCCGGAGCTCTACCCGAAGGTCGACGACGAGGCCACGATCCTGCTCCAGTACCCGACGGCCCAGGGGATCATCCAGGCCTCGTGGAACTGGCCGTTCGGCCGCAAGGACACCTACGTCTACGGCCAGAAAGGCTACGTGTTCGCCCTCGACTCGCGGCGGGTCGCGGTCCGGCGGGGAGACGCCGAGAAGGTGACCGAGGAGGATCCGCCGCCCGCGCCCTTCCACGAGCCGTTCGCGTACCTCGCGGCGGTCGTGCGGGGCGATGCCGCCGTGGGACCGAACGACCTCGGGTCGCTGCCCGTGAACCTCGTCGTGATGGAGATCCTGGACGCCGCGCGCGAGTCGGCGCGCAGCGGGAAGACCGTGCGCCTCGAGGCGCGGTGAGGAGGGAGAGATGAGCGGCGTCGCCCGTCGGGGATTCCTGAAGACCTCGGCCGCCGGGCTCGGCGCGGCCCTCGCGGCCTCGACGCCGGCGGGCGCCGAGCCGCCGGCGGTGACCGTCGCCGGCCGCGCCTACAAGGACCCGGCGGCCCGCCGGGCGGAGCTGTGGGCCCTCCTCGGCGAC
>JAXLRD010000074.1:0-32353 GCA_046331285.1 Vicinamibacteria bacterium
GGGATCCTAGAATCCCGTTTTGCCGTCGGTGCCGCTCCGTTCCTCAGTAGCTCAGCGGTAGAGCATCCGGCTGTTAACCGGAGGGTCGTAGGTTCGAATCCTACCTGAGGAGCCAATCCCCGCCAGAGCGGCCAGCCACGCATCGCCTCCGCGCCACGAATCGGCTCATCCGGGTTTGCCGAGGGCACGCCCGATCCCGCCCGCCGTGGCCATCGAATCGCTCGAGGCGCTCCGCGCTTCGACGGTGCGCCCCGTGAGTAGACAAATGGCCCGCGCTGCGGTGTGGTGGGGCTGAATGCGTGCGAGGGACGCGGCCATCGAGCAGCTCTACCGCGACCTCGGTCCCGCTCTCCTCGCTTACGCCCGCTCTCTGCTCCACGACACGGCCGCCGCGGAGGACGCCTTGCACCAAGTCTTCCTCAAGCTGACGTCGACCCCTGGGGCAATGCCCGACGAGCCGCGTCCGTACCTCTTCAAAGCGATCCGCAACGCGTCGTTCAATCGAATGCGCAGCGACAGCCGCTATTCGGCATCCCGTATCGAGCCGTCGATGTTCGTGGCCCGGGACGCCTTGTCTGACCTCGTCCCGGATCTCGAGCGGGCGCTGGCGGAGCTTCCCGACGAGCAGCGCGAGGTCGTCCTGCTGCGGGTCTGGGGCGGCCTCACGCTTGCGGCCGCCGCGGAGGTCACCGGCGTCTCGCCGAACACGGCAGCTTCGCGCTACCGCTACGGCCTGGCCAGGCTGCGGGAGCGCCTCGGCCGACATCTGAGGGCCACCCATGCCTGAGCCGCGCGACGACGAGGACCTCGAGCACTTCCTCCGGCAGTTCGAGCCTCGTCCGCCATCCGCCCTCCTCCGCCATCGACGCTCGCCAACCCGGGCCTTGTGGGCGCTCGCGGCGGCATCCCTGGCCGTGGCCCTGATCTGGGTCGGGTCGCTCGACAGGACCGGGTCAACGGTCCACGCGCCGGAGCGCCACGAGCCGAGCCCGGGGCTGGCGGCAGCTTCGCCCCGCTCGCGGCCGACCGTGGCGGAGCTGAGTGTCGTCCTGCGACCCGTGGAGTCGGCTCGCGTGGCCGAAGATCTCGAGTCCCACGTCCTCTCCGATCCCCGACGTCGGGGAGGTGCCCTCCGCGATATTGCGTCGGCCGAGCCGGGGCACTGAGCCAGGAGATGAGCATGCGAACGCACGAAGCGGCGTTGCTGGCCGGGGCGATGGCGTTGGCGTCCGCCGTCGAAGCTGCGCCGTCGCGCGACTGCAGCCGCAACGCAGCCCTGGGCTACTGGATGGCCATGGCCGAGATGCAGAATCCCGACGCCGCCGCGTCGCTGTCCGAGCAACTCGAGCGCACCGCGCGAGGTGATGCACCCTGGGACGAGAGGCTCGCGCCGATCGTCGAAGCCAACCGCGACGCGCTGGCGACGATGCAGCGCGCGTCGAGCCAGCCGTTCTGCGACTGGGGGCTCGAGCACTCGCGGAACGCTGAGGCGCCGATCGCGCACCTTGTTCGGGCGCGAGCGCTCGCCCGGCTCAACGTCCTTCAGGGCCTGCGCCTGCTACATCGAGGGGACGCCGCTGGCGCGGTGGCCGCGTGGTCGAGCGGCGTCCGCTTTTCGCGGGACATCGCCGCGGGCTCGCCGCTGATCGGGGCCCTCTACGCCTCCGAGCAGCTGAGGGCCCACATGCGGGCTATCGAGGGCGCGCGCGACCGACTGCCGGAGCGGCAGCGGCGCGAGATCGAGGACCTCGTCGCCTCTCTGCCCGAGGATGGATTCGACTGGGGTGCGTCGATCGACGTGGAGTTGGGCGGTGCTCTCGGCCTGCAGCAGCGACTCGTCGCGAGCGACGACCCCCTGGGCGAGCTCCGCGCCTTCGTCGGTGCAGGAAAGAGCCCTGCCGAGCAGGATCGCGCCGTCGCCGCGTATCTCGGCCTCGCGGCGGAGCGGCTCACGGACCGTGCGGCGGTGAAGCAGGCTCTGGCGCGGGGCCTGACGGCGACGAAGGCGCTTCGACCGCGCATGGTCGCATCGTTCCGGCTCCCCTATCCCCGATCAGTGACGGCCGTGCGAGAGGTGGTGGCGGAGGCGAAGAGCGACCCCACGCTGGCCCAGGGCTGGCCATCGCTGGCGCGGGCGAACGAGGAGGCGCGAGCGGGCCTGGTCGCCGCCCGAGCGAGTCTCCTCGCTGCGCTGGTTGGCGGGGAGAGGGCGCCGGCCGCGAGTCGGGATCGCAGCCTCCGCGATACCGCCGTCTCGGGGCCGGCTCTGGCCACCATCCTCGACCGCGCGAGCGAGTACGTGAGCCGCTACCGGGCGACACTCAGCAGGGTGCAGGCGGAGGAGACATATCGACTCTGGGCTATGACGGCCGGCACGACGGCCAATGGAGACCGGGGCGGCCCGGATGGAAACTGGACGGCGTCGAATCCGTCGCAGGCTCTCTTCACGACAGAGCTGCGCTCTGAGCTCGTCTGGGTCACGTCGCCGAACGGCGCATCCTGGCGGGTGTTCCGCGACGTCGTCGCGTGGAATGGGAAGCCCCGGCCGAGGAACGTCGGCCGCCTGGCGAGCCTCTTCGCGAACCCGGGACCGACCGCGGACGAGCAGGCCCGCCGGATCCTCAGGGAGAGTGCGGAGCTCGTCGCGGGCCCGCGACGGGACGTGAACTTGCCAACGCTGGCGCTCCTCTTGCTTCTGCGCGACAACCAGCGCCGCTTCGAGTTCACCCGCGAGGGCGAGCGCGCGGTCGGGGAGGTCAAGGGAGTCGACGTGGCATTTCGCGAGAGTGCGCGTCCGACGCTCGTTCGCGACGGGAGTCAGGACGTGCCCTCTGAAGGGCGCTTCTGCATCGATCCCGCGAACGGCGCGATCCTTCGCACCGACATCCTGTACGCGAGTCGGGGGTCCGTGACGACCCTCTATCGCCGCCAGCCGGGCTTCGACGTGCTCGTTCCCGACGAGATGAGAGAGGCGCCGGGCGCCCGCGCTCTCGACGAGCGCACCTGGGGCGTCGCCAACCGCGCGCGCTACGGCGAGTACCGTCGCTTCTAGCCAGCGAAAGACGGCTCGTCCGGAGATCACGGCGGAGCGGGCGGTTTCCCGGGCGCGAGCTGACATTCCCGAACCCCTTCGCTCGCGGCCCCGTTCCCTCTCGAAACAAGCCAGCCCTTCAGGTCATTGCCGCCTCGGCGGACCCGTCTGGCTGAAACGGGAGGACGGCCGTGTCCCAGACCCAGAGTGCGGAACGACGACTTTGGGGCGTGTCGCTGATCGTCGCCCCGGCCCTCCTCGCGGCGTCGACCTTCTTCTGGGTCCGCGCGGACGGGCGCGTCGAGTACGGTGCCGTCGGCGGGACGCTCATCGCGGTGGCGACCGCGTTCTGGGTGCCCGCGTTCGCCGGCCTGTTCAGCCTCGTCAGGGAGCGGATGCCGCGCTTCGCCGCGTGGGGGTGGCTGGTCGCGGTCTACGGCTGCATCGGCGGCGCTGCGTTCGGGCTCGAGGGCCTCTTCGCCGAGGCGTTCCGGATTTCCCACGACGTGCGTCGCGAGGCGTGGGCGCAGTTTCCCGTCGCCTTCAACCTGACCTTCTTCTGGCCGGGCCCGCTCTTTCCCCTCAGCCTGCTGGTCCTGGGGGCGGTGCTGGCGCGCACGCGGTCGGTGCCGGCGTGGGTCGGCGCTCTTCTCTGTCTCGCCGCGATCGCGTTCCCGGCGAGCCGGATCCCTCGCATCGACGTCGTGGCCCATGCCGCCGACGTGCTGCTGCTCGTTCCGCTCGTCTACGTCGGGCTGGGCTTCCTGCGGCCCGCGCGTGAATGAGCCGACTCGGTTGCGTCTCCCGCAGCGGAGTGAGTCGACCTACGGCCGGCTGTGGCGGCGGAAGAGGTCCCAGGCCTGCTCGGCGAAGTCGATGTCCTGGTTCGTCTTTCCGAACGTCGGCCAGAGGGCGGCGAAGGACTGGGTCGGGCTCGGCCACCAGTGGCCCGCGCCCACCGCGCGGTAGTAGACGAGCTCCTGTCCCGCCGGCCCGCGCGGGTACGTGAAGCGTTCGACGGTGCTGCTCGTCATTCCCGAGTCGGGCTCGTAGCTGTCGCCGGGCACGCGGTCGGGCAGCGTCTCGACGGTGGGAGGGCCCGTGATGCCGAGCGCCGAGAGCCACGCGTCGCGCGTCTCCTCCATCCCCGGGTAGCGGGCGTCGGGGTAGCGCTTGCTCGGGCCGCGGCCGTACGAGATGTACGGGTCGGCGGTCGCCGCGAGCATGGCGATCGAGACGCTGCCGTAGCCGGCGGCCGGGTTGCAGCGCATCCGCCACTCGCCGCCCGGCTGAAAGGGAAGCGGCACGGCCGGCGCGATCGCGGCCACGAGGTCGGGCGCCTCGAGCGCGAGCTCGAACGTCATGCCGCCGCCCGCGGAGAGGCCCGCCGCGTACACGCGGGAGCGGTCGACCTTCATCACGCTCTGCAGCTGCGCGAGGATCTCCCGCACGTAGCGGACGTCGATGCCTTCGCCCGAGTGCGCCGGGAAGCAGCCCTGCAGGTAGCCGCCCTCCTTCTGCGGGGCGTCCCCCGCGCCGTCTTCGGGCGGGTTGGGGAGGCCGTTGCCGTACACCACGACGAAGCCGTTCTGGTCGGCCAGCGACTCGAACTTGCCGTGCGTGTAGTGCACGGCCGCGGTCTCCGCGCTCGCGCCGTAGCCGGGGAACACGATGACGACCGGCGCGGCGACGTCGGGCAGGTTCGCGGGGACGTAGAGGACGTAGCGCCGGTTGACCGTGCCCGCCCCGAGCCGCGCGCGGTCCTCGGGGTCCGCGACGTTCTGGACGAAGGTGACGAGGCAGCCGCGCGTCTGCGCTTCGCCCGGCGCGGCGTCCACCGTGAGCGCCGCCCCCGTGCACAGGCCCTTCGCCCGCGAGGCGGGAGTGGCCGGCGGGCTCGCCGCGGTCGCGCCCGCGGGCTGCCCGCCGCCTCCGCCGCAGGCACAGAGGAGTGCGGCGAGCAGCACGCCGCAGACGATGGCGCCGCTTCGCCGCCGGCTGTCGATCACGATTCAGGCCTTGGGCTTGCTCATGCCGTGCATGGTCAGCCAGCTCACGAAGGCGTCGAACCAGCCGGTGCTCGTCGTCTCCTTGGGGTACATGCCGAAGCCGTGGCCGCCCTGCTCGTAGAGGTGGAACTCCGCCGGCTTCTTCGCGGCGCGCCAGCTCTCGATGAGGCCGAAGCCGCCGTTCGCGAAGAAGGGATCGTCGGCCGCGAGCGCCACGAAGAGCGGCGGCGCGTCGGCCGGGACGGTGACCGCGGCGAGCGGGCCGTAGATGTTGCCGATGAACGCCGGCTTCGCGTCCTCGCCGGCGAGCGCTGTCGCCATGGTGAGCATCGCGCCGGCGGAGAAGCCCACCATGCCGATGCGGTCCTTGTCGACCTTCCACTCGGCGGCGCGGCGCCGGATGAGGGCGAAGGCGGCGCGCGCGTCCGCGATCTGCGGCGCGAGGCGGGCCATCATCTGCTGCGGGTCGGGCCGCGGCGGTCGCTGCGCGGTGCCCGAGAACATCTCCTTCATCGAGCGCTCGAAGCCGGCCATGTCCGGCGGCGTCTGGTTCAGCCGGTACTTGAGGACGAACGCCGCGATGCCCCGGGCGGCGAGGGCGCGCGCGACGTTCCAGCCCTCGTTCTCCATCGACAGCGTGCGGAAGCCGCCGCCGGGAGCCACGACGACGGCGGCACCGCTCGCCTTCGCCGGGTCGGGCAGGAACGGCGTGATCGTCGCAACCGTGACGTTGCGCGCGAACTTGCTGCCGTACTGCGAGTGCCACGATTCCTGGGCCGTCGCGTCGGGGAGCGGGCCCGTGCCGAGCTCGACCGCGTTCGGCTGATCGGGGATGGCGATCGGCGTCATCCTGTCGTCGAGCTGCGCGAAGGCCGGCGCGGCGAGCGCGCAGGCCGCCGCCAGGACGGCCGCTCCGAGCGCGGCCCGCGATGCCGGGAACGGCTGCGAACGCATTGTCATGGCTGTGTGGCTCCCCTTCCGAGAACTCACTGACCCGCGGCGAGGACCGCGACAGTGGCCGATCCGATTGTCGTACAAACGCGCGCGCGCGAAGTAGGACGGCGCTCCTACCGCGAGGCGAGACCGCGCGCGGAGGCCGTGGCCCGGCCGCAGCGGGGTTGCCGCCGCGCGGCCCGCGGCGCATCATCCCGCGTGCCGAATGGCGCGCCGGTTTCGCGCGCGGCCCGGTGCCGAATCGGAGATGGGCGAGGAATCCAGATGAAGACCAGGTCGGTGCTCACGCCCGCGTCGGGGCTGCTCGCTTTGCTGACGCTCGTCCCCGCCGCCCTCGCGGCCCAGGGAGTCCCGCCGCCCGCGCCGCCCGCCGGCGCGGCCGTTCCGCCCGCCGCGCCGCCGGGCCCGGGCGCCGGCCGTTCCGCCCAGCTCGTGGACCCGCGGCCGCGGACGCTCGCTCCTTACTTCACGAAGGCGACCGCCGCGCCGAAGCCCGTCGACCGGGACGGCTTCATCCAGCGCTGGCTGCTGCTCGAGCCGATCGGCAAGCCGAACCGCACGAACACGGTCTTCACCGGAACGTACGTGCGCGCCGCGTTCAACGAGCCGTACTTCCCCGACCAGTTCACCGTCGTGCCGAAGGACGGCGACGTCGTGAAGGTCGGCGAGCAGGAGCTGCGCTGGCACGCGCTCGACTCGGCCCTCTTCAACGTGAAGCTGTATCGCTTCGCCTACGGCCTGAACAAGCCGGTCTACGGCGTCCTCTTCTGGGCGGTGACGGTCGTGACGAGCCCGCGCGAGATGAAGAACGTGCGCCTGGCGGCGGGCTCGAACGCGTCCTCGATGTGGTGGGTGAACGGCGAGGAGGCGGTCTCGCTGTTCGACGACCGGCGGATGGTGATGGACGACGCGGTCTCGAGGCGCCTCACGCTCAAGGCCGGGAAGAACGTCGTGCGCGGCGCCGTGATCAACGGCCCCGGCATGAGCGACTTCTGCGTCCGCTTCGTCGACGAGACCGGCCGCCCGGTGAAGGACCTGGCCGTGTCTCTCGACGGCCTCGGCAAGTAGCTGCGCCTCGCGCGGATTCGACTGGAGCTCCCATGAGATCCCACTTCCTGGCCGCTGCTCTCCTGGCCGCGGCGGCGCCGAGCCTCTTCGCGCAGGCCCCCGCCCTCGACGGGGCGCCCTACATCCACGACCCGTCCGCGATCGCCACGAGCGACGGCAGGTACTTCACCTTCGGCACGGGCGGCGGCGGCCTCATCTCCGAGGACGGCTGGACCTGGAACGGCGGCGCGCAGCGGCCTGGCGGCGGCGCGGCGCCGGACGTGCTGAAGATCGGCGACCGCTACCTCGTGGCCTACGGCTCGACCGGCGGCGGGCTCGGCGGCGGCCACAACGGCACGATCCACACGATGTGGACGAAGTCCCTCGACCCGAAGTCGCCCGACTTCAAGTTCGTCGAGGACACCGTCGTCGCGTCCTCCGACGGCTTCGAGGACTGCGACGCGATCGACCCGTCGCTGCTGCTGGGGCCCGACAACCGGCTGTGGCTGAGCTACGGCACCTACTTCGGGTTCATCCGCGTGGTCGAGCTCGACCCGAAGACCGGCAAGCGCCGGCCCGGCAACCAGCCGGTGAACGTCGCGATCGACATGGAAGCCACGTCGCTGCAGTACCGCGACGGCTGGTACTACCTCCTCGGCACGCACGGCACGTGCTGCGACGGCGCCAACTCCACGTACAACATCCGCGTCGGCCGCTCGAAGAGCCCGACCGGCCCGTTCGTCGACCACACGGGCACCGACCTCATCCGCGGAGGCGGCAGGCTGGTGGTCGCCGCCAGCGGGCGCTTCGTGGGGCCCGGCCACTTCGGCCGCCTCGTGATCGGCGACGGAGTCGAGAAGTTCTCCTGCCACTACGAGGCCGACCTCGACCGCTCGGGCCGCAGCGTCCTCGACATCCGTCCGCTGCTCTGGAAGGACGGCTGGCCCGTCGCCGGCGACAACGTGTGGGAGGGCACGTACGAGATCCAGTCCGAGCGCAGCGGCGGCGCGCTCGAGCTCGGAGTCGACTTCGTCCGCATGGAGCGCACCGGCGGCTTCTTCGGCCGCGGCGCGCCGCAGACTCCGCCCACGCCCGTGAAGGCGCAGACGCTCTCGCAGGTCGAGGGCGGCTGGCCGGCCGGCCCGGTCGACGTGCGCCTCGGCGACTTCATGGCGCGCCCGCACCAGAAGTGGACGATCGCGCCGGTGCCGAACGTCGGCGGCTACCCGGGGTCGCCGTACTTCAAGATCGTCGTCGAGGGCACGAGTCGTGCGCTCGCGGCCACCGCGGAGCGGGAGGTCGTCGCGGTGCCCGAGTTCACGGGCGCGCCCGAGCAGCTCTGGCGCATCGACCAGCTGACCGACGGAACGTATCGGATCATGCCGAAGCAGGTGCCGGGCACGAGCGAGGCGCTCGCGCTGACCGCGGCGGCCGCGAGCACTCCGACGCTCTCGACGTTCGACCCCGCGGGCCCGCGGTCGAGGTGGAACCTGCGCAAGCCCTAGCCGCGCCGGCGGCTCCTCGAAGCGGGCGACGGTCCGACCCGTGAACCAGAAGGAGCGTCCTGCGTGCGCGGGGCCGGCCAGGGCCTCACGGAAAGGTGCCGGGGCCCTGCTCCGGTGCGAGCGGGGCGAGCACGAAGCGCAGGCCGCGCGTGTAGGACTCCATCTGCATCCCGGCGTGCCGCTCGCCGTCGATGATGCGGAACTGGTACGCGAGCCGGGGGTAGTGCCGGGACGCGACGCGCGCGTTGTACTGGAGGATCGGCGCGAGGAACCCGGGGTTCTCGTTCTCTCCCATCGACGCGAAGAGGCGTCCCTCGAGCACGCCGCCGGCCTGCGCGAACTTCTGCTCGTAGCCGAGGAGCCAGCCGTCGCCCACCGCCACCGCCGGCGTGACGGCCACCCACGCCGAGAAGAGCGTCGGCTTCGAGTACATCGCGTAGAGCGTGAAGAGGCCCCCGAGCGACGCTCCGCCGAGGACGCGGTGCGCCGGGTCCGCCCGGTACTCCCGCTCCACGAAGGGGATGATCGCGGTCTCGATCGTCGCGAGGAACTCCGCCGCGTGGCCCGTCTCGGGACCACCGAGAGGGACGGGCGACAGCTCCCAGGTCCGCAGGCTGCCGTAGTCGAGGTTCTCGCCCGCGTAGCCGATGCCCACGACGATGAACTCGGGCACCACCTTGTCGAACACGAGCCCGCCGCGGATGGCGTCGAGCTTCTGGAAGTCCCAGTAGCCGTCCGTCACGTAGACGACCGGATAGCGCCGGCTCGTCTCCTTCGCGTAGCTCGGCGGCAGGCCGATCGAGAGCTGATAGTGGCGGCCGGCGGCGGTCGGCGGCAGCACGCGCAGCTCGGAGCCCGGGATCGTGTGCGGGGGATGGGCCGGCTTCTCGGCGGCCGTGGCCATGCCGGCCGCGGAGGCGAGAGCGACGAGGGCGAGCGAGGCCGCGAGTGAGGGCTTCATGGTACGAAGCCTACCGCGTTCGCGCCCGCGCCGTCCGGAACCGGCTTGCCCGCCGGTCCTATAATGCCCGCGCGTCGGAGGGCCCGCCGTCATGAACACCCCTGCGCCGGCGTTCGACTCGCGGTCCCGTGCCGTGCGTGCCGTCCTCGCGGCGATCGACCGCTGCCGCCCCCCGCAGCCGACGGCGGGCCGGGCCGTCTTCCAGGCTCGCTTCCTCGTCGGGGCCTGCCTGCTCGCGACGCTCGTGGCGCTGGGCTCCGTGGTGGTGTCGGTCTGGGACGGCGATCCCGTCGGGACGGCGATGCTCGGGGTCTTTCTCCTCGCCATCCTCGTCCAGCTCGCGGCCCTCCGACTGGGTGCGTCCGTCGCCGTGCTCACCTGGACGCTGCTCCTGACCGTCGGCGCGTTCCTCGTGGCGATGGCGCTGGTCACCCGCGAGCTGCTGCCCGAGCAGCTCTTCTGGCTCACGCTCCTCCCGCTCTGCACTCTCGTCCTCGGCGGTCCGCGAGCGGACGCGGCCGAGCCGCCCGCTCCGACGTGGCCCACGGGCTTCGCGGTGGGCGCGACCCTGGCCGCCGGCGTCCTCGTCGTCGTCGCCCACGAGGTCGGCTTCACGCTCGGGCGGCCCGTCGAGCCCGCGTCGCCGTGGTCCTCCGCGCTGAACTTCGCCCTCTTCCTGTCGGCCGTGTTCGGGCTCGTGTTCCTCTACGCCGTGTCGGCGCGCGAGACGCAGGCCGAGCTCGATCGCCTGCGCCGGATGCTCTCGGTGTGCGCCTGGTGCGGCAGGATCCGGGACCAGGACGACTGGCTCACCCTCGAGGGCTACATGACGCGGCGGAACCAGGCCCTCCTCACCCACGGCATCTGCCCGTCCTGCCGGGAGCAGAAGTTCCGGGAGTGACGACGGCGGCCGGCGCCGCGCTCAGAGCAGCTGCAGCCCCGCGAGCGCCACGAGCGGCGCGAAGTCGGCGTCGCGCGTGAAGAGCGCCGCCCGGCGGTTCAGGGCCTGGGCGGCGATGAGGGCGTCCGGCGTCGAGAGCGTGATCCCCTTGCGGGCCGCCGCCGAGGCGAGGTCGGCGGCCTTCAGGTGATCGCCCTCGCTCGCGAGCAGGATCGTGAAGCTCTGGCGGACGGAGCCGAGGAGCCTGGTGCGCTGTGCCTGGTCGGCGACGCCCGACAGGATCTCCTGCAGAACGATGCCCGGTAGGGCGATCGCGTGATCGCCGTGGAGGAGCGCCTCGACCCGCGTCGCGAGCTCCTGCTCAGCGTCGCCCTTCTTCCGCCGCCGGAGCACGGCCGACAGGACGCTCGTGTCCAGGAGGATCATCCGCGCCGCCGCGCCTGCTTGTAGTCCCAGTCGGGCCTGAAGTCGACCGTGCCGAAGAGCTTCGCGAAGCCGCGCCGGCGACGGCGCTGGACGTACTCGGCCAGCGCCTCGTTCACCGTCTCGCGCTTGCTCCGCCGGCCCCCGACGCGGAGCGCCTCGGCCAGCAGGTCGTCGTCGATCGCGAGGTTCGTGGGCATGGATGGCTCCTACACACCCGGCTACACGCGACACTACACAAGACCCTCTCGGCCGGCAAGCGGCGGGGCAACGTGGGCGCGGTCCCGTCCCGAAGCTCGCCCGTCCGACGGGCTGGCGGCGCCGTGGACTACACTGGCTCCTTGGGCCTCGCCAACCTCCTCGACCGCCTGCAGAGGCCGCCCGGTCGAGCACGACCCCCCGGCTGCGCGCGCTCCTCCCGGCCGTCGCCGCCCTCGAGCCGGCCGTCGCGGCGCTCGGCGACGGCGACCTGCGCGAGCGGGCGGCGGCGCTCCGCGCGAGCCCGCTCGCGGCCGGGGTGTCGCTCGTCGCTCCGCCGGCCTGCGAGGCCGTCGTTCTCGCCTTCGCTCTCGTGCGCGGGGCCGCCCGCCGCGCGCTCGGCCTGCGGCTCCACGACGAGCAGGTGCTGGCCGGGCTCGCTCTCGCCGAGGGGGCCCTCGCGGAGCTCGCCACCGGCGAAGGCAAGACGCTCGCCGCGGTCGCGCCGGTCCTCGCGCACGCGCTCGCCGGGCGCGGCGCGCACGTCCTCACCTTCAACGACTACCTCGCGCGCCGCGACGCGCGCTGGATGGGACCCGTCTACGAAAGGCTCGGCCTGCGCGCGGCGTTCGTCCAGGAAGGCAGGCGCCCGACGAGCGCCGCGCCGCCTGCGCGGCCGACGTCACCTACCTGACGGCGCGCGAGGCCGGCTTCGACCACCTGCGCGACGGCCTCGCCCTCGAGCCGGGGAGCGCGTCCAGCGGCCGTTCCACTTCGCGCTCGTCGACGAGGCCGACTCGATCCTGATCGACGAGGCGCGGGTCCCGCTGGTGATCGCCGGCGAGTCGGACGCCGACGTCCCCGAGCCGTTCCGCCTCGCCGCCCTCGTCCGGACGCTCGTCCCCGGCGTCGACTACGACACCGACGAGCACGGCCACAACGTCGGGCTCACCGAGGCCGGCACCGAGCGCGTCGAATCCGCCCTCGGCGCCGGCGGTCTCCACGAGTCCGGCAACGTCGCCCTCCACAGCGCACTGCGGCGCGCTGCACGCGGAACACCTGCTCCGCCGCGACGTCGACTACATCGTGCGCGCCGGCCGGGTCGAGCTCGTGGACGAGTCGACCGGGCGCGTCGCGGACAAGCGCCACTGGCCCGACGGCCTGCACGCCGCGGTCGAGGCGAAGGAAGGGCTGCGCCTCAACGCGGAGGGCCGCATCCTCGGCTCGGTCACGCGAGCACTTCCTGCGCCTCTACCCGACGCTCGCCGGCATGACCGCGACCGCGCAGCCCGCCGCGGACGAGCTCCACGCGTTCTACGCCCTGCGCACCGTCGTCGTGCCGTCGCACCGGCCGCTCGCGCGCCGGGACGAGCCCGACGTCGTCTTCACCCACCGCGAGGCGAAGGACGCCGCGCTCGTCCGCGACGTCGCGGCGGTGCACGCGTCGGGCCGGCCCGTGCTCGTCGGCACCGCGAGCGTCGGCGAGTCCGAGGCCCTCGCCGCGCGCCTCGCGGCCGCGGGCGTCCCCTGCGCCGTCCTCAACGCGAGAACGACGAGGCGGAGGCGGCGGTGGTGGGGGACGCCGGCGCGCCAGGCGCGGTGACGATCTCCACGAACATGGCGGGCCGCGGCACCGACATCGCCTCAGGGCCGCGACGAGTCGCGGGCCGACGAGGTGCGCGCCGCGACGGCCTGCTCGTGATCGGCACGAACCGCCACGCGAGCCTCCGCATCGACCGCCAGCTCCGCGGCCGCGCCGGCCGCCAGGGCGATCCCGGCGGCTCGCGCTTCTACGTGAGCCTCGAGGACCCTCTCATCCGCCGCTACGGCGTCGGCCGACTCGTGACCGCCCGCCACCTGCCCCCGCGCCAGGAGGAGCCCGTCGCGAGCGCCCTCCTGCGGGCCGAGATCGCGCAGCCCAGCGCATCGTGGAGGACGAGGGCTACCGCACGCGCCGGACGCTCCACGCGTACTCCGAGATCGCCGAGCGGCAAAGGCTCGCGATCCGCCGCTGGCGGAGCGCGGTCCTCGCGGGCGAGGCCGAGCCGCGGATCCTCGCCGAGCGCCGCCCCGAGCGCCGCGCCGCGCTCCGTCTCGAAGTGGGCGAGGCGGTGCTCGCGGCCGTCGAGCGCCGCCTCACCCTCCTCGCGATCGACCGCTGCTGGAGCGACCATCTGGGGGAGCTCCGCGAGCTGCGGGAGGACAGCGTCCTCCTCGCCGTGCCGGCCTATCCCCTCGCCGAGTTCCACCGCCAGGCGGGCGAGAGCTTCCACGCCCTCGAGGAACGGATCGAGGACGAGGTGGCGCGCGACTTCGACCGCGTCGAGGTGACGAAGGACGGCGTCGACTGGGAGCGCGCGGGGCTCCGCGGCCCGTCGGCGACCTGGACGTACCTCGTGGGAGAGAACCCGTTCGGCGCGAGCGGCCTCCTCTCCCCGAGGGGCGCGTCGGCATGGTGGCCGCGGCGTTCGGCATGCCGTGGCTCGTCCTCCTCCACGGCGCCGCCGTCCTGTGGGAACGGCGGCGCCGCGGCCGAGCTACTTCTTCGGCGGCGCCACCGAGGGACGAAGCGACACGCTGAAGCCCTGGTCGGTCTTGCCGTAGGGCGCGAGGACGCTCGCCCCCGTGCTCGCGGCGGCGCTCGTGTAGAGCGGCAGCACCGCGAGGGCCGGCTGGTTGTCGTAGAGGAGCCGCCAGTTCGCCTTGAGCGCGAGCTTCTTCGACATCGCGACCTGGATCCCGAGCGACACGTCCGCGCGCAGGTCGTCCGTGTCCTTCAGGTTCTCGTCCACGATCAGCGAGTGGACGAGCGTCGTCGTCGGCAGGAGCTGGTGCTTCAGGTCCCAGCCGCCGCGCACGCCGACGAAGCGCGCCGAGTCGGGCGCGCCGGCCGTGTAGCGCTCGTCCGTGAAGGTGAGGCCGGCCATCCGCGGAAGTCCGTCCGGTCGTTCGCCACGAACACGTAGCCGACGCCGCCGTCGACGAGCCACCGGCCGTCGATGCCGGAGAACCTGTTCCGCTCCCAGCCGGCGCCGCCGGTGACGAAGAAGCGGTCGGTCAGCTTGTAGTCCCAGCGGCCGCGCGCGAAGTACTGCTCGGCGGTGGGCTGGGGGTCGGGCACCTGCACCTCGAAGTCGCCCGGCGTCCCGATCGCGTAGCGGGCGTCGGAGGCCGTCGAGCTCGCGCGGATGCCGCCCGCCGCGAACGACAGCGAGTGCTTCGTCCACCGGCGGGTCACGTCGCCCTTGAACCCGAGGCTCGTCGAGCGCGAGTTGCCCGAGGTGAGCACGTAGGAGATCGGCGTTCGCGTAGAGGCCGGCTTCGTCGGCCTTGAACTGCTTCGCGTCGACGGCCTTGGCGCCGGTCGGCGTCGCGTTCTGCTGCGCGAGGGCCGGGCCGCCGAGCGCGGCGAGGGCGAGAGCGGCGGGCAGAATCGTCTTCAGGGACGGCATCGTCGGGACATCCTCCGGGGGAAGCCCTGCGATCTGGGCAGGGCGCCTGGGGCCGGACGTGGCCGGCCGGAACACGGGAGCGCGACTTTCCCGTAAGAATCTGTTCAAAAGCTGCACGATTGTCGAGTCCGAGCCTCGTTCCTGTCAAGCCGCACCGTCACCGCCCGTCCGTCCCTATACTCGCGGCGGCCGCGCCCGGCGAGCCGTATCCGCGGGGGGGGCCGCCGGGAAGAAACCGATGGAGCCTCCGGGGTGGGGCCTATGCAAGACGGCACGGCCGAGGCCGAGCTGCTCCTGAAGGCGGCGCGGGGAGACGAGGCGGCGTTCCTGCTGCTCTACGAGCGGCACCGCACCGTCGTCTTCCGCTTCGCCTGCCGGATGCTCGGCCGGCCGGAGCTGGCCGAGGACGTCACCCAGGAGTGCTTCCTCGCCGTCCTGAGACGGCCCGAGGCGTTTCAGCCGCAGCGGGCCTCGCTCCGGACCTACCTCTGCGCGATCGCGAGGCACCTCGCCTTCAAGCAGCTGCGCAAGATGGGGCAGGAGACGACGGTGGAGGAGCCGCCCGAGGAGCGCCCGGAGGGCCGGGCCCGGCCCGGGGGCGACCCGCTCGCGCAGGTGATCGCCGGCGAAGCGGCGACGGCGGTCCGCGCCGCGGTCGAGGAGCTGCCGCCGCTGCAGCGGGAGGCGGTGGTCCTCTTCGAGTACCAGGAGATGAGCCTGGCGGACATCGCGGCGGTCTGCCAGACGGACGTGGGGACGATCAAGTCGCGGCTGCACCGCGCGCGCGAGCGCCTGCGCCGCGTGCTGCGGCCGCTCCTCGCGGGGGGCGCCGCGGGAGCGCCGGTCGAAGGCGCGTGAGAGCGCGAAGGGAGACGGTCATGACGGGCGACGAAAGGGACGACGCGAGGGACGAAGAGCTCGACGGGCTCCTCAGGCGCTGGGGCGCGCCCGTCGTGCCGGAGGGCATGGACGAGCGGATGCTCGCCGCCTACCGACGGCAGGTCCGGGCGGCGGAGCCGTGGTGGTCGCGCCTCTTCACGGCGCAGGTGCGGCTGCCGCTGCCCGTGGCGGTCGGCCTCCTGCTCCTTCTCGTCGTCACCGCGACCCTCGCCCTGCGGCCGCCGTCCGCTCCGCCGCCCACGGCCGGAGCCGGCGCCGCCTCCGCGCCGGTGCAGGCGGCCCGCGTGGTCGCGCCCGCGGTGGTGACCCGCACGAGCCTCTCCGGCTTCCAGCCGGTGAGCGAGGTGACGGCCACGGTGATCGAGGACGCGAAGGAGAGCCGGCAGTGAGACAGGCGGCGGTCGCGGCGCTCGTGGCGGCGCTCGTCGCGCCCGCCGCGCGGGCCGACGAGGGCGGCTTCGCCTTCGCGACGCTCGAGAACGGCGCGTCGATCGGCTTCGCCCTCGTGCGCACCGGCGCCGAGGCGCCCGCCGGGGCCATCGGGGAGGCCGCCCTGCCGCGCTCCAACTCCGTGAGCCGCGTCCTGTGGGACCGCGACAGCGGCGTGTACTTCGGCTACCGGGTGGAGGTCGACCGCCGGGACGGCGCGCGGCCGTTCCGCATCGAGTTCCGTCCGCTCGACCGCTCGGCCGTGGAGAAGGCGCTCCGCGAGCGGGGCAGCTGCCCGGGCTGTCCCCCGCCGGCCCCGCTCGGGACCGGGCCCCAGTTCCCGGCGCCGCAGCAACTCGCCGAGGGCGAGACGCTGACCCTCGAGCTCCTCGCCAACCCGTCGACCGGCGAGCGCATCTTCGACGTGGTCCGTCTGTCCGCCTCGCCCCTGCGCGAGGAGGCGATGCGGGCCGCGGCGAGCCGCGTCCTCGAGGGGCAGCAGGCGGTCCGCCGCGCGGCCGCCCTCGTCGCGCGCGGCCGCTACTCCCTCGCGGCCGAGGAGTACCGGCGCGCGCTCGAGGCGCAGCCCTCCGACGCGAGCATCCACAACCAGCTCGGCATCTGCTACCAGCGCCTCGCGAACGACGCGATGGCCCGCCGCGAGTACGAGCGCGCGCTCGAGCTGCGCCCGCGCTACGCCGAGGTGTGGAACAACGTCGGCACCCTCGAGCAGGCGCGCAAGCGCTTCAAGTCCGCGGTCCGGTCGTACAAGAAGGCGATCGAGATCAAGCCCGCGCTCGCGACACCGTGGAAGAACCTCGGCAACGCGTACCTCGCCCTCGGCCGCGAGCAGGAGGCCTTCGAGGCGTACCAGGAGGCGTTCCGCCTCGACGCCACCATCCTCGAGCAGCAGTCGACCGCCGTCCCCGCCGCCGGCATCGACGCGGCGGCCCAGCACGCTCTGCTCGCGAAGCTCCTCGCCGCGAAGGGCCAGATCGAGCCCGCCCTCGACTTCCTCGAGCGCGCGAAGGCGGCCGGCTTCCGCGACTTCCGCCGCGTGGAGCAGGACCCGGACTTCCGGGACGTCGTCGCGACCGCGCGCTATCGCGCGCTCGTCGGGGCGAAGTAGCGCCCGTATCCCCTCGCGCCGCGGCCCGCAACAAGAGGCGGGTTCAGAAACGAGGAGGATGTGATGAGAACCAAGACCCTGGCGCTTCTCGGCGCGGTCGCGTTCCTGGCGATCCCGCGCGGGGCCCGCGCGGCCGACCTGCGCGCGCCGGCGCCCGTCTCTCCCGACGCGATCGCCCGCGCGGAGCTCGCCGCGGCACGCCAGTCGTGGGCGGGCGCCATCGCCGCCTACCGCGAGGCGATCGCGGCGCAGCCGCAGGACGCGACGCTCCAGAACCGCCTCGGCATGTGCTACCAGCGCGCGGGCGACGCGAACGCCGCGCGCGCCGCCTACCGCCGCGCGCTCGAGCTGCGGAAGGACTACCCGGCGGCGTGGAACAACCTCGGCACCCTCGACCACGCGCGCGGGAAGTACAAGGCCGCGATCTCGGCCTACGGCCGCGCGATCAAGCTCGACGCGCGGGACGCGGTCTACCACAAGAACCTCGGCAGCGCGTGGCTCGCCCGCGGCGACGCCGGCAAGGCCCTCGAAGCGTGGACCGAGGCCCTGCGCCTCGACCCCGTGGCCTTCGAGGCCGACGCGGTGAAGGTGCCGGGGGCGGGGCTCGACTTCGCCCGCCAGTGCTACCTCGTGGCCAAGGTCTTCGCCGCGCGCGGGGACGTCGAGCACGCGCTCGAGTACCTGACGAAGGCCCAGGCCGCCGGCTTCACGGACTTCGGGCGGCTCGAGCGCGACCGCGACTTCGCGGCCGTGCTCGGCGACCCGCGCTACGCGGCGCTGCGGTAGCGCTCGTCCGCGAGGCGACCGAGGGCGGACGGCTCCCGCCGTCCGCCCTTCGCGCGTCGGGCCTCAGTCCGCGAGGAGCCGGTCGACCTCCTCCGCGATCGCGAGCGACGCGGTGAGGCCCGGCGAGTCGATCCCGGCGAGAGAGACGAGGCCCGGGAGGCCGCGCGCGGACTCCTCGACGATCACGAAGTCCCGCGCCGCGTCGCCCGGCCCCTGGAGCTTGGGGCGGATGCCGGCGACGTCGGGCGCGAGGTCGTCGTCGCGCAGGGCCGGCAGGAGGCGACGGGCCGCCTCGGCGAACGCCGCCCGCTTCGACAGGTCGACGGAGTAGTCGAGGCGGCGGCCCGGCAGGTGGTCGGCGTCGGGCCCGAAGCGGAGCCGGCCGTCGAGGCCGAGGACCACGTGGACGCCGAGGCTGACGTGGGTCGGCACCGGGTACACGAGACGCGAGACGAGCCGCGCGCGCGGCCCCGCCACCGAGAAGTAGCTGCCCTTCCACCAGTGCTGCCGGTGGCCCACCGCGTCGACGTCGATTCCCGCGAGCGCGGCGACCGTGTCGGCCTCGAGGCCGGCCGCGTTCACCACGCGCTCGCTCGTCGTCTCCTCGACGCCGTCGGGCGTGCGGACGACCAGCCGGTAGTCGCGGTCCCGCCGCTCGAGGGCCACGAGCTCGGCCCGCGGCTGGAGGAGGGCGCCGTGCCGCCGCGCCTCGGCGAGGAGCGAGTCCATCAGGCCGTGCGCGCTCACGATCCCCGTCCGCGGCGAGAGGAACCCGTCGACCGCGGGCACGGCCGGCTCCAGGGCGCGGCACTGCGCGCCCGTCATCCTCTCGAGCGGCGCCCCGTTCGCCGTCCCGAGGGCGTGGAGCCTCTCCACCTCGGCGACCTCCGAGGGCGCGGTCGCCACCACCAGCTTTCCGAGGACGCGGTGCGGGACGCCGAGCCGCGCGCACCGCTCGTAGAGGAGCTCCCGGCCGCGGACGCACAGGCGGGCCTTCGCCGAGCCCGCCGGGTAGTAGATCCCCGCGTGCACGACCTCGGAGTTGCGGCTCGAGGTCTCGGTGCCGTGGCGCTCGCGGCGCTCGAGGATCACCGTGTCGGGGAAGCGCGGGGCGAGCCGCGCCGCGACCGCGAGACCCACGACGCCGGCCCCCACGACGACGAGCGGCGTGTCGGCCATGTCGGCGGATTATCGCCCGGCTCCTCGCGCGGGTGCCGGCCCGCTGAGCCGAGTGATCCATGGAACACCCGCCCCCCGCGGCGCGAAGCTCATCCTCGGACGGAGGCCGACGATGAGCGAGATCGAGCGCATCTGGGACCAGCTCCAGCGATCCTTCGAGGGCAACGACGCGTGGCGCTGCCCCTCGCTGCGCGATCTCGTGGCGAACCTGACCGCCGAGCAGGCGGCGGCCCATCCGATCCCCGGCGCGCCGAGCGTCTGGGAGATCCTCCTCCACGCCACGGTCCTCGACGACGTGGCGCGACGCCGCCTCGCGGGCGAGGCGGTGCCCACGCTGCCCGACCCGGTGCGGTGGCCCGCGCCGAAGGAGCCAGGCCCGGCGGCCTGGCTGGAGGCGAAGCTCGCGTTCGGCGAGGCGCGCCGGGCCCTGCGCCAGGCCGTGGCGGCGTTTCCGGAGGCGCGCCTGTCCGACGTCGTTCCCGGCCGCGAGTACACGTACTACGTCATGCTCCACGGCGTCGTCGAGCACACGCTCTACCACGTGGGGCAGATCGAGATGCTGATGGTCGCCGCGGGCGTCGTGCCGTCGGCCTCGCCCATGGCGCCCCGCGAGATGCCGCCCGGCCGCGCCTGAGCTCCCTGGTCCGCGCCGCGGCCTGGCCGCGCGCGATATGCGCGCCCATGCACCCGCTCCTCGGCCTCTACGTCGGCCTGCGCCTGCCGAGGCTCGCCGCGGAGACGGCGCTCGACGTCGCGAACCGCCGCTACGCGACCGACCTCGGGCGGCTCGCCGTCGCCGGCCGCACGCTCGGGATGGCCGAAGACGACATGGCGAAGGCGCTCGCCTACTCCGGCGACCGCTACCGGCTCTCGCTCGTCGAGGACCTCGTCAGGCACTCCGTCACCCTCGGCTTCGTCGCCTCCGGCCGCCTCGGTGTCGTCGAGGCCTGGGCCCGCGCGGCCGCCGGGCCGGGCCCAGTCGCCGCCGGCCTCGCCTTCTTCGCGATCCTGGCTCTCCTCGGCGCGGCCTTCGAGCTGCCCTTCGCGCTCTACGGCACGTTCGTCGTCGAGGAGCGGCACGGGTTCAACCGGCAGACGCTGACGGGCTTCTTCCTCGACCGCGTGAAGGGTGCGGCGGTGGGGGTCGCCCTCGCCGGCCTGCTCCTCGCCGCTCCTCGCGGTGATGGAGCGGATGGGGCCGTCGTGGTGGTTGTGGGCCTGGGCTCTCGTGACGGCCTTCGACGTCTTCGCCGCCTGGATCTACCCGACCGTCCTCGCCCCGATCTTCAACCGCTTCACGCCCCTGCCCGACGGCGAGCTGCGCGAAGCGATCCTCGCGCTCGCCGAGCGCACTGGCTTCCGCGCCGGCGGTCTGTTCGTGATGGACGCGTCGCGGCGCACGGCCCACGGCAACGCCTACTTCACGGGCCTGTTCGGCCAGAAGCGGATCGTCCTCTTGGACACCCTCGTCTCCGCCCTGTCCGTCCGCGAGGTCACGGCCGTGCTCGCGCACGAGCTCGGCCACTTCCGGCTGCGCCACGTGCAGTGGGCCCTCGTCCGCGGCGTCGCGACGAGCGGCCTCCTCTTCTTCGCCCTGTCGGCCGCGCTGCCGCTCGAGGCCCCCTACGCCGCCTTCTCCTCGCGCGGACCTCGTACGGCGCGCTCGTCGTCTTCGGCCTGTGGTTCTCCCTCGCGAGCTTCGCCCTCCAGCCCCTCGAGAACGCGATCTCCCGGCGGCACGAGTTCGCGGCCGACGCCTCGCGCTCGGCGCGAGGGGGCGACCGGCGCCGACCCCGCGGCGGCGCTGCGGAAGCTGCGGGAGCGGAGCCGCCTGCTGCCCGTGGTACACCCGCTCTACTCGCGGGTGTACCACCCCATCCGCCGATCCTCGAGCGGCTGCGCCCGCTCGAGGCCGGCCCGCCGCCTGCGGCCTGAGCGTCGCACCCCGCGTCCCGCGGGCAGCCGACGAGCGAGCGCGCCCTCCTCGCGCAGGGCGAGGACGGCGTCGCGCACGCGGTCCGCGTGGGTGCGGAAGCTCAGGACACAGAGGCGCAGAGCGTGGCGCCCGTCGAGGCGCGTGCTCGAGAGGAACACCCGGCGCCTCTCGTTCACGCGGCGCATGAGCTCGGCCGACAGCCGCTCGGCGTCCTTCGGCGCGCGCGCAGGCGGAGGCCACCACCGAGAGCTGCGGCAGGTCGACGATCTCGAAGCGCTCGTCGCGGGCGATCTCGTCGTGGGCCCACCGCGCGAGGGCGAGCTCTCCGTGAGCTGCTCGCGGAAGGCGGCGAGCCCGTGCAGCTGCACGGGCAGCCACAGGCGCAGGCCGCGGAAGTCCCGCGACAGCTCCGGCGAGGAGGTCCGCGAAGCCGAGCGAGCCGTCCTCGGCCACGTCCTGGACGTAGTGCGCCGACTCGCGGTGGGCGCAGGCGAGCGCGCCGCCGTCGCGCACGAGCAGAGCCCCCATGCCGTAGGGCAGGAAGAGACCCTTGTGCGGGTCGAGCGTGATCGAGTCGAAGCCCTCGATGCCCCGCAGGAGCTCCTCGCCGCCGTCGGCGAGGCGGAAGAAGCCGCCGTAGGCCGCGTCGACGTGGGCCCACAGCCCGTGGGCGCGGGCCACGGCCAGAACCTCCGGCAGCGGGTCGATCGCGCCCGTGTTCGTGGTGCCGGCGTTCGCGACGACCAGGAACGGGCGTCGGCCGGCCGCGGCGTCTCTCCGCACGGCGTCCTCGAGCGCGTCCATGCGCAGGCGCCGGCGGCCGTCCACCGGGAGCGCCCGCGCCGCCTGCCGCGGCAGCCCCGCGAGCCGCGCCGCCTTCGCGACGCAGTAGTGCGTCTCCTCGGAGAAGTAGAGGACGGCCCCGGAGAGGTCCTCGCCGAGCTTCTCGTGGCGGGCCGCGACGATCGCCCCGAAGTTCGACATCGACCCGCCCGAGCTCCGCAGGCCGCGCGCGCCGGCCGGAAGCCCCATGACGTCGCACAGCCAGCGGCCGGCCGTCTCCTCGATCTGCGCGAGGGCCGGCGCGGGCTGGCTGACGCCGACGTAGCGGTTCGTGGCCGCCGACACGAACGCGGCGAGCGCGGCCGAGTAGACGCCGCCGCCCGGGATGTAGGCGAGGTAGCCGGGGCCTGCGGTGTTGTAGCTCTTGGCGATCGCCGGGCGGAGGCGCGCGAGGATCGACTCGAGGCTCCGCCCCTCCTCGGGCGCCGGCTCCCGGAACGACGCGCGCACGGCCTCGGCTCCGTCGAGGTCGAACGACGGCTGCTCGGCGAGCGTCGCCACCTGCTCGACCACGAACGCGGCGACGGCCCGCGTCAGCGCTTCGAGCTCCTCTCTTCCCGGCTCGAGCGGCCGGCGCTCCTCGGACATCCGGTCGACCATCCTATCCGACCGGCTCCCGGGTCAGGCCGCGCAGCCGCTCCGGGCGGTCCGCGGTGCGGTCGAGGCGCAGCAGCACCGCCGCGGCCGGCAGGGCCACGAGCGGCACGAGGCCCCAGAACGCCCGCTCGCCGAGCGCGGCGTGGAGCGGCAGCGCGACCGTCGGGTTGACCGCGAAGGCGATCGACCATGTGGCCTGGTAGAGGCTCAGGTAGCGGCCGCGCGCGCCGGGCGGGGCCCAGTCGGCCACGAACGACATGGCCTGCGGCGAGGCGAGGATCTCGCCGGCGGTGAAGACGAGGACCGCGACGAGGAACCAGGACCAGTGCATCACGAGGCCGAGCATCCCGAAGCCGCCCGCGCAGAGCACGTTGCCGAGGGCGGCCACCCGCAGGCGCCGGAAGCGGCGCAGGCGCGCGACGATCGTGATCTCGAAGGCCGCGACCAGCAGGCCGTTCACCGCGACGAGGGCGCCGTAGACGCGGGCCGGGTAGCCGGCGCCGTGCGTGACGGTCAGCGGGAAGACCGAGAGGTTCGAGGAGAACACGAACGTGAACAGGAACGCGACGAGGACCACCTGGAGGAACACCGCGTCGCGCAGCGGGCTGCCGCCGGGGGCGAGCGGCGACGGCCCGGGCCGCCGGGCCCCCGCGACGCTCGCCGGGATCGGCGCGGGCGACGCCCCGAGCGCGAGGGCCGCCGGCCGCGTGTCCGGGATGTGGAAGTAGACGATGACTCCGTAGGCGAGCGTCGTCAGGCCGTCGCCGACGAAGAGCAGGCGCCAGTCCCAGTCGGCGAGGACGCCGCCGACCGCGACGCCGGCCGCCCAGCCGAGGTTCACCGCCATGCGCAGTCCCGCGAACCCGCTCGCGCGCTCGGAGGAGGGCAGCAGGTCGCTGATCACGGCGGCGGCCGCCGGGCGATAGAGCTCGCCGACGAAGGCGAATCCGATCAGCAGGGGCACGAACACGCGCCGCTCGGGCGCGAAGCCCATCGCCACCGCGAGGAGCCCCGAGCCGAAGAGACTCAGGAGGAGCGTCCGCCGCCGGCCGAGACGGTCGGTGAGCACGCCGCCGGCGAGGACGGAGACGAGGCAGCCCGCCCCGTACGCGAAGAGGAGCCTCGCCGCGTCGGTCTCGGCGAGGCGGAAGTCGCGGAGGAGCACGAGCGCGAGGTAGGGGAGGATGAACGTCCCGAGCTTGTTGACGAGGGTGCCGAAGAGCAGCACCCGCACCGGCCGCGGGAAGCGCGCCACGACGCGGAGGGGGTTCATCGACATCGCGGGCTCACTCTACTCCGCGCGCCCGGCCCGGCCGAGCCCGCGCCGCGCCCCGGCGCGGCTTGACCCGCCCGCGGGCGGCCGATTTAATGGGCCGGCACAACGGAGAGGAGAGCCGAACGATGCACAAGCTGGTCCTGCTGCGCCACGGCGAGAGCACCTGGAACCTGGAGAACCGCTTCACCGGCTGGACGGACGTGGACCTCTCGCCGAAGGGCGTCGAGGAGGCGACGGCGGGATCGAAGCTCCTGAAGGACGGCGGCTACGACTTCGACGTCGCGCACACGTCGCTGCTCCGCCGCGCGATCCGCACCCTGTACATCACGCTCGACGGGATGGACCGGCTGTGGATCCCGGTGAAGAAGTCGTGGCGCCTGAACGAGCGCCACTACGGAGCCCTGCAGGGGCTCAACAAGGCGGAGACGACGAAGAAGTTCGGCGAGGAGCAGGTCAAGGTCTGGCGCCGCGCCTACGCGACGCCGCCGCCCCCGCTCACGGTCGACGACGAGCGCTATCCCGGCAAGGACCCGCGCTACGCCTCGCTCACGAAGGACCTCGTGCCCCTCACCGAGTCGCTGAAGGACACGGTCGCGCGCTTCCTGCCGTACTGGCACGACGCGATCGTGCCCGACCTCAAGGCCGGAAAGCGCGTCCTCGTCACCGCCCACGGCAACAGCCTGCGCGCGCTCGTGAAGCACCTCGACGGGATCTCCGACGACGCGATCGTCGGCCTCAACATCCCGACCGGCATCCCGCTCGTCTACGAGCTCGGGGACGACCTCACGCCGATCCGCAACTACTACCTCGGCGATCCCGAGGCGGCGAAGAAGGCGGCGGAGGCGGTCGCGAACCAGTCGAAGGCGAAGGCCTAGGAGCAGCGGCATGACCACCAGCGCCGACGCCCTCCCCCGCCCGCGTCGGCGCTGGCCGAAGCTCCTCGGCGGCGGCGCCGTCGCGCTGTCCCTCGTCGCCCTGGGGTCCGGCTTCTGGCTCGACGCCCGCCTGCGCGGCAGCCTGCCCGTCGTCGACGGGAGCCGGCCGCTCGCCGGCCTCGAGTCGCCCGTCCGCGTCGAGCGCGACGCGCTCGGCGTCCCGGTCGTGCGCGGGACCAGCCGCGCCGACGTCGCGCGGGCGACGGGCTACGTCCACGCGCAGGAGCGCTTCTTCCAGATGGACCTCCTGCGCCGCCGCTCGGCGGGCGAGCTCGCCGAGCTCGTGGGCCCGGCCGCGCTCCCCGCCGACCGCGAGGTGCGCGTGCTGCGGCTGCGCGCCGTCGCGCGGCGGGCGGTCGAGGCGATGGCCCCCGAGGAGCGCGCCCTCCTCGACGCGTACACCCAGGGCGTCGCGGCCGGCCTCGCCGGCCTCGCGGCCCCCCCCTTCGAGTACCTCGTCCTGCGGACCTCGCCCGCGCCGTGGCGGCCCGAGGACTCGATGCTGTGCTCGCTCACGATGTACCTGACCCTGCAGGGCGAGCTGCCGGCCCAGGAGTCGACCCTCGGCCTGATGCACGACGTGCTGCCGCCGGCCGTCGACGAGTTCCTGACGCCGAAGGGCACCGAGTGGGACGCCCCGCTCGAGGGCGCGCCCTTCGTCCAGCCGCCCGTCCCCGGCCCCGATGTCGTCGACGTGCGCAAGGCCATGGTGCCGGCGGCGGCGCCGGCCGCCGACGCCGCCGCGCCCGTCGACATGGCCGAGGCCTGGAACGACCCGCTCGGCCTCGCGCGGCGCACCGAGGACGTCGCCTACGGCAGCAACAACTGGGCGGTGGCCGGGTCGAAGACCGCGCACGGCGGCGCGATCGTCGCGAACGACATGCACCTCGGCATCGCGGTGCCGAACACCTGGTTCCGCGCCTCGCTCGTCTACGAGACGCCGGCCGGCGAGCGGCGCGTGACCGGGGTGACGCTGCCGGGCGCGCCGTTCGTCGTCGTGGGCAGCAACGGCCGCGTCGCCTGGGGGTTCACGAACAGCCAGGGCGACTGGGCCGACCTCGTGGAGCTCGAGAGCGTCCCCGGCGACGCGTGGGCGTACCGGACGCCGGACGGGCCGCGGAAGCTCGAGCGCGCGACGGAGACGATCCACGTGAAGGGCGCGCCGGACGAGGCGCTCGAGGTGCAGGAGTCGATCTGGGGCCCGGTCGTCGACACCGACCACGAGGGCCGCCGCCGCGCGCTGGCGTGGGTGGCCCTGCGCGACGGCGGCGTCAACGCCTCGCTCGTGCGCATGGAGGGGGTGGGCTCGCTCGCCGAGGCGCAGGCCCTCGCTCCCGAGGTCGGCATCCCGAACCAGAACTTCGTGGTCGCCGACGCCGAGGGCCACGTCGGCTGGACGATCATCGGCCGCATCCCGCGGCGCTTCGGCCACGACGGACGGCGGCCGACGAGCTGGGCCGACGGCACGCGCGGCTGGGACGGCTGGCTGCCCGCCGCGGAGTATCCCCGCGTCGTCGACCCGCCGAGCGGCCGCGTCTTCTCGGCCAACGCGCGCATCGCCGGGGGCGCCGACCTCGACAAGGTCGGCTTCGGCGGCTACGACCTCGGCGCGCGCCAGAAGCAGATCCGCGACGACCTCATGGCCTTCGACAAGGCGGCCGAGGTCGACATGCTGCGGGTGCAGCTCGACGACCGGGCCCTCTTCCTCGAGCGCTGGCAGAAGCTCCTCGTCTCGGCGCTGACGCCGGAGGCCGTGTCCCGCGACCCGAAGCGGGCCGAGGCGAAGCGGCTCGTCGCCACGTGGGGCGGCCGCGCCAGCGTCGACTCCGCCGGCTACCGCATCGTGCGCGCGTTCCGCCTGCGGGTGGCGGAGGACGCGACCGCGCCGCTCCTCGCGGCGTGCCGGCAGGCCGACGCGAAGTTCGACTACCTCGGCCTCCACTCGAACCGCGGCCACCGCCTGTGGGAGGGCCCGGTGTGGGCGCTCGTCTCGCAGCGGCCGGCGCACCTGCTCGACCCGCGCTTCGCGAGCTGGGAGGAGCTTCTCCTCGCGTCGCTCGACTCCGTCACGGCCGAGCTCACGAAGGACGGAGCCGCGCTCGAGTCGCGGACGTGGGGAGAGCGCAACACGACCCTCGTCCAGCATCCCCTGTCGCGGGCCGTGCCCCAGCTCGCGCGGCTGCTCGACATGCCGCGCCAGCCGCTTCCCGGCGACAGCCACATGCCGCGCTTCCAGTCGCCGGACGCCGGCGCGTCCGAGCGGCTCGCGGTTTCGCCCGGCCGCGAGGCCGAGGGCTACTTCCACATGCCGGTGGGCCAGAGCGGCCACCCCCGCTCGCCGCACTACGCGGACGGGCACGCCGCCTGGGCCAACGGCGAGCGCACGCCGTTCCTGCCGGGAAAGGCCGTGAACGTGCTCACCCTCGAGCCGGCGCGCTGATGGAGCGCCGCCGGCCCTTCGCGGAGGACCGATGAAGCGACGCGCCCTCGCGGCCGCCCTCGCGACCCTCGCCGCCACGACACCCCTCGCGGCCGAGAAGGCCGCGCAGGCCGACCGGGTGTTCCTCGGAGGGCTGGTCTGGACCGGCAACCCCGCGCGGCCGACGGCCGAGGCGCTCGCCGTCCGCGGCTCGACCGTGCTCGCGGTGGGCACGACGGCCGAGATCCGCAAGCTCTCCGGGAAGGGCACCGACGTCGTCGAGCTGCGGGGCCGGCGCGTGGTGCCGGGCTTCATCGACGGGCACCTCCACCTGCAGGGCGGCGGCTTCGCGCTCGAGGAGCTCCGCCTCGACGACGACTTCACGCTCGAGGCGGTGTCGAAGGCGGGTGCGCGAGTGGGCCCGGGCCAACCCGCAGAAGCCGTGGGTGACGGGCGAGGGCTGGGCCTACGCCGCGTTCCCCGGCGGGATGCCCACCGCGGCCCAGCTCGACCTCCTCGTGCCCGATCGGCCCGCCCTCATCGGCTCGTACGACGGACACACGGCGTGGGCCAACTCGATGGCGCTCCGGCTCGCCGGCGTGACCCGCGCGACGGCCGACCCGCCGGGCGGCACGATCGTGCGCGACGCCACGGGCGAGCCGACCGGCGCGCTCAAGGAGAGCGCGATGGCTCTCGTCGACGCGGTCGTGCCGAAGGCGCAGGCGTTCGAGAAGGAGCAGGCCTGGAAGAGGGCCGTCCTCCAGGCCTCGGCCTGGGGGCTCACGGGCGTGCACCAGGCCGGCATCGACGAGGACCAGCTGCCGGTCCTCGCCTCCGTCCTCGAGCGCAACCCGAAGCTGCGGGTCTACGCCGCGCTCCACATGGAGCGCGACCCGACACCCGCGGCGCTCGCCCGCCAGGACGCTCTGCGCCGCCGCTACTCGGGCGGGCTCCTGCGCGTGACCTCGATCAAGGGCTACGTCGACGGCGTCGTCGAGGCGAAGACCGCGGCGATGTTCGAGCCCTACCCCGGCGGGGGCACGGGCCTGCCGAACTTCGCCCAGGAAGAGCTCGACCGCGCGGTCGCCGCCTACGACGCGGCCGGCTGGCAGGTGCTGCTCCACGCGATCGGCGACCGCGGCATCGACATGGCCCTCACCGCCTTCGAGCGGGCCGCGCGCGCGAACGGCACGAGCGGCCGCCGCCACCGTGTCGAGCACGTCGAGAACCCGCGGCCCGTCGACCTCCCTCGGTTCAAGGCCGGGGGGATCATCGCCTCGACCCAGGCCATGTTCCCGTACCCGAACCAGAACCACCTCGGCGTCTACGTGCCGACGCTCGGCCCCGGGCGCGCGCCGCACGCCCTCGCCTTCAAGGCGATCGACGACGCGGGAGCGCTGCAGGCCTTCGGCAGCGACTGGCCGGTCTTCACGGCGGAGGTCGTCCGCGGCATTGCGTGCGCCGTGACGCGCACGACGGTCGAGGGCACGCCGGCCGGCGGCTGGGAGCCGTCGCAGCGTCTCACCGCGGAGGCCGCGCTGCGGCACTTCACCCGCGACGCCGCCTTCGCCGTCCAGGCCGAGAAGACGACGGGTGTTCTCGCCCCGGGCATGGCCGCCGACTTCGTGGTTCTCTCGCAGGACCTTCTCGCCGTGCCCCCGGAGCGCATCCACCAGACGAAGGTGCTCCTCACCGTCCTCGCCGGGCAGGACACCTGGCGGGCGCCGGGGTTCTGACGTGGCCGCGCCCTACGACGGGAGGGTCGTCGTCGTCACGGGCGCGTCGCAGGGCATCGGGCGCGCGCTCGTCCTCGAGCTGGCCGCGCAGCGACCCCGGCTCGTCCTCGCCGCGCGCGACGAGGCGGCTCTCGCCGAGGTCGCCGCCGCGTGCGCCGCGCGCGGCGCCGAGACGCTCGTCGTGCCGACCGACGTGGCGAGCGAGGCGTCGTGCCGCGCGCTCGTGGAGCGAGCGGTCGAGCGCTTCTCGCGGATCGACGTCCTCGTCAACAACGCGGGCATGGGCATGCTCGCCCGGCTCGACGAGGTCACGGACCTGCGGCCCTACGAGCAGCTCATGCGCGTCAACTACCTCGGCAGCGTCTACCCGACCTACTTCGCGCTGCCGCACCTGAAGGCGAGCCGCGGGCAGATCGTCGCGATCTCGAGCCTCGCCGGCCTCAACGGCGTGCCGCTGCGCACCGCTTACGCCGCGACCAAGCACGCGCAGATCGGCTTCTTCGACTCGCTGCGCGTCGAACTGCGGGGCACGGGGGTCGACGTGACCGTCGTCTGCCCGTACTTCGTGCAGTCCGAGATCCGCCGGCGCTCGCCCGGGCCGGACGGGCGCACCGTCCTGGCCTCTCCCGTGCACGAGGGCGAGATCATGACCGCCGAGGAGTGCGCGCGGCGGATCGTGGGCGCGATGGAGCGGCGCGAGCGGATGCACGTCATGACGCTGAAAGGGAAGCTCGGCCGGTGGGCGAAGCTCGTCGCGCCCGGGCTCGTGGACCGCATGGCGGAGGCGGCGGTCCGGAAGGGGAAGTAGGCCGGCGCCATGAAGAAGCTCGTCCGCGGCCTCGTCGCTCTCGCCGTCGTCCTCGCCGTCGCGTGGCTCGGGGTGTGCGCCTGGTTCACGCTGCGCGAGCCGGACGCCGCGTTCACCGCGTCCGACCTCGCGAAGCCTCCGGCTCCGCTGCCCGCCGGCTTCCTGTGGGGGACGGCGAGCGCGGCCCACCAGGTCGAAGGCGGCAACACGAACGACTGGACGCGGTTCGAGGCGCAGCCGGGAACGGTCGAGCGGGGCGAGACGAGCGTCGTCGCGGCGGGCGGCTGGGAGCGCATGAGCGACGACATCGCGCTCATGAAGACGCTCAACGCGAACGCCTACCGTTTCTCGATCGAGTGGAGCCGGCTCGAGCCGACCGAGGGCGCGTGGAGCGAGGAGGCGTGGGCGCGCTACGCGTCCTTCGTGAAGGAGCTGCGGGCCGCGGGCGTCACCCCGATGGTGACCCTCCTGCATTTCACGCTTCCCGTCTGGATGGCCGACCGCGGCGGCGTGACGGCGGCCGACTTCTCCGACCGCTTCGCGCGGTTCGCCGCCGAGGCGGGGAAGAGGCTCGGCCCCGACGTCGAGCTCTGGGTCACGATCAACGAGCCGAACGTGCAGATGTACATGGGCTACGTGGCGGGCGTCTGGCCGCCGCAGGCGAAGTCGCCTCAGCTGGCAGTGAAGGCCTATCTGGGCCTCCTGCGCGCCCACGCCGCGGCCGCCAGGGCGCTCCGCGCGGCCGACCCCGGCGCGCGGATCGGCATGGCGAACAACGTGATGCTGCTGCAGCCGCGCTCGCGGCTCGTCCTCAGCGACTGGCTCGGGGCGAAGCTCGTCGACGCGTCGTGGAACTGGGCGTACGCCGACGCCGTCCGCGACGGCCGCGCGCGGTTGTGGCTGCCCGGCGGCGCGAGCGTCGACGAGCCGATGCCCGAGCTCGCGGGGACGACCGACTTCGTCGGCCTCAACTACTACTTCCGCTATCTCGTCCGCTTCGCGCCCGGCACGCCGGAGGGCTTCGCGATGACGCCCGGCCCGGGGCTCGTCAGCGAGATCGGGGGCAGCGACCCGCAGGGCGACAGCCCGCCCGAGGCGCTCTACCTCCTGATGCGTGAGGCGTGGCGGCGCTACCGGCAGCCGATCTACGTGACGGAAGGCGGCATCGCCGACGAGAAGGGCGCGATGCGCGGCGCGCTCGTGCGCGGCCAGCGCCACGCGATCGATCGGGCGATCGCCGAGGGCATCCCGGTCCGGGGATACCTGCACTGGACCCTCCTCGACAACTTCGAGTGGGACAAGGGCTACCGCCCGAAGTTCGGCCTCTTCCACGTCGACCGGCGGACCCTCGAGCGGACGCCGGCCGGCGGATCGGAGGTGTTCGCCGACCTCGCGCCCCGCTAGGCCGCGCGGTCTACCGCACCGCCGCGCCCGGCGGCCCGTAGCCCTGGGCCGCGTCGTCCAGGACCAGCACCCAGTCGAGGGCCTCGGCCGCCGCGGGCGGCGTGAACGTGCGCTCGCCGCCGTCGTTCGCGAACTCGCCGATTGCCGTGGCCTTGCCCTCGCGCGGGTCGAACCACCACGCCTTCACTCGCGCGCCCGAGACCGCCGACATCCGCACCGCGAACGGCCGGCCGACGGGCGCGTAGACCATCGCGTAGCGGCCCTTCTCGTCGCGCGTGCCGACGAAGCGGTAGCGGCCGGCGCCGGGAACGGCGGTGGGGACGCGGGACGGCACGATGACCGAGTCGTCCGGCACGCGCGTGAGGAAGGGCCGCGACTCGAGGAGCCGCCGCCCGTGCTGCATCTGCGCGGCGCCCGGCTGGGCGATCGCCTCCGTCCACGGCAGGAGCGGGTCGTTGATCGGCTTCCGCTCGGGCGTCCACATCTGCCAGACCGAGTGGTGGCCGTAGGTGTGCCCGAAGGCGCCGCCGAAAAGATCCCAGTAGAGCGCGCGCCGAACGTCGGTCGCCACGGAGTGGCCGTGCTTCTTCGCGTCGAACGAGATCGGGTGGTCCTCGTAGATCGGCTCGGCGTCGAGCACGGGCTTCGTCGGCGTGCGGTCCCAGTCGGCCCGCGTCTGGTCGTAGCGACCCGTGTACTCCGGCTCGTGGCCGTTCTGCCGCATGTGGAAGTCGAGCCAGGCCTCGTCCGGGAAGTACTTCGACGAGCCCTCGCCGCCGGTGGGGTGGAGAGTGACGAGGTGCGCCCCGCCGTCGCCCTTGCGCAGCCCGCGCGCCGTCGCGCGCAGGATCTCGCGATGGAGGTCGGTCTCGACCGGCCGGTCGCCGCCGAGGATCCACACGATCCCCTTGTCGCGGTAGCGCCGGCCGAGCCACTCGCCGTACGTCTCCGCGTTCGCGGGGGTGAAGATCTCCGGGCCGGCGCCCCACTTCCTGTTCCACTTGTCGCCCCACGTCGGCAGGAAGCCGACGTAGATTCCCCGCGCGTTCGCCTGGTCCACGACCCAGTCGACGTGGTCCCAGTAGTCGTTCGCCGGGCCCTCCTTCACGTCGGGCCGCGTCGGGTCGTTGTCGACGAGCGGGCGGTGGCCGTACGCGTTCTGCTCGACGAGGCCGTCGAACTCCGCGAGGGCGACCGCCTGGACGACGTCGTAGCCGCGCTGCGCGCGGTCGTCGAGGTAGCGGGCCGCGTCCTCGCGGCTCAGGCGGTGGAAGAGCTCCCACGCGGTGTCGCCGAGCCAGAAGAAGGGCTTCCCGTCCTCGGTCACCAGGTAGTGGCGGTTGTCGCTCACCTTCAGCCGCGGCAGGGGTGCCGCCTGTGCGAGCGAGGCGGCGAGGAGAGGGATGGCGACGATGGACGCGAGCACGCGGGCCATGAAACCTCCGGCGGACGGCCCGAGTCTAACGGCCCGGGCCGCCCGGAGGCGATAGTTCGT
>JAXLRD010000075.1:0-32074 GCA_046331285.1 Vicinamibacteria bacterium
AAAGGCCGGGCGCGGCGGGGGCTCGGCCCGGGCCGGGGAGGCATCTCAGTGGACGATCGGGCCGGCCGGGGCGCGGCCCGACGGGTCGAGGACCACGACGCTCGACGCCGTGCGCAGCACGTCGTGCCGCTCGTACGTCCAGACGACCTTCTTGTCCGGGGTCACCTCGAGCAGCAGTGGCGCGTCGCCGACGTGGCCGTGGCCGAGCCAGTTCGTGAGGACGGTGTGGCCGTTCGCGAGCCGGTGGAAGCCGCCGAGGAAGCGCAGCGGCCGGCCGGGCAGGTCGTCGTTCGTGAGCTGCCAGGAGACGCGGCCGTCGCGCTCGATCTCGAGGAAGCGCGGCTCGCCGCGGTCGCGGTCGGCGGTCGCGACGAGGGTGCGGCCGCTCGGGAGACGCGCGACGCTGTGGGCGCCGCCCGGCGCCTTCGCCTCCCACACGACCCGGCCCGCCGCGTCGTACTCGCGCACGGTCTCGCTCTCGTAATGGGCGACGAGGAACCGGCCGCCCGGCAGCGCGCGGGCGTTGCGCATGAAGGCGTGCCCGCCGCCGCGGCCCGCCGGAAGGAGGCGCGTCTCCTTCACGACCCGGCCCGAGCGGTCCACCTCGAGGAGGCGGCCCGAGGTGCACTCGCCCACGAACGTGTTCCCGTTCGGCAGACGCTGGCAGGCGTAGATCTCCTCCGGCGAGTCGTACCGGAAGACGACCTCCTTCGCGCGCGTGACCTCGACGACGCCGTGGCCGGTCGTGAAGAGCAGGTTCCCGTCGGGCAGCGCCCAGAGGTCGTTCGTGTCGGGAGCGTCGTGGCTCCAGACGGGCGCGCCGTCGGCGCCGATCAGGAACACGCGGCCCTGCGTGTAGTCGCAGACCGCGAAGGGCGCGCGCCCGCTCGCGGCGTCGTCCGCGGCCGCCGCCGGCCGTGACGGGACGGCCGTCGCCGCGAGCCCGGCGAGGAACGACCGGCGCCTCACGCCCTCACCTCCCGGCCGCGCCGAAGAAGACGATCGCGGCGCCGGGCTCCTCGAACGCCGCGTCGACGATCGCGTGGCCGGCGGCGTCGAACGTCACCGTCACCCCGGGCGTCGCCCAGTGCTCGCTCACCGTCGGGTGCCGCGAGACGTAGCGCTGCCGGCCCGGCTGCGTCGAGAAGATCACGATCGCCCCGCGGCCCGTCTCGTGCTCGATCTTCTCGTGGACCTCGCCGCTGCCGCCCACGACGCCGACGCGCACCGGCGCCGCCGCGGCCATCGCGCCGCGGACCTGCCGCCACGCCGCGAGGGTCCCGGCGATCCGGGAGACGCCCTCGGCGGACACCGCGGGCAGGTCGCCCCAGATCCCGCCGTGGCCGAGGACGAGCGAGGCGAGGTTCACTCGCTGCGAGCTCTCCGGGTCGTCCGGGAAGTAGTGCGCGAGGAAGAGCTGGGACGGGATCCACTTGTCGTAGCCGTAGGTCGACCGCGTGATCCACGTGCGCGCCGGCCCCTTGTGGAAGAAGAGGTTCCAGTTCTGCTTCTCGGGGTCGATCGGCACGTCGTAGTTCTGGAAGTAGGGACCGTTGTTGACGAGGAAGTACCGGCCCGCGGTGAGGAACGCGAGACCGACGGCCCGCCCGCTCTCCGTGACGTCGAAATCGACGACCGCGCCCTCCACCTCCTCTCCGAGCCGCCGCGCGATCTCCGCGAGCCGCAGCGGCAGCCGGAACGCGTAGGCGTCGCGCCGCTCCGCGGCGGTGGCCGAGGCGTCGCCGTGCCCGTGCCCCGGCGCGTCGCATCCGTACTGGTCGACGGCGTCCCACTTGAAGTAGCGGACGCCCGTCTCCTTCGCGAGCCGCACGAGCTCGCGCAGGAACGTCTCGCCCCACGGCGAGACCAGGCACATCCGGTAGCTGTCCTCCGTCTCCCAGACCGGCCCCTTCCGGGTCCGGCCGCCGGTCGACGCGACGTTCGCCTCGTTGTCCCGGTACGCGCGGCTCGACACCGCGGCCGCCGTCGGGTCGAACCAGAGGCCGAGCCGCATGCCGTGCTCGTCGAGCTTCTTCCGGACGGGCGCGAGGCCACGCGGGAAGCGCGACCCGCTCACCGCCCAGTCCCCCGTCTTGTCGTACCACCCGGTGTCGAGCACGAACGTCTCGATGCCCATCCCGTGCGCGGCCTCGATCTCCTCGAGCATCCGCGCCTCGTTCATCGAGTCGAGGTAGCGCTTCCCGTTCCACCAGCGGTTGCGCTCCTGGAAGTTCCAGGTGTTGTAGTGGACGCGCGGCTCGCGCACGGCCTCGGCCGAGAGCTCCGCGGAGACGAAGCGGCGGTACGCCTCGGCGGCGGTGTCCTCGTCGCCGGCCACGAGCCCCGCCTCCATCCACGGCGTCTCGTACGGGTGCTCCGCGTCGAGCGCCTGCCCGCGGCAGTAGCTGCCCTTCACCGCCCGCAGCCGCACCGACCGGCCCCGGCCGAGGTCGAAGCGGAGGAACGCGTCGGGCGCGGTCGAGCCGTGCTCGTACGCGAGGAGCATCGTGCGGCGGCCGTCGGAGGCGGCGAGGATCGGCCCCATCGCGCCGAGCTCCGCGTCGAAGTCCTCCGGGGCGAGCGGCCGCTCGACGAGCGTGTAGCTGTGCACGAGCTGCACGAAGTCGGACAGGCGGACCTCCCGCGCGCGGGGGCGCCCGTCGAGGCTGGTCGAGAAGAGGACGAGCTCGTCCTCGGCCGCCGCGGCCGGCCTCGTGAAGACGTGCGGCCTCGTCGCGGTGAGCACGTACTGGAAGCGGACGATCGGGCTCAGGTCCGACTGCCGGAAGCGCACCTCGATCGCGAGCGTCGGGTCGTCGCGCAGCGTGCCGCGGAAGCGCTGCTCCATCACATCGGGGCCGAGCGGGATCGGGTCCCCCGCGGGCTCGAATCGGACCGGCAGCGCGGTGACGAGCTTCCCGTCGAGCGGGAAGACGGGCGGCGCGAAGTGGTGATCGGGCGCGGCCGCGGTCGGGTCGAAGCTCCACAGGGCGCCCGGCTTCGCCGTCAGCGCGATGCGCAGGCCGCTCGCCTCGATCGCGGGGACGCGGCCGGCCGCGGGGGGCGCGGCGGCGGAGAGCAGGACGGCGAGCGCGAGGCCCGTCACGGCCACCTCAGGCCTCCCGGCTGAGGATCCGCACGAGGCAGCCGACGAGGTCGATGTCGGTGACGATCCCGACGAGCCGGCCGTCGCGCAGCACCGGCAGCGCTCCGAACTTCGTCTCGCGGAGCGTCGTGGCCGCCTCGACGAGGGGCGTCTGCTCGGTGACGCAGATCGGCCGCGTGACCATGATCCGCGACACCGGCGTCTGGTCCATGACCTCGTTGAACTCCTCCTGCGAGTCGGAGAGGGCGGAGGGCTGCACGCGCCAGGTCCCCCTCGACCACCAGCCCCAGGAAGGTCTCGCCGGCGACGATCGGGATGCGCCTTATCGAGTGCAGGCACATGACCTCGAGCGCCCGCATGAGGCTGTCCTCCGGGCCGAGGGTGACGGGGTTCGGGGTCATCGTCGAAGCCGCGCTCAGGTTCATTCGCCTCTCCGTTCGGGCCCAATGCCCCAGCCTGCCGGGGCCGGGCCGCGCGCCGTCTCCCGCCCCGCGGCGCTCCTCGGAAGCCGCAGCGCCGCGCGGCGGCCGCGCGCGTCGGGGCGGTTCGCGAGGGTCAGGCTGCCCCCGTGGGCCTCGGCGATCTGGCGGGAAACACGAGGAGCCGATGCCCGAGCCACCGGGCTTTAAACGGATGAAGGGCACGAAGAGGTTCGCGGTGCTCGTGAGGCCGGGCCCGTCGTCGTCGGCCGCACCTCGACGAGAGCCGCCCCGCGGCGGCGCGGTCCACGCCACCCGGAGACCCCGCCGCCCGTCTCGAGCGCCGCGTCGGCCGCGTTGCGGAGGAGGTTGATGAGCGCCTGCTCCACCTGGTCGGGATCGCGCTGACGCGCGCGGCGGGGCCGCCCGCCACCGCGACCGCGACCCGCGTCTCCATGCCGGCGACGCGCCGGACGAGGGGCTCGACGGCCACGTCCCGGCGCCGGGGCGCGAGCGGCCGGGCGAGCCGCGAGTACGCGTCCATGAAGCGGCCGAGCGACTCGGCGCGCAGGGCGATGACCGAGAGGCCCCGGCGCAGGTCGTCGTCGGCGTCGAGCAGCCGCGGCTCCCGCAGGGCGAGCGCGTCGAGGCGCCCGCGATCGACCCAGTCGGCGCCAGCGAGTTGTTGAGCTCGTGGCCCATCACGCGGATGAAGGCGCTGCCGGAGCGCGCGCTCCTCCTCGCCCGCAGGGCGCGGCTTCCGTCCGAGAGCACGACGAGCCGGTGGAACATGCCGCCCTGGCGGAAGGTCCCGAGGCGAACCTCGAAGCGGCCTGCCCCGCCGGGGAACGCGGCCTCGGCGACCCGCGGGGAGTCGCCCTCGAGGATCCCGGCGAAGCCGATCCGCCCGGCCTCGAGGTCGAGCAGCCGCTCGATCGGCTGACCGAGGAGGGCCTCGCCGGCGCGGTTCGCGAGGCGCAGGCGCCCCGCGCCGTCGAAGGCGAACACGGCGACGTCGATCTCCGCCATCACCCTCTGCAGGAGCGCCGTCGCCTCCAGGGCGCCGAGCCGCTCCTCGCGCAGGGTCTGGGCGAGCGCGTTCAGCTCGCGCAGGGCGTCGCCGAGCGGCCCGTGGTCGCGGCCGGCGCGGGCGCGGAAGGAGAAGTCGCCCTCGCGCAGCGCGCCGAGGAGGTTCGAGATCGTCTGGAGGGGGCGCGAGACCGCCTCCCGGGCCGAGAGCCCGAAGAGCAGCCACCCGCCCGTGGCGACGAGGCCGAGCGTCCACCGCGTCCCGCTCTCGAGGCCGGGGAACCACGCGAGGAGCACGAGCGCGACCGCCAGCGGCAGCGCGCCCGCGCCGAGGGCGAGGAGGGCGACGCGGCGGTCGTGGGTCAGGAGCCGCCGGCGCGGCCGCCTCATCGGTCGTGGCGCTGGAGCCGGCGGTAGAGCGCGCTGCGCGACAGGCCGAGGGCGGCCGCGGCGCGGCTGACGTTCCCGCCGTGGCGGGAGAGCGCCTTCTCGATCAGCACGCGCTCGACGTCCTCGAGGCTCATGTCCTCGAGCCGGCCGGCCGGCTCGGCGGTCCGGCGCAGGCCCAGGTCCGCCGCCTGCACCCGCTCGCCGCGGGCCATGAGCACGGCGCGCTCGACCGCGTGGTCGAGCTCGCGCACGTTGCCCGGCCAGGGGTGCTCGACGAGCGCGCGCTCGGCCTCCGCGTCGAAGCCGGCGAGCGGCCGGCGGTAGCGCCGGCCGTGCACCTCGAGGAAGTGGCGGGCGAGCCGCGGGATGTCCTCGCGGCGCTCCCGCAGCGGGGGCACTCGGATCTCGATCGTGTTGAGGCGGAAGAGGAGGTCCTGCCGGAAGCGGCCGGCCGCCACCTCGGCGTCGAGGTCGGCGTTCGTGGCGGACACGAGCCGCACGTCCGCGCGGCGCGTCCGCGACGAGCCGACTCGCTCGAACTCGCCCGTCTCCACGACGTGGAGGAGCTTCGCCTGGAGCGCGACCGGCACGTTCGCGATCTCGTCGAGGAAGAGGGTGCCGCCGTCGGCCAGCTCGAAGCGGCCGGCCCGGTCGGCCTTCGCGTCGGTGAAGGCGCCCTTCACGTGGCCGAACAGCTCGCTCTCGAAGACGCCCTCGGAGAGGCCGCCCGCGTTCACCGTCAGCAGCGGCTTCGCGGCGCGGGCCGAGGCGGCGTGGAGGGCGGCCGCGACGGTGCCCTTGCCGCTGCCGTTCTCGCCGGTGACGAGGACGTTCGCGTCGGAGGGCCCCACCCGCGCGACGAGCTCCAGCACCGGCCGCATCGACGGCGCGTCCGCGATCAGGAGCGGCCGGCCCTCCTCGCGCATCGCGCGGTTCTCGGCCTCGAGCCTCTGCGTCTGCCGCAGCGCGCGGGCGAGCTCGGCCTGGGTGCGGAGAGTGGCGAGGAGCCGCGCGTTGTCCCACGGCTTCTGCACGAAGTCCCGCGCCCCCTTCCGCATCGCCTCGACCGCGAGGTCGACGCTGCCCCACGCGGTCATCACGACCACCGGCAGCGTCGGGTCGAGGGCGGTGAGACGCGCGAGGAGGTCCATCCCCTCGCGACCCGAGGTCGTGTCGCGCGTGTAGTTGAGGTCGATGAGCACGACGTCCCGCTCCCCGGCCTCGACCGCGGCGAGGACGCCCTGCGGGGAGACGGCCGTTTCGATCTGGAAGCCCTCGGGCTTCAGGAGGAGGCGCACCGCCTCCAGCACGTCGGGCTGATCGTCGGCGACGAGGACGCGCGGCGCGAGCCGGCTCATGGGAGCGCCCATGTTACCGCCCGCCCCCGCGGGCGGGCACGCGAGGCGACCCGGCCGCTACTTTCCCCGCACCTTCTGGACGATCGCGAGCGTCTCGCGGACCTTCTGCTCGAGCCCCGCCCAGTCCTTCGCGGCGAGGATCTCCTTCGTGATGAGGTTCGAGCCGATCCCGACGCACGCGACGCCGGCCTTGAACCACGCGGAGAGCGACGCCTCGGTCGGCTCCACTCCGCCCGTCGGCATGATCGACGTCCACGGGCACGGGCCCCTCACCGCCTTCACGAACGGCGGCCCCCCGACCTCCGCGCCGGGGAAGATCTTCACGATCTCGCAGCCGAGCTCCTCCGCCTGCGAGATCTCCGAGGCCGTACCGCAGCCCGGCGAGTAGGGGACCTTCCGGCGGTTGCACGCCCGCGCCACGTCCGGGTTCAGGACCGGGCCGACCACGAAGCTCGCGCCGTTGTTGATGTAGAGCGTCGCGGTGCCCGGGTCGACGACCGAGCCGACGCCCGTGATCATCTCCGGCAGGTCCTTCGCGCAGTACTTCTCGAGCTCCCGGAAGACCTCCCACGCGAAGTCGCCGCGGTTCGTGAACTCCAGGAGCCGCGCCCCGCCCCGCGCGCACGCGCGCGCCACGTTCGCCACCACCTCGGCGTCGGGGTGGTAGAAGACCGGGACGATGCCGGTCGCGTACATCGCATTGAGGACGTCCATGCGTCGATGGCGGGCCATGCTTCCCTCGTGGTGTCTTGCCGCGCCGCCCGGAGCGGACGGCGCCGCCCGATGTTACGCCGGCCGGCGCGGCCGAAGAAGCGGTCGTCACGTCTGGCGCAGCGTCGCCACGGGGTCGACCCGGGCCGCCCGCCGGGCCGGCACGAGGCACGCGACCACCGCGACGCCGACGAGGACGGCCGCGGCGCCGGCGAAGGCGGCGGGATCGGTCGCGCTCACCTCGTGGAGCACGGAGACGAGCAGTCGCGACAGGGCCAGGGCAAGGGCGAGGCCGATCGCGGCGCCCGCGGCGGCGAGCCGGAGGCCGTCGCGAAGCACCATCGCGACGACCGCCGACGAGCGCGCGCCGAGCGCCATGCGCACGCCGATCTCGTGCCGGCGGCGGCCGACCGCGTAGGCCATCACCGCGTAGAGCCCGACGCCGGCGAGGAAGAGCGCCACTGCGGCGAGAGCTCCGAGCAGCAGCGTGTTGAAGCGGTCCCGGGCGATCGCCGCGGCGAGGACCTCCGACATGGCCCGCGCGCGGGGCACCGGCAGCTCCGGGGCCGCCGCGCGCAGGGTCGCGAGCACCGGCGCGGCGAGCGCACCGGGGTCGCCGCCGGTGCGGACGACGAGCGTCGTGGCCGCGAACCAGCCGACCGGGTCCTGCTCGTAGGGAAAGAGGACCTCGGGCCGGACGGGCTCGACGAGGCTCGCCTGCCGCGCGTCGCTCACGACGCCGACGATCCTCCGCCAGGGCCCCTCGGCCTCGGGCGGCCCGAGCTTGAGGCGCGCGCCGGTCGGGTCTCCGCCGTCGAAGAAGCTCCGCGCGAAAGCCTCGTTCACGGCCACGACCGGCTCGCCCGCGGCGGCGTCGCGCGCGTCGAGGGCGCGGCCGCGCACGAGGGCGAGCCCCATCGCGCGCGCGTAGTCGGCCGTGACGGTCCGGACGACGGCCGTCGGGGGCTGCGACAGGTCGGCCGCCGGACGTCCCTCGATCGACAGGGGCAGCCTGCCGATGTCGCCGCCGATCGGCAGGTGGTTGACGAAGACGGCGCTGTCGACACCGGGCATCGCCCCGGACTCGATCGAGCGTCGCCTCGAGGAACACCGGCCGCCGGCCGCGCTCCGCCTGAGGAGAGCCCGAGAGCGAGAGAGTGACCGTCAGCAGCCCGTCGGACCGGAAGCCCGCGTCCGGGTGCAGCAGCCGGACGAAGCTGCGGCCGAGAAGGCCCGCGCCGACCAGCAGAACGACGGCCATCGCCAGCTCCGCGACCACGAGCGCGTCGTGAAGCCGGTGGCGCGTGGAGCCCGCGGCGCCGCGCGCGCCGGGCTTGAGCAGCCCCGCCACGTCGCCGCGGGAGCCGCGAAGCGCCGGCAGCAGGCCGGCGAGGAGCGCCGTCGCCACCGCGATCGCCATCGTGAACGCGGCCACGCGGGCGTCGACGGCGATCTCGCCGACCCGGGGCAGGGCGGCGGGCGCCAGGCGAGGCAGGAGAAGGACGCCGCCTCGCGCGAGAAGGAGGCCGAGGCCGCCCGCGGGCACCGCGACGACCGCGGCCTCGACCAGCCACTGCCGGACCAGCCGGCCGCGGCTCGCGCCGAGCGCGGCGCGCACGGCCGTTTCCTTCTCGCGCGCGAGCCCCTGGGCCAGGAGCAGGTTCGCCACGTTCGCGCAGGCGATGAGGAGCACGAGCCCGACCGCGCCGGCGAGGACGAGGAGCGCCGGCCGCGCCCGGCTCACGACCGGCTCGTGCAGCGGCTCCACGGTCACGCCGGCGTGGGCGTTCGCGCGGGGCCACTCCGCGGCGAGGCGCGAGGCCACGACGTCCATCTCGGCGCGGGCTTCCGCGAGGCTCGCGCCCGGCCTCAGCCGGCCGAACACGCGCAGGAAGCCGTCGTGGCTCCCCTGCTGCTCCTCGCTGAATGCGAGCGGAACCCACAGCTCCGCGCCCGTCGCCCAGAAGGGCGGGAACGCGAAGCCCTCCGGCATGACCGCCGAGACGACGTAGGTCCTGCCGTCGAGCGTGAGCGGCTGGCCGACGATCGACGGGTCGGCGCCGAACCGCCGCGTCCACAGCGCGTGGGCCAGCACGACCTCGTTGCCGGTGCCGCCTTCCCGGAACGTCCGGCCGAGGAGAGGCTCGACGCCGAGCAGGTCGAACAGGGCGGGCGTCGCCTTCAGCCCGGGCAGCTCCTCGGGCGCGCCACGGCCGGTGAGAACCGGCGACCAGGGGTGCGCCGCGGTCAGCGACTCCAGCGAGCGGCTCGCACGCCGCCACTCCTCGAAGTCGGCCGGCGAAGTCGGGTTCCGCCGCTCGCCGCCCTTCGTGTCGTGGCGGAAGAGGGCGACGAGGCGGGACGAGTCGCGGTAGGCGAGCGGCCGCAGCAGCACGTGGTCGACGACGCTGAACACGGCGCTCGTGGCCCCGACGCCGGCGCCGAGCGTGAGGACGGCGACCAGCGCGACCCCGGGCGCCCGGCGCAGCCGGCGCAGCGCGGCGCGGGTCTCGTCGACGACGGCGCTCACGCTCGCTCCTCCCGCGCGACGCCGGACGGCGCCGCCGCGGCGACCGTCGCCGAGGGCGGGGCGAGCCGCTCGTCGCCCACGACCCAGCCGTCGCGCAGCCGCACGATGCGGCCGCCGTACGCGGCGTTCGCCTCCGAGTGCGTCACCTGGACGATGGTCGTGCCCTCGGCGTTCAGCTTCCGGAAGAGCTGCATGATCTCGCGGCCCTGGTCGGTGTGGAGGTTCCCCGTCGGCTCGTCCGCGAGGATCACCCTCGCTCGCGCCACGATCGCGCGCGCGACGCCCACGAGCTGCTGCTGGCCGCCCGAGAGCTGGCTCGGGTAGAGGTCCTTCTTCCCGACGATCTGGAAGCGGTCGAGCACGTCCGCCACGATCGCCTGCCGCTCGCTCTTCGCGAGGTCCCGGTAGGACAGCGGGAGCTCGAGGTTCTCGTAGACGGTGAGGTCGTCGAGCAGGTGGTAGCTCTGGAAGACGAACCCGACGTTCCGCTTCTGGAGCTCCTGCCGCTGCTTCCGCGACAGCCGGTGCACGGGCTCGCCCTGGAACAGGTACTCGCCAGAGAACTCGGCGTCGTGCATGCCGAGGATGTGCAGGAGCGTCGACTTCCCCGCTCCCGAGGGCCCCATGATCGAGACGAACTCCCCCTCGGCGACCGTCAGGTCGATTCGGCGCAGCACGTACGTCTTCCCGCCCGCCTGGTCGTACGCCTTCTCCACCCCGCGCAGCTCGATCACCGCCGTGCCTCCTTCGCCCGCGCGACCAGCACCGCGCGGTCGTCCCTGTCCTCGTCCGCCGCGAACGACGCGACCGCCTCCAGCAGCCCCGCGGCGATCTCCTCCGCCTTTCGCGCGGCGAGGGGCTCGAGCGCGGCGACGAGCCTCTCGTCGCCGAACTCCTCGTCGTCGCGGCGCGCCTCGACGACGCCGTCGGTGAACGCGACGAGGAGGTCGCCCGCCTCGAATGCCGTCTCTGCGACCGACGGCGTCGCGTCCTCGAAGAGGCCGAGGGCGAACGCGGTCGGCCGGAGGCGCTCGATACGGCCGTCCCGGCGCCGCACGACGGGAGCCGGGTGCGCGCAGTTCACGTAGCGCAGCGCCCGCGTCCCCTCGTCCCACGCCGCGAGGAAGAGCGTCGCGAAGTGCTCCGGCGCGGTGCAGTCGTGGAAGACGCGGTTGACCGCGGCCGCGAGGCCGCCGAGGTCGTCCACGGCCCGGCGGCTCTGGCTGCGGATCGCCGACTGCAGGTACGCGATGAGGCGCCCCGGAGATACCCTTGCCGACGGCGTCGCCCACGAGGAGGCCCACGTGGCCGGGCGCGAGGTCGAGCACGTCGAAGACGTCCCCGCCCACCGCTCCCGCCTCGGCGCAGGCACCCGCGCACTCGAGCGCGGCGCTCGCCGCGAGGCCGCGCCGGAAGCGCGCCTGGACGCGGCCGGCGCGGTCGAGGTCGAGGGCCGCGGGCCCGTCGCGCCGCGGCCGGCCGTGGCGCTCGAGCGTCCGCAGCAGCTTCTCGGCTACCCACGGCTTGAGCACGAAGTCGCGCGCGCCCTCGCGCATGGCCTCGACCGCGAGCTCGACGGATCCCCACGCGGTCATCGCCACCACCGGCACGTCCGGGCGGGTCCGCTGCAGCTCGAGGATGAGGTCGAGCCCCTCGCGGCCCGAGGTCGTGTCGCGCGTGTAGTTGAGGTCGAGCAGGACGACGTCGTAGAGAGAGCGCGCGAGCGCGTCCCGCACCTCCCGCGGCGACGCGACGCCCTCGCCCGAGTGCCCGGCGCGCTTGAGCAGCAGCTCGACCGCGAGGCGTACGTCGTCGCGGTCGTCGGCGACGAGGGCCCGCATGGGCGTCCGCCGCGCCCGCCCCGCCTCAGACCGCGCCGGCCGCGCCCGTCGCCTCGGCGGCGGGCGGGATCCCGGCGTGGTCGAGGCCCTCGGCGCTCTCCTGGACGACGCGGCCGTCGAAGAGGTGGATGGCGCGATCGGCGTGGCGGGTGAAGCGGGGGTCGTGGGTGACCATGCAGATCGTCGAGCCCGCCCGGTGCAGCTCGCGCAGGAGCGCCATCACCGCGTCGCCGTTGCGCGAGTCGAGGTTTCCCGTGGGCTCGTCGGCGAGAAGGATCGACGGCTCCCCGACGAGCGCCCGCGCCACGGCCACCCGCTGCTGCTGGCCGCCCGAGAGCTGGCTCGGCAGGTGCTTCGCGCGGTGGCCCATGCCGACGCGCTCGAGCGCCTTCACGCACCGCTCGTGGCGCTCGGCCGCGCGCATGCCGCGGTACGTCAGCGGCAGCTCGACGTTCTCGTAGACGGTGAGGTCGCCGATGAGGTTGAAGCTCTGGAAGATGAACCCGATCTCGCGGTTGCGGATGCGCGCCCGCTCCGCGAAGTCGAGGTCGTGCACGGCGCGTCCGTTGAGGACGTAGGTCCCGCTCGTCGGGGAGTCGAGGAGCCCCAGGATCGAGAGGAGCGTCGACTTGCCGCAGCCCGACGGGCCCGCGATCGCGACGAACTCTCCCCGCCGGACGGACAGGTGGATCTCGGCCAGGGCGTGGGTCTCGACCTCGTCCGTGAAGAACACCTTGCCCAGCCCCTCGAGCCGGATCAGGGCCCCGTTCTCGCCGCTCATCGCCGCCTCTCTTTCCACTACCTGACCCGCACCCGGTCGTGGGCGTCCCACGCCGACATGTCCGACAGGATGACCTTGTCGCCCTCGGCGAGCCCCGAGCGGACCTCGATCGTGCTGACCGAGGCGCGACCGAGCTCCACCTTCACGCGCTGCGCCTCGCTCGTGCCCGGCACGACGCGGAAGAGCGTGATGGTGCTCTCCGGCTGGCCCTGGGCCGGCCGGCCCACGTGCAGCACGTTCGCCAGGCGCTCGAGCTCGATCGTGCCGTCGACGGTGAGGTCGGGGCGCGCACCCTTCGGCAGAGGACCGGCGAGCGAGATGTCGACCGTCACCGTCCCGTTCTGCACGGCCGGGTCGACCCGGGCGACGCGGCCCGTCACGACACCGTTGCGCGTGTCGACGGACGCCTCCTGCCCGATCTGGACGTCGCGGGCCTGGGTCTCCGGGATCCGGACGACGGCCTTCAGCTTCTCCGGCTGCGAGATGCGGGCGAGGTTCGTGCCGGGCGCCACGCGCTGGCCCACCTCGACCGGCACGAGCTGCAGCATCCCGTCGAGGCCGGCGCGGACCCGGAGCGCGTCGAGCTGGCTCCGCCGCAGCCGCGCGAGGGCCCGGCGCTGGTCGACCGCGGCCTCCTGCACCGCGAGCTGGGCCTGGATCGCCTCGCCGGCGATCGAGAACCGCTTGCGCTCCACGGCCTCGCGCTTGCCCATCTCCTCGGCGTTCAGCGAGGAGATCTGGCGGTTGAGGTCGGCCACGAGCCCCTGCTTCGCGAGGACGGTGTCCGCGTCCGCCTTGAGCCGCGCCTGGCGGTACTCGGACTCCACCTTCGCGAGGTCCGCCTCCTGGTTGAGGCGCTGGCTCTCGAGCCGCACCTTGAGCTCGGCGAGCTGCGCCTCGGCCGCGCGGAGCTGCGAGACCGCGTCGAGCGCGGCGAGCTCGACCTCGGGGTTCGAAAGCTCGAGGAGGACGCTGTCCGCCTTCACCGGCGTGCCGGGGAGGATGACGATGCGCTCGACCCGGCCTTCCGTCGCGGCGCCGATCCAGCGGATCTCCTCCGGGACGAGGGTCCCGAGGCCGCGCACCTGCCGCACCATCGGCCCGCGCTTCACCTCGTCGATCCAGACCGTCGAGTCGACGGTGGGCGCGGCCGGCTTCAGCCGCGAGAGGCCGAGCGAGACGAGCAGCACGGCGGCCACCGCGCCCGCGATCCACAGGCGGCGGCGCTTCCTCTTCTTCTCCGCGATGTCGGGTCGTGCGATGTCCATGCGGCTCTCCACAACAAGGCCCGTGCCAGCCGGCCGGGCGCCCTCGAACTCGTCGCCGGCCAGCGACTTGCTTCGATCCTCGCCCGCGGCGGCGGCCGGCGAGGGCGTTCGCTTCCGAACGGCATCGTCCCAGTCGTGGGACGGCGTCGAGCGCGGCTCCGCGGTGGGCACCCGCGTCACTCGTACCGCAGCGCCGTCGACGGCTCGACGCGCAGCGCGCGGAGGGCCGGGAGAAGGCCGGCGAGGAGCGTCGCCGCCGCGAGCACCGCCGCCGCGAAGAGGAGGGTCGGCGGATCGAAAGCCCGCAGGCCGAAGAGGCGCGACTCGACGACGCGTCCCAGGCCCCAGCCGCCGGGCAGCCCGATGGCCATGCCGATCCCGCTCAGGATCGCGATCTCGCCCAGCACGAGCTTCAGGATGCGCGGCTGGTCCGCCCCGAGCGCGACGCGCACGCCGATCTCGCGCGTGCGCCGCGCGACCGCGTAGCTCATCACCCCGTACAGGCCGACCGCCGCCAGCAGCGTCGCGAGCAGGCCGAAGGCTGCCGACAGCCCGGCCACGATGCGGTCCGTGAACAGGCTCTCGTCGACGACGGTCGTCATCGTCTTCACGTCGGTGACCGGGAGCGCGGCGTCGACCGCGCGCACGGCCGCGCGCACCGGCGCCGCGAGCGCCGCGGGATCGCCGTCCGTGCGGACGTAGTAGACGACGCCGGTGATGTCCGGCTGCTGCGCGGCGGGCAGGAACACGAAGCGCTGCGGCTCCTCGCGCATGCGGTCGAGCCGTGCGTCCCGCACCACCCCCACGATCTCGATCGGAAGGCCCTCGTCGCGGCCGAAGCCGATGCGGCGGCCGACCGGGTTCGCGTCCCTGAAGTACTTCTTCGCGAACACCTCGTTGACGACCGCCACCCGCCCGGCCCCGAGCACGTCCCGCTCGTCGAACTGGCGCCCGGCCACGAGGGGCATCCCGACCGTGGCGAAGAACGCCGGCCCCACGCCGTTGATGCGCGGGTTCATGTTCTCGCCCTCGCCGGCGGTGTAGCCCTCGACGTGGACGGTGCTCTGCCAGATCGACTCCGTCATCAGCGCGTTCTCGGCCATCGAGACCGCGCGGACGCCGGGCAGCTCGGCGAGCCGCGCGCGCACCCGCTCGAGGAGGGCCTGCGTCGCCGCCACGCTGTAGCCACTGCGGCCCGGCTCGTAGCTGAAGGTCAGCAGGCCCTCGCTGCGGAAGCCCGGGTCGAGCGCGCGCAGGTTGCTAAGGCTGCGGGTGAAGAGGCCCGCGCCCACGAGCAGCAGGGCCGAGAGGGCCACCTGCGCCACCACCAGGCCCTTGCGGAACCGCAGGGCGCCCGACGCCCCCGCGACGGCGCCGCCCTCTTCCTTGAGGGCGGTGACGAGGCTGGGGCGCGTCGCCTGCAGCGCCGGCACGAGCCCGACCAGCACCGCCGTCAGGACCGCGAGCCCGAGCGCGTAGAGCGCGACCCGCACGTCGATCCCGCCCGACAGCGTCAGCGCCACTCCCTCGAACGGCAGCGCGCGCAGGAGCGCCCCGGTCGTGAGGGCGGCGAGGGGCAGGCCCGCCGCCGCGCCGAGGAGCGACAGCACCAGGCTCTCGACGAGCAGCTGCCGGACGAGGTGCCGGCGGCTCGCGCCGATGGCGAGGCGCACCGCGATCTCCCTCTGCCGCGACCACGCCCGCGCGAGCAGCAGGTTCGCCACGTTCGCGCAGGCGATGAGCACGACGAGGCCGACCATGCCCGTCAGCACGAGGAGCGGCGTCTCGAGCCGCTTCTGCAGCTCCGGCAGGCCCTGGCCGCCCGGCAGGAACTCGAGCTTCTTCGACACGAAGTCGCTCAGGAACTTCTGCGAGCCCCGCAGGTCCCGGGCCTCGCCCTCGAGCGCCTGGCGGTAGACGACCGCCATCGCCGCCTCGGCCTGCGCCACCGACACGCCCGGCCGCAGGCGCGCCATGACCTCGAGCCACATCGAGCGCCGGTCCCCGAGCCCGTTCCACGTCGGGGTCATCTGCGGCTTCATCATCAGCGGCACGAAGACCTCGTACCCGCGCCCGATCTGCGTGCCGTGGAAGCCGGCCGCCGCGACGCCGACGACCGTGAGCGGCACGCCGTTCACGCGGAGGACGCGCCCGAGCACCGAGGGGTCGCCGCCGAAGCGGCGCAGCCAGTAGCCGTGGCTCAGGACCGCGACGGGATGCGCGCCGGGCGTGCGGTCGTCGTCGGGGGTCAGCACGCGGCCGGCCGCCGCCCCGACGCCGAGCAGCTCGAAGTAGGTGCCCGACACGAGGGCGCCGGTCGCCCGCTCGGTCCCCCCGCCCTCGGCCACGTCGAAGGACACGGGATACTGCGCGAGCACGCCGCTGAAGACGGCACCGCCGCGCTCCCGGAAGTCGAGGAACATCGGATGCGAGAAGGGCGCCACCGCGTCGCTCGTGCTCTGGAAGAAGCCCTGGTTCGGCCCGGGGCCGCTCAGCAGGACGAGGCTCTTCGGGTCCTTCACCGGCAGGAGGCGCAGGAGGAGCTGGTCGAGCAGGCTGAAGATCGCGGTGTTGGCCCCGATGCCGAGGGCGAGCGTCGCGACGACGATCAGCGAGAAGCCGGGGCTCTTGCGGAGGAGCCGGAGGGCGTGGCGGACGTCCTGCACGAGGCGATCCATGGCGCGCCCTGAGTACAAGCTTCGCGCCAGCGGCGTCCGGCCGGCGACGGCGCGGCGTGGGAGGCCCCGGCCCGCGCGGTAACGCGTTGCCACGCCCGCCCTTGCGCGTCGGACCGGCATCCGGCGGCCTGGCGCGGGATCGCGGCGGCGGGTGTTCGTTTCCGAACACTCGCGTCCCACCGCCGGGCGGGCCGTCCAACGCCGTGAACCTGCCGTCGCGTCTAGAATCCACGGCACCCATGACCGGCGATGCCGTCGTCTCCCCTCCCGAGCTTCTCTCGAAGCACCGCATCGAAGCCCTCACCGACGGCATCTACGCCGTCGCCCTAACGCTGCTGGTGCTCGAGCTGCGCCTGCCCGCCGGCGAAAGCCGCGACGTCGCCGAGCTGCACCGCGGCCTCGCCCACCTGGTTCCGAAGGTCTTCGCGTGGCTCATCAGCTTCGGCGTCCTCGCCATCTTCTGGGTCGCCCACCACCGGGCCTTCCACTGGGTCCGCCACGTCGACGGCAGGCTGATGCGGATCAACCTCGTCTCGCTGCTCTTCGCCAGCCTCGTCCCGTTCTGCTCGAGCCTCGTCGGCGAGTGGAGCCGGGCCTTCGTCTCGCAGGCCGTCTACGCTCTCGTGATGGCGGCCCTCGGCCTCGCCTCGCTGTGGCAGCTCGAGCACCTGGTGTCGCACCCGGCGCTGCTGGCCTCCCCGATGCCCGCGGGGATCGTCCGGGCGGCCCGCGTGCGCACCCTCGGGCTCGTGGCCACGGCGGGCGTGGCCGTCCTCATCGCCGCGTGGCGGCCGGTGCTCGCCACGATGGCCTTCGCCCTCATGGCCGTGGTGGACCCGCTGAGCCGCCGCCTCGAGCGGGACCGGTGAGCACGCCTCAGTCCGGGATGAACCCCGACACCTGGGAGTTCCACAGCCCGGCGTAGACGCCGCCCCGGGCGACGAGGTCCTCGTGCGTGCCGTCCTCGACGATGCGGCCGCGCTCGAGGACGACGATGCGGTCCATCGCGCGGAGCGTCGAGAGCCGGTGGGCGATCGCGATCACGGTCTTGTCACGCATGAGCCCGACGAGCGCGCGCTGGATGGCCGCCTCGCTCTCGCTGTCGAGGGCGCTCGTGGCCTCGTCGAGGAGCAGGATCGGCGCGTCGCGCAGCAGCGCGCGGGCGATGGCGATGCGCTGCCGCTGGCCGCCCGAGAGCTTCACCCCGCGCTCGCCGACCTTCGTCTCGTAGCCCTGCGGGAGCGAGCGGATGAACTCGTCGGCCTCGGCGAGGCGGGCGGCCTCGACGACCTCGTCGTCGCTCGCCCCGAGCCTCCCGTACCGCACGTTCTCGAGGATCGAGCGGTGGAAGAGCGACGTCGTCTGCGGCACGAGGGCGATCGCGCCCCGGAGGGACGCGAGGGTCACGCCGGCCACCGCCTGCCCGTCGATCAGGATCCGCCCGCCGCCCGTGTCGAACTGGCGCAGCAGCAGCGAGACGAGCGTCGACTTGCCGGCCCCGCTGTGGCCGACGAGCCCGATCTTCTCGCCGCCGCGGATCGCGAGGTCGAAGTCGCCGGCGAAGACCGTCGCGTCGCGGTAGGAGAAGGAGAGCGACTCGAAGCGGATCTCCCCGCGGTCACGACGAGCGGGACGGCGCCCGGCCGGTCGGTGATCTCGTGCGGCTGCAGGAGCTCCTCGAGCCCCTCGGCGACCTGCCCGTGATAGGTCACCGCCTGGGTGAGGTTCTGGCCGAGGAAGAACATGCGCTGCTCGAGCGCGATCACCACCGTGATCACCATGACGAGCGAGCCGACGCTGATGCGCCCGCTCGAGAGCAGCGACACGCCGAGGGCGAGCATCCCGGCGATGAAGACGGCGAGGAGCACCCCGTTCGTGACGAGGAGCCACTCCGACCACCACCACTCGCGCAGGTGCGACACCCGCTGGTCCCCGATCGACTCGCCGACGTGCCGCCTCTCCCACTCGGCCTCGCCCGTCAGCTGGACGGTGTCGATGTTGCTCGTGGTGTCCACCATCCGGCCGCGGAGGAGCGACGAGGCCTCCGCGTACGCGAAGCTCAGCTTGTGCAGCCGCCGGACCCAGAAGACGTTGACCGGCAGGTACACCGCGAGCCAGGCGAGGAGGCCGAGGGCGAAGTACGGGTGGGCCATGCGCGTGATCCACACGTCCGCGGCGAGGCCCACGATCCACGGGAAGAACTGCCACAGCCACTGGCCGATCAGCCTCTCGGTGCCGGACGCGGCGTTCGCGATCTTGTTGACGAGGGCGCCGGCGAAGCGGTCGGAGAAGTACGTGGCCGAGTGCTCGGAGAGGTAGCCGAACAGCCGCCGGCTCGACTCGGCGACCGCTCCCGTGATCCAGCGCATGCCGCAGAAGCCGCTCGCGCGCCAGACCACCTCGTTCGCGAGGTACACCGCGGGGAACACGAGGGCCCAGCGCCACACCGTCGCGAGGCCGGCGTGCCCCGCGCCGTAGGCCACCGCCGCGTCGGTCAGCAGCTTGAGCGTGTAGGTCATCGCCCTCGAGGCCGCGGTCGCCACCAGGACCGCGAGCATCGCGACGACGGCCCAGCGCGCGTGCGGGCGGCTCACCGCCCAAGCGAACGCCACCGGCCGCCGCGGGATCCCCGCCGCGCCCTCGCCGATCGTCCCCTGCCTCTGCCCCATCGCTCCTCACCCGCCTCCGCGCGCTCCGCGCCAACCCTCTAGCCTAGGGGCTCCGCCTTTCTTCTACAATGCCGCCGATGGCGAACTCGCTCCGCGTCCGGCTCGCTCTCTGCGCGTCCGCGGCCCTCGCCGCGCTCGCCGCGCTCCCCGCCTCCGCTGCCGAGGCTCGCCCGGGCCGCATCCCCGTCATCCTCGACACGGACATCGGCGACGACATCGACGACACCTGGGCCCTGGTGATGCTCCTGAAGTCGCCCGAGCTCGACCTGAAGCTCGTCGTCACCGACTACGGCGACACCGCCTACCGCGCGCGCGTCGTGGCGAAGCTCCTGCGGGCGGCGGGGCGCGCCGACGTGCCGATCGGCATCGGGATCCGCCAGGCGGAGAAGGGCGGGCCCCAGGAGGCGTGGGTCGAGGGCTACTCGCTCGACCGGTACCCGGGGAAGGTCCACGCGGACGGCGTCCAGGCGCTCGTCGACACGGTCATGGCGTCGAAGGAGCCGATGACCCTGATCGCGATCGGGCCGCCCCCGAACCTCGGCGCCGCCCTCGCCCGGGAGCCGCGGATCGCCTCGCGCCTGCGCCTCGCCGGCATGTACGGCAGCATCCACACCGGCTACGCCCCCGGCTCGAAGCCGGAGCCCGAGTGGAACGTGAAGGGGGCGAAGGACGCCGCCGGCGCGCTCTTCGCCGCTCCGTGGCTCGACGCGGTGGTCACTCCGCTCGACACCTGCGGCCGCGTGCAGCTGAAGGGCGAGCGCTACGCCCGGCTCGTCGCGGCGAAGGAGGGCGACCCGCTCCTCGCGGCTCTCTTCGAGAACTTCCGCCTCTGGTGCCCGAGGCAGGAGTGGTGCGCCAAGGACCCCGAGTGCGTCGTCTCGAAGAGCTCCACCCTCTTCGACACCGTCGCCGTCTACCTGGCGGTCTCCCGCGATCTCGTGAACGTCGAGCGCCTCGGCGTCCGGGTCGGCGCCGACGGCTCGACCGTCCCCGATCCGGCCGCGCGCCCCCTCGGCTGGGCGACGACGTGGAAGAGCCTCGACGCCTACGAGGAGCTCCTCGTGAAGCGGCTCCTCTCGCCCACGGTCACCCGGTAGGGGCCGCCCGTGACCGGAGAGCTCTCGTCGATCGACACGTCCCCGATCGAGGCGCTCCTGCGCATCCGCGAGAAGCGGGACCGGATCCGGCAGCTCGTCGATCGCGCCGAGGCCTCGCGCGCCGGGGTCGCGGAGGCGGTCTACTCCCGCGTGGTCGCGGACTACGAGGCCCGGCTGGCCGGCCTCGAGAGCGAGGCACGGCCGCTGCAGCAGACGGCCCGCGAGCAGCAGGCGCGGCTCGCGCCGATCCACGCCCGCCTCGCGCGCGAGGCCGAGGCGGCGCGCCTCGACAAGGAGGAGCTGGAGTTCCGGCACGCCATCGGCGAGATCGACGACGCGGACTTCGCGGGGCGCCTCGGCGCGGCGCAGGAAGCGCTCGGCGCCCGCGAGCGCGCCCTGGCCGAGGCCGACGAGCTCGCCGCGCGGCTCGCCGACGTCGCCGGCCCGGCCGAAGGGGGCGCACCGCCGGTTCCCCCGACGGAGCCCGTCCCGAGGCCGCCGTCGGCGGACGACGCGGAGGCCACCCTCGCCATGCCGTCCTCGGACCTCGCCCGGCTCGACACGGCCGAGGTCGAGCTCGCGGGCGCCGCGCGGCTCGTCTCCGCCGACGGCGACCCGCCCGAGGAGCACCGGCTCGGCCGAAGGACGACCATCGGCCGCACCCCGGACAACGACATCCAGGTGAGCGACGGGCTCGTCTCGCGCCACCACGCCCGCATCACCGTCGCCGGGGCCTCCTGGGTCCTCGAGGACCTGAAGTCCGGCAACGGGACGTTCGTGAACGACCAGCGGATCGAGAAGGGCGTGCTGTCGGACGGCGACCGCCTGCAGATCGGCCCGCGCGTCTTCGTGTTCCGCGCCTGACCGGCGCGAGGAGGGGCCCGTGAGCCCGAGCGAGCGGCCGGTCGCCGTCGTCAACGCCGTCGCGCCGATCCGCGTGTGCGACAACGGGTGCTGGACGGACACGTGGTTCGCCGGGCACGGACAGGTCTTCAACATCGCGGTCCGGCCGTGGGCGGAGGTGCAGATCGCGGTCGCGCCCCGGGGCGACGCGCGGGACGACGAGCGGATCGTCCTGCACGTCGAGGACTTCGGCGAGCGCTACGCGGTGACGCGCGAGGAGGCGCCCTGGGGACGCCACCCGCTGCTCGAGGCGGCGATCGCCTCGATGCCCGTCCCCCGCGACCTGCGGCTCGAGGTGACGATCCACTCCGACGCGCCGGCCGGGGCGGGGACCGGGACCTCGGCCGCGGTCACGGTCGCCCTCGTGGGCGCCCTCGACGCGCTCACCCCGGGCCGGATGGCGCCGCACGAGGTCGCGGCGGCGGCCCAGAAGGTCGAGACCGGGAAGCTCGGCCGCCAGTGCGGGATCCAGGACCAGCTCGCCTCGGCCTACGGCGGCGTCAGCTTCATCGACATGTTCGCCTACCCGCACGCGTCGGTCTCGCCCGTCCACGTGCCCGACCCCGTGTGGTGGGAGCTCGACCGCCGCCTGCTGCTCGTCTACCTCGGCAAGTCCCACGACTCGTCCGCCATCCACGAGTCCGTCATCCGCTCGCTCGAGGACGCCGGCCCCGACTCCCCCGCCATCGTCGACCTGCGGCGCACGGCGCCCGCCTCGCGCGACGCGCTCTACGCGGGCGACTTCCCCGCGCTCGGGCGGGCCATGATCGAGAGCACGGAGGCGCAGGGTCGGCTCCACGACGCCCTCGTCGGCACCGAGGCCCGCCGCGTCATCGCGATCGCCCGCGAGCACGGCGCCCTCGGCTGGAAGGTCAACGGGGCCGGCGGAGAGGGCGGCTCGCTGACGCTGCTCTGCGGCGAGAGCGCGGCCGCCCGCCGGGCCCTCGTCCGCGCCGTCGAGCAGGCCGACCCCGCCTTCCGCCACGTGCCCACGTCGCTGAGCCGCCACGGGCTCCGCGTGTGGCGCCGGGACGGCGCGTAGGCCTCAGGCCACGGCGGCCGCGCGCCGGCTCTCCCGCCGGCGCGACACGATCGACGCGACGACCCCGGCGGCGAGGATCGCGAACACCATGCCGAGCGTGTACAGGTTGAAGTTGGGCCCGAGCGTCTCCTTGAGCCACCCGTGGGTCATCATCTTCACGCCCACGAGCACCAGGACCGCGGCGAGCGAGACCTTCAGGTAGCGGAAGCTCTCGATCATGCCGGCCAGCGCGAAGTACAGGCTCCGCAGCCCGAGGATCGCGAACACGTTGCTCGTGAACACGAGGAACGGGTCGGCGGTGATCGCGAAGATCGCCGGGATCGAGTCCACCGCGAAGACGAGGTCGGTGAACTCGACCATCACGAGGGCGAGGAGGAGAGGCGTCGCGAGGAGAGCGCCCTTCGGCGCGGCGTCGACGACACGGTCGGTCTTCTCCTCCATCCCCGGCTGCTCGGCCTCGTGCGAGGCGGCGGAGCCGGCGCGGACGAAGAAGTGCTCGCCGTGGAAGCGCTCGGTCACCGGGAAGAGCCGCCTCGTGAGGCGCACCACCACGTTCCTGTTCGGGTCGATCTCGCCGTCCTTGATGAGCAGCATCTTGATCCCGGTGAGGATCAGGAAGCCGCCGAAGACGTAGATGATCCACGCGAACTCCGACAGCAGGCGCGCCCCGAGGGCGATCATCGCGCCGCGCATCGCGAGGGCGCCGACGATGCCCCAGAAGAGGACCCGGTGCTGGTAGATCGCCGGCACCGCGAAGAAGCCGAAGATCATCGCGATCACGAAGATGTTGTCGACCGCGAGCGACTTCTCGACGACGTAGCCGGTCAGGTACTTGAGGGCGGCCGAGGCGCCGTCGTTGTAGACGACGCCGAGGCCCGCCACCTCCTCCCCGGCCGACATCCGGTCCGGAGTGAGGCCGAGCCCCATCCAGTGGTTCTCGTAGCCGACGTAGATGAAGCCCACGAAGGCGACGCCGAGGGCGATCCAGAAGGCCGACCAGCCGAGGGCCTCCTTCACCGAGACGACGTGCGCCTTGCGGTGGAAGACGCCCAGGTCGAGCGCCAGCAGCACCAGGACGAGCCCCACGAAACCCGCGTACATCCAGATCATGGGCAGTAATCTAGGGCCGGCCAGATCCATTGTCCAATAGAATGTTCAATCGCCAATTCATCGATAGAGACGATGATCCTCCCGCGGCCCGGCGGCGCCGGCCGGGGACCCGTCACCAGTCCCGCTCGGGCACCGGCTCCAGGAGGACGATCCGCTCGACGCCCTCGACGCGCCCCAGGACCCGGACGGCCGTGTCGGGAAAGACCCCCTTCCGGAGGAGCACCTCGTAGCGCAGCTCGGCCGCCGCCTTGGCCGCCGAGCTCTCGACCGACCGCAGCCGCGTCGACTCGAACAGCGTCCGGAACGCGTCGGCGCAGTCGCGGTCGACGTCGAGGCCGGGGGCGACGCGCAGCCGGAGGAAGTGGGCCGCGCGCACCGGCGCGAAGAGGTCCGCCTTGGCGATCACGAGGACGGCCGCGCCGACGACGAGCGTCGTCAGCACCGCGAGCGCGTACTGCCGGGCCCCGGAGGCCATCCCGACGGCCATCGCGAAGAAGATGAACCCGATGTCGCGCGTCTCGGGGACCGAGCGGCGGAAGCGGATCACCGAGAAGGCCGCGAACACCGCGAAGGCCCGCTCCATGCTGTGCCCGACCACCATGATGACCGCGGTGACCACCATCCCGAGCAGGATCAGGGAGTGGACGTAGTCCTGGGTGTAGTAGGTGCCGCGGTGGGTGAAGCGGTAGACCATCGCGATCAGGAGGGTGAGGACGAAGGAGAGGAGGATCGCCCCGACGATCTCGTGGACGCTGAGGGGCGCCGGAGCCGCCGTCGAGGCGCCGAAGAGCCGGTCGATGATGTCCATTCGGCCTCTCCCGCGCCGCGACTCAGCGCTTCAAGGTGAACGAGTCGATGACCTGGCCGGTGACTTCGACGGCCTCGAGCTGGAAGCTCGCGGCGTCCACTCTCGCCCGCACGTAGTGGCAGCACGACTTCGCGAACTCGTGCTCGGGCACGGACCGGATCGGGTCGGGCGGCGCGCCGCCGCCGGCCGTCACGACGAACCGCACCCCGCGGCGCGCGGCGAAGCGCTGGTAGCCGTGGTCGTGGCCCGAGAGGACGAGGTCCACGTGCCGCGCCTCGAGCATTGGGAGCAGCTCGCGCCGGATCTCGTTGTTGCCTCCGCTCGGGCCCGCCGAGTAGGGCGGGTAGTGGAAGAAGACGACCTTCCACGAGGCCGCCGCCGCCGCGAGGTCGGCGTCGGCGAAGCTCCACTGCCGGCTTCCCCGCCCGAACGGCGTCGAGACGACGTCGAGGGCGAGGAAGTGGACGTCGCCCCAGTCGAACGAGTAGTACCGCTCGCTGCGATCCGGACCGTTGGCCGGCGTCGTGAACACCTGGTCCCAGGCCTGCCCCGACAGCGTCTCGAGGTCGTGGTTGCCGATCTGCGGGAAGAACGCGGCCCGATCGAGGACGCGGGCGAACGGCTCGAAGAGGTACGGCCGGTAGTTGGCGACCTCACCGTGGGGGTAGACGACGTCGCCGGCGTGGATCACGACCTCGGGCTGCGCCTGGCGCATCACCTCGGCCACGGCCGCCTCCTGGCCGCCGGGCCATCCCGAGTCGCCCATGGCGGCGAAGACGACGGCGCGCCGGCCGGGGAGCGGCGGGGTCGTGAACGTCCCCTCCGCCAGGAGCGCGCCCGCGCTCGTGCGGAGGCGGTAGGTGTAGGAGGAGTCCGGCGCGAGGGGACCGATGCGCAGCGCGTGGGCGGTCGCCGGCGCGGTCTCCTGAGCCCGGCCGAGGGTCGAGCTCCCGCCGCTCGGGCGCCAGTCGGCCGAGTACGTGTCGGGCTCGGCGGAGAAGATGGAGACCACCGCGGACGTGGCCGAGACGTCCTGCAGGTAGGCCGAGGAGGAGGGTGTCTCGAGCGGCGTCGGCACCGGGGTCGGCGTCGTTCCGCCGCCCCCGCCGCCACACGCTGCGGCGAGGAGGAGGCCCGCGACCGCCGCACGGCCCGCACGTCTCCGCATGGGCGCCGCTCGTTCGCTTTCGCTCGAGTATAGACCCGCGCTCGCGGCCCGGATCAAGCCGTCACGAGGCGGGCTCTCCGCTACCGGCCCCTCTAGGCCCGGTAGCGGAGCCATGCGGCGAGGATGCCCGGTTCCCGGCCGGCCTGCTCGCCCACCGGGTGGAGAGTGACCGGGTGGGTGCCCGCGAAGCCGGAGTGCTCGTAGCGGGCCGCGAGGGCGCGCTTCGGGTGAGCGAAGCGCCACGGGGCGCGGGCGGCCGGAGCGGCCGATGAGTCCCTCAGGCTCACGACGTTGCCCGAGAGCCACGGCTCGCCGAAGAAGAGGGGCTCCGTGCCGTCGTCGGCGCCGTAGAGCCGCGGCCCCACGTGCAACAGGCCCTCCGTCGGCTCGGCGAGGTCGCGAGGCGCGACGAGCCGGCGGTCCCGCGTCTCGACCGCGAGGCGGTGCGCGAGCACGAGCTCGACCCTGTCGCCGGCCTTCGGCGGCCGCGCGAGGACGAGGGCGCCGTCCTTCTCGACCGTCTCCGCGGCGGCGCCGTTCACCACGACGCGCGCGGCCTCGGCCCACGAGGGCTTGCGCAGGGCCAGGCGCGCCCCGTCTGCCTTCCGCACCTCGACCGACACCGCCGTCTCGAACGGCGTCGTCGGCCGCTCGCGCACCGAGAGCTCGAGCCCGTGGCCGGCCCAGTCCGCGTCGACGAAGAGGTCGACCCGCGCGGTGTCGCCCGAGAAGGAGACGACCGACGCGAGCACGTCCGGGAACGCGCGGTAGCCGTGCATCGTGCAGCACCACCAGGAGCGGTTCACGTTCTCGGTCGGCTTCACGCCGAGGCGGAAGAACGAGCGCGAGCCGAAGTCGCCGGTCGTGTACTGGTTGAACCAGAGGTGGTTGAGCAGGCACCGCTCGGCGCGGTCGAGGTACTCGGGCCGGCCGGTCGCGCGGTGGAGGGCGAGGCTCAGGCGGAGGAAGTCGGCGATCCCGCAGCCCTCGTCGCGCGGGCTGTCGCCGCTCGCGGCGAGGAGCGCCCGGCGCTGCTCGGACGCGACCGACCGGTCCTCCCAGCCGAAGTACTCGAGGACGCCGCCCATCCAGCACACGTCCGGCGACGCGACGAGGTCTGCGTAGAGCCTCTCCACTCGGGCGAGTTCGGCGGGGTCCTTCGTGGCGAGAGAGAGATCGAGCATCCCGCGCAGGGTGGTCATGTAGCCGTGGGCGTGCTGGATGCCGCGCGGCGGCAGGGCGGGCGCGATCCGCCGCGCCGCCTCGAGGTAGCGTCCCTCGCCGGTCCGCGCGGCGAGGGCCACGAGGGGCTCGACGAGCTGCGTGAAGCAGATGATCCCGGAAGCGCCCTGGCCCTCGACCCGCCTCGCGACCGCGGGATCCGCGGCCGGCTCGCGCACGCCCAGGACGAAGTCGGCGAGCCGGCGCGCCGCGGCGAGGGTCGCCGCGTCCTTCGCCTTCGCGTGGTGAGCGAGGAGGCCCACGAGGAGGCGGCCGTTGCCCCACAGGAGCGCCATGTGCGGCGTGTCGATCTCGGCGACCGTGTAGCGCAGCGCGGGATCGCCGAAGCGGCCGTCCGGGCGCTGGTGCTCGAGGATGCCGCGGACGAGCGCCGCGAGGTCGGGCCCGTCCTCCGGCGGCAGGGTCGCGAGGGCCTCGACGTAGCGGCCCGAGAGGTCGCCGCTGTACTCCCAGAAGCGCCGCCGCCGGTCGAGGGCCACGTCGGCGAGCACCATCTCGCGCGTGTACTCGGGTCGTCCCCCGCGCGTGAGGCGCCGGCCCGTGAGGCGGATGCGCTCGGCCAGCTCGCCGGCGGCCGTCGCGCCGCCGAAGCGCGGCCCCGGCGCGCGGCGGGCGTTCCCCGCCACGGCGTCCGGCGCGGCCAGGCCCCGCGCCGCCGCGCCGACCGCCGCCCCCGCCCCGACGAGACCCAGGGTGAACCGCCGCCGCGTCGTCATGATGCCTCCTCGGGCCGCGAGCCCTCGCGGATCTTATCGCCGCGCGGCGAAGGGGCGGCGCGGCCCGCGGACGATTCCCAATTTCATTGCCGTGGCGTCCCCTGTTAGCCTCAGGTGCTCGGCGGGCTCCCGACACGAGCGCCAGGACCGTCCCTTGAACCAGAGTGCCGGGGCTCCCGAAGTCCTCGATTCGCCCGAAGCGTTGCGCGCCGCGCGGCGCCTGCGCGCCTGGCAGCTCGCTCTCGAGGCTCTCGTGGCCGCCGGCCTGGCGGCCGCCCTCGGCCTGACCGGCGGCCGAGCGCCCTGGGCCCTCCCCGCCATCGGCCTCGCGGCCGTCGCGACCGCCGCGGCGCGGGCCCGCGCGGCGCGGCGCGCGCTCGACGTCTTCGGCCCGTGCCGGGTGGTCCTCCATCGCTCCGGCCTCTCCGTCGCCGTCGAACCGGCGACGTGGCACGCGCGGGACTGGCCGCTCAACGTGGGGGCGCCGGCCTGGCCCGTGCCCCTCTCCTCGGACCGGGCGTCGCGCTCGTGGCGCTGGGACTCCTGCAACTCCTGGCGACGGCCTTGGGCCGCGAGGCGCCGGCGCCGGCGGCCGTCACGCGCCACGCGCTCGTCGTCGCGCTCGCCGTCCTGATGCTGCACGCGGCGGCAGCCGCGGCGCTCGCGGGTCACGACGCGCGCCGCCGCCTCCGGCGGGTGGTCGCCTGGCTCGGAGCCGCGGCCGGAGCCGCCGCCGCCTTCTCCCCCGCCGGGGAACGACCCGCCGGCTTCCCGACCCTCGAGCACCTGGCGGGCTACCTCGCCCTCGCCCTTCCGGTCTCGCTGTCGCGCGTCGCCGAGCGCCTGGCGAGCCTACCGCGCGCGGCTCGGATCCGCGCCCGGCATCCAGCGGTGGATCCTCGTCCTGTCGCGCCGCGACGGCTGGCGGATCCTGGAGGCCGGCTTTCCGGCCGTCGTCGCCTTCGCCGGGCTCTGCGCCACGGGCTCGCCAGGCGCGCTCCTCGCGATCCTGAGCGCCACCGGCCTCGCGCTCGCGGGGCGCCACGGGCGCCGGCGCGGAGTGGCCTGGGTCGCGGCCCTGCTCCTCACCGCGGCGGCGCTGGTCTGGATCGGCCTCGTGCCCTTCGAAGATCCGCGAGGCGGGCGCGCGGGTCGTCGACGCCGCGGCCCGCGCCACGCGTGGAGCGAAAGGCTCGGCGCGATGGACGCCACGGCCTGGCTCGTCGGCTCGGGTCTCGGGAGCTCGCCCGCGCCGCTGCCCGGCTGGCTCGCGCTCGTGGCCGACGGCGGCCTCGCCGGGGTGGTGATCGCGACGTGGACGGCGCTGGGCCTCGTGCGCCGCGCGCGGCACTCTCCATGGCTTCTCGTCGGCCTCCTGGCGATCGTCCTGCACGGCCTCGTGCGGCTCGACCTCCAGGCGACGCCGACGGCCGCGCTCCTCGCGGCGCTCGCGGCCCTGCCGGAGAGGCACCGCCGGGCGAACGGCGTGGAGAGGCACGGCGGAAGGGGCGCCCCGGACGAGAGCCTGCCGCCGCCCTTCGACGCGAGCGCGCCCTGAGGCCTCAGCCGCCCGCCGACCAGCACTCCCGGGCGATGCGGCACAGCGTGAAGGAGTCCGTCCAGCGGTCGCCCTCCTCCCGCGGGACGCCCTCCCGGCTCGGGAAGACGCGCCCGTAGTAGATGCGCGGGCTCAGCAGCTCGGGGACGAACAGGAACGGGGCGCGCGCCTCCGCGTCGCGGCGGTACCCGGCGAACGACGCGGTCCACAGGGCGCGGAAGTGGGAGACGTACGGCTCGTGCCGCGACGTGTCGTCGCCGAGGCTCACCTGGATGCAGCCGGGGCTGCCGATCCGCCCGTGGACGAACCGCACGCGCTCGAGCACGGGAGCGACGAACGCGAGCTTCGCCTCGAACCCGCCGTAGACCATCTCGAGGCCGGTGTACCAGTGGGAGAAGTCGCCGTTGAACCGCAGCTGCGGGTAGCGGCGGACGAGCTGGACCGTGCGCCACAGGTCCTGGAAGACCGTCGCGCGGTGGGTCTCGACGTACAGCGGGATCCTCGCCGCTCCGCGGCCGCGAGGACCGCCTCGACGAGGGCGCCGGCCCGCGCCTCGTCCTCCATGCCCCAGCCGAGGTGGATCGTCCCGCACTCCTGGCCCTCGCCGGCGAGTCGCGCCGCGAGCTCGTCGGCCTCGCGCGGCTCGTTCACGCGCCCCGAGGAGCAGCGGCCGAGGGCGAGGCCCTCGCACAGCCGGGCCTCGCGCGCGCCGATCGGCCCCGTGAACTGGACCCCGTCGTAGCCCGCTTCGTGGATCGCCTCGAGCACCTGCGCGAGGTCCGTGGTCCGCGGGCCCGCCGACCACGCCGGAAGGTCCTCGACCGCCATCAGGTTCATGTAGCAGAGGAGCCGCTTGCCGCCCTCCGCCGCCCCGGCGCTCATCCGCGCTTCTTGTCCGCGAGGCCCCTGGCGCTCGCGTCGCGGCCGGGATCGAGCCAGCCCACCTCGCCGGCGTCGGCGAAGCGCTTCTCCCCCGCGGCGACGATCGCCCCGTCCTCGACCTTGGCGAGCGGCGTGTAGCGCGGGTGGTGGGAGTCCTGGTACGGGTCGTTCCGCTTCGCGTTGTAGCAGCAGATGAGCGACCAGCGGGGATGCTCCGAGCGGTTCTGGTCGGAGCGGTGCAGCAGGTTCGGGTGGAAGAAGAGCGCGTCGCCCGGCTCCATCTCCACGTGCACGAGCGGCAGTCGCTTCGCGATCTCGGCGACGCGCGCGGCGTCGGCGCCGGCCTGGTCTCCCGTGAGCACGTGGTCGAGGCGCCCGCAGAGGTGCGAGCCCCGCAGGACCTGGAGGCAGCCGTTCTCCTTCGTCGCCGGGTCGACGGCGATGAACACGCTCACGAGGTCCGGCCACAGGACGCCGTTCTCGTACCAGTAGCCGTAGTCCTGGTGCCAGGTCCACGCGCCGCCTATGCGCGCCTCCTTCATCACCATCTTCGAGTGGTAGTGGTAGACCTCGTCGCCGAGGATCGCCTCGCAGGTGTCGACGACCGAGCGGCAGCGCGCGAACAGGCCGTAGATCCCGTCGCCCGGGTGGTTCCACAGCGACAGGCGCACGACGCCGCCCTCGCCGTCCGCGCGGCCGAACGCGTGGTCGTCGAGGGCCTTGTCCTCCTTCGCGGCGCGGCGGAGCAGCTCGATCTCCCGCGCTTCGAAGAGCGCCCTCGCGAGCACGTAGCCGTCGCTCGCGTAGGCGCCGAGCTCGTCGGCGCGGAGCGGTCCCCGAGCCACCCTACGCCTCGACCTTCCGCGTCGCCTTGTTCCAGCGCACGGTCTTGCCGCCTGCGCGGTGGGAGACGTTGCACATGTGGCCGACGAGGGCCGCGTGGTGGCCGAACCGCACGTCCTCGATCGGCTTCTCGTTCCCGCGAATCGACTCGACCCAGTGCCGCATGTGGGCGCGCGTCGAGTCCTCGTCGGCCGACTTCCACTCGACCGGCTCCGCGGTCTCCGCGGCGTCGAGCGGCGTCAGGTCGTCCTTCAGCTTCATCGTCTTCCGGAACTGGTCGATCGTCGCCTTCGGCCACGAGTGGACCGAGTAGCCGAAGCTCTCCGCCCGCGGCTCGGTGAAGAGCTTCATCGAGCCGCCGTTGTACTCGAGCGTGCCCGCCGTCCCGTAGAACGTGAGGATCGGGCCGGGGTGGGCGTTCTGCGCCGTGCTCGTCAGGCGCAGGACGAAGCCCTCGGGGTAGCTGACCATCGAGGTCATCTGGTCCGGCACCTCTCGGTAGTTCTTCCAGTGGTACACCCCGCCGAAGCTCACCACCGACTCCGGCTCCTGGGCGCCCATCAGCATGTGGGTCGCGGTGATCAGGTGGACGAAGAGGTCGGTCGGCAGGCCGCCCGAGTAGTCCCAGAAGAGCCGCCACTGGAAGAAGCGGCGCAGGTCGAACTCGCGCGCGGGGGCGGGGCCGAGGAAGCTCTTGAAGTCGACGGTCGCGGGCGAGGCGTCGGGCGGGATCGGGTAGTACCAGGCGCCGGCCGAGCTGTTGCGGTGGATCTTGCCCTCGACGAGCGTCACCTGCCCGATGCGGCCGCTGCGGATGAGGTCGCGCGCGAGCGCCGCGCAGCCCATGCTCGTGTACTGGGAGCCGACCTGGAGCACCTTTCCGCTCTTCTCGACCGCCTCGATGAACGCCTCGCCCTCCTCCCACGTGTGCGTCATCGGCTTCTCGACGTACACGTGCTTGCCCGCGGCGAGGGCCTCCTGCGTCATCTTCAGGTGCCAGTGGTCGGGCGTCGCGATGACCACGGCGTCGACGTCCGGGCGGGCGATCACGGCCTTGTAGTCGCCGGTCGTGGCCGGGGCGGGCGTGACGAGCTCGCCGGCGCGGTCGAGGTGGCCCTTGTAGCAGTCGGCCGCGGCGACGACCTGCACGCCCTCGATCCCGGCCGCGGCCTCCATGAGGAGCGTGCCGCGGATGCCGACGCCGATGAAGCCGAGGCGAACGGGCTTCGCCGCCACGGCCGTCGAGTCGTTGAGGGCGGGCACGGACTGCGCGGGCGGCGCCGCGAGCGCCTGTCGGGCCGCGGCCGACGCGCCGGCCACGAGAGCCGACCTCTCCAGGAACCTGCGGCGGTTGATCGAGTCGCTCATGGCCTGCCCTCCCGCCGTCCGCCCCGCGGCCGGCCCGGGCATGCTACGCGCCGCATTCGGGACGGGTCAACGCCGCGGGACGGGCCCTCCCTGGGGGACTACGCGGCGAACGCCCGGGCCAGCGACGCCGCCTGAGCGACCGCGTTCACGGGGTCCGTGCCGATCGCGGTCTCGTCGGACAGGACGATGCCGGCGTAGCCGCGCGCCACGAGGTCGTGGAGGTGGCAGACCTCTGACCGCGTGGGCTGCCGGTGCGCCGTCAGGTGCTCGAGCACCTGCCCCGCCATGAGGACCGGGCCCGCGCAGCGACCGGGATCGAGCGAGGAGACGAAGCGGCCGAGGTCCGCGGGGCCGAGCTGCTCGCCGAGGTCGCCGCGGCAGATCCAGACGGCGTCCACGCGCCCGGCGATCTCCACCAGCGCGTCCACCGCCTCGCGGCGCTCCACTTTCGCGATCAGGGGCTTGCCCGGCCGGCGCGCCCGAACCCACTCCGCCTCCGTGCCGTCGAGCGCGAACGACCACGCCACCTGCACTCCCGGGAGGTCCCGCACCGCGTC
>JAXLRD010000076.1:0-31830 GCA_046331285.1 Vicinamibacteria bacterium
CCGAACCCGCTGCTCTTCGCCACGCTGCGGACCCTCATCGCCCGCAAGCGGATCCCGGTGATGATCGGCATCGCGGTCGGCAACGGCGGAGGCGACGCGCAGGGCAGCCAGCGCGGGGTGGAATACGACACCCTGTCCTCCCGCTACGCCGAGTTCATCGAGAAGGACGTGCTGCCGCAGGTCGAACGCCAGGCCGGCGTGCGCCTGTCGAAGGATCCCGACCTGCGCGCCACCGGCGGCTGCAGCTCCGGCGCGGCCGCGGCGTTCACCATGGCGTGGTACCGCAACGACCTCTACCACCGCGTCCTGAGCTACTCCGGCACCTTCGTGAACCAGCAGTGGCCGTCCGACCCGCAGACGCGCGGCGGCGCGTGGGAGTACCACGAGCGCCTGATTCCGGCGAGCGCCCGCAAGCGGATCCGCATCTGGCTGCACGTCGGCGATCGCGACCTGCTGAACCCCAACGTCATGCGCGACGGGATGCACGACTGGGTGGAAGCGAACGAGCGCATGGCCAGGGCGCTCGCCGCGAAGGGCTACGCCCACCAGTTCGTGTTCGCCCGCAACGCCGGCCACTGCGATCGCGCGGTCACGGCCCAGACTCTCCCGGCCGCGCTCGAGTGGCTGTGGCGCCCGGCGAAGGTCGAGTAGTCCGCCGCCCCCCAGTCATGAGTGGCGCCACTGAGCGCCAGCGAATTCCCAAATGCTTGACGGAGAAACTAGTTCGCACGGTCCACGGCAATGGTTCCGCCGTTTCTTGTGCCCTCGACGGGCCCTGGACTAGACTGGCCCGTTCGAATACTTCGAGGAGATGGCAAGAATGGCAATCAAAGTTGCAATCAACGGCTTCGGCCGGATCGGCCGCCTGGTCTTCCAGGCCCTCTGTGACCAGGGTCTCCTCGGCAAGGAGATCGACGTCGTCGGCGTCGTCGACATCTCCACGGACGCGGACTACTTCGCGTACCAGATGAAGTACGACTCGGTCCACGGCCGCTTCAAGCACTCGCTCGCCACGAAGAAGAGCAGCCCGACGGCCGAGGGCAACGACGTCCTGATCGTCGGCGGCGACGAAGTCAAGTGCATCATGGCGACGAAGGACCCGAGCCAGCTCCCGTGGAAGGAGCTCGGGGTCGATTACGTCATCGAGGCGACGGGCCTCTTCACCGACTCCGAGAAGGCCAAGGGCCACCTCGCGGCCGGCGCCAAGAAGGTCATCATCTCGGCCCCGGGCAAGGGCGAGGTGAAGACGCTTCTGATGGGCGTCAACCACGAGGAGTACGACTCCGCCAAGCACAACATCGTGTCGAACGCCTCCTGCACGACGAACTGCCTCGCCCCCGTCGTCCACGTCCTCCTGAAGGAAGGCGTCGGGATCGAGACCGGCCTCATGACCACGATCCACAGCTACACCGCGACGCAGAAGACGGTCGACGGCCCGTCCAAGAAGGACTGGCGCGGCGGCCGCGCGGCGGCGATCAACATCATCCCGTCCTCGACCGGCGCCGCGAAGGCCGTCGGCGAGGTCCTCCCCGCGACGAAGGGCAAGCTCACCGGCATGTCCTTCCGCGTGCCGACGCCGGACGTCTCGGTCGTCGACCTCGTGTTCCGCTCGGCCAAGGACAGCTCGATCGAGGAGATCGACGGCCTGATGAAGAAGGCCAGCGAGACCTACCTCAAGGACATCCTCGGCTACGCGAACGAGGAGGTCGTCTCCACCGACTTCATCCACGACGCGCGCTCGTCGATCTACGACTCGCTCGCCACGCTCCAGAACAACCTGAAGGGCGAGAAGCGCTTCTTCAAGGTCGTGTCCTGGTACGACAACGAGTGGGGCTACTCGAACCGCGTGATCGACCTTCTCCGCTTCATGGCGAAGAAGGACGGCGCGAAGTAGCGCGCAGCCGACCCCCGGGGAGTCTTCCGGGGCTCGTCCGGGGGCGGCCCTTCGAAGGCCGCCCCCGTTTTCATTCTTGGGCCGCAACAGGAGACAAAGACAAATGGCCAAGCTCTTCATCGAGGACCTCGCCCTCGAGGGCAAGCGCGTGATCATGCGCGTCGACTTCAACGTGCCCGTGAAGGACGGCAAGGTCGAGAACGACAAGCGCCTGCGCGCCTCGCTGCCGTCCATCCAGTACGTGCTCGGCAAGGGCGCGAGCCTCGTGCTGATGAGCCACCTCGGCCGGCCCGACGGCCAGGCGACCCCGAAGTACTCGCTCAAGCCGGTCGCCCAGAAGCTGTCCGAGCTCCTCGGCAAGCCCGTGCAGTTCCTCGCCGACTGCGTCGGCCCCGACGTCGAGAAGGCCTGCGCGGCGCTGAAGCCGGGCGAGGTCGCGCTCCTCGAGAACCTCCGCTTCCACATCGAGGAGGAGGGGAAGGTCAAGAAGGAGGACGGCACGTCGGTGAAGGCCGACCCCGAGAAGGTGAAGGCGTTCCGCGCCTCCCTCGCGAAGCTCGGCGACGTGTACGTGAACGACGCGTTCGGCACCGCGCACCGGGCCCACAGCTCGACCGCCGGCGTCGAGCTCCCGCAGCGCGCCGCGGGCTACCTCATGAAGAAGGAGCTCGACTTCCTCGGCGACGCGGTCAATACGCCGAAGCGGCCGTTCGTCGCGATCATCGGCGGCGCGAAGGTCTCCGGCAAGATCGACGTGATCGAGGCGCTCCTGCCCAAGGTCGACACCCTCATCATCGGCGGCGGCATGGCCTTCACCTTCTACAAGGCGCAGGGCAAGGAGATCGGCGGCTCGCTCGTCGAGAACGACCGCGTCGAGATGGCGAAGGCCCTCCTCGAGAAGGGCAAGGGCAAGCTGGTGCTGCCGGTCGACACGGTCGTCACCGACGCCTTCGACTTCGATGCGCGCAAGGTCGGCACGCTGAAGACGGTGGCCTGGGACCAGATCGGCGCCTCGGACATCGGCGTCGACATCGGCGAGGGCACGCGGGCGAAGTTCGCGGAGATCGTGAAGAACGCGAAGACCGTGGTCTGGAACGGGCCGATGGGCGTCTTCGAGATCGCCGACACCGCGAAGGGCACGCTCGCGATCGCGCAGGCGCTCGCGGACGCGACGGCGCACGGCGCCATCACGGTCGTGGGCGGCGGCGACTCGGTCGCGGCGATCGAGAAGAACGGCCTCGCCGACAAGGTCACCCACGTCTCGACGGGCGGCGGCGCGTCGCTCGAGTTCCTCGAGGGCAAGGACCTGCCCGGCGTCAGCTATCTGAGCGAAAAGTAGATCACCGGGGGCAGACGCCCTCAAGGCAAAGGCATCAAGCTGCGAGCGAAGCGGGATTCACAAGACGACCGCCGAGGCCGTGGCCCTCGTCGGGAGATCAAGAAGGGCGCCGCCGGTGCGCCGAGCGACATCCTGGTCGCCCCCCGCCACGTCGCTCGTCGCTGTGGTCGGAGCCGCGAAGGGCAGCCCGGTCGCCGTGGCCGCCCAGAACATGCACTTCGAGAAGGAGGGCGCCTTCACGGGCGAGGTCTCCGCGGCGATGCTGAAGGACATCGGCGTCGGCAACGTCATCCTCGGCCACTCGGAAAGGCGGCAGTACTTCGCGGAGACCGACGAGGGCGTCGCGAAGAAGACGAAGGTCGCCCTCGACAACGGCCTCATGCCCATCTCGTGCGTCGGCGAGCTCCTCGCCGAGCGCGAGGCCGGGAAGACGATGGAGGTCGTCGGCCGCCAGGTCGACGCGATCCTGAACGCCGTCTCCGCCGACGAGGCGAAGAAGGTCGTCATCGCCTACGAGCCCGTGTGGGCGATCGGCACCGGCAAGGTCGCGACCCCGGAGCAGGCGCAGGAGGTCCACGCGTTCATCCGCTCGCGCATCGCCGCGAAGCACGGCCCGGCCGTGGCCGACGTCCTGCGCGTCCTCTACGGCGGCAGCGTCAAGCCCGACAACGTCAAGGGCCTGATGGCTCTCCCCGACGTCGACGGCGCCCTCGTCGGCGGCGCGTCGCTGAAGGCCGACTCGTTCCTCAAGCTCGTCTTCTACGACAAGCAGTGACGCCCGGGGTCAGATCCTGAATCGGCGCACGCCCGACACGCCGACCAGGATCTGCCCCCCCGCCGAGGCCTACCCGACGAGTTCGACGCGGCGGGACAACCCCGGCGCGCGCGCCAGGCGCCGGTCGCAGGTCACGAGCTTCGCGTCCAGCGCCTCGGCGAGGGCCACGTAGACGGCGTCGTAGGCGGTCAGGTTGTCCCGAAGCGCCCAGACGCGCTCGAGGAGTGGCTCGTGAGAGTGCCGCTCCAGGTCCAGCGCCCTGAGATCGGCGAGCGCCGTCCCGGCCGAGCCGGGGTCGAGATCGCCGTCTCGCGCCAGCCGACGGAGGACCTGCGCGACTTCCACGTCCGCCAGGTGGGGCGCGTGAAGCGAGACGTCGGGCGAGGCGATGCGCTCCAGCACCGCGCGCCCCGCGGCCGTCCCGAGCAGGAGCTCGACGAGGGCCGAGGCGTCGAGCACGATCATCGCGCGTCGCGCTCGGCCCGGACGATCTCGGCCGCGCCGCGGCGCAGCCGACGCACCGGCTGGGCCCGCAGCCGGTCGAGGATCTCCTGGCGCGTGGGCCGCTCGAGCGCCTTGCGGATCTCCCGCAGGACGAAGTCGGACATCGACAGGCCCTCGATGGCCGCCCGGGCCTTCAGCCGCCGGTGCAGCTCCGGGGGCACGTTTCGGATCTGGACCAGGGTCGCCATGTCAAGACGGTAGTTTCATCGCTTTTTCATGTCAAGCAGCCGGGCGATCCGCGCGAGATGCAGCCGTCGCGGTTTTCGTCGGCCCCACCCGCGGCTAGAACGACCAGCGGGCCCCGAGGATGACCTGGCGGGGGCTCGCGAGCACGGTGGGCGTGCCGGCGGGCAGGTCGACGCCCTCGACCGTCTGCTTGGGCACTCGCGTCACCACCCCCGTCACCGCGGCCGAGTTGAAGACGTTCGTCACGTCGACGTAGGCGCCGATTCGGCCGTTCCCCTTCCTGAATACCTTCTCCAGCCGGAGGTCGAGCTGGTTCTGGGAATCGTAGCGACGGCTGCCCCTCGGCTCGATGAAGGGCTCGCGGCCGAATGAGTAGTTGATCTGCCGGGAGGAGTAGAGCTGCGTGTAGGCGTAGGTCCGGCCGCTGATGAGGCGGTAGTAGGCGTTCAGGGCGATGCCGACGCGGGGGACGACGTAGGAGACGAATGCCTTCAGCTCGTGGCGGCGGCTGGGTGTGAACTCGCCGTCGAGGTTCACGAGAGCGAAGGTCGGCGTGTTGAAGATCGGGCTCTCCCGGCCACTGGCCGCCTGGAAGAAGGGGTCCACGGTCCCGCGGTTCTTGGACAGGACGTAGGACACCTTCGCCTGCCAGCCTTTGCGGAACGGCCGCTCGAGGGTCAGTATCAACGCGCGGTAGCGCCCCCCGGCTCGGGCCGTCCCGAGAGGGTTGCCGAGGGCATCGCGGTAGACGAAACCCTCAGGGTTCGTCTTGATCCGGTCGTCCTCGGAGGCGCTGCGGTTCGCCCAGTTGTACACGGTGAGCGTGCCTCCGGTAAGGGCGTTCGGCACCTCGGTCGGGGTCCAGCGGGCCGAGGGCAGGAGCGACGCGATGTAGTTCTCGTCGGTGCGCAGAACCGCGACCGCCGAGGCGCGGATGGCGCTGGCCAGGGCGCGCTCGAGCCCCAGGCTCCACTCCACGACCTTCGGGTGTCGGATGCCCGGGTCCATTCGATAGCCGGCGGCGACCAGGGGGAACCGATCGATCTCGACCGGCGATCCCCCCGTGACGTCGTAGGTGACGTAGTCGCTGCGGCCCGGGACGAGCTCGTAGTAGTAGGACCCGAGGATCTCCTCGTAGTACTGACCGTAGAAGGCGCGCAGGACGGTGCGGTTGTCGCCCTCGGGATCGAAGGCCACGCCCAGCCGCGGCGAGATGGGGCTGGCCCGGTAGAGGGTGGTGCTCGGATCCTGGGCGCCGCCGCGCATCCAGTCGAACCGCAGACCGGGCGTCAGCGTGAGGTGCGAGCCGGCCTTCCATGTGTCCTGGACGTAGAGGGAGGCGCGACGGTTGCTCTGGGCCAGATCCGAGGAGTAGCTGGTGGCCTGGTAGAGCTGGCCGCCGTAGTCGTAGTAGACGAGCCCGCCCGAGTACTCGGAGACGGGGTGATCGTGGCCGGACCCGAGCTCCAGGCCGAACTTGAAGTCGTGTGCGCCTGCGTTCAGGAAGTCGTCGGCGTGGTGCGTGATCGCCACGTTGAGGCTCTGCCGGTCCCGGTCGTTGCGGAAGAGCACTCCGCCCCCGCCCGAGTACGCTCCCGTCACCACGTCGTACCGGGCGGCCGCGCTCCGCAGGGGCTGAAGCTCGTTCCTGGAGGAGTACCCGTGGTAACGGGCCTCCAGGAAGGTCCGCGGACCGATGATCCGCTGCCACTGCAGGCTCCACACGCGGTCCTGAGTGTGCTCGTTCTCCGACAGGTCCAGGGTGGTGGCGACCTCGGGGGCGAGACCGCTGAGCCCCGTGGTGTCGGTGTCTCGCCACTGGAGGATCCCGTTCAGAGTGTCCTTCTGTCCGGGCTTCCAGGTCAGCTTGGAGAAGAACCGCGGCGAGACCTCCTCGCTCGTGGCGACCGGTCCCGGCACCACCCGGTGGACCTCGTAGCGCTCGGCGTTGACCAGGAAGAAGAGGCGGTCCTTGACCAGGGGGCCCGCGAGCTGGGCATTCAGGTCGAGCAGCTTCCGCGTGCCGGAGGGCCTGGCCAGGAAGGGGTTCTGCGCCACGAGGGCCGGCGAGGTGTTCTCGCTCGCGAGACCCAGCGACGTGTACTGCACGTCGGCGAGGCCGGCCAGCTTGTTGCCGCCGGAGCGGCTGACGAAGTTGACGACGGCGCCCCGAAACGCGCCGTACTCCGCGGGCGCGCCCAGGCCCTGCACCTGCACTTCCTCGAGGGAGTTGTAGCTCAGCACGACGAAGTCGGCGCTCCCCCCGCCGACCGTGCGAATGCTCACGCCGTCGAGATAGACGCCGTTCCCGCGCTGGGGCCCTCCGAAGGCGGACTGGTCGTTGACGGCCGGAGCGTTGTTCATGAGCTCGACGGAGAGCTGGCGGCCCAGGGGCATGCTGAAGAGCAGGTCCTGCGAAACAGACTGCGGGCTCGCGCTGGCCGCCACGTCCACGACCGCCGACTCGGGACGCACGTCGAGGTTCTCGATGAGGGGCGCGAGGTCGAGGCTGAAGTCCACCTCGAGTCGGCGGCCGATGCTGATCGCGAGGCGTTCCTGCCGTACCGACTTGAAGCGGGGCATCTCCGCGAGGACGCTGTAGGCGCCGGGAGCCACCAGCGGGAAGCGGTACCGGCCCTCCGCGTCGGTCACGGCGGTGGCCGTCCCCGTGTCGCCGAGGAGAGAGAGGGTGGCGCCCGGCAGCGGCGCGCCCTGAGAGTCGCGCACGGCCCCCGAGATCGAGCCGGTCAGGGTCTGCGCCCGTGCCCACGAGGGGGCGAGGACCAACGCGCCGGCCATCAGCAGAGACGAACACCGGTGTCGCAGATTCATGCGCTGGTCACCCGAGCAGAATGAGGCCACCTCACTTGATCCCGCTGACCGCGTAGAGGTCGGAGAAGTCCTGCCGCGCCGTATAGACGTACGCGCCGTCGGCGTTGGCCACGACCGGCTGGATGCTCCACACCCCGGCCGGGTCGGGAGGCATGAGCGTGGCCAGCAGGGTCTCGACCCCCGTGGCGAGGTCGATCCGGAAGAGGTGGTTGGGGGCCGCGTTGTCCTGGCAGGCGAGCACCGATCGCCCGTCGCGGCTCACGCGCAGGAGCCGTCGGCCCTCGTGCTGCCCCGGCACCTTCCGCGGAGCCGCGCCCTCGTCGAGGGAGACGGTGAGGAGACTTCCCGCCTCCGGTCCGAGTACGGCGAAGCTCCGGCCGTCGGGATGTGCGCGCGCCTGCAGGAATCCCCTGGGAGTGACCGGCCGCGGCGGGCCGGACGCCACGTCCTGGAGGTAGGTCCGCCAGCCCTCGCCGTCATTGCCCGAGAAGAGGAGCCGCTGGCCGTCCGGCATCCACTCCGCACGCCCGTATTCCCTCACGGGCCCCGCGGGCAGCACCATCGCTTCCCCTTCGCGCGTGGGCACGAGCAGGAGCCGATCGCCCGCCCCCGAACCGACGGCCAGCACGCGAGAGCCGTCGGGGGAGAGCACGGCCCCGTTGAGGGCGAAGCCGCTTCCGAGCTTCAGGGCCGGGCCACCGTCGGCCGGGCGAAGGTAGAGGGCGAAGACGGGGCGCCCGTTGTCGTTGCTGCCGATCTCGGCTTCGATGAACAGGATCTGACGGCCGTCCGCCGAGATGTCGTTCACCTGGGAATCCGTGAACCACGACAAGTCCCGCTCGGGCGATCCGTCGTTGCGGCCGAATCGCATCTGCCGCCGGAGACGGAGGTGGGTGAGCAGGAACGTCCCGTCCCGAGAAACGTCCTGGACGCGAAGCCCTCCGGGAAGACGCAGGAGAGGGCGCTCGTGGCCGGCGAGGTCCACCGCGTGCAGGGACCCCTCGTCGAGGCCGCGAGCCGCCCCGAAGAAGATCTCCCGGCCGGACGGCGCCCAGGCGATGCCGGCCGAGCGCAGGTCGAGGCCGGTGACGAGCTCCCGCGGTGGAGCCTTTCCCTCGTAGACCATGAGGCGGGTGGGCTCGCCATAGCTGAAGAAGGCCAGGCGGTCGCCCTGAGGCGAGACCCGCAGGCTGCCCACGACCTGCGGGCTCTCGAAGGCCGGGGTTCCGAGGGGGAACTCGACACGAGCACCCTCCGCGCCGGGAACGAGCCGGGCCGCGGCGAGAGTGGATCCGTCGGGAGCCCAGTCGGCCGCGTTGATCTCGGGAAGCAGACGCCGCGCGGCGCCCCCCGTGAGGGGCGCCCGGGCCAGGACACTCGGCGTCAGGACGGTCATGAGGAACCTCGGCTCGAGGCCCAGGGCCAGCTCTCCCCTGGCGGACAGGGCCAGGAGGTTCGCGGCGCCGAAGCCGAGGGGCCGTGATTCCCCGCTCCCCCTCTGGGTGAGGAACACCTCGGAGGGCGCGCCTTCCCAGGCGGCGGCGTAGACGACGCTCTGCCCGTCGGCCGCGAACCGAGCCGAGTGCACGAAGCCGCGCCGGAACGTGAGGCGCTGATACGACGGCGGCTCCGCCGAGGCTCGGGGCCGGTGCAGGATCGCCCAGGCGAGCACGAGGGCCACTGCGACCGTTGCCAGCGTGACCACGAGCCGTCGAGGACTGCGCGGTGAGGTCAGGGCGAGGGCCGCGGTCGACTCGCCGTTTCCGCCCACGGCTTCCAGAGCGAAGGCCAGATCGTGGGCGGACCGGAAACGAGCGGCCGGATCCTTCTCGAGGCAACGGCGCACGATCCGCTCGTACACCGGCGGCACCTGGACGCCGGACGTGGTGAACTCCGGCGGATCTTCCTTCAGGATCGCGGTCATGGTCTCCGCCGCGGTCTCGTGCACGAAAGGGCGCCGGCCGGTGAGCATCTCGTAGAGCACCGCGCCCAGAGAGAAGACGTCCGACCGCGAGTCGACCGCCGCTCCCCGTACCTGCTCCGGCGACATGTAGGACACCGTGCCCAGGACCACGCCGGGGTCGGTGAGCTGCGACCGCGTCTCGACAGCGGAGCCCGAGTCCCCCTCGCCCCACCTTGGATCCAGCTTGGCGAGGCCGAAGTCGAGCACCTTGATCCGACCGTCTCCGAGCACGAACAGGTTCTCGGGCTTCACGTCGCGGTGCACGATGCCCTTGTCGTGGGCCGCGGACAGGCCGCGCGCGGCCTGCGCCGCCCACTCGACGGCGCGTCGCGCCGGGGGCCGCCCCTCGAGCAGCCGCTGGCGCAGGCTCTTGCCCTGGAGGAGCTCGAAGACGATGTACGGCGAGCCCTCGTGCTCGCCGATGTCGTAGACGCTCATGAGGTTCTGATGGTTCAGGGCGCCCGCGGCCAGGGCTTCCTGCTGGAAGCGCCGGAGCCTGTCGGGGTCGGCCCCCACCCGGGCCGGCAGGACCTTCACCGCCACGTCGCGGCCCAGACGAGGATCGCGCGCGCGCCAGACCTCGCCCATTCCCCCGGCGCCGAGGGGGGCCACGATCTCGTAGGGTCCGAGACGGACGCCGGCACCGATGCCCATACTGCTTGTTGATTGGGGCGGATTCTAGCAGGGCGGGATGGGCGGCGCGCGGTCTGCGTCGCAGGAGCTCGCGATCAGCCCTCACTGCTCGCCGAGTGCTCCACCAGAAAGCGGGCCTCGGCGGCGGCCGCATCGTCGAGCTGACGGACAGCTCAGCGGAAGTTCTCGATCATCATCAGATCGGAGCCGGGCGTGCTGCGATCGTAAAGGAGGGTCCGGCCGTCGGGAGAGACGGCCAGGTTCAGCGTCGTCGGCGCCTCGAATCCGCCGACCACCCCGTCCTGCCCCGTCCGCGCGTTCCAGTAGTGCAGCACGTGCTGAGAGCGGGCGGCGGCGTCCGCGACGTTGCAGGACACGTAGAAGATCCCCGTCGGAGCGACGGCGTAGCTCGACAGGTTCACGCAGGAGGCCACCGTCCGCTCGACGCCGCCCCCCGTCGACCGCGCCAGCAACGCGCCGCCGGCCGATCGCAGGTAGAAGAGGGTCCGGCCGTCCGGGCTCTCGAAGGCGCTGGTGCCGCCGGTGCGGGTCACCTGCTCCTCCTGCCCGCCCGGGATGGCGACGCGCCACACCTCTTCGCGTCCCGTCCGGTGGGAGGTGAAGTAGATCCAGCGGCCGTCGCGGGAGAAGCTCGGAATGTGCGCCTTGACGGGGTCGTGAGTGACCCGGCGCAGGCCCGCCCCGTCGACGCCGATCGTCCAGATGTCCCACTGCCCCTCGTCGCTCCAGGCGTCGAAGGCGATCGTCCGCCCGTCCGGCGACCAGCGTGGGGAGCCGCGGAAGCGGGCGGAGCCGCGGGTCAGCCGCGTCGGGCTCGCGCCGTCGGCGTCGACGAGCCAGATCTCGTTCCGGTCGCCCGAGCGTCGTGACGCGAAGGCGATGCGCCGGCCGTCGGGCGAGTACTGCGCGTTGAGGTCCCGAGAGGCGGAGTCGATCAGCGGCGCCGGAGCGCCGCCGAGCGCGAGCCGGTAGATGACCGAGTCGAAGAGTGTCCGCGAGAAGGCCAGACGATCCTGGCCCCGCGCGGTGGAGGGTGCGTAGGCATTGTTCCCCGCCAGCTCGACCCGCTCGGGCGGCGAGCTGCCGTCCGCCGGGACGCGCCAGAGGAAGTTGAGCTCGAGGCCCGAGCCCCAGACGATCGAGCGACCGTCCCGGGTCCAGGCGAGGCCGAAGATCCACGTCTGCCGCCACGTGAGGCGTCGCGCCGCGGCCCGGGGTCGCGCCTGCGGATCGAGCGGCAGGACGTAGACGTCGCAATCGGCGTGGCTCTCCGCGACGTCGCACGCCGCGTAGGCGAGCTGTCGTCCGTCCGGTGAGAAGGCCGGGAACTGGTGGGCCCGCGGCGGCGCGGGAAAGGTCACCGCGTGCGGTTCGCCGCCTTCCGACGGAATCAGGTGGATGCCTCCCGACTCGGGCGTCGTCTCGTTCGCGGCGCGCTCCCTCGCCGCAGCGATCCAGCGCCCGTCGGGAGACCACGAGAGCAGGCCCGCGACCGGGAACTCGAGCAGACGTCGCCCGGCGCCGCTGGTGGGCGACACCAGCTCGACGCCCTGTGAACCGGGCGGTCCCTTCACCACGGCTATCTGCTTCCCGTCCGGAGACCAGGCGGGACAGCACTCGGGCTCGGGGTCCGTGGTGAGGCGTCGGGATTCGGCGTCCCCGACGATCTTCACCCAGACATGCCACTCGGCGTCCTGTTCTCCCAGAGACTGGAACGCGACCTGGCTCCCGTCGGGCGAGAAGGTGGCGCCGAGAGCCTCCCGGGCCGGCGCGAGCTGGACGAGGCGTGGCAACGGCGGCGGAGTGCGACGAACCAGCCGCAACCCGGCGAGGACGGCCACAGCCAGAACGAGGACGCCCACCGCGGCGAAGGCCGCCCGCCGGGACGGCCGGCCGCGGAAGGCCGCAGGAGCCGACGACGACGGCGGCGTCCCGCCGGCTCGTCGCGAATCGGCGCTCGAGTGCTCGGCGATCGGGACCGCCGCGGAGAGGGGGTCGGTCCGCTCGCCGCCCGGCGCTGCCGCGACAGGCGCGATGAACCGGTAGCCCCGCCGGGGCAGTGTCTCGATGAAGCGGGGAGCATCGGCGTTGTCTCCCAGGGCCTCGCGCAGCCGCCGGACCGCCGTGTTCAGGCCGTGCTCGAAGTCGACATGGACGCCGCCGGGCCACAGCTCCTCGCGCAGGCGCTCGCGCGTCACGAGGTTCCCCGCATCGGCGATGAGCACGATCAGGACGCCCAGCGGCTGGCCCTGCAGCGGGACACGCGAGCCGTCGCGCAGCAGCTCCCCGGAAGCGGGAATCAGCTCGAACTCGCCGAAGCGCACGGCGCCGCGGCCGCCGGTCTGCAGGTTCGGCACAGTGAACCCTCGGGAGAGAGCCTCAACGGTGCGAGATGTTACCTGCCCGTCATCTATTCGTGATCGCGGAGTGATCACCGGCCGGCGCCGGGCGCACTAGATTGGGGCGACCGTCGCGGCAGTGGAGTTCCGCGAGGCGACGGCGGCCAGTATAGACCGCCCGGCCGACGGTGGCGCCGGGTCGGGGTGGATGCGCACGTCCTCGGAGGTGAGATCCATGATGACGCGGACGATCACACTCGCTGCTGCCCTGCTCCTCGGTGTCTCGGCCGCAGTGGCGGAGCCGACCCGCGCACAGGGGCCCTGCGACTTCGCGGGCGTCTGGTACGGCGGCAGCAATCCCTACATCGCGTGGCAACTCGACGTCGGCCGCACGGCCGATGGCCAGTACAGTGTCTCGTTCCACCAGGCCCTCAAGTGGGCGGACTTCGGCGCCTACAGCACGACGGGCTTCGCGGGCCGCATCGGGAAGTCCGGTCGCCACTACCAGGCCTACGGCATGGGCATGTACCGACTGACGGAGGAGGCCGCGGACAGCCTGGGCGTCGATCCAGGGCTACCTGAGCTGGACGTCGTCTCCGGTCGCGTCGAGCTTCTGACCTGCGATACGTTGAAGTTCACCTGGAACGTCTACTTCGTCTACTACAACTTCGACGCCGTCGCGGGCGACAAGGTCCCGTTCGTCGCGCCTCCGGACCTCGACATCATCGCCCTGATCGGCGGTCCGCTCGAAGAGACCTACCATCGCCTGCCGCCCGGCGCCCCCGCCTGCGGGGCCACCGGGATCGCCAACAGGAGCAGCGTCTCCGCGGCCCTCGAGCCCAGGACCTCGCGAGTCCCGCCGAGAAGGTAAGGCCCGGCCGGGCCGCCGCGGCTCAGGCGGCGGCCGGACGCCGCGGCTTGCCGTAGAGGTGGTCCCCGATCCTCCGGACCCGGGCCATCTCGTCGGCGCCGAGAGGGCCGAGGTCGAGAGCGCGGAGGTTCTCGCGCATCTGGGCGGCGGTCCGCACTCCCGTCATGCAGACGTCGACGGCGGGATGCGAGAGGGCGAAGCGGTAGCAGTCGGCCGCGGTGAGCGGCGCGTCTCCGGCCGGCATCCTTCTCGCGTCGAGCAGGCCGCCCCAGGCGGTCGCGGTGAAGGCCGCGACGCCGGGGCGGCCCTCGCCGGCGAGCCCCGGGAAGGCATCGACCTCCGCGCCGCTGTTGACCGGGCTGTAGCGGACGTGGAAGACGTCGAAGAGGCCCTCGCGGCGCAGCTCGGGGAAGAGGGCCCGCGTGTGGCCCGACAGGCCGAGGAAGCGCACGAGGCCCCTCTCCCGCAGCCGCAGCGCGCCGTCGATCACCGACGGCGACGGCCGGCGGCCGAAGTAGCCGAGGACGAGGACGTCGGCCCGCTCGAGGCCCAGCGCCTTCAGGCCGCGGACGAAGAAGTGCTCCGTGAGGAACGCCTGGTGCGCGTAGCTGAACATCCCGAGCACCAGGCGGTCGCGCTGCCCGTTGGCCACGACGCGGCGGATGGCCTCGGCCATGTGGGGGGAGCGGCCCTTGATGAAGGTGCCCCACGTGAAGTAGTTGCACCCCTGCTCGAAGGCCAGCTCGATCGCGTCGGCCGGCGCCCAGTACCCCGAGGCCACGCCGAGACGGCCGACCCGCAATCCGGTTCGACCGAGAACGACCGGCTCCCTGAAGTCCATGACGACCTCCCGCGTCGCGATCGTGCCACATCGCCGGGTGGGCCGCCGCGGCCCTGCGCGCCGGCAGCCCGAGCCCTCGCTGATCTCCGTGCGGCCAGCGGTCCGCGACGGCCGCTTCAAGCTCGTCGTGTATCCGAAGATCGCGCGCGAGCAACTCTTCGACCTCGAGCGCGATCCTCTCGAGCTGCGCGACCTCTCCGCCGATCCCGCGCACGCCGAGACCCGAGCTCGCCTGCGTCGGCGGATGGAGGCCGAGCACGCGGCCCTCGGCGACCCTCACCCGCTGTCGGTGGCGAAACCGCGGAGCGCGAACTTCGACCCCGCCTCGGTCGACCGCCGGCCCGACCCGCACCAGCCACCCTGGGTCGTCGAGAAGTACTTCGGCCCGGCTCCGCCAGCGAAGCGATAGCGGGACGTCGCGCCGGCTCGCCCCCGTGTAGAATCCGGCCAAGTTCCCAGCTCAGCGATCGTCCACGGCCTGGCCCCGCCCGGAGGAGGCGCGCCCATGCGTGAGATTTCCGTCCTGCTCCAGCAGGCCACCGCGGCGACCCTCTTGTCGATGCTCGCGGCCGGCGCCGCCGCCGCGCTCGCCGGCCTCGTGGCGCTCGGGCTGCGTTTCGCGAGACGCGGCGCGGCTCGCTTCTGGCTCGCGCCGGCTTTCGGCGTGCTGGCGCTCGTCCCGCTCACGTGCGGCGCGGCGCTGTGGGCGGCCGGCGTCGGTCGCACGGCGGCGGCGGCCGCCCTGCTGGGCACGCCCGGGCCCATGGCCGTTCGAGCCGGCCTGGCCGAGGCCGTCCTGCCCCTGCTCTGCGCGGCTCTCGGCACGTTCGGCGTCGCGAGCCTCGCGCTCCTGCTGCTGTCGTTCGGACGCCGCGGCGACGGAGCTCCTCCCGCCGAGTCCGGCACACCCGCCGTGCCGGCGGTCGCCGTGCTGCTCGCCATCGCGGCGCTCGCGCTCGTCCTCGGCGTGCTGCTGGCCGCGCGAGGCGTCGAGGCCTCCCACGCGGTGAGCCTCGCCAAAGTGCTCGCGTGGACGGGCGGCGCGCTCACGCTCTGTCTCTTCGTCGCGGCGTTCCCGCTGGCACTCCGCGCGCCCCGCGGACCGGCCCCGCGGGCTCCGCGCGTGCTGGCGCTCGTGGCCCCGGCCGCCCTGGCCGGTGGCGCGCTTCTCGGCGCCGGCGCTGCGACGCTGTTCGTCGACTCCGCGATGAAGGCTCTGGCGCGGCCCGCCACGCCCGTGGCGGGCCGGCACGAGATCGTCCCGCTTCCTCCTGCCTCGTCGCCGCCCGCCGGCAGCGCATCGCTCGAGGCCGAGCGGGCCGCGACGGGCACCCGCCGGGCGACGCCCGCTCGCGTCGGCGTCGACGTCAAGGAGCCGCGGAAGCTCGTCCACGTTCCCCCGCGCTATCCCCCGACGGCCCTCCAGGCACGCGTACAGGGGAACGTGATCCTCGAGTGCGTCATCGGCCCGGACGGCCGAGTGAGGGACATCGAGGTGAAGCGCGGGGCGCCGCTCCTCGACGATGCGGCGCGCGACGCGGTCCGCCAGTGGGTCTACGAGCCCACCCTGCTCGACGGCGCCGCGGTGCCGGTGATCATGACCGTCACCGTGAACTTCGCGCTGCACTGAAGCGCGACGCCCGATCGGTCCTCGCGCCAACAGGTTCCCTTACGGATAGCGGCCGGTTCGAGGCTTGGTCCGCGGCTCGGCCATCAGAAGGCGAGCTGCCGGAGGATCGTCCGACCCGGGGGGACCAGCTCGACCCTCTCGATCGCCTGCGTGTCGCGATTCCGCAGGCGGACGAAGAGGCGGCCGTCGCGGTAGGCGGCCTCGTGCCGCTCGACGAAGGCGTAACGCGCCCCGTCGCGGGGCGCGTAGTAGAGGTCGTCGAGGCCCGGCGCGTAGCTCCTGCCGCGCCGCTCGGAAGCCGGGATGGCCCGGGCGAACAGCAGCGCACCGTAGGCAAAGGAGCGGCGCTGCGGTGCGTCGGTCAGCACGCGGACGCGGGCGCCGAACGTCACGTCGACGTGGTCGCCGGACTGGAAGCGCCTTCGAACGCGCACGAAGCCCGCTTCTTCGGTGTGCCCCTCCGAGCACTCGACACCGGTCGCCCACTCCGGCCGTCGGATCTTCAGGGTGAGCTCGAGCGGCCGCTCGGTCTCGACCTCGAAGCGAAAGCTGTTCCCGTACGGGTACTCGGTGCGTTGCCGGATCCGCACCCGCGTGCCGCCCACGCGGGTCTCCAGCCGGTTCGGGCCCAGCAGAGCCGCCACGAGCGTGTCGTCTCCCTCGGCGAGCCACATGGACTGGACGAAGTACGGGCTGATGCGCCCGGCATTGGGGCTGCAGCAGACCGCGACGTCCTGGTGGACCGGCGAGTACTTGTAGCGGGTCTGCCTGCGGCCGGGCTCCGCGCGTCCGTTTCGCGTCCCCATCATCTCGAACGAGTCGTCGGTCTTCAGGTAGGCGATGGCCGGGAGGTCGGGGTGGCGGGAGCCCTGGGCCGCGTTGTAGAAGGTGCGCTCGATGCGGTCGGCCAGCCGCGGGTCGCCGCTCTTCGCGAGAAGCTGCGCGTAGCTGTCGACGAGCTCCTGCAGGGAGCAGTACTCGTAGCCGGTCTCGGCGGGGTGGGCCGTGCGCCCGGCGATCCACTCGTCGCCGATCGGGCCGCCGCTCGCGGTCGTGGCCGCGTCGATGCGGCCGAGGTAGACGCGAAGCGCCTCTTCGAGCTTCGCGTCGCCCGTGGCCCAGGCCGCCACCGACAGGGGCCGCAGGTGCTCGTAGGTGTGCACGCCGTGCGACTTCAGGCGGTAGCGGGGGTCGAGGATGTTGCCGAGCTGCGCGTCGCACTCGGACTGGTGAGTGGCCGAGAAGTCCTCGTAGAGGAAGGCCGCGTAGTCCAGGTACTTCCGCTCGCGGGTGTGCTGCCACATGCGGTCCAGCACGTCGGTGAAGCACAGGCCGTGCGACACGCCGCCGTTGAAGGCGTTGCCCGACTCGAACGGACGACTCCGGCCCGCCGGGTAGTGGCGCATGACGTCGTCCACGGCGCGGGCGACCGCGGCCCACACCGCGTCGTCGTGCGTCGCCTCGTACCAGCCCAGCAGCCCCCGGTAGAGAGTGGCCTTGGCCCACAGCTCGCCGTTCTCGCCCTGGAACCGGTAGCGCAGCGACGGCGGGTAGATGCCGAGGTAGCCGTCGGGGTCCTGCGTGGCCAGCTTGCGTCGGACGTACTCGCGCGCCTTGTCCTTGCCGGCCTCGTCGTCGAGCAGCACGACGTGGCGCAGGTAGCCGTCCCACCAGTTCGACTGCGTCTCGCTGTTCCACCACCGGTACTGCTCGTCGCCCTCGGCGTCGCCCTCTTTGATGTTGCCGAGGTCGCGGGCGCGGCCTCCCTTCTGCAGGCGGTCGGCGCCGTAGATGTCCTCCGCGAAGAGGGCCGGGACCAGCGTGTCGAGACGGCCCACGAAGCCCCGCAGGTCCTTCTTCATCTGCTCTTCGATCCAGCCCGAGGGTCGGACGGCCCCGAGCGGGAGCGGCTGGTACCGGTACGCGCGCGGCGCCTGCGCCGCGGCCGGCACCGCCAGCAGCGACAGGCAGAGAGCAGCGGAAGGGACCCTCACCGGCACCTCCTCGGTCATGGAGCGGTGCTCACTCTAGCGTGAAGGACCGGGGTCACGGGGTACTCTCTGCGCCATGAGCCTGGCTGCCCGCGTGCTGCCCCGTCGTCTCCTCGCCGTGACGGTCGTCGCCCTCATCGTCGGCCGCTGCGGGCTCGCGCCAACGCCGGCCTCCGCCGCCGAGCCGGGCGTCGCGGTGCTCCTGATCGACACCGACCGCGTCGCGGGAAAGGTCGACGAGCGCCTCTACGGCCAGTTCCTCGAGGAGATCAACCACTCGGTCGTCGACGGCCTCTACGCCGAGCAGGTCCGCGGCCAGGGCTTCGAGGGAAAGGACTTCGCGGAGTACTGGACCGCCTTCGGCACGGGCGGCGAGGCGACGCTCGTCACCACCGCGTTCGAGCGGGGAGAGCGCAGCGTGCGGCTCACCGTGCGGGGCGGCACGGCCGGAATCCGCCAGGGCCGGCTGTACGTGGAAGCGGGCCGAAGGTACGACGGCTCGCTGTGGGTTCGTGCCGAGCAGGGAGCGCCGGCCCTGAGCCTGCGGATCGTGAGCGGCGCCGGACGCGAGCTCGCGAAGGTGCGCCTCACGACCGGCCGCGCCGGCTGGCAGGAGATCCCCTTCGCGTTCACGAGTGCGGCCACCGATCGAGACGCGTCGCTCGGGCTCGTCGCCACCGGAACGGGCTCCGTGCTCGTGGACTTCGTCTCGCTCATGCGCGCCGACGCGCGCGCTCACGGCAAGCTGCGGCCGGACCTGCTGGCGGCGCTCCAGGGACTGGCCCCGACGTTCATCCGCTGGCCCGGTGGCTCGTACGCCTCGATCTACAGGTGGAAGGACGGCATCGGTCCCGCGGTCGCGCGCCGGTACAACCCGAACACGATCTGGGGCGGCTACTCCGACTACTACGGCTTCGGCACGGACGAGTTCCTGGAGCTGTGCCAGAAGCTCGGCGCCGCGCCGATGATCGTGCTGGCGGCCACGAGCCTCGACCCCGCGCAGCTCCAGTACGCGCTCGACTGGGTGCACTACCTCGTCGATCCGCCGACCACGGAGTGGGGCCGGAGGCGCGCCGGGAACGGCCACCCCGAGCCGTATCGCGTGCCCTACATCCAGATCGACAACGAGCCCATGAACCACGGGCTCTCGCCCGAGCAGTACGCCGCGATCGTCAACCTCTACGGACCGCGGCTGCGGGAGATCGCGCCCGGGTCGAGGATCGTCGCGTGCGGGCAGAAGCGCTCGAACGACATGAGCTGGAGCGAGAAGCTCCTCGATCTCGCGGGAGAGAGCTTCGACGTCCTCGGCGTCCACAACTACGAGTACGAGCCCGAGAGCTACGCGACCGGCGTGCGGCGGATCGAGGACTACCTGGAGAAGCTGGTCGAGTACGTTCGCCGCTCCGCTCATCCGGGCATCGAGATCGCCGTGCTCGAGTGGGGCGCCTCCCGCACCTACGACTGGCGGGCGGGCCTCCACGCGGCGGGGAGCCTCCTCTCCTACGAGAAGCTCAGCCCGGCCCTGGCTCTGTCGAGCCCGGCCCTGCTGATGCGCAACACCACCGACGATCCCGAGTGGCGCTCCTGGATCTACCACGACCACGTGTCGTGGTTCGCGGGCTCGGGCTACGTGGCCGAGAAGCTGTTTCGCGACTACTACGCTCCACGGCGGCTCGCCTTCACCTCCGGCACGTTCAGGGAGGTCCCGAACCGGCAGGAGCTCTTCGACGCGATCTCACAGGCGAAACCGGGGGGCTGGACACCGAACACCGTGGACGCGATCGCGACCGGCACGGCCGACGGCCGCCGCCTGATCGTCAAGGCGGTGAACTACGACGGTTCGCGCCACACCCTGCTCACCCGCCTCCAGGGCTCGCAGGTGCCGGCGAGCGCCACCGTGAAGGTCGTCACCGTGACCGCCGGCCTCGACGACGCGAACTCGCTCGCCGAACCCGACAAGCTGCGCCGCGTGGAAGCGGCGAGGCCGTACGCGCGCGACATGACCTTCGACCTTCCGCCGTACACGGTCGCCGTGATCGAGATCGAGGCGAACTAGGGCAGCACCTCGAACGCGGCCTGAGCCGACGTCGTCTTCCGGGCCAGCTTGTCGGTCGCCTCGATCTGCACCAGGTAGCGGCCCGGCGGGAACGCCGCCAGCGCCACCGGGCCGAGGGCGGTCGTGAAGAGCGCCGTCTGGATCGGCGTCTCGGGCAGCGTCTGCAGCGCCTCGCCGCTCTCCTTCGCGAGCTTCAGCCGGACGGAGCCGTCGGCCTTGCCGGCCCCGTCGACCTTCAGGCCGTAGACCTGGAAGAAGAACGTCACCGCGTCCGTCTTGTGCAGCGACGACGCGAACACCGGGACGAGCCGCATCGGGCCCATCTGGAACGCGGCGAAAGCATCCGCGGGGTCGGCGGGCGCGTTCGCCGCGGCCTGCTGGATGTCCTTCACCACGAGGATCGTCGCCGAAGGCGGCGCGTCGTGGCCGCCGTCGGAGGCGGCGGCCTGCCCGAAGTCGGGCACCTCGATGGGCGTCGACACCACGGAGCCCTTCTTGCCCGTCGCGTCCAGGACGGCCGCGTTCAGCGAGTGCTTCCCCGGCTTGAGCCCCAGCCCGAAGCTCGCGAGGAAGCGGCCGCTCGCGACCGGCGCCTTCACCGTCTGCTCGGTCACGCCGGCGGGTCGGCCGTCGGCCGAGGCCGCGCTGGCCGCGATCGAGATCTCGACCGTCCCGGCGCCGTCCGGGATCCCAAGGGCGGCCGCGTCGCCCTCGACGAGCCCGAGCAGCAGCGTCCCGCCGTTCGCGGTCCGAACGTAGGCCGGCTGGAACGCCAGCGGGAAGTCGCGCCGCGGCTCGCGCAGGAGCGCCCGCACCGGCGCCTCCCGCGGGAGCTGGTCGGCGAGCTTCACGAGGTGGCCGTCCGGGCCGACCTTGTAGTCGAGCTCCGGGCGGAGGATCTTGCTCGCGGCGATGCGCGGGAACTGCTGGGCGAAGTCGTAGAGCGCGCGGCAGCTCGCGTCGAAGCCGACCATCGCCTTGCCGCCCTGGACGCGACGGTCGGGACGGTCGTTGTACGTCCAGATCTCCGGGGTGCGGACGCCGCCCTGCGAGGCGTCGGACGGCGCCTGCGGCCGGAGCTGGGTGACGTCGGGCCGGCCGAGAAGAATGTAGGTGCGACCGCAGTCGGTCGTCGAGCCGCGGACGTTCGCGTACCCGTAGTTCTCGTCGGCGTACGCCCGGTCCTTGACGTACTGCTGCTGGAACTCGTTCTCGGGGGTCGCCGGGTTCGGATCGCGACGGGCCCAGAAGATCTTCTGGAACTCGAGCCGGTCCGACTTGTCCTTGAGCTTCTCGTACGCGGACTTCTCGCTCATCAGGAGAATCGGCTTCACGTCGTTCAGGAACTGCTCGTCGTCGGCATCCAGCTTCTGGGCTCGGGCCGGAGCGGGCGGCAGGGAGAGAAGCCCGGCGAGGACGATGAGGGCGGATCGCGCGCTGCGCGTCATGGTGTCTGTCTCCTGGCACTGGCGGCCGACTGCAGTGCCCACGCCGTCATCTTACGCCCGCGAGCCACGGAAATCGTGGGACGGTCGTCCTCCGGCCTCTGGCCAGTGGCGTCCGCCGCGGTGCCGGTTCATTGACCCCCGTCGCCGGGTGCGCATAGAGTCCCGGGGCGAAGAAACGGGGAGGCGTCGATGGCCAGCCAGGAGCTGCCGCGCCGGACGCGCGTCGTGATCGTCGGGGGCGGGGTCATCGGCTGCTCGGTGGCGTATCACCTGGCGCAACTGGGCTGGCGCGACGTCGCCCTGCTGGAGCGGCACCGGCTGACCTCCGGCACGACCTGGCACGCGGCGGGCCTCATGACCACCTTCGGCTCCACCTCGGCGACCTCGGTCGAGCTGCGGATGTACACGCGCGACCTCTGGGCGCGCCTCGAGGCCGAGACCGGCCACGGCACGGGCTTCGAGGCCCTGGGCTTCATCGAGCTGGCCGCCGACACGGACCGCGTCGAGGAGTACCGCCGGGTCGCGGCCTTCAACCGGCACCTCGGCAACGACGTCGACGAGATCGGCCCCGCCGAGATCGCGCGGCTCTTCCCGCTCGCCCGCGTCGACGACGTCCTGGCCGGCTTCTACGTGCGGAAGGACGGCCGAGTGAACCCGGTGGACGCGACCATGGCCCTGGCCAAGGGCGCGCGCCAGAACGGCGTCACGATCGTCGAGGGCGTGTCGGTCACGGGCGTCACCACGCGAGCCGGGCGCGCCGTCGGGGTGACGACGACGCAGGGCGACGTCGAGGCGGAGTTCGTCGTCAACTGCGCCGGGATGTGGGCGCGGCAGCTCGGCGCCCGCAGCGGCGTCAGCATCCCGAACCAGTCGACCGAGCACTACTACCTGATCACCGAGCCGTTCGCCGGGATGACGCGGCAGCTCCCGATCCTCGAGGACCCCTCGTGCCACGGCTACTACCGCGAAGAGGGCGGCGGCCTCATGATCGGCCTCTTCGAGCCGGTCTGCGCGCCGTGGAAGGTGGAGGGCGTCCCCGACGACTTCTCCTTCGGCGAGATCCAGCCCGACTGGGACCGCATGGCGCCCTTCCTCGACACGGCGATGAGCCGCGTCCCGGCCGCGCGCGACGTCGGCGTGCGGAAGTTCTTCTGCGGCCCGGAGAGCTTCACGCCGGACCTGGCGGTCGCGTTCGGCGAGACGCCGGAGATCCGGAACTACTTCGTCGCAGCGGGCCTCAACTCGATCGGCATGATCACCGGCGGCGGCATCGGCCGCGCCCTGGCCCACTGGATCGCCACCGGCGACCCCGGCGTCGACGTCACCGGGATCAACGTCGACCGCTTCCACCCGTACCAGTGCAACCCCGAGTACCGAAAGACGCGCGTCGTCGAGACGCTGGGCCTCGTGTACCGGCGGCACTACCCCACCCGCGTGCCGCAGACGGCGCGCGACTGCAAGCGCTCGCCGTTCCACGACCGCCTGCGCGACGAGCGCGCCTGCTTCACCGACGTGAGCGGCTGGGAGAGCCCGGCGTGGTACGCGCCGGAGGGCAGCGAGCCGAAGGTCGAGAAGCCTCCTGGGGGCGCCAGAACTGGTTCCCCTACTGGGAGGCCGAGCACCGGGCGTGCCGCGAGGGCGTCATCGCCATGGACATGACCTTCATGGGCAAGTTCCTGGTGCAGGGCCGCGACGCCGGCCGGGTGCTCGAGTCGCTCTCGGCCAACCGCGTCGACGGCCCGGCGGAGACGATCACCTACACCCAGTTCCTCAACGAGCGCGGCCGGCTCGAAGCCGACGTCACGGTGGCCAAGCTGACGGAGGAGCGCTTCGTCGTGGTGGTCACCGACACCATGCACCGCCACGTGGAGGCCTGGATCCGCCGGCACATCCCGCCCGACGCGCACTGCTTCGTCACCGACGTCACGGGCGGGACCGGCCAGCTCAACGTGCAGGGCCCCCGCTCGCGGGACCTGCTGCAGTCGATCACCTCGGCGGACCTCTCGAACGCCGCCTTCCCCTTCCGCACTTCGCGCGAGATCGACATCGGCTTCGCGCGCGTGCAGGTGAACCGCATCACCTACGTCGGCGAGCTCGGCTACGAGCTGTGCATCCCGGCCGAGCAGGCGGTGCACGTGTACGAGCGCGTCGTCGGGGCCGGCCGGCGCTTCGGCCTGCGCCACGCCGGCCTGCGGGCCCTCGGCAGCCTGCGCATGGAGAAGGCCTACCGCGACTACGGCCACGACCTCGACAACACCGACGACCCGTACGAGACCGGCCTCGGCTTCTTCGTGGATCTCGGCAAGCCGGACTTCGTCGGCAAGGCGGCCTGCGTCGAGAAGAAGGCCAAGGGTCCCGCCTACCCGCGGCGCCTCGTGCAGGTCCTCGTGAAGGATCCCGAGCCGCTCCTCTACCACGCCGAGGTCGTCTATCGGAACGGCCGGCCGCTCGGCTACGTCCGCTCGGCGAGCTACGGCTTCACCCTCGGCGGCGCCGTGGGCCTCGCCATGATCGACGCCGGCGAGCCGATCGACTCGGCCTTCGTTCAGTCGGGCCAGTGGGAGGTCGACATCGCCGGACGCAGGTATCCCGCCGTCGCGTCGCTGCGGCCGATGTACGACCCGGCGATGGAGCGCGTCCGGGGGTGACGCGCGCGGGGTCGCCGGAGTTCACCGCGTCGACGACCCGACGAATCCGCTCGCCCCGGGCCGCGGGGGCCCGGGTGTCGTCGGCGTAGTCCGGGGGCGGCGCCTCCGCGACGGCCCGTTGACCTCTCCGGTGCCCTTCGGCTACGGTGCCCCGCGTCCGTGAAGCGCGAAGACCTGGCCCCGGCCCTCTCCCTCAGCCTCGTCGTGGCCTTTCTGCTGGCCCCGGTGCTCGCCGGGCGGGCCGCGTTCTTCTACCGCGACATCCCCTGGCTCTGGTATCCGAGCGTCGAGAGCTTCGCTCGTTCGCTGGCCTCCGGGGCCTGGCCGCTCTGGGATCCTCACCCGTCGTTCGGCGGGCCGATGCTGGCCAACCCGAACTACCAGGTGGCGTATCCGCTCGGGTGGCCGAGCCTGCTGCTGCCGCCGCGGGCGGGCTACACGCTCTTCGTGGCGATCCACCTCCTGCTGGGCGGCCTGGGCGTCGCCGCGTGGCTCTCGCGACTCGGGGCCGGCCGCACCTCGGGCGTCGTGGGCGGCGCGGTCTGGATCCTGTCGGGGCCGCTCGCCTCGTTCACCTCGTTCCATCAGCAGCTCCCCGCGGTCTCGCTGCTGCCGTGGGCGCTGGCCTTCGTGGAGTCGCTGCTCGTGGCGCCGACGCTCCCCGGCGCCGTGCCTCTCGCGGCGACGCTCGCGCTCCAGGCGCTCTCGGGGTCGGCCGAGATGCCGTGGGCCACGGCCATCGCGGTCGGCGTGCGCGTGGCGGCGTGGGCCGCCGCCGGCCGCTCGCTGGCCGCGGCGAGCCTCGTCCTGGCGCGGCTCGCCGCGGCCGCGGGACTCGCCGCGGGGCTCGCCGCGGTCCAGGTGCTGCCGGCGCTCGACCTGCTCGCGCGCAGCTCCCGTGTCGGGGCCGCGCCGATGCCGCACCAGGCATGGTCGCTTCACCCCGTCTCCCTCGCCGACCTCCTGTCGCGCGGCTTCACGACCGAAGCCTTCCTCGACGCTTCCTGGCAGGGCCGGCTCTTCGACGGGCGCGAGCCGTTCCTCGCCAGCCTCTACCTGGGCGCGGCCGCCGTGCCGTGGGCGCTCCTCGGGCTCCGACGGCGCCTCGCGTGGCTCGCGCCGCTGATGGTCGCCGGCCTCCTCCTCGCCCTCGGGGACCACACGCCCTTCTACCGGTGGCTCGGCGCCGTGCCGCCGTTCACGAGCCTCCGTTTCCCCGTCAAGTTCATGGCGCTCGTCACGCTGGCGTGGGCGGTCGCGACGGGGCTCGGATTCGACGTGTGGCGCCGCGACGCCGCGCGCGCCCCGCGGACCCCCGGAGCGGCCGCGGTCGGTCTCGGGCTCGTCGCGGGCGTCGCGGCCCTCCTCGTGCCCGGGGGGCTGCTCCCGTTCGCGCGGCCCGGGGCGCTCTGGCTGACGGCCCTCACCGCCGGCGCCGCCGGCGCGTTGTACCTGATCGGCGGGCGAGCGTCGCCTCGCTTCGCGCCCGCGGCGGCCGCCGCGCTGATGCTCCTCGACTGCGGCCTCGCGGCCGGGCACGGCCTGAACCTCACGGCCCCCGCCATCACCGCGTTCCGCCCCGACTGGATCGCCCGACTCCCCCCGCGCACGCGACTCCAGGCCCGCAGCCCCCGCGCCCGCGAGGACCGGCTCACGGAAGCGCCGGCGGGCGTCAGCCGCTCCGACTGGTTCACCCTCGGGGTGCTGCAGCAGGCGCTCCCCCCGATGGGCGCGCGCTGGGGCCTCGACAGCGCGTTCGACGGAGACTTCTTCGGCCTGAAGCCACCCCTGGCTCACCAGGTGACGCAGGCGCTCTTCTCGGACTGGGGCAGCCCGGCCGCGCTGCGCCTGCTGCAGGCCGGGTCGATCGACTACGTCGTCTCCACCTCGGACGAGGCCTGGCTCGGCCCGGCGACGGTGACGTCGCAGTCCGCCTGGAAGGAGGCCGTCCGCCTGACCCGCGTGCCCGATCCGCTGCCGCGCGCCCTCGTGGTCTCGGGCGTCCGCGTCCTGGACGATGCGGGCGCCCTGCGGGCTGTGATCGCGGGCGAGGTCGACCTGAGGCGCGAGGTGCTGCTCCCGGCCGGAGCGCCACGGCCGATCGGGGCGGCGCCGGCCGGCGTCGCGCGGATCGAGTCGTTCCGCGCCGACCGGCTCACGGTCTCCGTGGCGGCCCAGGCCCCGGCCTGGCTCGTGCTCGCCGAGAGCTACGATCCCGGATGGCGGGCGGCGATCGACGGCCGGCCGGCGGTCGTGAGCCGCGCGAACCTCCTCTTCCGCGCGGTGGAGGTGCCCGCCGGACGCCACGTGGTCGAGCTCGTCTATCGCCCGCCCACCGCCTGGATCGGCGCGCTCCTGTCGGCCGCGACGCTGCTCGGCCTCGTCCTGGCGTGGCGGGAGGCGGGCGCCGCGGGACGTAGAATCGGTCGATGATCAGGGCGGTGCCCGGGAACGGCCGGCGAGCCCTCGGGCTCCTGTCGGCCCTCGCCCTCTCGGCGGCCTGTGGCGGCCGCGCGACGTCGCCGACCCCGATGCTGGCCGTCCAGTGCGCGGCGGTGCCCCGGGCGGCGCCGCGCCGCTCTCGGTCGCCTTCACGGTCGACGTCCGGAACGCACCGGGGCCCCTGACCTACGACATCGGCTACGGCGACGGCGCGCGGAGCAGCGATCCCGACGCTCGTCATCTCTACGCCGCGGCGGGCGAGTTCGTGGCGTCGATCACGGCGTCGTCCGGCGCGCAGGCCGCCCGCTGCTCCGTCCCGGTCTCGGTCTCGGCTCCGGCTCCCGTCCCGTCGGGAGACAACGCCTGGCCCGACGCGTCGTTCCGCACGACTCCGGTCGCGATCGGCTCCGCGATCTCGGGCCGCGCGCCGCTCGCCGTGCAGTACAACATGTGCCGGTCCCACGATCCGGAGGACGACCCGCTCTATTTCCGGATGGACCTCGACGGCGACGGGGGCTTCGAGTACTTCGGCCCGACGGGCGCGGACTGCCGTCACGAGGCCGTCTACGCCGCGGGCGTCCGCACCGTGACTCTCTGCGTGACGGACTTCGACTGCCCGCCCGAGGCGCCGTGGTGCCCCGACCTGCCCCGCTACCGGATCCACCCGTACCAGTGCCAGAGCTACGTCGTGACGGCGACGCCCTAGAGTCCCGCCGCGCTCAGCCGGCGGAGCCGCCCCGCTTCCACTGGCGCACCGCCGCGACGAGCCTCCTCGGCGCGAGGACCCGGGCGAAGCCGCGGGGCAGCCGCCGGTCGAGAGGGTTCAGGAAGAAGCTGCGGGCGAGCGACCGCAGCGCGCGCCCCTTCTCGACCTCGGCGTAGGCCTCCGCCATGCGGAGGTGCGAGCGGGCGAGCAGACGCTTCGCCTTCCGCGGATAACGGACGGTCAGCTCGGGACGCCTCCGCATCTCGGCCTTGACGAGCTCCAGGATGTCGCGTGCGGTTCGCCGCGTGTTCTTCGATCCGGACATCTGGCTCGCGTGCAGCCGGTACCGGAGCAGGGGCGCCTCGACGTAGGCGAAGCGGGAGGAGGCGGAGGCCCGGATGAGGTACTCCCAGTCCACGGTCGTGCCGTATCGGTCGTCGAGGTTCCCGTGACGCTCGAAGACGGTCCTTCGCATCATGAGAGTCGGGGGATGGACGAAGTTGGCCCAGACGAGGGTGTCCCGGATGTCTCCGCTGAACACGCGGTAGGCGTCGTCGAACGGCCGGCTCAGCCACGGCACGCCACGGCCGTCGAAGCGCCGCTCCTCCGGGAACAGCCCCCGGAGGCCCTCCGGGGTCCGCAGGGCCGAGTAGTACTCGGCCGCGTACGAGCCCGAGACGACCCCGGCCTCGTCGAAGGCGGAGAAGTCCGAGCTCACCACGTCGATCTCGGGGTGCGCCTCGAGGATCGCGGCCTGGACGGCGATCCTCCGCGGGTGGCACAGGTCGTCCGCGTCGAGCCAGGCGAGGTAGACGCCGAGCGCGAGGCGCATCCCGGCGCTGCGCGCGGCGCCGAGGCCGCCGTTCGGCTGCGTGACGACACGGATCCGGTCGCCGAACCGCTTCAGGACCTCGGGAGTGTCGTCCGTGGAGCCGTCGTCGACGACGATCGCCTCGACATTCGCGTCCTGCTGCGCGAGGACGCTCTCGATGGTCTGGGCGACGTAGCGGCCGGCGTTGTGCGCGGGAATCACGACCGAGACGAGCGGCGTCTCGCGGTGCATCCCTATGTCTCTCTTTGTCTCGGGCCGGGTGGGCCTGCGCCCTTTCGTCGTCGTCCCGTGTTGCGAGGGAGCCTAGATCGTATCGCGCAAAGAGCCGGCCGACAACGCCCGGTGCACGGCAGTGAAGGCCGAGGCGCGACGTCATGTTTGCGTCAGGTTCCGGCGACGCTCCCCGGCCGATCCGGCCGCGCGGCCCGACGGGGGACGGGCGCCCGAATCCGGTACCATGCCCGCCGTGTACCTGGCGGGCGTCGCAGCGGCGGGCCTCGCGGCCGTCGGGCTCGCGCTCTACGCGGGGAGCCAGCGCCGCTATCCGGGGTTCGCGCACTTCGCGCTGACCCAGATCGCGATCGCCGCCTGGATCTTCTGCTACCTGGGCGAGCATCTCGACGCCCCGCGCGCCGTCGTCTGGTTCACCGTGAAGTTCCCGGCCGTGGCCGCCATCCCCCCGAGCTGGCTGCTCTTCGCGTGGCACCACGTCGGCGGCCGACCCCGCTTCCGCGTCCAGGCGGCGCTCTATGCGTGGCCGCTCCTCCTCGGCCCGATCCTGTCCACCGAGGCGGGACGGCGGCTGATGTTCCGCGGGTTCCTCGTCGGCCCCGAGGTCCTCGGCGTGGCCGGCCCGCTGTTCGTCTTCCACCTCGCGCTGAGCTACGCGACCCTCCTGGCCGCCGAGGCCGTCCTCTTCGGCGACTGGTGGCGGCGCCGCACGTGGCAGAGCGGCCTCCTCGGGATCGGCGGGCTCGTCCCGCTCGCGGGCGCGGCCTGGTACCAGGCGGTGGTGACGGTCCCGGCGCTCGGCCCGCTCCGGTCCTACGACACGACGCTGCCGGCCTTCGCGCTGAGCGCTCTGTTCACCGGCTGGGCGGCCCTGCGCTACCGCCTGCTCGATCCGCGCCCCGCCGCGCGCGACGCCCTCTTCGAGTGGCTGCCCGACGTCGTGCTCGTGCTGAACGAGCGGGGCGCCATAGTCGACGCCAACCACGCCGCGCTCGCCCTCGTCGGCCGGAGCGGGAGCGAGGTCCTCGGCCGCGACTGGGAGGAGGTGTTCGCCGGCACCGCGTGGAGCGCGCCGCCGGCGGGCGCGGACGACGAGCGGCCCTGGACGCGCGAGGGCCGGGAGGCGTGGTACGAGCTGCAGCGGCGGCCGGTCGCCGGTCGCGGCGGGGCGCCGGTCGGCGCGATCGTCGTCGGGCGGGACGTGACCTCACGACGCCGGATGGAGGACGAGCTCCGGGCCGAGAGCCGACGCGACGGCCTCACGGGCCTGTCGAACCGGCGGCACTTCGACGACGAGTCGTCGCGCCTCCGCCGCAGCCGCGAGTTTCCCGTGGCCGTCTTCGCCTTCGACCTCGACGACCTGAAGGCGGTCAACGACCGGGAAGGGCACTCGGCCGGAGACGACCTGCTGCGGGCGATGGCGGCCTTCCTGACCCGGTTCTTCCGGGCGGGCGACCGCGTCTTCCGCATGGGCGGCGACGAGTTCCTCGTCCTGCTGCCCGCCACGTCCGCCGAGGAGGCCGACGGCATCCTCGAGCGGCTTCCCGAGGCCCTCGCCCGCTTCAACGCGGCCGCCGCGCGGGCGGTCCGCTTCTCGAGCGGCGCCGCCGTCGCGGTCGACGCGGCCACGTGGGCGACGGCGCTGGCGCTGGCCGACGAGCGGCTCTACGAGGCCAAGCGATCGCGTGGAGCGGGGCGGGGCGCGCCGCCGCCAGGTCCGCCGGCGGAGGACGGGAAGCCTTGACGAGCGCCCCTCCCCGCCTCGACGCGGCCGACGCCGAGCACCTCGCCTTCTCGCTCGGCGGCGAGGTGGCTTTCCTGAGAGCGACCCAGGGCGTCTTCTTCGCGCGGCGCGAGGCGTGGCCTCCGCTGTCCCCCGTCTTCCGGCTGCTGCGCGGGATCTACGAGCTCGAGCCGCAGCGGGCGCACTTCATCGTGCGCAACCGCGCGTTCTCGACGGCCCCCGTCTCCTCGTCCTGCTTCGGCGCGGCGCGGGTCGCCGGCCACCGGCTGAGCGGGAGCGTCCGCGCGGCCGACCGCGGGCGCGCCGAGCTGGCGGCCCTGCCGCGCCTCGACGCGGAGCGGCCGCTCCGTTCGCGAGAGAGGCGGCGATCGACCCTGCGCTCGCGGCGATCGTGGCCGCGGCGCGGGTGCGCGCGGACGACGACGCAGGCTGGATGGCCCCTCGCCGTCCGGCTCGCGCGCGCGGTCGAGTGCGAGGCCGAATCGCTCCTCCTGAAGCGCGCCGCGACAATCCGATCGCGGCTCTCCTCGTCGACCCCGCCGCCGGGCTCCTCGCGTGGGCCACCAACACCGGCTCGCTCAACGTGACGAGCCACGCCGAGGTGAACCTGGTGGAGCGCTGGCTGGACCGCGCGCGCCGCCCCCTGCCCCGCGGGAGCCGCCTCTACTCGACGCTCAAGCCCTGCAAGATGTGCGCGGGCCTCGTGTGGGACACCGCCGAGGAGCCGCGCGACCTGCTCGTCCTCTACGCCGAGGACGACCCGCTGCGCTACGCGCGCGAGACCGTGCTCGACGCGGGATCGATGGCGCGCCGGCGTGGCGCGCGGCGCGGAGGACCTCGCGCGAGTGCTGCAGCGGCGCCTGCCGGCCTGAGCCATCGGCACCAGCCGCCCCCCTCGTCTCCCGCCATAGAATCGGCCGGCTGGAGGTGCGGATGCGTTTCCCCCGGACGTCGTGGCTCTCTCTCCTCGCGCTCGCGGCTCTCGCCGCCTCGCCGGCCGTCGCGCAGACGCCGGGCCCGGCCTTCGAGCCGGGTGCCGTCTGGCTCGACACCGACGGCCGCCCGATCCAGGCCCACGGCGGCGGCATCCTCTACGACCGCGGCACCTACTACTGGTTCGGCGAGAACAAGGACGCGCCGAACGCGCCCGGCGGGCTCCTCGCGCGGGTCGACGCGGTGGGCGTCTCGTGCTACTCGTCGAAGGACCTCGTGCGGTGGAAGCACGAGGGCGTCGTCCTCCCGGCGGTGAAGGACGATCCGCGCCACGACCTGCACCCCTCCGGCGTCGTCGAGCGGCCGAAGGTCGTCTACAACGCCAAGACGAAGAAGTACGTCATGTGGCTGCACGTCGACAGCGCCGACTACAAGAAGGCCCAGGCCGGCGTCGCGGTCGCGGACCGGCCGACGGGACCGTACCGCTACATCGGCAGCGTGCGCCCCGACGGCGGCGAGAGCCGCGACATGACGCTCTTCCAGGACGACGACGGGAAGGCGTACCTCGTCTACTCGTCGGAGTCGAACGCGACGATGCACGTCTCGCTCCTCTCCGACGACTACCTGAAGCCGGTCGGGAAGGTCGTCCGCATCTTCGCGGAGCAGTCCCGCGAGGCGCCGGCCGTCTTCAAGCGGAAGGGCCTCTACTACATCGTCACGTCCGGCTGCACCGGCTGGTACCCGAACCGCGCCCTGTACGCGACGGCGCCGCGCGTCACCGGCCCCTGGACGGTCCAGGGAGACCCGCTCGCCGGCCCGGACGCCGAGTGGACCTACTTCGGGCAGAGCACGTTCGTCCTGCCCGTGGCGGGGAAGAAGGACGCGTTCGTGCTGATGCTCGACCGCTGGAAGAGCACGAACCTCCGGGACTCGCGCTACCTCTGGCTCCCCGTCCGCTTCGACGGGGCGAA
>JAXLRD010000077.1:0-31650 GCA_046331285.1 Vicinamibacteria bacterium
GGTCCGGCGGTCGACGTTGAAGCCGTGGCCGAGGAGGGGGGATCCGTAGTCGCCCCGCTCCGCGAGGCTGTACGACGGATGGGTGTATTCGAAGTCGTCGTGCATCAGGCGCGGATCGACCCCGAGGCGGAACGAGTAGATCTCGAACAGCGCCACGAACACCACGACCGCCACGACCCACGGCGCCGCGCGCCTCGCCCTCTCCCGCACTCCCCCCTCACCCCCCGGCCGGCGTGCCGTCTCGGCCGGTGTGGCAGAATACCAAGCCTTCGAGGAGGCCCCGCCGTTCCGGGACGGGGCGATCGCGATCCGGGAGAACGACCGTGCTACAGGTGGCCATCAGTGGGGGGGAAGTCCGGGTGGTCGAGGTCCCGGAGCCCGTCGTGCGCCCCGGGACCGTCCTCGTGCGGACCAGCCACTCGCTGATCAGCGCCGGCACCGAGAGCGCCTCGATCGGCAGCGGGGGCCGCCGCGAGAACATCGTCATCAAGGCGCTCAAGAACCCCGCCCTCGTGAAGAAGGTCGTCGACCGGGTGGCGAGCCACGGCCTCAAGAGCACGGCCGAGCTGGTGCGGACCCGCATCTCGACCGAGATGGCGACCGGCTACTCCTCGGCCGGCGTGGTGGAGGCGGTCGGCGAAGGGATCACGGACCTTCGCGTGGGCGACCGCGTGGCCTGCGCCGGCGCCGGCTACGCGAACCACGCGGCCGTGAACGTGGTCCCGCGGAACCTGGTGGCCCGCATCCCCGACGGCGTGTCGTTCGAGGAAGCGGCCTTCGTGACGCTCGGCGCGATCGCCCTGCAGGGCGTGCGGCGGGCGGGGGTCGAGCTGGGCGATCGCGTCGCCGTCCTCGGTCTCGGGCTGCTCGGCCAGATCACGGCGCAGATGCTGCGGGCGGCGGGCGCCGTCACGATCGGGGTCGACGTCCGGCCCGACCGCGTGGAGCGGGCGACCGCCCTCGGCCTCGACCAGGGCTTCACGATCTCCGAGCGCGACTTCGTGGCCGGCGTCCTCGAGCGCACGGAGGGCCGCGGCGCCGACGCGGTCATCGTGACCGCCGCCGGCGGCGATCCCGGTCTCCTCAACAAGGCGTTCGAGGCGACCCGCCGCAAGGGCCGTGTCGTGCTCGTGGGCGACGTCCCGATCCGGATCCAGCGGGACAAGATCTACAAGAAGGAGATCGACTTCCTGATCTCCACCTCCTACGGCCCCGGGCGGTACGACGCGGAGTACGAGGAGAAGGGCCACGACTACCCGTTCGGCTACGTCCGCTGGACGGAGGGCCGCAACCTCGAGGAGGTGCTGCGGCTCGTGGCGACCGGCGGTCTCAAGGTGAAGCCGCTCGTCGACGCGACGCATCCGGTCGAGGACGCCTCGCTCGCGTACGCGTCGCTCGCGGCCGAGAACCGTCCGATCGGCATCCTCCTCGACTACAAGCTCGAGGCGCCGAAGAGCGCCTCGCGCGTCTACCTGTCCCGCCGCCGGACCGACGCCGCTCCGGGGGTGGGCTGCGGCGTGGGCGTCGTCGGCTTCGGCTCGTACTTCCGCGCGATGCTCCTGCCGCTCCTGCGCGAGCACACAGGCTTCCGGCTCGCCGCCGCCTGCTCGCGCAGCGGGCTCACGATCCGCGCGGCGGTCGAGAACGACGGCTTCGCGAAGGGCACGACCGACTACCGCGAGCTGATCGCCGACCCCGGCGTCGACCTGGTGTACGTCGCGACCCGGCACGACCTTCACTTCGAGATCGCGAAGGCCGCGGTCGAGGCCGGCAAGCACGTCTTCGTCGAGAAGCCGATGACGATGACCTCGGCGCAGGGCCGCGAGCTCGTGGAGGCGGTCGCGCGGAAGGGCGTGCTGCTGACCGTCGGCTTCAACCGCCGCTTCTCGCCCCACGGCGCGCGCCTCCGCGAGCTCGTCGCTCCGATCGCCGCGCCGAAGACGATCCTCTACCGCGTCAACGCGGGGACCCTCCCGCCGGAGCACTGGCTGCTCGACCCCGCCGAGGGCGGCGGCCGGCTGCTCGGCGAGGGCGTCCACTTCTTCGACATGCTGCGCTTCCTCGCCGGCTCCGAGGTGGTGCGCGTGCGCTCCGTGTCGCCCTCCGGCAAGGCCCGCGACGAGGCGATCGTGTCCCTCGAGTTCAAGGACGGCTCGATCGGCACCGTCGTCTACGCGGGAGGCGGCGCGGCCGGCCTCGGCAAGGAGCGCATCGAGGTCTTCGCGGGCGGCGCGAGCTTCGTCCTCGACGACTACCGCAGCCTCGAGGTGCACGGGCTCGCGAAGGAAGGCACGAAGACGCGCACGATCGAGAAGGGCCAGAAGGAGCAGCTCGAGAACCTGCACCGGGCGCTGCGGGGCGAGGCGCCGCTCGGGGTGACCGCGGAGGACGGGCTGCAGGCGACTTGGTGCGCGGAGATGGCGGCGGCCGCGGCGGTCGAGGCCGGGACGGCGGCCGTCGCCGCCCAGTGACTCCCCGGGGCCGGTGAGCAGCGCGCGACTCCGGATCCGCCGGCCGTCGTTCTTCGGGGTCGAGCCCGCGCCCCGGCCGCTCCCGCCGGGAACGGAGGAGCGCGAGTTCGCCGAAGTGAAGGCCTGGCTCGCCGGGCCGGCCGGCCTGCGGCGCCATCTCCTGCGCTACGAAGCGGCCGAACTCGTGACCTCGGACCTCGAGCACCTGTCGAAGCCGTTCCACACCGCCCTCATGCTGCGGCTGCTCGCCCGGGGCGCCTGCTTCCTGGGAGACGACCGCGGGCGGCGCGTCCGCGTGAACCCGGTCCGCCTCGCGGCCTTCGGGTGGCGACACGCGCGCGAGGTCGCGCGGGCGCCCTGGCTGCCGCGGAGCCTCCGGCGGAGAGCACGGCGCCTCGCGGCGGCGCCTCGCGGCGCGCCGCTCGACCTCTCGCGGCCCCCGCTCTACCTGCGCACCGACCTCGTGCTCGCGCTCCAGGCCGGGGGCTCGGTGGGCCACGTCGCGGGCGTCGTCAACAACCTCGGCGCGTGCGCGGCTCCTCCGGTGTTCGTGACGAGCGCCGCGATCCCGACCGTGCGCCCCGAGATCGAGACGCACGTCGTCCCACCGGGGCCGGACTTCTGCGGCTTCGAGGAGCTCCCGCTCCTGCAGTACAACGAGCGGGCCGAACGGGCGGCCGCCGCGGCGCTCGGTAGCCGGGTGCCGGCGTTCGTGTACCACCGGTACGCCCTCTACTCGCTCGCCGGGCTGTCCCTCGCACGTCGGCTCGGCGTGCCGTTCGTCCTCGAGTACAACGGCTCGGAGTTGTGGATCAGCCGCCACTGGGGCCGCCCACTGCGGTTCGCCGAGGCGGCTCGCGAGATCGAGACGGCCCTGCTGCGCGCGGCGGACCTCGTCGTCGTCGTGAGTCGGCCGATCCGCGACGAGCTCGTCGCCCAGGGTCTTGCCGAGGAGGCGATCCTCGTCAACCCGAACGGCGTCGACCCCGACCGCTACTCGCCCGACGTCGACGGAGAGCCCGTTCGGCGCCGGCTGGGGCTCGAGGGACGGCGCGTGGTCGGCTTCATCGGCACGTTCGGCCGATGGCACGGCGCCGAGGTGCTCGCCGAGGCGTTCGGACGGCTCCTCGCGCGAAGGCCCGAATGGCGGGACTCCGTCCGGCTCCTGATGATCGGCGACGGCGCGACCATGCCCCTCGTCCGCGAGGCCCTGGCCCGGCACGCGGTGTCGGACCTCGCCGTCCTCACCGGCGTCGTGCCGCAGGTCGAAGGGCCGGCCCACCTGGCCGCGGCCGACGTGCTCGCCTCGCCGCACGTGCGCAACCCGGACGGCACGCCGTTCTTCGGCTCGCCGACGAAGCTGTTCGAATACATGGCCATGGGCCGGAGCATCGTGGCGTCGGACATCGATCAGGTCGGGGAAGTGCTCCGGCACGGAGAGACGGCCTGGCTGGTGGAGCCGGGCGACGCCGACGCGCTCGCCGCGGGCCTCGAGCGCCTGCTGTCGGACTCCGACCTCGCCCGCCGTCTCGGCGAGGCGGCCCGGCGCGACGCCTTGGGCCGCCACACCTGGAAGAGTCACACGCAGCGGATCGTCGAGGCGCTCGCGAGACGCTGCCGGGACGAGCCCGCGGAGCCGGTCGGCGCCCCCGAGGCGAAGCCGTGAGCGGGCCGGCCCTCGCACGGTGGCGTCGCCTGACGGCCGACGCGCTCGGACCCTCCTCGTTCTTCCGCCAGGTCGGCGAAACCTACGCCACGCAGGTGTTCGTGGTCGCTCTCGGCTTCGTCAACAGCATCCTCGTGACGCGCCTCCTCGGCCCCGAGGGCCGCGGCCTCTTCGCCGCGGCGTTCACCTTCCAGGCCGTGGGTGTGCAGCTCGGCAACCTCGGCCTCCACTCCTGGAACACGTACCACGTCTCGCGCGAGCCCCGTTCGCTCCCGGTGCTGATCGGGAACAGCCTGGCGGTCTGCGCGGCCTGCGGCATCGTCGCGCTCGTCGGACTCGGCGTCTTCGTCGCGCTCCCCTCGATCGCGCCGGTCGGCGGCGTGCTCCTCGTCCTCGCGCTGGCCGGGATCCCGCTCGGCCTCGCGAACCTGCTCTTCCAGAACCTCCTGATCGGGACCCAGCGGATCCACGACTACAACACGATCGACCTCGCGACCCGCGTGCTCGCCGTCGTCCTCGTCGGGGCCACCGCGCCGCTCGGCCTCGTTTCGCCGGAGATGGTGCTGGGCCTCGTGCTCTTCTCGGTGGTCCTGAGCGCAGGCTGGTGCCTCGCGAAGCTGCGCCGCGACCTGCCGGGACCGGTCGCGTGGTCGGCGGGCGGTCTTCGAATGGGCCTCGGTTACGGGGTGCGCGCCTACCTGGGCAGCCTCTTCGCCTTCCTCGTCCTCAAGTCCGACATCCTCCTCGTGAAGTACCTGAGGGGCGCGGGCGAGACGGGCTACTACGCGATCGCGGTGGGTCTCGCCGACATCCTGATGATGCTGCCGAGCGTCGTGGGGACGGTGCTGTTCCCGCGGCTCGCCGCGGCGCCCGACGTCGCGACGAAATGGGCGCTCGCGCGGCGGGTGCTCGCGTGGATGGCCCCCGCGGTGCCGCTCGCCCTGGGGGCGACACTCCTCGTCGCCCGGCCGCTCATCCGCTTCGCGTACGGCTCCGCCTTCGCGCCTTCGTACGTGGCGGTCGCGTGGCTGCTGCCGGGCATCGGCTGCCTGGCGATCAACACCGTCTTCATGAACCTGTTCGCCTCCTGCGGAATGCCCCTCGTGGTCACGCTGTCACCGCTCGCCGCGCTCGTCGTGAACGTGGCCATGAACTTCGTCCTCGTGCCGCGGGTGGGGTTCGTGGGGGCGGCCGTGTCGTCCACCGTGGCGTACGCGCTGATGCTCGCCGTGAGCCTGCTCTACCTGCGCCTGCGGCTGCTGAGGGCGGACCGTGCCTGAGGCGATCGGCGTTCCGGAGGAGACGGCCACGGTCGCGGAGAACGTCTACGGCTCGCGTCAGCGGATCGACTGGATCGCCCGCCATCTGCGCCGCTCGGACGTCGTCCTGGAGGTCGGCTGCGGGACCGGGCACATGATCTGCCGGCCCCTCGCCCGCCTCGGCTACGACGTGCACGGGATCGACATCGACGCGGCGAGCGTCGAGCGCGGGCAGGCCTTGCTGCGGGAGGAGGGCCTCGACCCCTCGATCCTCGCCGCCCGCTCGCTCTCCGAGACCGCCCTGAACCCGGACGCCCTGATCGTCTCCGAGGTGCTCGAGCACCTGCACGACCCCGAGTTCGACGGCCTCCTCGCCGAGATGCGGGCGCGACTCCCGCCAGGCGGCCGGCTGCTCGTGACGGTGCCGAACGGCTACGGCTGGTTCGAGCTCGAGCAACTCCTGTGGTGGCGCGTCGGGCTCGGATCGCTCCTGTTCCGCTCGGGAATCTGCCACCTCGTCGAGAAGACGAAGTCGCGCTGGCTCGGCCCCGAGGCGGTGGCGGCGGGGCCGCCGTCGACCCTCTCGAGCTCACCCCACGTGCAGCGCTTCACGTACCGCTCGATCACGCGGCGACTCGCGGCGGCGGGCTTCGACGTCGTCGAGCGGCGGGGTTCGGTCGTCCTCGCGGGGCCCTTCAGCAACCTCCTGTTCGCTGGCGTGGGACCCGTGCTCGCGGCGAACGCGCGCTGGGGCGGCCGTCTCGGCCCGTTCGCGTCGGGCTTCATGCTCGCCTGCCGGCGACGGCCGTGAGCCGTCAGGACGGGCGGCGGCCGACGTAGAGCACGCGCTGGGCGAGGACCTCGTCGAGCCCGGGGACGCGGCAGAGCGCGCGGTAGGCGCTCTTCAGGAAGCGGCTTCGGCCGTTGTCCGGAGTCGGACGCGGGACGAGGCCGAGGTGGCGGCGCTCGAGCCCGCTCTCGTCGGCGACGGCGGCGAACTGGCGCAGGCCCATCCCGTTGAGATCGCGTGTCACGCAGCGGTGGAAGGGCGTGGCGACCGCCTCCGGAAAGGGCTCGAACGCGGCCTCCGGGTGCTCCAGCAGGTAGGCGTTCAGTCCGGCCGCCCACGTCTTCATCGGCAGGAGGTAGTGCAGCCCGGGCCAGGTGACCGCCCGATCGAGGTGGTGCGCGTCGAGCATGCGGAACGAGGGGAAGAGAGCGACGAGGAGGCCGCCCGGCCGCAGAACGCGCCGACACTCCGCGAGGACCTTCCGCGGGCTCTCCACGTGCTCGAGGACGTCCTCGCAGAAGAGGAGGTCGAACTCGGCGTCGGCGTACGGGATGGCCTCCGCGTAGCCGGTGCGGAAGCCGCAGCCGGCGACGCCGCGCTCGGCCGCGAATCGCAGCGGCACCTGCGGGTCGAAGACGCCGGGGAGGTCGAACCCTTCGACGCGCGCGGGCCGCAGGGTCTCGGCGACGTACACGGCCTTGCCGCCCCAGCCGCAACCGACGTCCAGGACGGCGAGGCCCGTCGACGGCGACGGCAGCCACTCGGCGAGCGCCTCCACGAAGGCGGGGCCTTCGGCGTACTCGTACCGGGTCTTCTCGACGTCGACACCGCCGCAGAGGTGGGGCGTGCGGCGACCCGTGGCCGAGCGCGCGGCCCGGCGCGCCACCCAGGTGACGACCGGGTGAGCGCGGGGCGGCTCGGGCGCGTGGGGGCTCCGGCTGCGCGCGCGGAGCGCCTCGACGAGTTCCGCCGCGCTAGCGCCGGGTCGCTTCACAGATGACGTACCAGCCGAGAACCGGCTCGGCGAGACGCAGGAGCGGAGCGAGCACGCGGCCGACGAGGCGGCTGCGGAAGCGCCCGAGATCGACGTGGCGAACCCAGATCCTCTCGATCCGGAAGCGCGAGAAGAGCTCTCGCACGTCGCCACGGCTGTAGACCTTCACGTAGGGCTTCGTCCGCACGCCGTCGGCACCCGACTCGACGGTGGCCATGAGGCCGTCGTAGCCGAGGCGGAACAGCCGGCCGAGCAGCAGACCCCGGACGAAGACCATGTACAGGTGGAAGAACGATCCCTTGTGGTAGAGCGCGACGAGGCAGCGGCCACCGGGTCTGAGCACGCGCTCGATCTCGCGCACGACCGCCGGCGCGTCGGGGATGTGGTGGATGACGCCGAACGAGTAGACGGCGTCGAACGCGCCGTCGGGGTGCTCGATGCGGGTCGCGTCGCAGCGCTTCAGGTCCACCGCGAGCCCGCGCAGGGCGAAGTTGCGGGCCGTCATCTCGAGATGGCGATCCGTGATGTCGACGCCGTGGCACCGGGCGCCGGCCTTGCCGAACTGGGCGAGGTCGGTGCCGAGCCCCACTCCGATCTCCAGGACGCGCTGCCCCGCGTACGACTCGAAATGGAAGAGCGGACGCTGCCAGGGCTGCGACTCGTAGCGGGCCCGCTCGACGTCGAGGAAGTACTCGAGCGTGTGCTCGTCGCCGGCCACCGCTCCGCACGGGTGATCGCTCCATTGCCGGACCGCGTTCTCCCGCGCGGACCGCGCGAGGCCCTCGTCTTCCTGGCGCTCCATCGCCTCCCCGAAACGAGTCATCTTACACGCGGACCGGTGTCGACCCGCGCGGTGCGCGACTTGAAGGCCTCCGGGCCGCGTGCCAGCATCGCCGGCCATGAAGGTGGCGGTCACCGGCGCGACGGGGTTCACCGGCCGGCGCGTGGTCACGGAGCTCCTCGCGCGCGGGCACGAGGTCGCGGCCCTCGTGCGCGCTCCCGCCGCGCGGCTCGCCCCCGCCCCGCGCCTCCGCGTCGTCGAAGGCGACATGGCGGACGCGGGCGCCCTCGGGCGCCTGCTCTCCGGCGCGGAGGCGTTCGTGCACGCGGCGTCGCTCGGCTTCGGCCACGCCGGCGCCGTCACCGAGGCGGTCGCAGCCACCCGCCCGCGGCGGTCGGTCTTCTTCTCCTCGACCGCCCTTTTTACCCACCTCCCGGCCGCATCCAAGGCGGTCCGTCTCGACGCGGAGGAGCGGGTGCGCGCGCTGGGCCCGGATTGGACGATCGTCCGCCCGACGATGATCTACGGCGCCCCAGGGGACCGGAACATGGAGCGGCTCGTCCGCTTCCTCGCGTGGTCGCCCGTCGTGCCGCTGCCGGGCGGCGGCCGGGCGCTCGTCCAGCCGGTGCACGTCGACGACCTCGGCCGCGCTGCCGTCGACGCGCTCCTCTGCCCCGTGGCCGCGCGGCGTGCCTACAACCTCGCGGGCGCCGACCCCGCGCCGCTGCGCGACCTCGTCGCCCACACGGCCGGCCTCCTCGACCGCCGGCCGCTGCTGGTCAGCGTCCCGGTCCGTCCCGTCGCCGCCGCGCTCCGCCTCTGGGGGGTCCTCAGGCTGCCGCCCCGGATCAAGCCGGAGCAGGTGCTCCGCCTGGCGGAGGACAAGGCCTTCTCGTACGACGACGCCCGCCGCGACTGGGGCTACACGCCGCGGGGCTGGCGCGAGGGCCTCGCCGAGGAAGTCGCCGCGCTGCGACCTTCATCCGCCCGCCGGTCGTAGCTCCTCATATCCGCGGCGCCGGAGACGCGGCCGCCAGCAGCGGCGCGAGCTCCTCGGCGAGGAACGTCCCCGCGCGCTCCTGCGAGCGCTCGTCGAGGTGGACGGAGTCGACGAAGTGCGCCTCGGTCGGCTGCAGCTCGCGCCGGCACCAGGCGTCGAGGTCGACGAGGACGAGCGAGCGGGACCGGGCGAGGTCGCGCAACTGGCTGTTGTAGCGCTCGGCCATTCGGGCGAGCACGAACGGGTTGTCGGTGAAGGTGGGCAGGTGTCCGATCTCGAGGGCCCGCGGCGCGGGGTCCCGGTCGGTGGCGTAGAGGCCGGGCAGGGTCACGAGCACGACCCGGCTGCCGGCCGCCTGCATCTCGTCGACGATGCGTACGACGTCCGGCAGGAACGACGGCGTGTACTCGGCGGCGAGGCGGACCTCGGCCGCGGCGCGATCGGGCCGCTTGGGGCGCGCGTACGCGGCGATCGCCGCCTGGCGGCCGCCGAAGCGCGCCCGCGCGAGCTCGACCGCGCGGGCGACGAGCCGCGCCCCCGCCGACCAGCGACCGAGGCCGGCGTGCTCGTCCATCCACCGCTCGGTGTAGAGCGCGTTCCAGCCGATGTAGACCGTGGTGAGCGTCGGGCGCAGGGCCCGGAACTCGTCGATGCGGGCGAGGACGTCCGCGGGCGCGTAGCCCTCCACTCCGCCGTTCACGACCTCCGCGTCCACGCCGCGCGAGCGCAGCCCTCGCTCGAGCGCGCGGGCGTAGACGAGCTCCTGCGCGAACGGGCTGCCGAACGTGCAGGAGTCACCGAGCGTCAGCACCCGCACGGCCCGCGACGCGTCGAGCTCGGGGCCGCGGTAGCCGGCCGAGTCGATGGCCACGGCCACGTCGTCGGGCCGGATCCCCAGGCGGGGCGCCTCCTCCTCGATGCGCGACACGGTGAGCGTCTTGCCGTCGCGCCGCTTGGCGTCGAGCAGCTCGGCGAGCGTCGCGCGGTAACCCGGCCGCAGGCGCCAGCGCCCGGGGCGATCGGGGTCGGCCATCTCGTAGGGATCGAGCCCCAGCCGGCGGCCGATCGCCTCGAGCTGCGCCGGCGAGGGCCGGGTGGTCGGCCCCGCGTGGGCGGCGCGCCACCGGGTGAGACGCGGCGCCGCGGACAGCCACACGCGCGTCGCTCCCTCGAAGAGGAGTGCGAGCGCGAGAGCGTAGACCAGCCAGAAGGCGACTCGAACCGCGCGCCTTCCGGGAGCGGGTGCCGGCATGCGCGCCATTCTGGTGCCGCCACCGCACGGTGTCCAGGACGGACGCCGGCGCGAGGACCGCTCGACGCCCTGGTGTAGAGTTCCGCCACCTTGAAGGCGTCGGTCGAGAGCGCCACGCCGTACCGGCCGGACATCGACGGGCTTCGCGCCGTCGCGGTGCTTCTGGTCGTCGCCTTCCACGCCTTCCCCGGCCGCCTGCCGGGCGGGTTCGTCGGCGTTGACGTGTTCTTCGTGATCTCCGGTTTCTTGATCTCGGGCCTGATCCTGCGGGACCTCCGCGAGGGCACCTTCTCGGTCGCCGGGTTCTACGTGCGACGCGTGCGGCGGATCTTCCCCGCGCTCGCCCTGCTGCTCGTCGTCGGCCTCGTCGCCGGGTACTGGACGCTCGCCCCGTCCGAGTTCGTCGACCTCGGATGGCACACCGCGGCGGGCGCTGGGTTCGCGGCGAACCTGGCGCTGTGGGCGCAGTCGGACTACTTCGCTTCGGCGGCGCGGACCAAGCCCCTCCTCCACCTCTGGTCGCTTGGGATCGAGGAGCAGTTCTACCTCCTCTGGCCCTTGACGCTCGCCGCGCTCTATCGGTGGGCGCCGCGCCCCGCGCGGAGCATCGCGGCCATCGGCCTGGCTTCGTTCGCGGTGTCCGTGTGGATGACCAGAGCCCATCCGACCGGCGCGTACTACTGTCCCGCCACGCGATTCTGGGAGCTGCTCGCCGGAGCCGTCCTCGCCTGCGGAGCGACGGCCACGGTCTCGTCGGACGCACCTGTCGGGAGCCGGGATCGGCTGCGAAGGGGACTGCGACACGGCCTCTCCGCCGCGGGGCTCCTGGCCGTCCTGGCGGCGGCGCTCGCGTTCGACGCGAGCGTGCCCTTCCCGGGTTGGCGGGCCGCGGTGCCAGTCGCGGGAACGGCCGCCCTGATCGCGTGCGGCCCGGGCGCGTTGCCGAACCGCGTGCTCGCCCATCGGGCGCCCGTCGCCATTGGCCTCATCAGCTATCCGCTCTACCTCTGGCATTGGCCGATCCTGGCGATCCTGCCCAGCCTGGACCTGGCGTGGGCTCCACGCGAGGAGCGTCTGCTGCGCCTCGCGGCCGTCGCGTCGTCGTTCGTCGCCGCCTACCTGACCTATCGCCTCGTCGAGTCGCCGATACGGCGGCGCCGAGCGGCCACCACCGCGCAGCTCTGTGGGGCGATGGTCGTTCCGCTCGTGGGGGGTCTGTCCGTGCTCGCGTGGGGCGCGCTGAACCAGCGGCCGACGAACGCTCGCCAGGAGGAGCTCGCGGCCGAGCTGAAACGCATCGGCGGGCAGGCCTCCGAGCAGTTCCGAACCCGTCGGTGCCTGCTCGAGGCCGACCAGGACGAGGCGGCCTTCGCCCCGGAGTGCCGCGACGCCGTCGAGCGTCGTCCCGGGGCGGGCGTCCTCCTCTGGGGAGACTCCCACGCCGCTCAGCTCTACGACGGCCTTCGGTCCGAGGTGCCGGCCGTCGCGCAGCTGACGATGAGCATGTGCCCTCCCGTCGTGGGCTACTCGTCCGCGGGGCGGCCGAGCTGCCGGCGCGTCAACGACTGGGTCATGGCCTGGGTGCGAGACTACCGGCCTGACGCGGTCGTGCTGGCCGCGAGCTGGATCGACTACGACGGGTACGCTGCCGTCGCCGGCACGCTGCGCGAGCTCGGGTCGCTCGGGATAGGGAAGGTCGTGCTCGTCGGGCCCGTCGCGTCCTTCCGCGAGCCGGTTCCCGGGATCCTCGTGCGCGAGAGCCGCGACGGCAGCACCCCTGAGCGGCTGCCGAACCGACGGCTGGCTCGCCTGTGGAAGATCGACGGCGAGCTCGAGGGCACCGCGAGGTCGACGGGCGCCGAGTACTTCTCGCCGCTGAAGCGGATGTGCGACCGCAGCTCCTGCCTCGTCGCGATCGAGGGCCGGGCCTCGGGCCTCGTCACGTGGGACACGTCGCACCTGACGCCGATTGGCGCCCGGTTCGTGGCGGCCGACCTCGTGACCGAGCTGCAGGGCGACAACCGCCGCCGCGAGAGAACGGCAAGCGGCGCGGAGTCTTCGGGTACGGCGGCGCGTCCGCGCTAGGGGTCGCCGATCGGCACGCCGTTGTACGATCGGCCGCTCGGGCGCGGCCCGCGGCGGAGGAACCTCATGGGCGAGACGTCGATCGAGTACCTGTCGCCGGTGCGCGGGACCGGGTTCCCCACCGAGTGGTACGAGATGGCCGGGAGCGATCACTTCTGGATGCGCTCGCGTACGGCGATCGCCCTCGCGACCCTCGATGCGCTCGGCCCGCGCCGCTCCGACCCGCTCGTCGGCCTCGACATCGGCTGTGGCGCGGGGCAGCTCCGGGACGAGCTCGAGGCGGCGACCCGCTGGCGCATCGACATCACGGACCTCAACGTCGCCGCGCTCGAGGCGGCCCGGCCCGGGCGGGGCCGGGTGCTGTACTACGACGCGACGGACCGGGCGCCGGAGATGGTGAGGGCCTACGACGCCGTGTTCCTCTTCGACGTGATCGAGCACGTCGAGGCGGCCCGAGAGCTCCTCGCCGCCGCGCTCGCGCACCTGCGCCCGGGCGGACGGCTGCTCGTGAACGTACCGGCGCTCCCGGCGCTGTTCAGCGCCTACGACGCCGCGCAGGGCCACCAGCGCCGCTACACGCGCCGCTCGCTGGCCGCCGAGCTCGCCGGCCTCCCCTGCCGGGTCGACTCCGTCGCCTACTGGGGCATGAGCCTCGTCCCGCTGCTCGCGGCGCGCAAGCTCCTCCTCGGGTCGAGGCCGTCCCCGGACACGATGCGAGCAGGCTTCCGGCCGCCGGGGCGGCTCGTCAACGACGCGTTGACCGCCCTGTTGAGGGCGGAGACGGCGCTCGTCCGCCGGCCGCCGGTCGGGACCTCCGTGATGGCGGCGGCGACGAAGCTCTCGGCCTAGGTTAGGCCGCCGGCGGCGGCGGCGGCGCGCCCTCAGCCGCCGGCGGCCGCTCGGCGAATCCGTGCGCGGTCTCCACGATCCAGCGCGGGCGCCCCTTCGTCTCCTCGTAGATGCGGCCGACGTATTCCCCGAGCACTCCCAGAAGCAGCAGCTGCACGCTGCCGAACAGGATGAGCAGCAGCACGAACCCTGTCCAGCCCGGCAGGTCGTGCGCGGTGTTGCCCATCACCCGGAGCCGAGAAGCCGCCAGAGCAGAACGAAGGCTCCCCACGCCGCGCTCAGGGCCGTGAGGAGCAGCCCGAGCCACGTCGCGAGGCGCAGCGGGATCAGGGTGAAGGAGAACAGGCCGTCGCTCGCGAGGGCGAGCAGCTTGCGGAGCGGATACTTCGTCTCTCCCGCCGCGCGGGCCGGGCGCTCGTAGGGCAGCGCGCGCTGCCGGAAGCCCGCCCACGCGCGCAGCCCGCGGACGAACACGTGGCGCTCGCGCATCTGGACGATCACGTCCACGACACGGCGGTCCATGACGCAGAAGTCGCCCGCGTCGAGCGGCATCGACACGTCCGAGAACACGCGGAACAGCCTGTAGAAGGCACCGTAGAGGAGCCGCAGGGCGAGGCCCTCCTTGCGCCGCTCCCGCTGGCAGTAGACGACCTGGAAGCCCTGTCGCCAGTGGTCGAGGCACGTGGCGATCAGCTCGGGCGGGTCCTGCAGGTCGGCGTCGAGGATCGCGACGACCTCGCCGCGCGCCCACGCGAGGCCGGCCGCCACGGCCGCCTGGTGGCCGAAGTTGCGCGAGAACCGGACGACCTTGAAGCGGGGGTCCGCCGCCGCCACCATCACCAGCGCCTGGTACGTTCCGTCGCTCGATCCGTCGTCGACGAACACGACCTCCCACGGCATCCCGAGCGCGCCGAGGGCCGACTTGAGCCGCTCCTCCAGGAGGGGCAGGACGGCCGCCTCGTTGAAGCAGGGGATGACCGCGCTCAGCAGGCCGGGGTCGAAGCGGCCCGGGGCGGCGGCGCGATCGCCGGAGTCTCTCGTGTCCTGGTCGGTCATTGGGGGAGTCCGTCGGCCAGGAACTCCTGGCGAAGGCTCGTCGAGATCTTGCCACACGGGAGACCGGCGCGCCCGGCGCCGGCCGTGTCCCGCGACGCGGAGCGGCGCCGCGCGCTCGCCAAGGCCGCGCAAAACGAGCGAGAATCACGCCGATGTTCACCGTCGTCGTCCCCGTCTACCGCAACGAGGAGTGCATACCGGACCTGCTCGCCGCACTGGAGGAGATGGACCACCGCCTCGCCGGCGACCTCGAGGCCGTGCTCGTGGTGGACGGCTCGCCCGACTGCAGCCTGGAGATCCTCGCCCGCGAGCTGCCGGCGCGGCGCTTCCGCTCGCAGCTCCTCGGGCTCAGCCGCAACTTCGGCTCGTTCGCCGCGATCATGGCCGGCCTCTCCGCCGGCCACGGCGATGCATTCGGAGTGATGGCCGCCGACCTGCAGGAGCCGATCGAGCTCGTGCTCGAGTTCCGCGACAGGCTCGCCTCCGGCCGGTGCGACGTGGTCGTCGGAACGCGGACGGGTCGCTGCGACCCGCTCCTCTCTCGCGCTGCGTCGGGCCTCTTCTGGTGGTCCTATCGCCGTCTCGTGCAGCGCGAGGTGCCCCCGGGAGGCGTCGACGTCTTCGGGTGCAGCGCCGCCTTCCGGGACCACCTTCTCGCCCTGCGCGAGCGCAACGCGACGCTCGTGGGCCTCGTGTTCTGGCTCGGGTTCCGGCGGGAGGAGGTGCCGTACGTGCGGCGGCCGCGGCTCCACGGCCGCTCGGCGTGGTCGCTGCGCCGGCGCGTGCGTTACCTGCTGGACAGCGGCTTCGCCTTCTCGGACCTGCCGGTGCGCCTCATGACCCTCGCCGGGCTCGTGGGCCTCTCCCTCTCGACCGTCCTCGCCATCGTCGTGTTGGTGACGCGGATCCGCGGCGGGATCCCCGTGCCGGGTTACACGGCAACGGTGCTCTCGGTCATGTTCTTCGGGGGGCTCAACTCGCTCGGCATCGGAGTGCTCGGCGAGTACGTGTGGCGCACGTTCGAGAACAGCAAGGGCCGGCCCGGCTACGTCGTCGCCGCCCGGCACGAGTTCTCCGGGAGGGAGAATCGATGAGCGACGCCTTCGTCCACCCCGCGGCGATCGTGGAGTCGACGAGGATCGGCGCGGGCACGCGCATATGGGCCTTCGCCCACGTCCTTCCGGGCGCGGTCATCGGCCGCGACTGCAACGTCTGCGACCACGTCTTCGTCGAGAACGACGTGGAGATCGGCGACCGAGTCACCGTGAAGTGCGGCGTCCAGCTGTGGGACGGCGTGCACCTCGAGGACGACGTCTTCGTCGGGCCGAACGCAACCTACACGAACGACCCGTTCCCGCGGAGCCGGCGCCGGCCCGGGCAGTTCGCGCGCACGATCGTGCGCGCGGGCGCGTCGATCGGGGCGAACGCCACCATCCTTCCCGGCGTGAGCATCGGCCGCAACGCCATGGTCGGCGCGGGCGCGGTCGTCACGTTCGACGTGCCGGCGAACGCGATCGTGACCGGCAACCCCGCGCAGATCCAGGGCTACGCGAGCGCCGCGCCGGCCGCGTCCGGCGCGCGGCTGCGGCCGTCGCCCGACGACGCCGACCCCTGCCGGGTGCGCGGCGCGGCGCTCGTCGAGCTCACTATCGCCGTCGACGCCCGCGGGAGCCTCGCCGCCGCCGAGATCGGCCGCCCGCTCGCGTTCGTGCCCCGGCGCGTCTTCTTCGTCTACGACGTGCCGAGCCGCGAGGTGCGCGGCGAGCACGCCCACCGCGAGCAGGAGCAGCTGCTCGTCTGCGTGAGGGGCTCCTGCTCCGTCGTCGTGGACGACGGGCGCCAGCGCGAGGAGCGCCGGCTCGATTCGCCCGCGCGGGGGCTCCACCTGCGTCCCCTCGTCTGGGCCATCCAGTACCGCTTCAGCGCGGACGCCGTGCTCGCGGTGGCCGCCTCCGGCGAGTACGACGCCGCCGAGTACATCCGCGACTACGAGGAGTTCCTCCTCCTCGCGGCGCAGGCCGCGGACCGGGACTGAGCACGGCCGCGGGCGGCGGCGGCTTGCCAAGCCGCGGGCCACGCACCACAATGGGCAGCCTCGCCGACGGCGACTTCACCGCTCCGGGGACCCCGCGACATGCTGAACGAAAGCGCGCTCGAAAGGCTGGCCTGCCCGCTCGACGGGTGCGACACACTCCGGGCCCACGTCTTCGAGGGCACCGCCGGGGCGATGCGCGAGGCGGTCATCCTGTGCCCGTCGTGCCGCGCCTGGTTCCCCGTCGAGGACGGGATCGCGGACTTCCTAACCGGCACGATCGCCTACGGCGAGGACCGCGCGCGCTTCTGGGCGCGACACGAGGCTGATCTGCGCCGGCTTGGGGCCGCCCCCGACGCGGCGCCTGCCGGCGAGGACGCCGAGCTGCAGAGGGCGCAGCAGCGCCACTTCGACTGGTACGCCGACAACGAGAAGCAGAGCTACGAGGAATACGAGCGGCTGCCGTTCTGGATCGCCGCCGACGCGGTGGCCTTCGACCGCTGGCGTCCGCTGCTGCCCGCCGGCGGCTGGCTGCTCGACGTCGGCTGCGGGCCCGGGCGGGCCACCGTCCGCTTCCGCGACCTCGACCTGAACGTGCTCGCCTTCGATGTCTCGAAGGCGATGGTGCGCAAGGCCGCCGAGCGCTTCCGCGAGCCGGGCACGCGCGCGCGCGGCGTCTTCCTCGTCGCCGACGCGATGCGCTTTCCCGTCCGCTCCTCCTCCCTCGACGGCGTCCTCGCCTACGGCGTCCTCCACCACGTCCCCGACCCAAAGGCGGTGTGCCGGGAGATCGCGCGCGTGCTCGCGCCGGGGGGCGTCTACGTGGGGTCGGAGAACAACGAGACCGTGCTCCGCGCTGCGTTCGAGCTGCTGCAGCGCCTGCGACCGCTGTGGTACGAGGAGGCGGGGCCGGAGGCGCTGCTGTCGGCGCGCCGCTTCGCTGAGGCATTCTCGGGAACGGGCCTCTCGCTCTCGACGTTCACGTCCGTCTTCCTGCCCCCCCACCTCCTGAACGCGATGCCGCCCTCGACCGCGACGAGGCTGCTCGCGGCCGCCGACCGAGTGGCGCGCGCGGTGCCCGGCCTGCGAGCGAACGGCGGGCTCATCCTCGTCGAAGGTCGCAAGCCGCGCGCCTGAGCGCCGCCGCGGCGGGCCGCCCTCACCCGGCCCGGCGCCTCTCCAGCAGGGCATCGATCGCGTACGCGATCGGGAGCGAGAGCGCCCAGGCGCCGCTCGCCATGTAGCGCTGGTTGAAGACGACGAGGAGCTGGCTCGCGAGCGTGTAGAGGAACGGGCTCAGGAGGATCGCGACCTCGAGCCGCCGACCGGGCTGGCGCAGCAGGAGCCAGCCCGCGAGCGCGATGCCGCCGTAGAAGTAGAGCGCCATCAGCACGCGGTTGAATAGCTTGAAGGCGAACGCGACGGGGTAGGCGCGAGCGTACTCGGCCGGCGACAGGCCGGAGGTCGAGTACTCGACGGTCCGGAACGGCGGCACGAGGTCGAGCGGGGTCCGCGCGATCTCGAGCGCGATCGTGCCGACGACGCGCAGGTAGTAGCCGGGGTGCTCGCGGACGACCTTGCGCGCGTACTCCCCGAGCAGCCGGTTCATCTCGGGCGACGCGTAGTCGACGTCCCTCCCGTGGTAGGCCTTCACCCACGGCACCATGGCCTCGTCCCGGCGAACGAACCCGTAGGGATTGTCTGGGATCGCCCCGAGCTGCTGCCACAGCGCGAGGCCGACGGAGTCGGTCTGCGGCACGCCGTAGTGCCGCATGTTGAACTGACGCAGCGGCAGGCCGAAGGCCAGCAGCGGGACCGCCACGAGGGCGAAGGCGGCGGCGACGCGGGTGCGGACGGGAACGCCGCGGGCGAGCGCGACGAGGGGGACCAGGCAGAAGAAGTAGTAGTACCCGTGGGGCCGGATCCACAGCAGTGCGGAGCCGGCGGCGAGGAGCGCCAGCGCGAGCGCCCACGCCCTCGCCCCGCGCGAGCGCAGCAGGACGAGCGTCGCGGCGACGCCGGCCGCGTAGGACCCGAGCACGAACACGTCGCGCATCGGGTGGCTGGCGATCGGCCACTGAAACGGGTACCCCAGCGCGTACACGAGGCCGGTCAGGCCCCCCACCCGGCGGCCGCGCACGAGCCCGACGCACCACGCGAACAGCAGCACGCTCGCGGTCTCGACCGCGACCTGCACGGCCATGGCGTAGCGGGTCGTGAGCTCCCCGCCGGCCGCACGGCTCGTGAAGGCGATGACGTACCCGAAGCCGGGAAGGTCGACCGCCGGGAAGGTCCTGTAGATCCCCGACGGGGGGAAGGTTTTCCACTCCTCGATCGGCACGTAGCGGTTCTCGCGGTTCGCCGTCTGCACCGCCGCTCCCGCGATGCCGGGGTCGAGCGCGAACCAGTGCCCGCGGTATGCGCCCTCGGCGATCCCGAACTGGTTCGCGACCATGCCGTAGTAGTAGAGCGTGTCCCGGTACGCTGTGATCGTCGCCACGCGAACGGTCACGAGCACGACGGCGAGCGCGAGAAGGCGGTGTCGCATGCGATCGGCGGCCAAGCTATCACACCTGCCGACGGCGAGGTCGCGTCCTCCGCCTGAGTGGACTCCGGCGAGTCTTCCCCGGGGCGGCCGCGCGACGGCCGGTACGCCGAGATCGGTCCGAAGGTCGGTTAAGCTAGGCAGTCGCCTCCGCCGCGACGCACGCGGAGGAGCGCAGCCGCACCGCCGACCGGCCCCAGGAGACCGCACGCTCATGCACACCCTCCCGTTCCCCGACGCCCGCCGGCGCGCGCCCGGCCGTCCCTGCCGCGTGTCACGCCGGGCCGCCGCGAGGCGACACGGATGAGGGCGCTCGCCACGCTGCGGCGGGCGCTGCGCAAGCCCCCCGGGGTCGTCCTCCGCCGCCTGGCCTACGAGGCGAGGGTCCACTCCGAGCGTTACCGGGCGCCGTGGCGGGCGAGGACCTTCGGGCTCCGCCAGCTGCTGCGCGCCTGCGAGGCGAACGACATCGACAGCTTGTGGGGCCGGCTCGCGGCCCGGCCCTACCCCGCCTTCACCTCGCCGGATCCCGCGGAGCACCGCCGCCTCTGCCCCGGCGACGAGGCCCGCATCCTGGCCGCCGCCGAGGCGGCGCTCGCCCACCGCGTCCGGGTGATGGGCCCCGACGTCGTGGACCTCGGCGGGCGGATCGACTGGTCGAAGGACTACCGGAGCGGCGTCTCGTGGCCGCGCGGCTACATGCGCGACATCCGGTACGTGAACCCGCACGACGACAGCGACGTGAAGTACCCGTGGGAGGTCTCGCGCGCCCAGTGGCTGCTGCCGGCCGGCCAGGCCTTCCTCGTGACTCGCGACGAGCGCTACGCGGAAGGCGTGCGGGCGGTCCTCGACGACTGGATCGCGGAGAACCCGTACGCGCAGAGCGTCAACTGGTCCTCCACGATCGAGGCCGCGATCCGCATCCTGACCTGGACCTGGCTGTTCCGCGCCTTCCACGACAGCCGGGCCTGGGCCGACCCCGGCTTCCGGCGTCGTTTCCTCGGCGCGCTCTACCTCCACGGCGACTTCACCGAACGGCACCTCGAGCTCTCCGACGTCAACGGGAACCACTGCACGGCGGACGCCGCCGGGCTCGCGTTCGCGGGGATGTTCTTCGGCGAGGGCACCGGCCCCGCCCGCTGGCAGGCGACAGCCTGGTCGCTGCTGTCGACGGAGCTGCCGCGACAGGTGTACCCGGACGGCGTCGACTTCGAGGCCTCGACCGCGTATCACCGCCTCGTGGCCGAGCTCTTCTTCCTGCCGGCCCTCTACCGCGAGCGGCTCGGGCTCGACGTCCCGGCGGCATACCGCGAGCGGGTCGCCGCGATGGCTCGATTCACCGCGGCCTACTGCGGCCCCGACGGCCGCGCCCCTCTCTGGGGCGACGCGGACGACGCTCGGGCCCTGCCGCTCGGCGGCCAGGACCTCAACGACCACCGCTACTTCGTGGGCCTCGTCGGCGCGGCGTGGGACGTGGCGGACCTTCGCGACGCGTTCTCCGGGGACCGAAGCGAGGTGTACTGGACGCTCGGGCCCACGGCGGCGGCGGCACTGCCGGAGACCGCGGCTCCCCCGCCCTCGCGCGCGTTCCCGGACGGGGGCTTCTACGTGATGCGCACCGCGGTCGACCACGTGTTCGTCGACTGCGGCCGCGTCGGCCTCGCCGACCGCGGCGGCCACGGCCACAACGACTGCCTGTCGTTCGAGGCCGTGATCGACGGCACGCGCCTCGTCTCCGATTGCGGCTCGTTCGTCTACACGCGATCCTTCGAAGAGCGCAACCGCTTCCGCTCGACGGCGTCCCACAACACGCCGATCGTCGACGGCCAGGAGCTGAACCGCCTGCAGCCGGACCTGCTGTGGAATCTCGCGTACGACGCGAGGCCCGACCCGCGGCGATTCGAGACGGGAGGGGACAGGGACCTCTTCGTCGGCGCGCACGCCGGCTATCGCCGGCTCCGGGAGCCGGTCACTCCCGTGCGGACGATCGAGCTCGACCGCCGCAGGCACGCCCTGCGGATCGAGGACGCCTTCGAGGGCCGGGGACGGCACCGTCTGGAGATCCCCCTGCACCTCGCCCCGGGCGTCTCGGCCGAAGCGCTCGCGGCCGGCTCCGTCCGTCTGGTCGCGGGCGAGCGGCGCTTCCGCCTCGAGTGGTCGCCGGCCGACGCCTGGGAGCTCGAGATCGGCGCGGGGCGCGTCTCGCCGTCCTACGGCGTCGCCCTGCCCTGCGTGCGGCTCGCCTGGCGGCGCGAGGGACGGCTCGACGTCGGCCTCGTCGTGCGCATCGAGACAGAGGGGGCATGACCCGCCTCGACCGCGCCGCCGCGGTGATCCTCGCGTCGTGCATCGCCCTGGCGATCGCGGTCGCCGCGCTCGCGTGGCCGCGGCTGTTCGGAAGCACGCCGGCCGGCGTGGGACGCCTCGTCTCCGTCCGCGCCGACGACGCGGCTCCGGGCGGCGCCGCGAAGCAGCTCGAGATCAGCCCCGGCCGGTACTGGGTCGAGGCCGGCTCGCCCGCGTCCGTGCGCCTGACGCTCGAGTTCGAGGTGCCGGACGGCTTCGCCGCGCGGGCGCTCCTCCTGCCCGCGCGCTCGGACGGGATCGCCGTCGGCCTGCGCCACGCGAACGGCGCTCCGCTGCGGGCCGACGAGGACGGCGGAGGCTTCAGGCGGCGGGTGCTGCAGCTCCAGCCGGTGGGAGGCCGCGTCGTCGTCACGCTGGAGCGGCCGGCCGGCGCGGCGGAGGCGTTCCGCGTCGACGAGACGGGGCTCTTCGCGTCGGACGCGGGGCTCCTTCGCGACGAACGGCCGTTCCTGCGGTCCTGGCCGGACCGCCGCGTGTACTACGCGCTCCTCGGCCGCGCGGGCCTGGCCCTCGCGCTCGTCGGCTTTCTCGCGTCGTGGCGGCTCCCGACGCGGCTCGCGAGGCCGATGGCCGCGACGTTCGCCCTCGCGGTCACTCTCGCCGCGGGCTCGCTCGAGCTGTGGCTCGCCCACAACCCGTACTTCGGCGGCGCGCGGGACCTCCGCGTCATGCTCGCGTCGGGGCCGCTCCAGCACTCCGTCGGCGGAAACCTCAACTACGGGATGTACCTCGGCTCGCGTCTCCTGCAGGGCGAGGGGATCACCTTCGGACCGCGATGGGTGCCCTGGGAGCGGACGCCCGGCTACGCGTTCGTCGGCGCCCTCGGCGGCCTCCTCGCCGGCTACCGCACCGACCTCCTGACGATCGGCCTGTGGCTCGTCAGGCTGCACGTCATCGGCCTCGCCGCCGCGGCCGCGGTGTTCGTCGTCGCCGCGTCGCGACTCATGCGGCCGGCCGTCGCGCTGGCCGTCGCGCTCGTCGTCGCGTTCATGCCGAACCAGCTCGCCAACACTCAGGCGGACTCGATCATGGTGCCGGTCTACCTCCTGACCGCCGCGGCCCTCTGCCGGTTCGTAGACCGTAGTCGCGACGGCCTGCCCCCGCTGGCCGATCACCTCCTCGTCCACGCCGCGTTCGCGCTGTGGTTCCTGATGCGGCCGGACGGCCTCGCCGGCTGGGGAGCGGTGTCGCTCCTCCTCTACTTCCGCCGCTGGCGCTGGCTCGCCCTCCCCGCGGCCCTCGCCCTCGCGATCGGCGTGTCCTGGGGCGCGTACAAGTACCAGTACACCGGCGAGTTCTCGATGACTACGAACACGGTCGGGGACAACGCGTGGATCGGGCTGTGGCAGGTGCCTCACAAGTTCCGCTGGCAGACCGCGGACCCGAGCTACTTCACGTGGGCGGCCGAGCGGGGCGTGCCGCCGACGTCGAAGCTCGCCTCCGACACCGCGCTGCGGGACGTCGGCCGGTTCGCCCTCACCTACCCGGTGTACGCGATCCACCTCGTCCTGCACCGCCTCCTCGAGTTCGTGGACGTGAACGCCCTGAACGGCACGGTCAACTACCCGCACGTCGTGTACGAGCGGCTCCGCGGCGCGGGGGTCGTCGCGCTCGTCTTCGTCTTCGCGGCCTGCCTCGGCCTCGGCCACGCGGCGCGGCGCACGCTCTTCGTCGGCTGGCCGCTTCTGTTCAACCTGCCTCTCTTCCTCGTCTTCTTCTCGGACGGCATGCGCCACGTGGCGCCCGTCACGGCTTCGCTCTTCGCGGCGGCCCTCCCCCCGCTGCTCGAGCCCGCCTTCTACCGCACCCTCTGGCGCCGGCGGCGCGCGGCGACGCTTCTCGCCGCGGCGGTGGTCGGCGTGTGGCTGGGGCTGCGGTGGGCAGACGGCGCGATCCTCGCCGCGGACTCGCTGCGGTACTGGACGCCGTTCCTCGACCCCGCCCCGTTCGCGTGGTACCTGCGTTGAGACCCGCGGGCGCCGCCCCGGAACGCGGGCGTCCCGTATGATCCCGTGATGGCCCTCGGGGAGACGGCCGCCGCCTTCGCGATCGCGCTCCTGCTGACGCCGGCCCTCCGCGAGGCCGCCCGCCGCGGCGGCCTCCTCGACCGGCCGAACGAGCGCTCGTCGCACCAGGGCGTCGTGCCGCGCGGCGGCGGGGCCGCGATCCTGGCCGCGACGCTGGCGGGGCTCGGGCTCGGCCGGGCGGCCTGGAGCGGCGCGCCCGGCGCGGCGGCCCTCGTAGCCGGAGGAGTCCTGCTGGCCCTGGTCGGGCTCTGGGACGACCGTCGGGGGCTGTCGCCCTTCGTGCGCCTCGCGGCCCAGGTCGCGGTCGCCGGGATCGTGGTGTCGGTCACGGGCGGAATCGAGCGGCTCCCCCTGCCCGTGCCGCTCGACGTCCCGCTCGGGCCGGCGGGCGGCGTCGCGGCGGTCGTGTGGATCGTGGGCGTCGTGAACTTCTTCAACTTCCTCGACGGCATCGACGGGATCGCGACCGTGCAGGCGACGGTGACGGCGGCGGGGATCGCGCTCGCCGGCTGGGACCCGTTCTCGGCGCTCGCGGGAGCGGTGCTCGCCGGCGCGGCGGCGGGGTTCCTGCCCTACAACTGGTCCCCGGCCAGCGTCTTCCTCGGCGACGTCGGGAGCTACTTCCTGGGGTACACTCTCGCGGCGCTGCCGCTGGCGGCGCCTCCGGGGTCCCGCTCGCCGGCCGTGCTGTTCGTGGCCCTCAGCCTGTGGCTCTTCCTCGCCGACGCCGCGTGGACGCTCGCGCGGCGGGCGGCCCGCGGCGCGCGCTGGTACGAGGCGCACCGCGAGCACCTCTACCAGCAGCTGGCCCCTCGCGCGGGCCACGCGCGGGTGGCGGCGGCGATCGGCCTCGGGTCGGTGGCGCTCACCGCGGGGGCGCTCGCGGCGCGAAGCAGCGGGGAGCCGGCGTGGACGTGGGCGGTGCTCGGCCTGGCGCTTTCGCTGTTCGCCGCCGAGTGGGCCCTGGCGCGAGTGGAGAGAGCGGCGTGAAGTCATCCTGGCGGGTGCCGGAGGGGATAGGCGGCGTGAAGCGCCTCCTCCTCATCCTCGCCCTCGACGGGCTCATCGTGGTGAGCTCGTTCTACGCCGCGTTCATGCTGCGCTTCGACGGGCAGATCCCGGCCGAGTACCTCGCGATCTTCCGGCGCTTCCTGCCGCTCTTCCTCGCGATCCGCCTTTCGCTCCACCTCGGCTTCGGCCTGCACCGCTGGTCCTTCCGCTTCTCCGGCTTCTACGAGGCCCTGCGGGTCGTGGCCGCGGCGCTGACCGGAACGGCGCTCTTCGTGGCCGTCTTCTACTTCCTCCAGACCCCCGGCCCCCCGCGCTCCGTCCTCGCGATGGAGTTCTTCCTGACCGCGAGCCTCGTGGGCGCCTTCCGCTTCTCCCCGCGCCTGGCCCAGCCGTGGCTCCTCGCGCAGTCGCGCTCGCGGGCCGGCACCCGCAAGGCCACCGTGATCGTCGGCGCGGGGTCGGCCGGCGAGCTCCTCCAGCGCGACCTCATGCGCTCCGACGAGCACCCCTACGACGTCATCGGCTTCGTCGACGACGACCGCCGCAAGTGGGGCCAGTGGATCGGCGGCCGGCCCGTGCTCGGCTCGATCGACCGCCTGCCCGAGATCGCGAAGAGCCGCGGCGTCGAGCAGCTGCTCTTCGCGATCCCGCGCCTGCCCGCCTCGCGGGTGCGCGAGATCCTCGCCGCCTGCGCCGAGCTCAAGCTGAGCTACAAGGTCGTGCCGGTCTCGTTCGCCTACCTCAACGACCGGGCCGACCTCTCGGCGCTCGCCGACCTCGCGCCGGACCACCTCCTGCCGCGCCACGAGGTCCGCTTCGACGAGGACGAGCTCGAGCGCCTCGTCCGCGGCCGGCGGATCCTCGTCACGGGCGCCGCCGGCTCGATCGGCAGCGAGGCGTGCCGCCAGATCGCCGCCCACGGCCCCGCCCTGCTGGTGCTCGCGGACATCGACGAGAACAACCTGTACTTCCTCTACCGCCACCTGCAGCACGCGCACCCCGGACTCGCCGTCTTCGCCCAGGTCGTCGACATCCGGGACGAGGCGCGCGTCGAGCAGCTCCTGGACTCGTACCGGCCCCAGGACGTGATCCACGCCGCCGCGCACAAGCACGTCCCGCTCATGGAGTGGGCGCCCGAGGAGGCGGTCAAGAACAACGTCATCGGCTGCCGGAACGTCATCGAGGCGGCCGATCGCGCCGGGGTGGAGCGCTTCGTCCTCATCTCCACCGACAAGGCCGTCAACCCGTCGAGCGTCATGGGCGCGACGAAGCGCGTGTCGGAGCTCCTCGTCCAGGAGCGCGCGGCGCGGTCGCGGACGCGCTACAGCACCGTGCGGTTCGGCAACGTCCTCGGCAGCGCCGGCAGCGTCGTGCCGCTCTTCAAGGAGCAGATCGCGCTCGGCGGGCCGGTCACGGTGACCCACGCGGAGTGCCGGCGGTACCTGATGACGATCCCCGAGGCGGTGGGCCTCGTGCTGCTCGCCGGCCTCGGCGGGCACGGCGAGCTGCTCATCCTCGAGATGGGCGAGCCCATCCGCATCCTCGACCTCGCGCGGATGATGATCTCGCTCTCCGGCCACGTGCCCGACAAGGACGTCCGGATCGTGATCACCGGGCTGCGCCCGGGCGAGAAGCTCGACGAGGAGCTGATGACCCCCGAGGAGGCGGCGCGCAGCCGCGAGGTCCGTCCGAAGGTGCGGGCCGTGCCGGTCGACCGGCCGGGAGCGGACCTGCGGGAGAAGCTCGACCGCCTGCACGACGCGGCCCGTCGCGGCGACCGCGACGCCGTCGTCGCGGGCCTCCGCGACGTGATCCCCGGCTACTCGCCCGCCGTGACCGAGGGCGGAGGCGTCACTCCCATCGGATCGCGCTGACCGCGATCCCGAGCTCGCGGGCGTCTCCCGCCGGCCGGAACGTGCGGGAGACCGAGAGGCGAAGAGCGCCCGGCCGGCCGAGGTCGAAACGCTGCTCCACCGCCCCCGGACGCCGGAACACGATCTGACCCGCGTCCCGCCCCTCGAACCGGAACGACAGCACGACCGGATCGCGATCGGCGCCGGCGTGGGGGCAGTCGAAGCGGAGCCGGAAGGGCCCGGGGCGGTCCACGTTCACGATCGCCCGGCGCCGCATCCAGCGGAACTCGCCCTCGGGGCCCGTCTCGGGCCGGTAGAAGCCCTCGAAAACCTCGGCTTCGTCGGGCAGGTACGCCGTGACACCGAGGCGCCGCTTCAGGCCCGCGTATCCGTTGTCGGCCGCGTAGAGCACGGCCGCGCCCAGCAGCGCCAAGACGGCGGCGACGACGCCGAGCCTCGTCCGCGACGACGACGTCGGCGCGACCGCGCGACCGGCCAGGGCGACGGCGTAGCTCGTGAGGAGCGGGAAGAAGAGGAAGCTCACCGGTATGTAGGCCATCCCCTGGAAGAGCCCGTAGAAATGGAAGACGACGAGGCCGCCGAGGACGGCGAGCGCCTCGTCCCCTCCGCCGCCGCGGACGGTCCGGGCGGCGAGGGCGAGGCCCGCGGCGGCGGCGGCGAGCCAGAGCGCGAGGCCCGCGGCGCCGGTGCCGGTGAGCACCTGGAGGTAGGTGCTGTGGCTGTCGTCGAACACCGTCTCCGCGGGGTCGGCGACGGCCGCGGCGGCAGCCGCCCGCGCGACGCCCGAGCCCGCCACCGCGAGCTGCGCGCGCAGGTGCAGGTTGTAGCTCTCGTAGCCGAGGCCGAGGAGAGGCGCCTCGGCGGCCAGCTCGCGCGCGTAGGCGGCGGCCAGGCGCCGGGGCGAGTTCGTCCCGATGCCGCGGTACTGCATCTCGCGGGACAGGCCCTCGAGGCGGCCGACCGGGGCCGTCGGCGCGATCCGCGCGGCCGGCGTCACCGCCGCCCCGGCCGCGAGGACGGCGACGGTGGCGACCGTCGCCCCGTACGCGAGCCACGCCGCGCCGTCGGCCCTCGCCGGCCGCGGGCGGCTCCGGCGGGCCGCGACCGCGGCGACGAGGACGCCCGCGCCGACGAGCAGCGCGGCCAGCCACGCGGCCCGGGCCGCCGACAGGAAGAGCGCCGCCGCGCAGGGCGGGAGGAGAACCGCCATCGCCCAGCGCGCCCGCCCTCGCGCCGCGTGGAGGCGCAGCAGCACGAAGGGCAGCGCGCAGGCGACGAAGCACGCGAACCAGCTCGGGTTCCCGAAGGTGGACTGGAGCCGGCGGTAGCGCCGCCCGTAGAAGAGGTTCGCGAGGTTGTAGCGATCGAGCGGAAGGAGGCCGGCGAAGTCGAGCAGCCCGAGAACGGCGGCGAGCGCCGCGGCCCACGCGATCCCGCGGAAGAGCCGCCGGTGGAGCTCGCGCGCGTCGTCCTGCCCGGCCAGCAGCGCCGCGAAGAGGACGAACAGCCAGAGCCGGTCGACCGAGGCGATCGGGTAGAGCGGGTCCTTCGGGAAGGCCTCGACGACGGCGCGGCCGAAGGCGCTTCCCTCGAGGAACAGCCGGTGCGCGAGGACGCGGGAAGGGAGCAGCAGGAGCGACGCGGCAGCCAGCGAAGCGTAGAGAAGGAGCAGGCGGAACGGCCACGAGCCGGCCGCCGCGTCGAGCCACGCGCCGCGCGGCGCCCGCGCGAGCAGCCCGAGTGCGAAGGCGGTGACGAGGAGCTCGAGAGCCTGGCTCGGCGGGCGGTAGGCGTGAAAGCCGTACAGGAGGAGCGAGGCGCCGAACAGCTCGAGCGCGTGGCCGGTCCAGGCCGGCCGCGCACGCGGCAGGACGAGGCCGAGCGCCGCGACGGCGAGGAGGAGCCCGCCCCGTGCCGCGCCGAGCCCGGCGACGAGGGCCTGTCCCCGCACCGCGGCGTTCAGGAGGAGGAAGAGCGCCGCGCCGCCGACGACGAGCCGGCGGCGTAGGGGCGAGCGGGCGCGGCGCGCGGCGGGATCGGCCGGAGCGGCGGTCTCGTTCGCGGGAGGAGGGTTCACGCCGGGCACTCGTCGCCTGTTATAACCCGAACGGCGCGGCCGGCCGGCGGGATGGCGCCGCGGCGCCTTGACGCCGGCCGCGATGCGGCGCTTATAGTTCGGGCGTGGCCGACGACACGGCGATGCGGGTGGTGGTGCTCGGGGCCGGGCGCGGCTCGGCCGAGATCGTGAGCTTCCTGCGCGAGACGCGCCCCGGCGTCGCGCTCGCCGTCCTCGACGACGCGCATCCCGGCGGGACGCGCGACGTGTGCGGGGTCCCGGTCGAAGGCCGCCTCGACGCGGCCCGGGAGCGGGTCGCGGCGGGCGCGCGCGCCATCCTCGGGATCGCCAACTCGCGCCGTATGGGCCTCCGCGGCGAGATCGTCGCCCGCCTGGGCCTGCCCGACGCCGGCTGGCTCACCTACGTCCATCCCTCGGCGACCGTTTCCGCGCTCGCCTCGCTCGGCCCCGGGGTCGTGGTCTACCCGGGGGCCCGCGTGGCGGTCGACGCGCGGCTCGATCGAGCGGCCCTCGTCTACTACAACGCGGTCGTGCACCACGACGCCGTCGTGGGCGAGGGCGCGATCCTGTGCGCGGGCGCCCTGCTCGCGGGCGGCGTCGTCGTGGAGCCGGGGGCCTACCTCGGCATCGGCTGCGTCGTCCGCGAGGGCGTCCGCATCGGGCGCGACGCCCTGGTCGGCATGGGGGCCGTCGTCACCCGCGACGTCGCGGCGGGCGCCCGCGTCGCCGGCGTTCCGGCCCGCCCGCTCGCGCCCTGACGCCTCAGCGTCCCCCGCGCGCCCGGACTCGCGCGGGAACGCCGGCCACGACGGCTCCGGGCGGCACGTCCTTCGTGACCACCGCCCCGGCTCCGACGAGGGCCCCTTCTCCGATCGTCAGGCCGCACAGGATCACGGCGCCGGATCCGATGCTCGCGCGGCGGCCGACACGCGTCGGCTCGCAGACCCAGTCGGACGCCCCCTTGAGCGAGCCGTCCGGGTTGACGGCGGCCGGGTGGCGGTCGTTGATGAAGAGCACCCCGTGGCCGACGAAGCACTCGTCCTCGATCGTCACGCCCTCGCAGACGAACGTGTGGCTCGAGATCTTGCAGCGGGCCCCGATCCGCGCCCCGCGCTGGACCTCGACGAAGGCGCCGATCTGGGTGCCCTCGCCCACGCGGCAGCCGTAGAGGTTCACGAAGGAGAACAGCCGCACCCCCTCGCCGAGCTCCACGTCCGGCGCCACGCGAATGAAGTTCTCTCGATCGTGGCCGGCGTCCCGCCCGGGGTGGCTCATCGCGTCCTCCCGGCGCCGCGGTGGAGCGCCGCGAGCGCGTCCAGCACCTGCGCCTGCTCGTCCTCTCTCATCCCGTGGAAGAGCGGCAGCAGCACGGTCGTGTCGCGCAGCCGCTCGCTCGTGGCGAGCCGCGGGCACGTTCCCGCCGCGTGGTCGCGGCCGCACGCTCCGGGCCCGCAGCTCCACGCCGCGCCCGACGAGCGGTACGCGGGCTCCTGGTGGGCGTTGTGCACCCCGCGCTTGCCCGCGACGCCGCGGTCGAGCAGGAACTGGAGCACGTCCCTCTGGAGCTCCGCGCCGCCCGCGCGAAGGCGCGCCGGGTAGCTCTGCCAGTTCGCCCGCACCCCGGGCCGCTCGCGCGGCGGTGCGAGCACGGCGTGGTCCGCGAGGGCCTGGTGGTACACGGCCGCGAGCCGCCGGCGCTCCTCGACGATCGCGCCGAGACGAGCGAGCTGCGGCCGGCCGACCGCCGCCTGAAGGTCCGTCAGCCGGTAGTTGAACGCGGGCTCGACGTACTCCTCGTAAACGACGCTCTGCGACTGGTGCCGGACGGTGTCGGGGATCGACATCGCGTGCTGGCGGCGCAGCCGGAAGGCGGCGGCGAGCGCCGCGTCGCCGGTGGTGAGGACACCGCCGTCGCCCGTCGTCACCACCTTCCGCGGGTGGAGGGAGAAGCAGGCGACCGCGCCGCGCGGGCGCCCGATCCTCTCGCTCCGGCCCTGCCACGAAGCCTCGCTCCCGAGCGCGCAGGCCGCGTCCTCGACGACCGGCAGCCCCCGCGCTCCCGCGAGGCGCAGGATGCCCTCGAGGTCGCACGGGATCCCGAGCTGGTGCACGCAGAGGACGGCCCGGGTGCGCGGGGTGAGGGCCGCCTCCAGCCGCCCGGGGTCCATCCCGAAGGTGTCTTCCTCGACGTCCACGAACACCGGGCGCGCGCCGAGTGCCACGATGGCGTTGGCGGTGGCGATGAAGCTGTGGCTCGCCGTCGCCACGTCGTCGCCCGGGCGCACTCCCACGGCCGAAAGCGCGAGCTGCAGGGCGACGGTGCAGTTCGAGACGGCGACGGCGTGCTCCGCGCCGACCGCAGCCGCGAACTCGGCTTCGAAGGCGGCGACCTCGGGCCCCTGGGTGACCCAGCCCGACCGGACGACCCGCGCGGCGGCCTCCGCCTCGGCCTCGCCGAGGTCGGGCCGCACGAGTGGAACCCGCGCCGCCACCGTCACTCCCAGTTGCGCACGCGCATGGCGGCGGCGAGGGCGGCCAGCCGCTCGCCGCCCAGCCGCCGCGTGCGCTCCACGAGGTCCGCGACGCCCGTCTCGAGGCTCACCGACGCGCGATGTCCGAGAGAGTGGGCGGCGCGGGACGAATCGGCGACGAGGCGCAGGACGTCACCGGGGCGGGAGGCGACGCGCTCCACCGCGACGTCGTCGCGGCCGACGAGCCGCCGCACGAGCGCTGCGAGATCGTTGATCGAGTGCTCCTCGCCCGACCCGACGTTCAGCGTCTGGCCGGCGACGCCGGGAGCGATCGCGGCTCGCGCGATCGCGGCCGCGGTGTCGTAGACGTGGGTGAGGTCGCGGGTCTGCGTCCCGTCGCCGAAGACGGTCAGGCTCCGGCCCGCGAGCGCTCGCACCACGAAGCGGGGGATGACCTCGCCCGAGTCGCCCTCGTGGTGCGATCGCGGGCCGTAGGCGTTGAAGGGCCGGAGCACCACCGCGTCGAAGCCGTAGCAGCGGTGAAACGCCCGCGCGTAGCACTCGCCGGCCAGCTTGCTCCCGCCGTAGACCGTGTGCGGATCGGTCGGGTGGTCCTCGGTCATCGGGGCCGTCCGCGCGGTGCCGTAGACCTCCGAGGACGACACGTGGACGAGCCGCGCGACGCCGGCCCGCCGGGCCTCGGTGAGGAGCACCAGCGCGCCGGCCGCGTTGACCTCGTGGTTCTCGCGGGGCGAGTGGATCGAGTGCCGGACGCCGAGGCACGCGAGGTTGAAGACGAAGCGCGCCCCGGGCAGCGCGCGGGCGAGCTTCTCGGCGTCGCGCACGTCGCCGTGCAGGAACGCGGGCTCCCGGCCGGCCTCCGCGGCGCAGCCCTCGAGGTTCGCCGTCGACCCGGTGGCGAGGTTGTCGTAGACGAGCACGTCGGCCCCGGCGAGCAGCAGGACCCGCGCGAGCGTCGAGCCGATGAAGCCCGCGCCCCCGACGACCACGCAGCGGGCGCCGTCGAGGCCGGCGATCCGCGG
>JAXLRD010000078.1:0-31365 GCA_046331285.1 Vicinamibacteria bacterium
GAGGTCGCCGAGCTCGCCCTTCGGCTTGCCGTGGACCTGCGCGGTCGTCCGGGGGGCGTCGAGCTCCTCCCCGCTCGCCCACTCGCGCGCGACCGTGCACGCGCCCTTCTCGCCCTCGAGGGCGAGGGTCGCCTCGAGGGCGGCGCGGTCGTGGTGGAGGTTTCGCCAGCCGCCCTTCCAGACCTCGCTGCGCTTCAGCCAGCGGTAGGTCTGGCCGGTGAGGAGGAGCTCGAGGGCCTCGGCGAAGCTGGACTTGCCGCAGCCGTTTCTGCCGACGACCAGTGTGAGGCCGGGGCCGGGAGTGATGTCGAGCGTGGCCTTCTCGCCGATGCCGCGGAAGCCTTCGACGGTGAGGGTCTTGAGGTAGGCGACGCGGGGGGTGGCTGTGGCAGTAGCTACTGCCGTTTCCGCTGCGGCAGGCGCGCTGGCGCTGGCCGCTGCGCCTTCTTCGAGCTGCTTCCGCAGCTCTTGCGCGCCTTCGAGCGCCGCGAGCACGAGCGGGTACCACTGGTTGTCGCCGTCGGCCTCTTCGTCGAGCCGCTTCAGCACGACGTCGCGCAGTGTGGTCTCAGGCATGAACGTCATCCCGGACCTGGTCGGTCCGTCCTCCCCGGTAGACTCGGGCTGTGGGAGCCGAGAAGATCCTGGAGCAGGCTCGTGCGGGCGCGAGAAACCTCCGCTTCGCCGACCTGTGCCGGTTGGCCGAAGCGTTCGGCTTCCGACTTTCGCGTGTCAGGGGCAGCCACCACATCTACTCGCACCCCTCGGTGCCGGAACTCATCAACCTGCAGTCGGTGAACGGCAAGGCCAAGCCGTACCAGGTGAGGCAGCTGCTCGACCTGGTGGAGCGATATAATCTCGGTCTGGGAAGCGAGCCGTGAGCGACTACCACATCAATATCTTCTGGAGCGACGAGGACGGGGGCTACATCGCCGACATTCCCGACCTCGTGGCCTGCTCGGCGTTCGGCTCCACTCCTTCCGAGGCCCTGGCGCAGGTCGAGCTCGCGAAGGAAGCCTGGCTCGAGGCGGCGCGCGCCGAAGGCAAGCCCGTCCCGGCTCCGTCCTATCGCCCTCAGCGCCACGAGGCCTCCTGACGTGGCGTCGTTGACCAACCGCGTCGCCGGGGAGCTGCTCAGACCGATCGCCGAGTAGAGGCTCGTTGGGCATTCGGAGACGAACGGGAATCCGAGGAGCGGTGATGCGACGTTTCCTGGTCGTTCTGGAAAGGGCCAACGGCAACTACTCCGCGTACTCGCCGGACCTCCCGGGCTGCGTCGCCACCGGCTCGACGCCCCAGGAGACGAAGGCTCGCATGCACGAGGCGGTCGAAGCACACTTGCGCGGCCTTCGCGAGGACCACCTGCCCGTCCCGGAACCGTCGGCCACGGCCGAGTACGTCGAGGTTGCGTCGTGAGCTCGGAGCGCCTGGTCCGCGAGCCCTGAGGTTCGACGCTCGGCCTCAGCGACACGAGGCTTCCTGACGTCGCTCGTCGCTTCCGCCAGGGGTCCACGACGTCGCGCAGTGTGGTCTCAGGCATGCGGACCTACCCTGTCCACTCGCGGTGCCAGCATCCGTGGCATCGGAGGTGAGGCGTGGGAGGCAGCAACGTTGCGGCGGCTTCGAGCGGGGGCGTAGACTGGTCGCAGCCGAGCCCCGCGGAGCCCCAGACCATGAAGCGCGCGACCTACGAGGACGTGCTGAACGCCCCGGAGAACAAGGTGGCGGAGATCCTCGACGGGGAGCTGTTTCTCAGCCCGCGGCCGGCGCCGCGGCACGCGGTGGCTCACACCGCGCTCGTCGGCTCTCTCCACGGGCCTTTCGACCAGGGCGCGGGTGGCCCCGGAGGCTGGTGGATCCTGCTCGAGCCCGAGCTGCACTTCGGCGAGAACGTGCTCGTTCCGGACCTCGGCGGGTGGCGGAGGGATCGGCTGCCGCGCATGCCGGACGAGGCGTTCTTCTCGCTCGCTCCGGATTGGGTCTGCGAGGTGCTCTCCCCCTCCACCGAGCGCGTCGACCGGGGGCGCAAGCTTCGGGCCTACGCCGAGGCGGGCGTCGCGCACGCCTGGCTCGTCAAGCCCACGGATCGCACGCTCGAGGTGCTGCGGCTGCGTGACGGCGCGTGGACGATCGTCGGCGTCTGGGAAGACGCGGCCGTCGTCCGGGCCCAGCCGTTCGAGGCCGTCGCGCTCGAGCTGGGCCGGCTCTGGGCGGACTAGCTCCTCCCTCCTTCTCTCACGCATTCGCGTCGGGCTCCCGGTCGCGCTTCGGAAGCGCGCCGTCGCAGAAGGTCCGCACCGAGGCGATCCACGCGCGCAGCTCGGCCGGCGAGGGCGCGAGGTCGTAGGGGTGGTGGTGGCAGGCCTCCGAGAGGCGGTTCCACGCGGTGGCGGCGGCGGCCACGGGCTCGGGATCGAGCCACGCGGCGAGGCACTGGATCTGCGTCCGCGTGCGGCAGCGCCGCACGTCGGGCGCGCGGCGCGTCCAGAACGCGTCGAGGGCCTGCTCGAGGGCCTGGCGCGCGAGGAGCGCCGCGGCGCGCGCGCGCAGGCCCGCCGGCATGCGGAGGGCGCCGGCGAGGAGCGACTCGGCCGTGTCGAGGAGGGCTTCGGGGCGCCCGGGGTCGGGAGCCGTCATGCGGCGGGCGGGCTTGCGGCCCCGGCGCGCGGCAGCCCTTCACGGCGGCGCGTGGCCGCCGTCCGCCAGAGGACGGTGTCGCTCCGTGCGAGATCGTGCACCGGGGACGCTCCTCGAAGCGCCCGGCCGGCCGCGGCGAGGGCCGCGGGGCCAGACGCGAGCCACAGGGTATACCGACGCCCCCCCTCCCTGTCATGGGGAGATCGCACTACTTCGGCGGATCGTCTGTCTTGTGCGGGGGTCGCCAGCCGCAAGCGCGCCAATGTCATTGGCGCGCTCGCGTCAGTGGACGGCCGTGGGCGGCGAGGCGAGCAGCTTCACGGTGCGGGCGAGGGCGAGGACCGTCGCCGCAGCGATGCCGGACGAGGCGAGGGCGAGCGCGCAGGCCGGGCACAGGCCGCCGGCCGCGAGGCGGCGCTCGACCTCCGGCGGGGTGTCGGCGATGTCGAAGAAGCAGTCGCGCGGGTCGACGTGGAAGAGGGCGCCGGGGTCGAAGCCGCGGGCCATCGCGCGCAGCGAGTGGAGCGCGATCTCGTAGGCGGCCACCGCCTCGGCCACGGGCGTGTCGCGCCAGTCGGCCAGCGAGACGACGGCCGTGCGGTGGAGGCCGTGCCAGTGGAAAGGCGACGCGTCGCCGAGGCGGCGGGTGGTGAAGACGACCCGCAGCGGCCCGCCCGGCATCGGCGGGAGCGGGGCGCCCTTCGCGACCATCGAGATCTCGGCGCCGGCGGCGAGGGTGGCCTCGGCCTCGGCGGTCTCGCCCGCCTCGAGCTCGACGCCGCCGAAGAGCTCCGGCTCCGCCGCCGTGAGGTGCTCGAGCGCGCGGCGGACGATGGGCGCGAGCTCCGCGGGCGCGGCGACGGCCATGTTCAGCGACCGGCTCGACGGCGCGGGCCGGGCCGCGGCCGGCGCGGGCCGCGCCTTGAGAGCCATCGTCTCGGAGAAGAAGAGCGTCTTCGTCGCGACGTCGTCGATCGGGGCGCGGTGGCGCTCGATCTTGTCGTGCAGGTCGCCGGCGATGCGCCGCAGCTCGGGATCGTCGCCCGCGTAGCGGAGGATGCGCTCGCGGCACAGGGCGAGGAGGCGACGCGCCTCGCCGAGGTCGCCCGCGCGGTTGCGCTCGAGGGCCTGGCGGCTCACGCGCGCCGCGTACAGCGCGGCGACGCGGCGGTCGACGACGCGGTCGCGGTCCTGGCGGTCGTTCTCCGCGTGGCCGGCGTAGGTGAACGAGAGGCCCTGGGCCGCGCGGCCGAACGCCCCGTCGGCGTCCTCGAGGCGGACCTTCACGTCGCGCACGACCCGCGGCTCGCCCTCCGGGAAGGTGACGCCCACGATGGGGTCGAGCCTTTGGCCCGAGACGAGGGAGCCGAGCTCGACGCGCCAGAGGCCGTCCTCCTTCCGCGCGCAGGGGAAGTCGTTGAGCGAGGCGACCGCGGCGCCCTCCCCGGCGTCGATCACGAGCACCGCGTCGCGCGCGGTGACGGCGAGCGCCTCCCCGACCTCGCCCTCGAGGAAGGTTGGGATCTGCGCGGCCGTCTCGACGAAGTGGAAGTTGCCGCCGCCCGCCTCGGCGATGCCGGCGAGGAACACCTCGTCGAAGTCCCGGCCGATGCCGAAGGCCGACGTGGCGACCCGCTGGCGGCGCATCGCCGCGACGCGCCCGAGGACGTCGCCGTGGTCCTGCACGCCCGCGTTCGCGCGGCCGTCGGTGAGGAGGAGGCAGCGGGCGACGTCCGTCCCGGCGAGGCCGCCCTGGATCTCGCGGCAGCCCCGCTCCCAGCCGCCGTGGAGGTTGGTGCTGCCGCGGGCCTCGATCTGCCGGACGCGGCGCTCGGCCTCGGCCTTGGCTTCGTCCGTCGCCGGGGCGGAGAGGACGACGACCTCGACCTCGTGGTCGTAGGCGACGACCGCGAAGCGGTCCTCGGGAGAGAGGGCCCGGATGCCCTGGATCGCCGCGTCGCGGGCCCGCTCGATCTTCTCGCCCTCCATCGACCCGGACCGGTCGACGACGAAGGCGAGGTTCACGGGGAGGCGGCCGCCCCCGGCGCGGGCGACCCGCGGCGCCTCGATCTCGACGCGCAGGAACCGGCGGCTGCGCGCCCCGGCCCGGACGAGCCGCCTGTCCGCGCGCAACGAGAAGGTCATCGATCCTCCGCCCCGGGAGGATAACGAAAGCCCCGGCCCCGGGGATCGTGGCCGGGGTCACACTGCCCCGCCGTCGGACGGCCCCTCCCCCGCGATACGATCTCGGCCGTGCGAGACAAGATCGACGCGCTGCGCTCCCAGCTCGGACGGGTGATCCTCGGGAAGGCCGAGGCGATCGACCAGGCGGTCGTCGCCCTCCTGGCCGGCGGGCACCTGCTCATGGACGACGTGCCGGGCGTCGGGAAGACGACGCTCGCGAAGGCGCTCGCCCGCTCCTTCCGCGGCGACTTCAAGCGGGTGCAGTTCACCCCCGACCTGCTGCCGACCGACATCCTCGGCACCTCGGTGTACGACCCGCGCGACGGGAGCTTCGAGTTCAAGCCGGGGCCGGTGTTCACGAACGTGCTGCTGGCCGACGAGGTGAACCGCGCCTCCCCGCGCACGCAGTCGGCCCTCCTCGAGGCGATGAGCGAGGGCCAGGTCTCGGCCGACGGCGTCACGCGGCCGCTGCCCTCGCCGTTCCTCGTGGTCGCGACCCAGAACCCCGTCGAGTTCCACGGCACCTACCCGCTGCCCGAGGCGCAGCTCGACCGCTTCGCGCTGCGGGTGGCCCTCGGCTACCCGGAGGCGGAGCGCGAGGTCGACATCCTCTTCAGCCAGGCCGAGAGCCACCCGGTCGACGCGGTCGCGCCGGTGCTCGACGCGGCGCAGGTGCTGGCGCTCCAGGCCGAGGTGCGGCGCGTGCGCGTCGCCCGCCCGCTCGCCCGCTACATGGTCGACCTCGCCGAGGCGACGCGGCGCCACCCGTCGGTCCAGCTCGCCTGCTCGCCGCGCGGCACGCTGTGGCTCTTCCGCGCGACGCAGGCCCGCGCGTTCCTCGAGGGCCGCGACCACGCGATCCCCGAGGACGTGAAGGCGCAGGCGGTGGCCGTCCTCGCCCACCGCCTGGGCCTCGAGACGAAGGCGCGCTACTCGGGGGTGCGGCGCGACGACGTCGTGCGCGAGATCCTCGACTCCGTGCCCGTGAGGCTCTGAGCCGCGATGGCCGCGCGCCGGCCCCTCGTCGAGCGCTCGTACCTCTACCGCTTCGTCCGGCGGGTCTGGACGCAGCGGCTCACCTCGCGCGGCCGCGCCCTCTTTCTCCTCACCCTCGCCCTCGCGTTCCTCGGCGTCGACACGCGGCAGGCCCTGGCGTTCGTCCTCTTCGCGTTCGCGGCCGGCCCGTTCGTCGTGGCCCTCGTCCTCGCCGCGCGGCGCGCCCCGCGGGTCGAGATCCGCGGCGCGCTGCCGACGACGCTCACCGCCGGCCGCACGGTCGCGACGAGCGTCGAGATCGCGCCGCTCGAAGGCGGCCCGGCGCCGGGCCCGGTCGTCGTCTCGCGGCCCGCCCCGCTCGGCGACGCGGCCAGCATCCGCGTCTCGCCCGACGAGGCCTTCGTCGACGGCGCGACCGGCCGGCCCGCCCGCGTGCGGCTCGAGGTGACGGCCGCGCGCCGGGGCCGCTTCGCCCTGCCCGGGGTGATGGCGGCCGGCACCGACGCCCTCGGCCTCCTCTGCACGGCGCGGGTCCGCCAGCCCGACCGCGTGGCCCTCGTGTACCCGCGCACGTTCGCGGTCGACGAGTTCCCCGTGCCGGTCGGCCGCCGCCACCAGCCCGGCGGCATCCCGCTCGCGTCGAGCGTCGGCGACTCGATCGAGTTCGTCGGCACCCGCGAGTACCGTCCCGGCGACCCGCTGCGGCGCATCCACTGGCGCTCGTGGGCCCGGCGCGGGAAGCCCGTCGTGAAGGAGCACCAGGAGGAGTACTTCTCGCGCATCGCCCTCGTCCTCGACACGTTCGTCCCCCGCCGGGCGCGCCGCGAGAAGCTCGACGCGTTCGAGGCGGCGGTGTCGGTGCTCGCCTCGCTCGCCGACCACCTCGCCCGCAGCGAGGAGGTGGTCGACGTGCTCATCGCCGGGCCCGAGCTCCACGAGGTGACGGCCGGCCGCAGCCTCGGCTCGCTCGAGAACGTGCTGCGCGTGCTCGCCTGCGTCGAGCCGTGCGCGCTCGCGCCGTTCGAGGACGCGACCCCGCGGCTCTTCGACCGGCTCGCGCGGCTGACGACGGTCGTGGCCGTGCTCCTCGACTGGGACGAGCCGCGGCTCGCCTTCCTGCGGCGGATCCGGGCGCAGGGCGTCGCGGTGCGGGTCGTGCTCGTGCGGCGCGGGACGGCGCCCGAGTCGTTCGCGCCGGTCGGCGAGGAGCTCGGCGGCGGCGCGTTCCTGAGCGTCGAGGACGTGGAGCGGCGGCTGGAGGCCGAGCCGTGAGGCCCGAGCGCCTCCTCGCCGCGGCCGGCATCGCCGCGATCGCGACCTTCCGCCTCGCCTCCGGCGACGGCCTGCCGTGGCCGGCCGTCGTCGTGGGCGCGGCGGTGCTCCTCGGGGCGTCGGCCCGGGTGCGGCTGCCCGCGCTGCCCGGCTTCGTCCTTTCCGCCCTGCGGCTCCTCGCGCTCGCGGCCTGCGCGGGCGCGGCGCTCGTGACCGTGCTCTCGCGGCAGGTCCCGATCATCCCCGAGGCGCCCGGCCGCGAGTGGGCCACGATCCTGGGCTTCACGCTCGCGGGCCTCGTGACGCTCGGCCTCTTCGCGCCGCGCGACCTCGGCCGGCCGCGGTTCCTCGTGCCGACCACGGTAGCCCTCCTGGTGGCCGCGGGCCTCGGCCACTCGCGGCCGGAGTTCGTCGCGAGCACGGCCCTCTCGCGGGTGCCGCCGCGCTTCCTGCTGCCGGCCACGGCCGCGGCCGTCCTGCTGTGGGCGTGGGCGGTGGCCGCGGGCGGCCCGAGGCCGACCCGCCGCGCTCTCGCGAGCTTCTTCGGCGCGGCCGCCGGCCTCGCCGCGTTCCTCGTCGTCTTCCTGCCGCTCGCCCAGCCCCACGTGGAGCGCGCCGTCGCGCGGGCGATCGCCGGCGACGCGACCGGGCTCTCCGAGGGATCGTCGCTCGGCGACGTGGCCTCGCTCGCGCAGTCGGACCGCGTGGTGCTGCGCGCGTGGACGCGCGAGCCGGGGCTCCTGCGCGGGTACGTCCACGACCGCTTCGACGGCCGGCAGTGGTCGACGTCGCCCGGGCCGCGGTCGGCCCTGCGGCCGCTCGACGGGCCGCCGCCCGTCCTCGCGGGCGCGGCGGGGCGGTTCTTCCTCCTGCCGGGGCGGGAGGCGGCGGAGGCCTTCGCGCCGGCCGCGATCGAGACGCGCGTCGTCCCGGCCGTCCGCGACGGCCTCCCGCTCGTCGTGCCGGCCGGCGCGGTGATCGTGCGCGCGCCCGTGCCGTGGATCGAGTGGCGGGCGCCCGGGGCCCTCGCCACCGCCGAGGTGCCCGCCCTCTACGGGGTGGCCAGCCGGCGGGCCGCGGGCGGCGACCCGGACGGCCCGCGGACGCTCGCGCTGCCGGCCGTCGACCCGCGCGTGCGCGCTCTCGCCGCGTCGCTCGCCGCCGGCGCGCGCGACGACCGCGAGAAGCTCGCGCGCACGCTCGGCCACCTGCGCGCCGGCTACCGCTACACGCTCGCGCCGGGCCCCTTCCGCACGAGCGACCCGCTCGCGGAGTTCCTGTTCGACAAGCGCGCGGCCTACTGCGAGTACTTCGCGACCGCGGCCGCGGTGCTGCTGCGGCTGCAGGGCGTGCCGGCGCGGTACGTCAAGGGCTTCGCCGTCGGCCCGCAGACCGAGGCCGGCGACCACCACGTCGTGCGCGACCGCGACGCCCACGCGTGGATCGAGGCGTGGATCCCGGGCGAGGGCTGGGTCGAGGCGGACCCGACGCCGCCCGCGGACTTCGCGGCGGTCCACCCGCGCCGGCGGCTCGCCGCGCTCGCGGAGTGGGTGGAAGGCCTGAAGGCCGCGGCGGCCCAGCTGTGGGCGCTCGCGTCGTCCGGGGCCTGGCGCGAGCTCGCCGCACGGACGCTCGCCTCGGCCGGTCGCGCGCTCGAGCGTCTGCTGACGGCGCGCGCCGCGGCCGCCCTGCTGCTGGCGGCCGCGGTCGCCGGCGCGGTCGTGGGGTGGCGCCGGCTGCGGCGCGGGGCCGCGGCGCGGCCGACGGCCGAGGCCGCCGCGCCTGCGGAGCTGCGGCGGCTGCTCGCGCGGCTCGAAAGCAGTGGGCGCGGGCCGGCGCGCCGCGGCCGCCCGCGCGCGGCCTGGCCGAGCACCTGCGTCGCCTGCCGGCGACGGCGCCCGCGCCGCTCGTCGACGCGAGCCGGGAGGCCGTCGAGGTCTACTACGCGGCCGCGTTCGCGGGCCGGGCGCCCGACCCAGCGCGGGTCGCGGCCCTCGACCGCCGCCTGGCCGACGCGGAGCGCGCGCCCGGGGTGAGGGCCTGAGCCGTCACTCGTGGCCGGTGTCGTCGCGAGCCCGCTCGACCATCCGTTCGAAGTCGCCGCCGACGTCGTCCATGAGGTCGGCGAAGAGATCCTCGCCGGCGGTCGCGGCCTCCGGCTCGATCGCCGCCGCGGACCGCTCGTCGCCCTTCGGCTCCTCGGGCGGCGCCCCGCCGCCGCCGGCCAGGAAGCCCCACTCCTCGAACGGCGGGAGAACGAGCGGCTCCTCGACGACCGGCGCAGGCGCCGGCGCCGCCGGAGCGGGCTCGACGCGCGCGAGCGCCGGAGCCGCCGCCGCCATCGGCAGGACGATCGTCATCGCGGCCGGGTCGAGGTCGCCCGTCGGCGACGGGATCGCCGCCTCGGCCGTCGAGCCGTGCCGGCGCCGGATCTGGCCGAGGACCTCGAGGTGGTACGTCGCGGCGGAGGTGTCGTTGAGCTCGCGGCAGACGTGGGCGAGCAGCTCGCGCGCCTCGACGTGGTCGGGCGCGAGCGCGAGCGCCTCCTCGAAGACGCGGCGCGCGTCGGGGTGCAGCCCGTAGTGGAGGTAGGAGCGCCCGGTGTCGACCCGCTCGGCGACGTGCTCCGCGAGGTCCGGGTCGGCGGCCGGGTCGGGCGCCGCGTCGGGCGGGGCCTCCGGCCGCGCGAGCCAGGAGAGCGAGGGGATGCGGGTCGTCTCCGCGAGCGGGTCGCGCGAGAGCGCCTCGCCCACGAGCGCGTCCTCGAGCCCCGCCTCGGGGACGGCCGCCGGCTCCGGCAGCGAGGGCTCGATCGCCTCGCGCTGCGCGCGGAGGATCGCGGCGTCGCGCCCGAGGCCCGCCTGCTGCAGGATCTGCTCGGAGCGGGCCCAGTGGACGCGCGCGTCGCCGAGGCGGTTCGTCTCGACGTAGAGGGCGCCGATGCGCTCGTGGGCCTCGACGTCGAGCGGGTTGCACTGGAGGACGATGCGCCAGACCGCGATCGCCCGGATCGGCAGGTCGTCGCGCTCGAGGGCCCGCGCCGCGCGCGCGTACCACGTCGCCGCGTCGCTCATCCGGTTGAGGCGCAGGCGGAAGATGTCGCCGAGGTGGTGCAGCGTCCGCCGGTCGTCCGGGTCGAGCTCGGCGACCTCGCGGAGCAGGTCGATCGTCTCGAGAATGCGGCCACGGGCCTCGGCGAAGCGCGCCTTCCGGACGAGGGAGGCGATCGTCGCCTGCTTCGACCGGTTCGGATTGAGGCTCACCGTTCACGCCTCCGGGTGGCCCGAACGCGTCCGATCCGAGAAAAGACACCCGACCGTCCGGGAGCGAGGCGTCCCGTCCGGGCGTAGTCCAAGGGCACTGTCGGGTTGGCGCGGCCCCGGCCGGAGGGAGAAACGGGGGGTCGGGGGCGGCTCTCCGCTGAACGGTAGTGTACGCCCTCCCGGGCCGGCCGCGCTCGGGGCCGGGGGCCGGATCGGTCCGGCCGTCGATGCATCCGGGACGGCGGCGGCGTGGTCCAATGCCGCTGAGGAGGACCGATGCCCCGCCCGATCGCGCCCCATGCCCTCGCCCTGCTCGGCGGCCTCGCGCTCGCCGGCCTCGCCGCGGCCGGCCCGGCCTACGACCCGCTCGCGATCCCGGCCGGGTGGCGCGCCGAGACGGTCGACCTCGCGGTGAACGACGCGGGCCGCGGGCGCGAGATCCCGCTGCGGGTGTACCTGCCGAGCGACCGGCGGCCGGCGCCCGTCGTCCTGTTCAGCCACGGCCTCGGCGGCTCGGCGCGCCTCGGCTACGTCTACCTGGGCGAGCACTGGTCGGCCCGCGGCTACGTCGTCGTGATGATGCAGCACCCGGGATCGGACGACGCCGTCTGGAGGGAGGCGCCGGCGGGCGGCCGAAGGGAGGCGCTGCGGCGCGCGGCCAACCCGCGCAGCTTCCTCGAGCGCGCCGGCGACGTGCGCGCCGTGCTCGACGCGCTGGCGCGCTGGCAGGCGGGCGAGGCCGCGACCGCCCTCGCCGGCCGGCTCGACCTCGGGCACGTCGGCATGGCCGGCCATTCGTTCGGCGCGGTCACGACGCAGGCGGTGAGCGGCCAGAGCTTCGCGGGGCGCGGGCCCGCGCTCACGGACGCGCGGATCGCGGCGGCCCTGGCGATGAGCCCTTCCTCCCCGCGGGACGAGGCGCGCACGGCCACCGCGTTCTCGTCGGTGCGCGTCCCGTGGATGCTGATGACCGGCACCCGCGACGTGGCCCCGATCGGCAACGCGACCGTCCTGTCGCGCCGCGCGGTGTTCGACGCGCTGCCGCCGGGGAGCAAGTATGAGCTCGTCCTCGACGGTGCCGAGCACTCGGCCTTCACCGACCGCGAGCTGGCGAAGGACCGGGAGCCGCGGAACCCGGCGCACCACCGGGCGATCCTGGCCGTCGGCACGGCCTTCTGGGACGAGGCGCTGCGCGGCGATCCCGCGGCCCGCGCGTGGCTCGACGGCGCGGGGCCCGCCTCGGTCCTCGGGCCGAAGGACGAGTGGAGGAAGAAGTAGCGCGGGCCCCTCCGAAAATGAAAAAGCCCGGGGCGCCTGCCCCGGGCCTTCTGGTGCGGCTCTACGAGTGGTTAGCGGGCGACCGTGACGTTCGCGGCGCGGGGCCCCTTCGGGCTGTCCACGACCTCGAAACGGACCTTGTCACCCTCGTTCAGGGTGCGGAAGCCCTCGGCCCGGATCTCCGAGTGGTGGACGAACACGTCCGGACCACCCTCACGAGACAGGAAGCCGAAGCCCTTCGACTCGTTGAACCACTTGACGGTACCTTCGATCATGTACGTTCGGCCCTCCCTGGGCCTGTTGCCAGCCGGATACTCCAACCGCGCGCCGCACGATCGCTTCACACAAAGCGAAAGCCGCCCTCCGTGGGCGGCTTCTCCGTGCGCGCAAGAGCAAACTGCCGACTGACTCGTCGGGGAGTATGCCCGATTTCCTTCCGGAACGCAATTGTCGATCGGAGCCCGGCCGGCGGGTGTGCCCGGGGTCGGGATCGAACCGACACGAGCTTTCGCTCACAGCCTTTTAAGGGCCGCGTGTCTGCCAGTTTCACCACCCGGGCACGGGCGGCAGGGCGGGACGATTATCCCGCGGATCGGCCGTCGGCCTTCCCGCCCTTCTCGATGTCCGCGAGGTGAAGGTCGAGGGCGTGGACCGAGATCTGGATCTCCCAGATCGAGAGGGCGAGCGAGGCGATCATCAGCACGAGCCCCGCGCCGAAGACGACCTGGGCCGCGCGGAGCTCGCTCACGTAGATGAGGAACATGCTGAAGACGCACAGGAGGAGACTCGCGATGCCCGCGACCTGCATCCAGCGGATGAGGTGGATGCGGGTGCGGAGGTTCCTGATCTGCCCGAAGAGCACCTCGTCCGGCCGCTCCTTGTAGGCCGCGTGGAGGCTCCGCACGAGCGCGGCGAGGGCGAGGAAGCGGTTCGTGAACGCGAGCATCAGGAGCGAGATCGCCGAGAAGAGGAGCGCGGGGGTCGCGAGGGTGATCGGCGGCTCGGGCATGCCGGGGCTCACTCGCCCGCCGGCGCGGCGGCCCGCGCCTCCGCATGCGCCTCCGCCTCCGCCTCGGCGAGCACGGCGAGGAGCTCCTCGTGGATGCGGCCGTTCGTCGCGACGACGCCCTCGGGGCCGAGGCCGAGCGGTGCGCCGTCGAGGCGCGTCGCGCGGCCGCCGGCCTCGGCGAGCACGATGCGGCCGGCGTGCATGTCCCACGGCTTCAGGATCGCCTCCCAGAAGCCGTCGGCCCGGCCGGCCGCGACGTAGCAGAGGTCGAGGGCGGCCGCTCCGTCGCGGCGCAGCGCCCGGGCCCGGCCCGCCATCTTGCGGAACGGCCGCAGGCGCTCCTCGAGCCGGTCGTGCAGGTCGTACGGGAAGCCGGTGATGAGGAGGCTCTCGATGAGCCGCGCGGCCTTCGAGACCTCGAGCCTCCGGCCGTTCAGGTGCGCTCCCCCGCCCTTCTCGGCGGAGAAGAGCTCGTCGCGCAGGGGATCGTGGACGACGCCGGCCACGATCTCGCCGTCGACCGCGAGGGCGATCGACGCGCAGAACATCGGGTAGCCGTGGGCGAAGTTCGTCGTGCCGTCGAGCGGGTCGACGTACCACACGTGGCGCGCGCCGGTCCGCGCGAGGTCGGTCTCCTCCGTGACGATGTCGTGGTCGGGGTAGCGGGAGCGGATCGTCTCCAGGATCGCGAGCTCGCACGCGCGGTCGACCTCGGTCACGAGGTCGATCTCGCCCTTCAGCTCGACGGCGACGCCGCTGCCGTAGCGCTCGCGCTGGATGCGCCCCGCCCGCAGCGCGGCCTCGATCGCGACGGCCAGGAATCTCCAGCTCAAGGGACCTCCGGTGAAGGACCGCCCGGGCGTGCATTGTAGCCGCGCCCGGGCCGACTTCCGGACATCCCGGCCGCCGGTCGGAATCTCACCGCGCCCGGCGGCGCGGCGAACGCGCCGAACCGCCCATCCGTACCGGCACAGACCGTGCACAGAGGCAAGCCGGCCCCCGGCCCTGAGAGCGGGGCAGGAGGAATGGAAGCCATGCCCGAGCCGGCGCCGGTGCCTCTTCGTCCCGTGAGCCGCTTCAGCCCGCGGCCGCCGTCGTACTACGCCGCGTCGCGTCCCGCTTCGGCGGAGGACGCGCGCGCGACGTTCCTGACGCGGACCTACCTCCACCTGCTCGGGGCGATCCTCCTCTTCACCCTGCTCGAGTTCACGTACTTCGCGACCGGTCTCGCCTTCCCGATCGCCCAGGCGCTCCTCGGGACGTCGTGGCTCGTCGTCCTCGGCGGCTTCGTCGTCGTGAGCTGGCTCGCGACGCGGGTCGCCCACGCGGCCGAGTCCCGGGCCGCGCAGTACGCGGCCCTCGGCGGCTACGTGGTGGCCGAGTCGCTCATCTTCGTGCCGCTCCTCCTCATCGCGGAGATCTCGGCCCCCGGCGTCATCCGCAGCGCGGCCCTCGTCACGCTGCTCGGCTTCACCGCCCTCACCGTCATCGTCCACCTGACGAGGCGGGACTTCTCCTTCCTCGGCACGGGCCTCGCCTGGGCCGGCGTCGTGGCCCTCATGCTGATCGTCGGCAGCGTCGCGTTCGGCTTCGAGCTGGGGACGTTCTTCTCGGTCGCGATGATCGGCATCGCCGGAGCGTCGATCCTCCACGACACGTCGAAGATCCTGCTGCACTACCCCGAGGACCGCTACGTGGGGGCCTCGCTCGAGCTCTTCGCCTCCGTGGCCCTGCTGTTCTGGTACGTCCTGCGGCTGCTGTCGCGCCGCTAGCGGGGCGCCGCCGCGGCGCGTCCGCGTCCGTCGCGCGATGACAACGGCGCGGGTCGGCATTAGGATCGCTCGCGATGTCCCGCGACCTGCCGCCCCGCGCCGCCCTCGTCCTCCTCGCCCTCGTCCTCGGCCTTCTCGTCTTCCGCCTCGGCGCCGTGCCGCTCCTCGGCCCCGACGAGCCGCGCTACACGCGCGTCGCGATCGAGATGCACCGGGCGGGCGAGTGGGTGACGCCGACGCTCGCCGGCGAGCCGTGGCTCGAGAAGCCGCCGCTCTACTACTGGCTCGCCGGCGGCGCGTTCTCGCTCCTCGGCGAGACGGAGGCCGCCGCGCGGGTGCCGGCGGTGCTCGCGGCCGGGCTCCTCGTCTTCGCGACGGCCCTCTTCGGCGCGCGCCTCTACGGCAGCGCGGCGGGCCTGCACGCCGGCTTCGCCGCGGGTCTGTCGCTCCTGCCGTTCGCCTACGGCCGGGCCGCGTCGATGGACATGCTGCTCGCGGCGACGGTCACGACCGCGATCGGCCTCTACGGCCTGCGCCTGCTGGGGATCGCCGGCCGGGGGGCCGTCGTGTTCGCCGCCGCCTTCTGCGGCCTCGCGACGCTCGCCAAGGGGCCGCTCGGCCTCCTGCTGCCCGCCCTCGTCGTCGGAGCGTGGATCGCGTCGACCCGGCAGTGGCGGTTCCTCCGCGAGGTCCTCTCGCCCCTCGCGATCCTCGCCTTCCTCGCCGTGGCCGCGCCGTGGTACGTCGCGGTGTCCCTCGACCAGGGCCGGCACTTCCTGGACGTCTTCATCCTGAACCACAACGTCGCCCGGTTCACGAGCACGGTCCACAACCACCCCGGCCCCTTCTGGTACTACGTGCCGGTGCTGCTCGCCGGGCTCTTCCCCTGGAGCGGGCTCGTCGTCCCGGCGGTGTGGCGCACGTCGCCGCGCGCGTCGGCGGTCGACCGGTTCGTCGTCCTGTGGCTCGCCCTGCCGCTCGTCTTCTTCTCGCTCGCCGGGTCCAAGCTGCCCGGCTACATCCTGCCGTGCGTGCCGCCGCTCGCGATCCTCGTCGGCCGGATCGCCGACCGGCTCGTCGCCGAGCGCGGCACGCCCGAGGCCTATCTCACCGGCCGCATCGCCGCCCTCGTCGGTCTCGTGCTCGCGGCCCTCGTCGCCGCCTCCCCCGCCGCGCTCTTCCGCCTCGGCGAGCCGATGTGGCGCTCGGCGATCCCGCTCGGCTTCTGGACCGTGATCGTCGCCTTCTTCTTCTCGCGCCGCGTCTCTCCCGACCCGGCCGGCGCGCTGAAGCTCCTGCGGGTCGGCGCGGCGGGGCTCCTGATGCTGGCCGCGGTCGTCGCGCCGCCCATCCTCGAGCGGCGCGAGTCGGGCCGCCCGCTCTTCAAGGGAGCGATGGGGCGCCCGGTGCTCGCGTGGGGCGCGTGGCGCACCGCGTGGATGGCCGGCTACTTCTACAACGACGGCCGGGTCGCCGAGGTCCCCGGCGTGACCGAGATCCTGAAGGCCGTCGAGGCCGGGCCGGCGCTGGTGCTGGCGGGGCCGGCGGAGAAGCGGCGCCTCGAGCAGATGGGCTCGCTCGAGGTGCACACGATCGGGACCGGCGCGAGAGAGAACGCCCTGCTGCGGGTCGAGCGGAGGAAGTAGCGCGGGAGCGCGGGGGCGGGGCTACGCGGCGGGAACGCGCTTCAGCATGCGGACGACGGTGCCGCCCTTCGGCGGGAAGGAGTGCGAGACCTCGTCCATGAACTGCCGCATGAAGAAGATGCCGCGGCCGTAGGCCTTCAGCAGGTTCTCGGGAGCGAGCGGGTCGGGCACCGCCGCGGGGTCGAAGCCGCGGCCCTCGTCCCGCACCTCGACCTCGAGCGCCTTGTCGCGCACCGTGAAGTGCACGTGCACGCGCTTCGACTCGTCCTGCTTGTTGCCGTGCTTGATCGCGTTCACGACCGACTCGCGCACCGCGACCGACATGTAGTGCACGGCCTCGTCGTTGAAGCCGACGAGGGCGCAGAGCTGGAGGAGGACGGTATGGACCACGTCCAGCATCTCGAAACGGCTGGCGATGTCGAGCTTGACCGTCCGGTCGTCTTCGGCCTTCGTCATTCGAGCGGGTTCAAGTCCTTGGACGGTCTGGTTGGCGTCGGAAAGTAGCATGGGGTCGATCGAAGGGTCAAATTGACGGCCTCGGCGGCGTCCTCCGGGCCTCCTCGCCCGTAGTGGAGACAGGAGCCGCAGCCGAAGGAGGAGCGGTGGACACGGATCACGACGACGTCGCCAGGCTCCGCCGGGGCGACGCCGCCGGGCTCGGGGGCCTCATGGAGCGCCACCAGGACCGCCTCCTCCGATACCTGAAGCGGCTCGTGGGAGACGAGGCCGTGGCCGAGGACGTGTTCCAGCAGGCGTGGCTGCACGCGGCCGAGCGCATCGGCCGCTACGACGCGTCGCGCCCGTTCCGGCCGTGGCTCTTCGCCGTCGCGCGGAACCTCGCGATCGACGAGCTGCGGCGGCGACGGCCGGAGAGCCTCGACGACGCCGGGGAGCCGGCCGCGCCGGAGCGGGGCGACGACCAGCCGCTCGCCCGCGCGATCGCGGGGCAGCGGCGCGAGCGCGTCGCGGCGGCCCTCGGCGGCCTCGCCCCGCTCGACCGCGAGGCCCTCTCTCTCCGGTTCGAGGAGGACCTCGCCCTCGGGGAGATCGCGGCCCTTCTCGACGTGCCGCTGCCGACGGCGAAGGCGCGGGTGTACCGGGCGCTCGGGAGGCTGCGCGAGCGGCTCCTCGAGCGGGGCTCCGCGGAGGACTGGAGATGAGCGCTCACCTCGGAGAACGGCTCGGGCTCGCGGCGGCGGGGCTCCTGGCGCCCGCCGAGGCCGCGGCGGTCGAGGCGCACCTTCGCGACTGCGCGGCGTGCGCGGCGGAAGCGGCGTCGTGGCGCGGGCCGGTGGACGAGCTGCGGGCGCGGCCTTTGGCGCCGGTGCCGCCCGCGCTCGCCGCGCGCGTGCGGGCGGCCGTCGAGGGGCGCCTCGCCGCCCGGGCCGAGCGGGCCTGGAACCGCGCCGCCCTCGGCTTCCTGGTGGCGTTCGCGTGGACGATGACGGTCGCCGCGTGGTTCGCGCTCGACCTCGTGCGCGGCGAGCTCGCGCTGCGGCTCGGGACGGCGCTCGCCCCGACCGCCGCGTGGTACGGGGGCTACGTGCTGGCCGGCTGGCTGTCGGCCCTGGCCGCGACCGTGCTGCTCGGCCGCCGGGGCCTCGTTGAAGGGAGGATCGCATGAGCCGCTTCGATCGGGAGTGGGCGCTGGTGCCCCAGGGCGCGCGGTGGACCGCCGTCCTCCTGTGCCTGCTGATGGCCGCCCTGATGGGCGCCATCTTCCTGCTGCCGGGCTTCGCGGCGCGCGACGCCGTCGGCGCGCTGGCCATGGCGCCGTTCTTCGCGCTCACGCTCGTCGGCGTCGCGTTCCTCGGCGCGTACGTGCTGCTCGTCGGCTACGTCTTCGGCGACGCCCGGCGGCGCGGGATGAACCACGTGCTGTGGACGCTGCTCGCTGTCTTCATCCCGAACGCGATCGGGATCATCCTGTACTTCATCCTGCGCGACCCCGTCCCCGTCCCGTGCCCCGCCTGCGGCACGCCGGCGCCGAAGGGGCACGCGTTCTGCGCGGCCTGCGGCGCCGCGGTGCGCGTCGCGTGCGGCCAGTGCCGCCAGCCGGTCGAGCCGAGCTGGCGCGCCTGCCCGCGCTGCGGCGCGGCGCTCGGCGCCGCCGCGCCGCCGCCGCCGGCGCCGATCGGCGTGTGAGGCCTCGGCCGGGGCGTCGGCCGTTCACCGTCGCAGCCGCACCTCCGCGCGCGCGAACGGCTCGGCCGACGGCGGGAGGGCGATCACGGCCACGGTCGCCTCGCCCTCGGCCCGCAGGGTGGCGCCGGAGGCGCCCGACGGGCGCGCGCCGTGGAGCCTCACCGCGGCCGTCGTCCCGGCGCGGCCCTCGACCACGAGCCGCCAGCCCTCCGCGACCGCCGCGAACGAGAGCACGCGCACGCCGCCGTCGGCCTGGCCGGGCTGCAGGTCGACGGTCGGCGGCTCGACCGACAGGCCCCCGGCCCAGCTCACCTCGACCACGCGCGCGCGGTCGAGGCGGACCGGGACGATGCGATCGGCCGAGGGCGAGACCGCCTTGCCGTCCACGCGGACCCGCACGTCGCGCGCGCCCTCGGGCACGGGCACGCGCAGCTCGACGACGAGCGGCCGCGCGCCGATCGCGCGCGGGTCGAGCCGCAGCGTCGCGCCGTTCGGCCGCGCGTCGACGGCGAGGTCGAGCCGCGCGTCGCCCGCGCGCAGGCCGATCGCCCTCGCCCGCCGCCACTGCGGCGGAAGCTGCGGCGCGAGCCGGGCACGGCCGCGGGGGGCGTCGGGGTCCCAGCCGAGGAGCCCGGACACGACGGGTGTCGCGAGCATCGAGGCGGCGAAGAACTGCTGCGGGACGGCGGTGTCGAGCGGCCGGTAATGCGAGCCCGACAGCAGCTCGGGCCACCGGCCGCGCGCCCAGTCGGTGCCGAGCCGGGCGAGCGCGTCGACGAGCGGATAGCCCGCGTAGGGCCGGTCGTACGCGTAGTGGCCGAGCGCGAGGAAGCCGGTGACGAAGGGCCAGACGGCACCCATGTTGTAGTGCGTGGGGTCGTAGAGCGGGCTCGCGGTCGTGAGCATGCGCCCGCCCCAGTCCGCGGTCAGCGCGTGGCCGCCGAGCGCCTCGAGCGTGCGCGCGCCGTGGGCGCGGTCGAGGAGAGAGAAGGCCGCGGCCGTCGCCGGCCAGACGGTGAGCGTGTCGTTCGTGCCGCCGCCCTTCAGGATGCCGAAGGCGTGGTGGCCGGCCGCCTCGATCCAGTAGCGGGACTCGAGCGAGGCGCGAGCGCGCGCCGCGATCGCCCGGGCCTGGGCCGCGAGGTCTCTCTCGCCGCGCGCCGCGGCCATCTCGCCCATCGCCTCGGCCGCCCGCGTCCAGACGGCGGCGAGGTAGACGTCCTGGTGGATGTCCTCGCCGATCGCGCCGACCTCGATCGCCCCGAGGCCGGCGGTCGTGTTCTCCATGATCCCGTCGCCGTCCGAGTCGTGCGGCAGGCAGAAGGCCCAGGCCTTCCGCGCGGCCGGCCACAGCTCGTCGACGAGCGCCGCGTCGCCGCTCGCCCGCCACTGCCGCCAGAGCGCGAGGAGCCAGAACGGCGTCGTGTCGGCGTGGTAGTACGCGTACGGGAAGTCCTCGAACCAGCGGATGACGCCGGCCGACTGCGAGACCTCGTGCGGGATCTTGCCGTCGGCGCGCTGCCTCTTCGCGAGGAAGCGCAGCCCGTCGGCCGCCGCCGTCCACTGCCCCACGCCGTCCATGGCGAGCGAGTTGATGGCCGCGTCGCCGCCGAAGAACCACCCGAAGCCGGGCCGCGCCCCGTCGCCCGACGGCCCCCAGCCCGCGACGAGCCCGCAGCCGAGGTCGGGGTTGCACACGGTCTGCTCGTCGAGGTTCACCTTCGCCCACTCGAACGCGAGGTCGAGGCGCGGGTCGGGCGTCTCGAGGCGCAGGCCGTCGTCCCGCAGCGCCGCGGCGTGGGCGCGTCGAGCGGCGTAGACCTCCGCCGCCCGGGCGACGAGCCGCCGGTACGCGGCCGCGGTGTCGGCGCGCGGCCCGGTGCCCGCGACGACGGCGATCGGAATCATCTCGCGCGCGGCCCGCGCGGGGTCGACGGGGATCGTGAACGTGGACGGCGCGTCGGGCAGCGCGTGCGCCGGGTGGTCCGAGCCCGACGCCGCCCACGGCGAGCCGATGAAGGCGTTCCGCCGGCGCTGGCTCTCCGAGAGGACGAAGGCCTTGTCCTCCGCGCTCCAGAACGCGTACTGGCCGCCGAGCCCGGCCGGCCACGCGTACTGCAGGACCGCGCGGAAGCTCGCGAGGATCTCGAACGGGCGCCGGGCGTCCACCTCGAGCAGGACCAGGATCCCCGGCTCGTCGAGCGGGGCGATCACGTGCTGGCGGACCGTGAACGTGGCGTGGCTGTACGTGATCGTCGTGGCCTCGGGCCTCACCTCGACCGTCCGCGCCACGTCCGCCCCGCGCACGGGGACGTCGTACTCGGGGATCCGGAAGTCGAGGTGGAAGCCGCTCGCGAGCTTCAGCGGGTGGACCCACAGCTCGCTCTCGCCCGTCTCGGCGCCGAGCCACGCGGAGCGCGGGCCCACGACGCCGAGGTACTGGCGCGGCCGCACGTCGCCGCGCAGCCCGATCGGCGAGGGCCGGACGTCGAATCGCGGGACGGCGGGGAGCGGCTCGTCCGCCGCCGCGGCCGCCGCGAGCCCGCCCGCGGCCAGGAGTGCGACGAGCCCGCGGGCCATGACGGCGGCATCCCTGCGCATCCGGTTCCCCTCCGCGCGGAGTATCGGCCGGGGCGGCGGGCGACTCAAGACGGCGGCCCGGTCGGCGGCTCGGCCCCCGTGCTGGCGCGCGGCGCCACGCGTGCGGCATGATTCGCGCCACGGAGGCGCAGCGGGATGGGCGAGGCCGGCCGACCGAAGGGCCGTTACCGCTGGCGGATCTGCGGGCTCCTCTTCCTCGCGACCACGGTCAACTACGTCGACCGCGCCGTGCTCGGGGTCCTGAAGCCGATCCTCGACGAGGACCTCGGCTGGTCGCAGCAGGACTACGGCTGGGTGGTGATCGCGTTCCAGGCCGCGTATGCGATCGGCTATCTCGCCTCGGGCGGGATCGTCGACCGGATCGGCGTCCGCCGCGGCTTCGCGTTCGCGGTCGGCGGGTGGGGGCTCGCGGCGATGGCGCACGCCTTCGTCCGCACCGTCTCCGGCTTCGCCGCAGTGAGGGCCGCGCTCGGCCTCGCCGAGGGGGGGAGCTTCCCCGCCGCGGTGAAGGCCGTGGCCGAGTGGTTCCCGCGCGAGGAGCGCGCCCTCGCCACCGGCCTCTTCAACGCCGGCAGCAACGTCGGGGCGATCGTCTGCCCGCTCGTGGTGCCGTGGCTCGCGTCGCGCTGGGGCTGGCCGGGCGCGTTCCTCGTCACCGGGGCGCTGGCCCTGGCGTGGCTCGCCGCGTGGCTGCGGGCGTACCGCTCCCCCGAGGACGCCCGCGGCCTCTCTGCCTCCGAGCTCGCCTGGATCCGCAAGGACCCGCCCGAGGCCGCGGCGCGCGTGCCCTGGCGGACGCTCCTGGGGCGGCGCCAGACCTGGGCGTTCATGGTCGGCATGGCCGCGTCGTCGCCCGTCTGGTGGTTCTACGTCTACTGGACGCCGGACTTCCTGAAGAGCCGCTTCGGCCTGGCGATCGCCGACATGAGCCTCCCGCTCGCGACGATCTTCCTCGTGTCGAGCCTCGGCGGGATCGCGGGCGGCTGGCTCTCGTCCGGGCTCCTGCGGCGGGGCTGGAGCGTGAACGCCGCGCGCAAGACGGCACTCCTCGCGTGCGCCCTCGCGGTGGTGCCGGTGTGGCTCACCCCGCGCGTCCCCGGCCTGTGGCTCGCCACCGCGCTCGTGTCCCTCGCCGCCGCCGCCCACTGCGGCTACGCCGCGAACCTCTTCACCCTCGTGAGCGACGTCTGCCCGCGCCCGGTCGTGAGCTCCGTCGTGGGGCTCGGCGGCATGGCGGGCGCGATCGCGGGGATGGCGTTCGCGCGCGTCGTCTCCCGCCTCCTCGACCTGACCGGCAACGACTACGACGCCCCGTTCGCGCTCGCCGCGTTCTCGTACCTCGCCGCCCTCGCGATCATCCACGCCCTGCTGCCGCGGCTCGAGCCGATGGCCGGGGCCGCCGCGTGAGCCTCGCACCGGCCGGAGGAGACCCGACATGGCGCTGACCAGCCGCGAGCGCGTGCGCCTCGCCCTCGCCCACGAGGAGCCGGGTTCATGGGGGCCGGAAAGAGCACGATCGGGGCGATCCTCGCGAAGCGGCTCGGCTACGCGTTCGAGGACATGGACCGGCGGATCGAGGCGAGGGCGGGGCGCAGGATCGCGGACATCTTCCGGGAGGACGGCGAGGAGGCCTTCCGCGCCCTCGAGCTCGAGGAGGCCCGGCTCGTCGGGGGCCTCGAGCACTGCGTGGTGGCGGCGGGCGGGGGCGCCTTCACCCGGCCGGCCACCCGCGAGGCGCTGCAGCAGGGCGCGGTGACCGTCTTCATCCGCTGCAGCGCCGAGGCCCTCTTCGCCCGCGTCGGCCACGACCGGAGCCGGCCCCTGGCGGGGAACCGTGACATAATGCGGGCCTTGCTGGCCGAGCGAGAGCCCTCCTACAGCCTGGCGGACGTCAGCGTGGACGGCTCGGTCGGATCGCCACAGCAGGTGGCCGACCGGGTGATGGCGCTCGTGCGAGGTCGCATCGTGGACAGATCGCCCCGGCGCCCATGAGATACCTGATCCTCTCCGACATCCACGCGAACCGCGAGGCGCTCGACGCGGTGCTGTCCCACGTGCGGCGCAAGCGGTGGGACAAGGCGCTCGTGCTCGGAGACGTGGTCGGCTACGGCGCCAACCCGAACCAGGCGGTCGAGTCGGTGCGGGGGCTGAAGTCGATCGTGGCGATCCGCGGCAACCACGACAAGGTCTGCTCCGGGATCGAGAACGGGGAGATGTTCAACCGGGTCGCCCTCCAGGCGGCCCTGTGGACGCGGAAGAAGCTCACCCCCGCCAACCTGCGCTGGCTGCAGGGGCTGCCCGAGGGGCCGGTGATCGTCGACGGGCAGTTCGCGATCGCTCACGGCACCCCGATCGACGAGGACGCCTACATCTTCGGCGAGATCGAGGCCCTGAACGTCTTCCGCCAGACCGCGTTTCCCCTCTGCTTCTTCGGCCACTCGCACTTCCCGGTGATCTTCGGGCTGTCGCCCGACGCGATCCAGACCGTGCTGACGAACGGCTCCACCTTCCGCTTCCGCCTGGAGCCGGGCGTCCGCTACCTCGTCAACCCGGGCTCGATCGGCCAGCCGCGCGACGGCAACCCGCTCGCGTCCTACGCGATCTTCGACAGCGACTCGCGGACGGTCACGATCGCGCGGGTGCCCTACCCGGTGCAGCGCGCGCAGGAGAAGATCCTCGAGGCGGGGCTCCCCCGCCCGCTCGCCGACCGGCTCGGCCTCGGCCGCTAGGCCGGGCCCTCAGGGAAGCGACAGCGCGGCCGCGCGAAACTGCCGCCTCGTCTGCGGCGGCAGCGCCACCGCGGTCGCGCTCGACACGCCCTCGCCCGCGCGCCACGGGAGCGCCCGCCGCAGCTCCGCGTAGGCGCGGCCGGCGGCCGGCGACACCGCGGCCGAACGGGTCGGCGCCTCGCCCGTCACGGTGAGGGCCACGAGATCGTCGAGGAGCGCGGCCCACAGCCGCGCGACGGCCTCGGGCTCCGGCGCCTCGCGGCGCGGCGGCAGGCCGGGCGGCCGCTGGTAGGCGGCCGCGTCCTCGGCGGTGACGCGCTCGATCATCTCCGGGCGGCCGACGAGGCCGACGCCGACGCCGCCGTCGAGCTCGCGCCTCGAAGGACACCGCCTCGCCGGAGCGGGCGCGGTCGAGGGCGGCGGTGAGCCGGGCGCAGGTGCCGAGCGCGCGGCGCGGCACCGACTCCGCCTCGTCGCGCGAGGCCAGGAGCATGAGCGGGCCGAGCTGGCTCCCGACGAGCAGCGGCCCGCCCCCGGCGCCGTCGACCGCCACGTGGAGGATGCAGCGCGGCACGAAGGCGCCGTCGACGAGCCGCAGATCGGGTGAGGCCGGGCCTCGGAGCCCGGCCGCGGGCCTGCACGACGAGGCTCGCGGGGACCTCCGCCTGCGGCCGCGTGACCACGGGAACGACGACGGCGAGCTCGGCCGGGCTCGCGGCGACGACCACCGCGCCGACCCCGTCGAAGGTGACCGCGTTGGCGTCGGGATCGTGCCGCGAAGGCGACGCCGCGCAGGCGCACGATCTCGCCCGCGGCCGCCTGCGGCGGCTCGACCGACTCGACGCGCGGCAGCCGGCCGAGGACGATCGACGGGCGGCGCGCGCCCGGCGACCGTCGCGACGAGGGCACGCGCGCGCCGTCGGGGGCCGACACGGCGGGCACGCGGAAGCGGATCGCGTGCGGCTCGACCGAGACGATCTCGGCCGCGGCGCGGCCCACGCTCACGACGGCCCGGCGCCGAAGCCCTGGCCGCGCAGGACGACCTCCTCCCCGGGCAGCCCGCCCTCGGGCTCGAGCGACTCCGCCCTCGGAGCGGCAAGACGCGGAAGACGACGGCCGCGAGCGGCCTCTCGGCGTCTGGACGACGAGCGCCACTTCGCCGGGCGGGGCCGCGGCGGGGACCCGCAGGTGGAGCGTGTCGCCGGTCGAGGACTCGGCGGCCCGGCGATCCCGCCGAACCAGACCACGTTCGATGCGCGCGTCCGCGAACCGCCGGCCGGTGATCGACACCGGCTGGCCCGGTTCGGCCACGGAGGGATCACGACGGCGACCGCCGGGCCGCTCGCCATCCACGCGCTCACGAGAAAAGTCCCGACGCCCAGCACGACCGCCGCGGCGACGGCCGCCGTCGCCCGGCGAAGGCGGTCCGGCGGCGCCCGGCGCCTCGGCCGCCGCCGCGGCGATGCGCGCGGCGAGGCCGGGAATGCGCCCGGGCGGCGCGGTGCGCGGCCTGCGGGACGGGCGCGACGCGCTCGAGGGGCTCCGGCTCGGCGAGCGACGCCGGCAGGGAGACCCGCAGCGCGGGCGCCACTCCGCCCGGGCGCGGGGCGGCGAACGTGACGACGTCGCCGTGCTCGAGCGGCGACGCTTCGACGCGCTCGCCGTTCAGCCACGTGCCGCGGCCGCTTCCCGCGTCGGCGATCGAGACGCCGAGCGCGTCCCACCCGACGCGGGCATGGACCGGCGCGACGCCCGGGTCGACGATCCGGAGTCCGGCCGAGCGGTCGGAGCCGACGAGGACCGTCTCCCCCGGCGACAGGGTGACGGACAGGCTGACCTGACCTCCCTCGACCGTGAGCGTGGGCCGGTCCGGACGGGAGTGCGGCAAAGGACCCTTTCCCGCGCCCCGGCGGGGGCGCACGAGCAGGGCGATTATAGGGGCCGGACGAAGAGGGCCAGCAGCGCCAAGAGGAATGCAAGACGGCGCGTCGCCACGAGCCCCGTCGGCTCGAGGGCCGCGAGCCCGGCGAGCGCCGTGGCCGCGGCCGCGACGACGCCCGGCGTGGCGTAGGTGCCGTCCGCGCCGAGCGCGCGCCACGCGAGCGCCGACGCGAGGACGAATGCAGCGGCCACGGCGAGCGGCAGCGCGAGGGCGGCGACGCGGCCCGCGCGCCCGCCCTCGACCGCGAGCGCCCCGGCGAGCGCGGCGACGGCGAGCCCGACGCCGGCCACGGGAACGGCCGAGGCCATCGTCGTGCCGCTCGCGGCCGCGACCTGGACCGCGGCGACGAGCGCGCCCAGCGTGCCGGCGGCGACCGCGATCCAGAGGACGAGGCGGCCGAACGGACGGACGGACGCCTCCTTTCCGGCCGCGTGCTGGGCGGCGAGAAGCGAGCTGCCGAGGAGCGCGGCGAGGAGCGAGACGCCGAGGAGGACGCCGGCGCCCGGCAGCGGCAGCGCCCCGGCGGCGGCGGGAGCCGCGAAGCGCCAGCCGAGGACGGCGCCGCCCGGCGCGAGGGCGAGAGCGAGAACGAGCGCGGCGCCGGCCACGAGCGGCGGGTCGACGACCGCCGCCTCGGCCGAGGCCCGCCACGAGCGCAGGCCGAAGAGGAGCACCGCCAGGGCGAGCACGGCGCCGCCCGCGAGGGCGAGGAGGGCGGCCGGCTCGCGGTGCACGTCGAGCGTGACGGAGCGCTCGGCCTCGGCCTCGACGAGCGCGAACGAGGCGCCGAGCGCTTCGACCCGGTGGACGCCCGGCATCGACTGGATCACGAAGGCGCGGTGCGTCTCGCCGCCCCGCCGCACCGCGAGGAGCGCGGCGGGGTTCCGCGGCTCGAGCGACCGGGAGAAGGGCTGCTGCCGCTCGTCGAGCGCGAAGTCGGGGAAGAACTGCTCGAGCGCGATCTCGAGGCCGGCCGTCGCGCCCGGCCGGCCCGGCGCGAGGTCGGCGTAGCTCGTGGACTTCCCGTCCGACACCGAGACGCGCAGCCGCGAGACGCCGCCGGTCGGCGCGGAGCGCGGGCGCGCGAAGCGGTAGCCCCCGTAGGGCACGGCCTGGTCCGCCCGCGCCTCGTAGACGCCGGGGAGACCGGAGAAGACGAGCCGCGTCGCGCCGTCGGACAGCACCCGGTCGACGCCGATCGTGAAGCCCAGCGGGCGCAGCCCGAGCGCCTGCCCGCCGGGGCCTTCCTCGTCGAAGTGGCCGCGGGCCTGCCCCACGCCGAGCTCGAGGCGGCCGTGGTGGCCGGAGACGCCGTCCGACGCGAGGGCGCCGACCGCGAGGACCGCGCCGAGGGCGGCGAGGGCGGCGGGCGGCCGCTCCGCGTCGCGGGCCACGAAGGCGCGGACGGCGAAGGCGAGAGCCGCCGCCGCGAGGAGCGCGGCCACGACGAGGTCGCGCCCCGGCATCCAGGCCGACGCGCCGAGCGCGGGGTGCAGGACGACCGCCGCCGCGAGCAGCAGCGACGCGACGACGGCCGGCCGGCCGAGGACGCTCACGCCGGCCACCCGAGGTCGAGCCCGGCCTCGCGGGCGAGCCGCAGCACGAGGCGCACGGGCAGCCCGGCCACGTTCGAGGGCGAGCCCTCGACCGTCTCGATGAACAGCGCCCCGCGGCCGTCCACGTGGTAGCCGCCCGCCTTGTCGAGCGGCTCGCCCGTCGATGCGTACCAGCTCATCTCGGCCTCCGACATCGGCGCGAAGCGCACCACGCTGCGCTCGACCGCCGAGCGCGCGACGCCCCCGTGGACGAGGCAGACGCCCGTGACGACCTCGTGGGCCCGCCCGGCGAGACGTCGCAGCATCGCCACCGCCTCCGGCTCCCCCGCCGGCTTGCCGAGGACGTGGCCGTCGAGGAGCACCTCGGTGTCGGCCGCGAGCACGGGCAGAGGCTCGTCCCGGGCCACCGCGAGCGCCTTGCGCCGCGCGAGCCTCTCGACCGCGGCGGGGCCGTCCTCTCCCGGCAGGAGCGACTCGTCCTCGTTCGAGACGACCACGCGGAAGGCGACGCCGAGGCCCTCGAGGATGCGGGCGCGGCGGGGCGACGCCGAGGCGAGGACGAGCCGGGCCAAGCGCGCGCTATCCGCGCCGGAAGATCGTGATGACGCGGGCGAGGAGGCCGGCCGGGCCGGCCGACTTGAGCGCCACCTCGTCGGCGCCGTGGATCTGGCGCGCTTCCTTCTGGCTCGACACGGGCTCGCGCGTCCACAGGACGATCGGGATGTCGACCCACTCCATCGTGGCCTTGATCACGTTGATCAGGTCCTTGCCGCCCATGTCGCCCCGCAGGCCGAGCTCGAGGGCGATGACGTCGGGCTTCTCCTCGACGATGGCGCGCAGGGCGTGGTTGCCGTCGGCGACGGCGCGGGTCGGCACGTCGGCCTGCGTGAGCTCGCGCACGGCCGCCTCGCGCGACTTCGGGTCGTCGTCGATCAGCAGCACGCTCTTCCGGCTCGAGGCGCGGATCGGCGCGAGAGACGGGGCGTCGTTCTCCAGTCCCCCGAACGGCTCGTCGGAGGTCCCGCCGGACGCGTCGGACGCGCCGGGCTCGCCTCCGTAAAGCGAGCTCTCGAGCATCGACAGGATGCGCTCCTGCATCTCCCGCACGGCGCGGATCTCGCGCAGGACCTGGTCGATCGCCGTCGGCGGAGGCGGCGTGGCCTCGCGCCGCGCGGCCGGGGCCTCGGCGGCCGTGGGCGGGGGCAGCGTCTGGCTCGCGGGCGCGGGCGGAGCCGACGGCCGCGGCGTCACGGAGACGGGCGGGCGCGGGCGCGGCGCGGGCACGGTCGGCGCGATGGTCTCGTTTCCGAGGCCGGACGGACGGGTCGGAGCCGGCGGCGCGGACGGCGCCGGCGGGGCCTCCGGCGGCAGCATCGACTGGCCCCCCTGCGAGCGGCGCGCCGCCGACTTCGTCATCAGCCGCGACCCGCACCCGGGACACGTGATGATGGCGTCGGGGTTGGCGAGCGGCGCGATGGGGCTCTTGCAGCGCGGGCAGTTCATTCTCGGCCGACCGGGGGCGAGTATATCGTAGGGGGTAGGCTCCCATGGACCGACCCCGCGACCCCGACCTCGCCGCGCGCCTCTTCGGCGCGAGCCCCGAGCGCGCGCTCGCGCTCGTGCGGGCCGCGTGGCCCGCGGCCGTGGGCCCGGAGCTCGCGCGGCGCACCGAGGTCGTCTCGCTCGACGCGGGCCAGCTCCGGGTCAGGGTGCCCGACGCGGCGTGGCAGAAGAACCTCTGGCGGATGCGGGGCGACATCCTTGCCCGGCTCCGCGCGGTCGCCGGGCGGGCGGCGCCCCGCTCGATGGGCTTCGTCCAGGGCCCGGTGGCGGCTCCGCCCGAGCGCGCGCCGGCCGCCGCGCCTCCGCCCTCGCGCCTGCCGGCCTCGCTCGTCGACGCGGCCGGCGTGATCGAGGACGAGGCGCTGCGCGCCGCGTTCCTCGCGGCGGCCGGGCGCTATCTCGGCCGGTTCTCGCCGTCGGGCGGCGGCTCGACCGGGCCCGCCGCCGGAGCGGCCGGCGACTCGCCCGCCGGCGGTTCGCCCGCGGCGCCGTCGACGGAAGCGAACAGCGCGGCCGCCTCGTCCGCGGGCACCGGGACCGGCAGGGCCTCCGGCCGCTGAGGCTCCGCCGGAGACGGCGGCTCGGCGACCGGCAAGGGCCGCGCGACGTGGCGGTCGGCGAGAGCGACCGCGCTGCCGAGCATCGCCGTGCGGAAGAGGCACCGCGTGAGCACGAAGGCCTGCTGGAGGGCCACGACGGCGACGAGCGGCGCCGCCGCGGGCATCGCCTCGCGGGCCGCGACGTAGGCGGCGAGCGCGGCGAGGACGAAGAGCCCGTTCACGGCCCACGTGCCGAGCCAGGCGAGCGGATGGCGCAGGACGGCGGCGAGGCCGCGGAAGTAGGCGCGCGCGGCCCCGCGGGCGTCGTCGCGGACGAGGATCGCGCGGGCGGCGTCGAGCGCGAGCAGCGCGACGAGCAGGCCGAGGAAGGCGGCGGCGGCGCCGGCCGCCCCGTGCACCAGCCGGGCCGGCTCCCAGGCCGACTCCGACACCTTCTTCGAGGTCGCCGCGAAGGGCACGAACAGGAGGCCGGCCAGCAGGCCGCCCACGGCGACGGCCAGGATCCCGGCCCGGAGGAAGCGGCCGAAGAACCGGAAGGCCCCGCGGCCGAAGCGGTGAGCCAGCGAGCGGGGCTCGTCGGCCGTCGTGAGCACCTCGAGCGCGCCGCCGGTCGCGAGGGCGCCGGCGAGGATCCCGAGCGCGGTCGCGCCGAGCGCGGCGAAGACGAGGCCCTGCAGCAGGCCCGGCCGCATTTCCGAGAGGTCGGCCACGATGCCGAGGCTGAGGCCCTTCGCGAGGGCGTCGGCGTGAGGCAGCGGGCCGAGGACGGCGCCGAGCGCCAGCCACGCCGGCACGCCCGCCGCCGCCGCGATCACGAGCCCGCACAGCCACAGGAGGGCGGCGAGCTTCTTGTGGGTGAACGCGAGACCGAGGCCCTTGCGCGTCGCCTGGAAGATCATCGTCACATCCCCGCCAGCGCGAGCGCCTGCTGGATCCAGAAGATGAGCCGCGTGCCCCACGCGGCGGCCGCCCGCCCGTCCGGGCGCGTCCGCCTCGCGTCGTCGAGGCGGTTCACGTCGAGCACCAGCGTGCCGTCGGGGTCGACCGTGGCCGACACGAGGCGCTTCTGTCCCGTGCGCTCGACCTTCTTCCACCGCCCCGTCCACGCCTGCCCGGGCGCGTCCTCGAGCGCCACGTCCTCGTGGCCGCCGCCCTCCCACGAGAGGCGCAGGCGGAGGGGCAGCCCGCTCACCTCGCCGCGGCGGCGGACGATCACGGTCGTGCGGTACGGGCGCCCCGCGCCCGACGCGTCCTTCTCGCGCTCGATCTTCGAGGCCTCCCGCTCGCCGACCGTCTTCGGGCTCGGCCCGTCGCCGAGGATCCCGCGCGGCTCGGCCACGCGCTCGCTGCGCACCGAGGCGACCTCGTAGTCGACGATCCCCGGCCGCTCGACCGTCTGGTCGAAGAACCAGCGCACGTCGCGGCCGGCGACCTCCGAGACCGTCGCGTAGAAGTCGTCGCTCGACGGGTGCCGGAAGCGGAAGCGCTCGTGGTACGTGCGCATCGCGCGGGCCATCGTCTCCTCGCCGAGGATCGACTCGAGCGTGTCGAGCGTCAGCTTGGTGCGGCCGTAGGAGTTGAAGGAGTAGTTGCCCGGCGAGTAGCCCCAGGCGCTCGTCCGCACCGCGTCGAACGCGCGGTCCCGGCCGTTCTGCATCAGCGAGGTCTCGAGCTCGCCGACCCGCAGCCCGAGCGGGAACTGCGCCGTCCACGGGCCGTACGAGCGCTCCATCGCCTTCGCGGTCGAGTAGGTGTTGAAGCCCTCGTCGAGCCAGGACTCCTCGAACTCGTTCGACGCGACCATGCTCTGCCAGTACTGGTGGCCGAACTCGTGGACGGTCACTTCCTCGGGCGCGAGGACCTTGTCGAACGGCCACCGGTTCATCAGGAACGACGTGCCGGCGGTGATGAAGGTCGGGTACTCCATCCCGCCCGAGCCGCCGCCGCCGGGCGCCGGGTCGACGACCGTCAGCGTCGGATACGGGTAGCGGCCGTACCAGAGGCCGAACCACTTGATGGCGTTCTTCGCCGCCGCGACGTGGCGCTCGGCCTGCGGCGCGTGGCCCGGCTGGAGGAGGACGCGGACCTCGACGTCGCGGAGCTTCACCTCCTCGGGCGCGCGGCCGAGGAGCTTCGCCGCCGCCGCGTACTCCTGCGGCGTCACGTCCTTCTCCGCGTCGAAGCGCGCCCTCACGTCGAGGAAGCGGGGCGA
>JAXLRD010000079.1:0-31171 GCA_046331285.1 Vicinamibacteria bacterium
CCGCGTCCTTCATGTCGCCGCGGTAGCTCGGCTCGACGTGGCTCGGGGCCCGGCCGCGGAGGGCGATCGCCGACGAGCCTTCGGCCGTGACCGAGCCACGCAGCTTCGTCGTGAGCCGGGCGGTGAACGACACCTGCCCCGGCCGGTCCGCGGCGAGCCGCACCGCGATCACCTGCGCGGGGAAGCTCGCGAGGACTTCGCGCACGTGCACGGCACCGCCCGCGCGGAACGTCGTCGTCGCGACCGCGCGGTCGAGATCCAGCTCGCGGCGGTAGCCCTCGACCTCGCCCACCCCGTCGAAGTCGAGGACGAGGTCGCCGAGCGGCAGGTACGACTGGTTGAACGGCCCCTGCATGTGCTTCGCGAGCTCGTCGGCATCGGCATAGCGCCCGGCGAGGACGGCCGCGCGCACCTTCGGCAGCCACTCGCGCGCCTCGGGGTTGTTCCACTCGCGCGGGCCGCCCGACCACAGCGTGTCCTCGTTGAGAGCCAGCCGCTCGTGGCGCGGGTCGCCGAACACCATCGCGCCGAGCCGGCCGTTGCCGACGGGCAGGGCCTCGACCCACGCCCGGGCCGGCTTCTCGTACCAGAGGCGCAGCGGCGCCGCCGGGGCGGCGACCGGGAGGGCGATGAGGACGATGGAGAGGAGGCTCGCGCGCGGTCGGTCCATGCGCGCGAGCCTACACCGGCCGGCGCCTCAGCGCGCCGCGAGAAGCCCGGCCGCGCGGTGCTGGGCCCACCACGCCACCCAGACGAGGGGAGCGTTCCCGTCGATCGCCAGCTCGCGGGCGGCCCAGCCGCGGCCCTTCACCGGCATCATCTTCATGCCGGGGAGCGAGCCGAACGGCGGCATGTCGGGGTCGCCGACGTTCGTCCAGTCGTTGGGGCCGAGGGCCAGGCGGCCCGGCTCGCCGTCCGGGACGATGGAGTCGTGGAGGCGCACGACCGCGTGCTCGCCGAAGCCGGTGACCATCGAGAGTGCCATCGCGTTCGTGCCGAGGATCCAGTCGAGGACGCGGATGGCGCCCGCCGCGTAGGCGCGGGCGGCCTTCGCCTGTCCGCCGCGGGCCTTCTCCTCGGCGGCGACCGCGAGGAGGATCGCGTCGTCGAGCAGGTTCCGGCTCGAGCCCCAGCGCCAGTTCTGGTCGAGGTCGTCGCGGTCGCCGGTGTTCCACCGGGTCGAGCGCGTGTCCTTGGTGACGCCGGGATAGCCGACGGTCTCCCAGCGCAGCAGCTCGTCCGCGTAGCGGAAGAGGTTCGCCCGAGCCGGCGCGAGGTCGATGCCGGCCGGCCGCAGGGCCAGGAGCGAGAGCGTCCCCGTCGCCGCGACCGAGCGCCACCAGAACTCCGAGATCTCACCGAAGCGCGGGTGGGCCGAGACCTCCTTCGCGAGAGCGGCCGCCGACGGGTCACCGAGAGCCTGCGCGGCGAGGAACATCTCGACGAGGGCGGCGTAGCCGTCGTCCTCGACGTTGTCGCGGTCGGGATGGCAGGGCTCGCGGTGCTTTCCCGTCTCGCGCCACAGGGCCCACGGGTCATTGTCGGGGTAGATCCCGCCCTCGCCGCCGAAGTCCGGGAAGTCGCGGCAGACGGGCGGCTCCGTGCGCGCGTTCGTGAAGGCCGTTCGTGCGAGCCCGAAGGTGCGCTTCGCCTCGGCCGGCTGCTTCTCCCGCAGGTGCACGCGCGCGAGCTGAGCGAGCGTCCGGGCCATCGCAAGGGTGGCCTTCGTCTCGGTCATCGACACGCACGGGCCCGTCTCGTGCGGCGCGCACGGCCCCCACGGAGGGACGTTCGTGTGGAGCTTGGCGACCGCGAGCTTCTGCCCCGGGAGGATGAGCTGGTGCGTGAGGGCGGCGCCGATCTTCACTTCCTCGTAGATCGTGGCCTTCCCGCCGAGCGACGCGTTCGCCTCGGGCCAGCGCTCGTAGAGGTTCATGAGCGCCCAGGCGGCCATCGCCGTGTTCGTCGGGTAGCTCCCCTTGTCGCCCGCGTCGTACCAGAACGGTCCCTCGATCCGGTCCGTCGTCCAGTTGCGCAGGAACTTCTCGAAGACGGTCGGCGGCGCCCGGTGCGTGCGGAAGTAGTCGAAGCTCCCCTCGGCGAGGACACCGTAGGGATTGGCGGCGTCGACGTCGAACGGCTCCGAGTCCTTCCCAGAGACCCGCAGGCGGAAACCGCGGCCGGTGCCCGTGAAGGCCGAGAAGTCGATGCGGAAGAAGCTGTCGCCCGACGCGAAATCGTTCGCGACGAAGTCCGTCGAGGTGCCGGTCGCGACAGCATTGCCCCGCTCGTCGACGAGGGCCCAGCCGGCCGACCCGCCCTGCGGCGCCAGGTAGAGCGCCACCTTCGGCCCGTGCTGCAGGTAGCCGAGGTAATTCAGGCGGAACGGCGAGGCGAGCTGGCTGCCGTCGTCCGCGGCGTGCGTCGCGGGAGCGGCGACGAGCGAGAGAAGTGAGAGGGCGAGCGCGGCAGTCTTCATGGCCGTTCCTCCGCCGAACCCGCGGATTCTAGCCGCCGCGCCCGCCCCGGCCCTTAGTGCGTTTGCTCCCCCCGGGTCAGGGCAGCGGGCGGATCTTCACGTTGCGGAACCAGAACAGGCTGCCGTGGTCCTGGATCGCGATCTTCCCCGTCTTGAACTTGCCGTAGTCCGGGGCTTCCTTCCACTTCCCGGAGTCGCGCAGCTTGTTCCACTCGGGCGTCCAGCGCTCGAACGACACGACCTTCTTGCCGTTCAGCCAGTGCTCGACGTGCGCGCCGTTCACCACGATGCGGGTGTTGTTCCACTCGCCGACCGGCTTCAGCACCTTCGCCTTCTCGTCCGCGAGGTGCATCGCGTAGTTCGCGCCGGCCTTCTGCCACTCCTCGAGCTTCTGCGGGAAGCCGATGTCGTCGATGAGCTGGTACTCGGGGCCGGTCATCCAGGCCGTCTTGTACTTCGCATCCTCCTGGACGCCGTACATGACGCCGCTGTTGCCGCCCTTCGTGGCCTTCCAGTCGAGGCTCAGCTCGAAGTTCGTGAACTCCTTGTCCGTGACGAGGTCGGCGCGGGTGTCGGCGCCGTAGTTGCTCTCGGTGCCGGCGGACTTGAGGAGGCAGCCGTCGATCGACCAGGCGGGGATCGGCTGCTTGTTGTAGCCGTGCCAGCCGGCCGTCGACTTGCCGTCGAACAGGACCTGCCAGCCCGCCGCCTTCTCCTTCGCCGTGAGGGCGTTCGCCCCGGCGCAGTCGTCCGCCGCGGCCGCGGCGAAGGACGCGGCCGCGAGGACGCACGCGAGCGTCGCGAGGATCTTCGTCTTCATGGTGGTACCTCCGGTGCGCGGCGACGGCCGCGCCGGGTCGATTGTCCTCCCGAACCGAGGCCCGTGGCCAAGGCCCGCCGTCTCCCCTCGCGCCCGACGGGCTTTTCGGATAGAACCTCCCCCCATGCAGGCACGGACGGTCGTCTGGTCGGTCACCTCGGCCCTCGCGGGCTTCCTGTTCGGGTTCGACACGGTCGTCATCTCGGGCGCCGAGCAGACGATCCAGTCCCTGTGGGGCCTGAGCCCCGGCCTGCACGGGATCGCGATGGGCGCGGCCCTCTACGGCACCGTCGTCGGCTCGCTCGTCGGCGGGTGGCCGACCGACCGCTACGGCCGCAAGGCCACGCTCACGTGGATCGGCGTGCTCTACCTCGCGTCGGCCTTCGGCTGCGCCTTCGCGACGGGGATCGGCACCTTCGTCGCCGCCCGCTTCGTCGGCGGCCTCGGCATCGGCATCTCGACCGTGGCCGCCCCCCTCTACATCTCCGAGATCGCCCCGCCCTCGCACCGCGGGCGGCTCGCCGGGATGTTCCAGTTCAACATCGTCTTCGGCATCCTCGTGGCCTTCGCCTCGAACGCGGCCCTCGCCGGCATCGGCGCGAACGCCTGGCGGTGGATGCTCGGCGTCGCGGCGATCCCGTCGATCGTCTACACCGTCGGCTGCTTCCTGATCCCCGAGAGCCCGCGCTGGCTGCTCTCCCGCAAGGGCGACCGCGCGGCCGGCCTCGCGGTGCTGAAGCTCGTCGAGCCCGAGGCGAGCCCGGCCCAGCTCGAGAAGACCGCCGACGACATCGTCGCCGCGTCCTCGCCCAGGGCGGCAGGCGCGCGCTTCTGGGACGCGCGCCTGCGGACGCCGATCCTCCTCGCGTTCCTGATCGCGTTCTTCAACCAGCTCTCGGGAATCAACGCGATCCTCTACTTCGCGCCCCGCATCTTCGAGCTGACCGGCCTCGGCGCGCGCGCCGCGCTCCTGCAGTCTGTCGGCATCGGCGTCACGAACCTCGTCTTCACGTTCGTGGGTCTCTGGCTCATCGACCGCCTCGGCCGCCGCACGCTCCTCTACATCGGCTCCCTCGGCTACATCCTCTCGCTGGGCCTCTGCGCCTGGGCCTTCTTCAGCGCCCACTACGCGATCGTGCCGGCCTGCATCTTCGCGTTCATCGCCGCGCACGCGGTCGGCCAGGGCGCCGTCATCTGGGTGTTCATCTCCGAGATCTTCCCGAACCGCCACCGCGCGGAGGGCCAGGCCTTCGGCAGCTTCACCCACTGGATCTTCGCGGCCCTCCTCACGACCTTCTTCCCGAAGATGGTCACCGCCTTCGCGCCGGGGTACGTGTTCCTCTTCTTCTGCGGGATGATGTGCCTCCAGCTCCTCTGGGTGAAGACGATGGTCCCGGAGACGAAGGGCGTCCCGCTCGAGGAGATGCAGAAGCAGCTCGGCATCGCCCCGGAAGCGGCTTAGGCTCCGCTCGCCTCCCGCAATGGCGGACCTGACGATCGCGGTCGATGACGATCTCCTCGAGCGGGCGCGCCGGCGTTCCCTGAAGGAAGGGACCACCGTCAATCGCGTGTTGCGCGAACACCTGGAGAGGTACGCTCAGGACGACCGTCGACGGCGACGGCGCAAGGCTATCCGGGAGTTGCTGAGCCTGTCGCAGTCCGCCCGCAGCGGCAGCGAGGGCCGCCGCGTGCGTCGCGAAGACGCCTATGGCGAGTAGGACGCTCATCGGCGCCCAGCACGGCCAGACCTTCGGTCGCCTTCGGATCGTGAATCCACTCCACAGTTAGCGCCGCCGGCCGGTCAGTTTCGGCGGCGGGCGAAGCGATCGTTCTCTCGAAGACGGCCTATGTCAGAATCCCCGCGGAGCGGAGCGGGAGACCGGTGCGCCTGCTTGCCTGGGCAGTCTCGCTCGTGGCAGTGAGCGCGGCCACGGCCGCCGGAGAGGATCCCCCCGTCTTCCGAAGCTCCGTCGAGCAGGTCCTCGTCGACGTCGTGGTGCAGGACGCCCGCGGCCGGCCGGTCACGGACCTGACCCGGGAGGACTTCGCCATCGCCGAAGACGGGATCGCGCAGACGATCTCCAGCTTCGAGCCGCCCCTCGCCGCCAAGCCGAGCGGACCGGGATCCGGGGACGGCCTCGGCCCGATCGCGATCGTCTTCGACGACCTCGGGCTGAACTTCTCCGAGGCCGCGCGAGCGCGAAAGGCGCTCTCGACGTTCGCGCGGTCCGGCGCCGCGCGGAGCGTCGCATTCCTGGCGACGACGAGCGGCCGTGTGCGGTGGCCCGACGAACACGCGGAGAGCCTGGTCAGAGTCGTCGAGCGGCTCTCGGGACTCGACCCGCGCGGGCTCGGGTCGGCCCCGATGACGGGCGCGGAGGCGTGTCTCGTCCACGTCGATCACGATGCCGCGACTCTCGCGCGCGTCGAGGCGCGTTACGCGGCGGCCGGCATCGCGGAGGGGCTGCGAGAGGCCACGCGGCCGCTCGTCCAGGCGGAGGCTGCGGCGGCCTGCCAGCGGGCGAAGAGCCACTCGCGTCGCGTCCTCGACGAGTTGGGCCGCGCCTCGGACCGGCTCTCTTCGTGGACTGGCCGACGCTCCGCGCTGCTCATCTCGGCGGGCCTTCCGCGGGACGCCGCCCTCCCGGAGCGGCAACGCCTTCTCGACTCGAGTCGCCGGGCGAACGTCGCGCTTCACTTCCTCGACGCGTCGGCGGTCCAGGGAACCGCGCTGTCCGTGGCCGACGTCGATCTGACCATCGGGCCGGCGGATGATCTGCGCGTGCTCTCAGCCGACTCGGCGAAGCCCTCGGCCGCCGGCAGCGACCGCGACCCCGATCGCGCCGCATCCGAAGGCACTGCGTCGGTCGCGGAGGAAACGGGCGGCCTCGTCGTGCGCCGCACCAACGACCTCGCGAAGGGGCTCGACCGGATCGCCGCGGACTACCGTCTGCGCTACACACTCGGCTACGACCCCACGCGCGCGATCGAGGACGACCGCTACCGGGCGATCTCGGTGCGCCTCGCGCCGGACCGATCGAGGGGGCGCCGGGGCTGGACGGTCCGGGCGCGACGCGGCTACTTTCCGGCTCGGACTCGCCCGCCCGTCGTGCTCGCCACGGGAGGCGGCGTCGCGCCCGCCGACGCGGGGAAAGCCAAGGCCGCCGCGGCGGAGGAGGGAGCCGCCCTCCCGATGCGCCTCCGAGCCGAGTGCCTCGAAGACCTGCCGGGCGAGCCGTCGCGGGTGCGCTGCGTCGTCGCCGCGGCGGTCGATCTCCGCAGCGTGAACCTCGAAGAGGAGGGTCCGCGCCGGAAGGCCCGGCTCGCCGCGACCTTCGCCGTCGCGGCCGGCGAGGCGACCGAGCCGATCCGGATCGACCGACGGGTCGATCTCGACCTCCTCGCGCGGTCGGCTCAGCTCCGTAATCGCTGGCTGCCGATCGAGGTCGAGATCCCGCTGCCTCGAGGGCTTCACGACGTCTCGGCGACCGTTCGCGACGAGGCCTCCGGGCGAAGCGGCGAGACGCACCTCGCGCTCGACGTGCCGCCGGCGGGTGTCCTCCGCGTCTCGCGACGGCACGTGGCCGACAAACCGAACGACGACGAGGCGAAGCGACGCACGGACGACGACGACGGCACCCGCGTGTTCACTGTCGGCGCGACGGTCTTCTTGTCCTTCGACCTGTTCGGCGACGTCGTCGAGGCGGGAACCGGCCGACCGTCGGTGACGTTCGCGGCCGGCGTCGAGACGACGGGTGGCGGCAAGGCCCTGTCCGTGAGGCCGGAGCCCTTTCGACCCGTGTCGGGCGGCCTGCGAGCCAGCGTGCGTGTGAGCCTCGCCGGAGTTCGGCCCGGCGAGTACCGCTTCGTCGGGCGGGTGGCGGACGCGCACCGGCGGCGCGGCATCGCCATCGAGGAGCCGTTCACTGTCGTGTCAGGCGAGACCTCCGCACCGAACGCGCCGCTCGATCCCGGCCTGGCGGAGCTGCTCGACAAGGCCGGCCGGTACGTGGCCGAGTACGAGCGGGCCTTCCGCAACATCGTGGCCGACGAAGACTACGAGCAACGGACCTCGACGAGCGCATCGGGCCAGCCGGATCGCCGCCGGACGCGGGCCGATCTCGTCTTTGTCCGCCTGGCCGGCCCGATCCCGTGGGCGAGCTTCCGCGACGTCTACGAGGTCGACGGCTCGACGGTGAGAGACCGCTCGAGCCGGCTCCTGGAGCTGTTCGCGCGGCCGTCGCGGTCGGCCTACGACAAGGCCGAGGCCATCCTTGCCGAGAGCACGCGCTACAACATCGGCGTCGAACGCACGGTCAACCTGCCGACTCTTCCGCTCGTCTTCCTGCTCCCCCGGAACCGGACGCGCTTCGCGTTCACCTGGCGCGAGAAACCGCGAGCGGGAGAGCCGACGGAGATCGCCTTTCGCGAGATCGCGAGACCGACCCTCATCCGCAACCGCAAGCCCGACTCGGAGTCGGACGCCGAGAGCCGCACGCTGGATCTCCCCGCGGACGGCCGATTCTGGATCGACCCACGAGGCGTGGTCGTCCGCTCCGAGCTCCGGCTCCGCACCGGCCTCTCCGACACGAGCGCGGAGCTGTCGACGCGCTACCGGCCGGAGCCCAGGCTCGCGATGTGGGTGCCCGAGGAGATGAAGGAGCACTACGTGCTCACGGGGCCGAACATCCCGGTCAGCATCGCATCCCACGGCAACGAGTTCGTCCTCGACGCGATCGCCCGTTATACGAACCTCCGCCGGTTTCAGGTCACGACGGACGAGGCGGTGACGACACCGGAGGCTGCCCCGCCGCCGTAGCCGGCGGCCCGCTCGCGGGTCGACGACGCAGTCCGCGCCGCGGCCGCTCGAGCCGGCGTTCTCCCGTGAACATCCGGCCCGACGCGTCGACTCCGTACGAGCCTCGCGCGAGGTCGGCCTCCGACGTTTTGGCGTCCAAAGTCACACGACCACGGCTCGCTGAGCCGTAGGTCGAGTGTGGGCGTCGAGACGAAAGGGAGGCCGATGATGGAGCGATTCGCGACGTTGACGACCGCCGCCGCGTTGATCGGTGGACTGCTCGCGGTGCCGACCGTACGTGCAGGAGACGTGACCGGTGCGAGGGCACCGGGTTCCGACGTCGTCGTCCAGACCGTCCGGTCCCGCTGGCCGGTCGCGCGCGAGGCGTCCGGCCGGTGGATCGTGGTGGGCGAAGCGCTCGCGATCAACACCGGAACCACACCGCTCGTGCTCGAGAGCGTGACCCTGACGGCGCTCGACGAGACCGGGGCGCCGGTCGCCAGTCAGGTGGTGTCGACGGCCTGGGACATCCACGACGCGGTGCAGGTCGTCGGCGCGTCGGGTTTCAAGCCGGCGGGCTCGACGACGGTCGACCCTGGCGAGATCGCGATCGCCTACCTGTCGGCACAGGCCGGCCGGGGGAAGCCGACCCGCTCGGAGATCTCCTTCCGGTTCGATCGCGGCACGGTCAAGAAGGCGCAGGTGCCGCTCGATCCATTCGACTCCGGACAGCACCTCCTGTGGCCCCTGCGATTCGACCGCGGCCCCTGGGCGGCGGTGAACACTCCGGGCGGCGCCGGGCACTGGCGCCTCAAGGGGCTCGCCGCCGAGGAGTTGTTCGTGAGCGAGCGCTTCGCCGTCGATCTCGTCCAGATCGACGCCCGGGGTGCGACGTCCGATCCCGCGGGCAGCTCGAACAGGGAGGACTACTACGCGTGGGGCGAGGACGTCCTTGCCGCCGGCGCGGGCACCGTGGTGGCCGTGGTCGCCGACCGGCCGGACCTGCCCATCGGCGCGGCCGACCCCGAACGGCCCGCCGGCAACCACGTCGTCATCCAGCACGGCCCGAGCCTGTTCGGGGTGTACGCGCACCTGATGCAGGGTTCGCCGACGGTGGCCGTCGGCAGCACCGTGACCGCCGGACAGAGGATCGGGGCCGTGGGCAACTCGGGGAACACCAGCGAGCCGCACCTGCACCTGCACTTCGCGGACCGCTGGGACGGCCGCGATCCGCTCGCCCTCTTCAGGGCCCAGGGCGTCCCCGCTCTCTTCTGGGATGCCGACGTCCAGCGCGGTCACCGGACCCACCCGCTCCGCGGCTCGACTCCGCTGGAGCCGGACGTCGTCGTGCCCTGACGCCGCCGTCGGCCGGCGGGGGCGGGTGCGTTCGCTCCGGCACCCGCCCTCCGGCCGGCGCGGCCGAGGCTCTCCCCGGGGAACGTCCACCGGCCCGCTGTCGTATTCCGACTCGTCACCTTCCCTGGAGCGGCTTCGTCATGTACGTCACGCGATGCGGGGCGGCGGACGGGATCATCGCGCGGGCGACCCGGCTCGGCGTGGAGCCCGCCCGGCTCGCCGTGGCGGCGGCCCTCGACCCGGCCCCCCGCCGCTGGATGACCTGCGCGCAGCTGCTTTCCCTGCACGAGGGCGCGGCGCGCCTCTCGGGCGACGACGCCTTCGGCCTGCACCTCGCCGAGGAGCTGAGCCTCGAGTCCTTCGGCGCGATGGGCCGCGGCGTCGCGACGGCCGCGACCTTCGGGGAGGCGATGGGCCACGCCGTGCAGCACCTGCGGGGCTGGACGAACGGCGCGGAGATCTCCCTGCGGCCCGCGGGCGCCGCGGTGCGACTGGAGTACCGCATGCGCGAGCCGACGCGGCCGTCCCGACACGACGCGGAAGCCACCCTCGGCATGTTCCTCGTCTTCGCCCGGATGGCCGGCATTCGGGACGCTCCCCGCGAGGTCGCGTTCACTCACCGCCGCCCCGCCCGCACGACCGAGCACGACCGGCTCTTCGCCGCCCCGGTGCGGTTCGAGAGCGCGGTCGACTCCGTGCTCTTCGACCGGGGCTGGCTCGACAGCCGCCTGCCGGCGATGAGCGCCGGCGACCCCACAGCCGAGAGCGGCGCGACGACGCCCCCGCTGACGCTGCCCGCGCGCGTGGCGATCGAGGCCGCGACGGTCCTCGCGGCCGGCGATTGCGGCCTCGGGGTGGTCGCTCGCCGCCTCGCGATGAGCGAGCGAACCCTCCAGCGCCGCCTGAGCGAGCACGGGACGTCCTTCGAATCGGTGGTCGACGACCTGCGCCGACAGCTCGCTCTCCAGTACCTGAACGGCCGCGAGCACACGGTCGGCGACATGGCCTCCCGACTGGGCTTCGCCCATCGCAGCCCGTTCATCCGGGCTTTCCGGCGGTGGACCGGGACGACACCCTCCGGGTTCCTCGACCCCGCCCGCTCGATCGAATCCGGCGCCTGAAGTCACTCCCCTCGGCGGGCGGCCCGCGTAGCTGCCTCACGAGGGGAGGACGTGATGCAGCAGACGATCCGCCGGAGCGACGCGTGGACCATGCGAGTGGGACGCCTCCTGGCCGTGGCGGCGCTCGGCGCCGGGGTGGCGCTCGCGCCGACGACGGCGCTGGCCGACGACCGCTGGGACGATCCCTCGCCCCACGTCGAGGGTTTCGTGGCGACCTCGGCCGGGCGCCTCCACTACCTCGACTGGGGCGGAACCGGCGAGACCGTCGTCCTTCTGGCCGGCCTCGGCAACACCGCCCACGTCTTCGACGACTTTGCCCCGCGGCTCGCGCGCTCGTTCCGCGTCGTGGGCCTGACTCGCCGGGGCTTCGGGGCGTCCGCGCGGCCCTCGTCGGGCTACGACACCGACACCCTCGCCCGCGACCTCGCCGAGTCGCTCGACGCCCTCGGCCTCGAGCGCGTCCACCTCGTGGGCCACTCCGTCGCCGGCGACGAGATGACCCGCTTCGCCGGGCTCCACCCCGATCGCGTGCTGTCGCTCGTCTACCTCGACGCGGCCTACGACCGGACCGCCATGCGCAAGGCGCTGGCGATGAGCCTGTTCACCAACCCGAAGCCGCCGAGTCCGCCGCGACCGAACGGGCGGAACAAGGTCTCGGTCGCCGCCTACTCCGACTACCTCGCGTGGGTCCACGGGGCACGCTGGCCCGAAGCCGAGGTCCGGGCGACGGGTCGGTTCCGGAGCGACGGCCGCTACGACGGCTCGACCGCCGGTGCCCAGGCGAGTGCGAGGATCGTGCTCGGCGCGAAATCCCCGGACTATCGCGCCGTCCAGGCGCCGGCCCTGGCCCTCTATGCCACTCAGGACACGATCGAGACGGCGTATCCCTGGCTCGCGGGAGGGCCACGCGGGAACGACGCCCTCCTCGGCGCGGTCGCCGTGCTGACCCGCCGATCGCTGCCGGTGCCGACCCTCAACGCGCAGAACTGGCTGACGGGCCGCTGGCTCCCTTTCGCCGAGCGTGAGCGCGAGCGGTTCCTCGCCGGCGCGGCCGACGCGACGGTGGCCGAGATCCGCTCGCCACACTATTTGTTCCTGGCGCACCCCGACGAGGTGGCGAGCCGTGTCCGCGCCTTTCTGCTGGCCGCGGCGACGGCATCTCGGGAGGAGGGATCCGGGTCCGGCTCGCGGAGCGTGTGCTACCGTGACGCGATGACGTCTGCCGAGGCCCTGCCGTGAGCTCCTGGAGCTGCCCGCACGAGATCGACGGCCTGTGCGACAAGGTCGGGGGCGCGTACTGCAAGCCCGGCATGAAGGGCTGCGTGCTCGCGGGGAAGGTCGAGTTTCCCGACAAGCGGATCCCCGCGCCGGTGTGGCCCGGCGGGCGACAGCCCGACCACCGCGGCGAGTAGACGCCGGTCTCGCGGCGGGGTCGTTCCGCGCTACCGCCGGTACACGACCGCGCGGGCCGGAGGCACCGGGTTGCGGCCGAGCAGCACCTTCGCTCCGGGCGGAACCGGAAACGCCACCGGCTGGTTGCCGTAGTTGACGCCGACCCAGAGGCCCGCTCGCCAGTCGAGGTACGCGCCCGGCGGCAGGTCCAGGATGGCGATGCCGGCGCGGCGGTAGACGTCGCGCACCAGCTCGCGCTCGAGGGCGCCGTCTTCCGTCTCGACCCCGATGTAGGTCACGCTGCCCTTGCCGACGCGCCGACGCACCGCCGCCGCCGTGCCCGCGTAGAACTGGTCGGCGTAGGTCGCGAGCACCTCGGTGCCCGGCCGCGGCTCGAGGAGGTCGGCCCAGGTCGACCACTCGTGCGTGGCCGCGCCGCGGCGGACGTTGCCGCCGACGCCCTCGGGCAGCACGTCGAAGCCGCGGACGCGCACGCCGGCGAGGGCGCCTATGCCCGCGGCCCACGGCGCCTCGGGCAGCTGCCCGCGCAGGTCCTTCTGCCCGGTGCGGCAGGTGAGGACCAGGTGCCCGCCGCCCTCGACGTACCGCCGCCACCGAGCGAGGAGCGCCTCGTCGACGAGCTGGTGAGCCGGCGCGACGACGACCGCGTACGTCGAGAGGTCGTCCTCGGGAGAGACGAAGTCGAGCGGCGCGCCCGTCGAGCGGACGGCCGCCGCGTAGCGGCTGCGGTGGCGCCACGTGTCCCAGCGCGAGGTCTCGCGGTGGTTCTCGAGGTCCCACATCACGTCGTGGCTCCACACGAGCGCCGTGCGTCGGGCACGCAGAGCCGCCGGCATCGCGGCGTCGGGCCGCGCCTGCGCGCGCAGCTTCCGCACGTCCGCGATCGCCTCCGCGAACTCGCGGCCGCCCTCGCTCGGAGTGACGCCGTCCGGGCCGACGAGGCCCTCGTGGTACAGCTCGCTGCCGAAGCGCGGCTGCCGATAGCGGTACGTCGCCACGAACGACGCGCCGCCGCCGAGCGCGTGCAGGATCCACATGCGCACCGCGCCCGGCGCGGGCCGGGGGTTCACGGACGCCCAGTTCACCTGCCCCGGCTGCAGCTCCATCACGCCGGTCGTGCCCCGGATCGGCCGGTGGAAGTCGAGCGCCTCCGCCATGCGCGTCGGGTTGCCGTAGCGGAAGCTCTGCCACCCGAGCACGTTCGCGCCCGCGACCGGGTAGATCGTGAAGCTCGGGAAGTCGAGCTCCTTCGTGCGGCGCGCGTCGGCGCCCTCGGAGACGTTCGTGTAGTTCGTCGTGATCCACTGCCCGGGGTCGGCGTGCTTCCGGATCACCGCCGCCTGCCGGTCGAGGAACGCGGCCGTCGCGTCGGCGGTGAAGCGGCGGAAGTCGAGGACGGCGTGCGGGCTCGTCTGGTCCTCGGCGCCGGGCTCGTCGCGCGGCAGCACGACCTGCTCGAAGCGGTCGTAGCGCAGGCTCCAGAACGAGCCGCCCCACGCCTCGTTCAGCTTCTCGACCGTTCCGTAGCGCTCGCGGAGCCACGCCTGGAACGCCAACCGCGCGGAGGGGCTGTAGTCCGGCGTCGCGAGCGGCTCGTTGTCGAGCTGCCACCCGACGACGCGCGGGTCGCGCCGTAGCGCGCGGCGAGGGTCTCGACCACGCGGTCCACGAAGCGGAGGTACACGTCGTTCGTCACCGAGGCATTGGCGCGGTTCCCGTGCTCGCGGCGGCGCCCGTCGGCTCCGACGAGATAGATCCAGGGGTGCGCCTCGCCCATCCACGCCGGCGGGCACAGGCTCGGTGTCGCGAGGACGACCTTCAGCCCCGCCTTGTCGGCGAGCGAGACGGCCTCGTCGAGCCACGCGAGATCGAAGCGGCCGTCGGCGGGCTCGAGCTCGGCCCACGCGAACTCGCCCAGGTGGACGAAGTCGAAGCCGAGGCGGGCGATCCCGCCCATGTCGCGCGCCCACTCGTCGCGCGGCCACTGCTCCGGGTAGTAGAACGCGCCGAAGCGCAGGAGCTCGCCCGGTGGCAAGAAGCGGCTCGGAGACGCCTGGGCGGACGTCGGGGCTTCAGAAGCCGGCCCCGCGGAAGCGGCGGCGGCGGCCAGCAGGCCCGCAGCGATGGCCCGCAAGCGCCTGAAGAGTGCCGCCGATCCGCCGCCGATACGCTCCTATCCGTCCACGACGACGAGGTGCTCGGGCCGCGCTCCGCGGACGGCCTTCAGCGGGATCGACCGGTCGAACGTCGCGAGCCGACCTCCGTGGCGCACCGCCAGGCCGAGCAGGTAGACGTCGGTGAGCTGCCGGTGCCCGACCGTGAGGCTGAAGAGGTCCGAATCGCACAGCGAGACGTCGTCGGGCCGAGGAGGGCGGCCCGGCTCATGCCTCGTCGCGCAGACGATTGACGAGGTCCATCGTCGGCTTCGGGCTGCCGCGCCTGCGGCGGGCCAGGAGGCGGACGCCGTTGCGCACGGGCTGACGGCCCTTGGCCTCGAGCGCCTGGCGGGCCAGCTCGGAGAGGACCTCTCCGGTCGTCTTCCGCCGGTTCGCGGCCAGCTCCTTGGCGGCCTGCAGCACGTCGTCGTCGATGTCGAGCGTCGTCCTCACGGCCTGATCATCACACATCAAGCATCAGATGCCGATGCCGGGAGCAGGTCCGCCCGGCCGTTCCCGCGCCGCCGCGACGTGGATAAGATCCGGCGGTGATGAAGAAGGACCCCGCCTCGGCGCCCTCGCCCGACCTCGCCGCGCGCCTCGCCCGGGAGGCGTTCGGGCTCGATGGGACGGCCTCGCCCCTCCCCGGCGAGTACGACGACAACTTCCGCCTCGACGAAGGCGACGGCCGCTCGTTCGTCCTCAAGCTGATGCACCCGCAGCGGGACGCGGCCTTCGTCGAGATGCTGGCCGCGGTCCTCTCGCACCTGGAGCGCGCGGCGCCGGGGCTGGCGCTCCCGCGGGTCGTGCCGGCGCGGGCGGGCGGCCCGATCGGCCGCGTCACGGACGGCCGCGGCGACGCACGCCTGGCCCTCCTGCTCACGTGGGTCGACGGCGTTCCGCTCGCCGAGGCCCGGCCCCGCACCGGAGAGCTTCACGAGAGCCTCGGCCGCCTGCTCGGGACGATGGACCGCGCGCTCGCCGGCTTCGACCACCCGGCCGCGCACCGCGAGCTGAAGTGGGACCTCGCCCGCGCGGCGTGGGCCCGCGAGGCCCTGCCGCGGATCGCCGATCCGGCGCGCCGGTCGCTGGCGGAGCGCTTCCTCGACCGCTTCGAGGATGCGGAGCCGGCGCTCGCGGCGCTGCCCCGACAGGTGATCCACGGCGACGCGAACGACTGGAACGCCCTCGTCGACGGGCCCCGCGCCGAGCCGCACGCGGTCGCGAGCGTCATCGACTTCGGCGACATGCACCACGGGCTGCGCGTCGCCGAGCCGGCGGTCGCGGCGGCCTACGCGCTCCTCGGGCAGGTCGATCCGCTCGCCGCGGCCGTTGCCGTCGTCCGCGGCTACCACCGGGAGAACCCGCTCGCCGAAGAGGAGATCGCCGTCCTCTTCCCCCTGATCGGCGCGCGCCTCGCGGTCAGCGTCGCGAACTCGGCCCTCGTCGCGGCCGAGCTTCCCGACGACCCGTACGCGACGATCAGCGAGGCGCCGGCCTGGGCCGCCCTCGAGCGCCTCGCCGCCGTCCCGCCCGCCCTCGCCCACGCGAGCTTCCGCTGGGGGTGCGGCCTTCCTCCGCTGCGCGACGGCGATCGGGCCACGGCGTGGCTGCGCGAGCGCGCGGGCTCGTTCGCGCCGGCGCTCGACGCCGACCTCGCCCGCGACGCCCTCGTCTTCGATCTCGGAGCGAGCAGCCTCTTCCTCGGAGCCGACCCGGCCTCGGCCGAGACGGCGCGGCTCACCGACTCGATCGGCGAGGAGCTGCGGCGCGCCGGCAAACGCGTCGGCATCGGCCGATACGCCGAGGCGCGCGCCTTCTACGCGACGGCCGCCTTCGGCGCGAACGGGGACTTGGAGGGCCGCACCGTCCACCTCGGCGTCGACCTCTTCGTCCCCCCGGAGACGCCCGTGCGCGCGCCGCTCGACGGCACCGTGCACCTCCTCGCCTACAACGCCGCCCGGCTCGACTACGGCCCCCTCGTCGTGCTCCAGCACGAGCCGGAGCACGGCGTGTCCTTCTTCACGCTCTACGGCCACCTGAGCCTCGACACGCTCGACGCGCTCCGCACCGGCCAGCGCGTCGCCGCCGGCGAGGCGTTCGCGCGCGTGGGGGCGCCGCCCACGAACGGCGACTGGGCGCCGCACGTCCACGTGCAGGTGATCCTCGATCTCCTCGACCTCGACCACGACTTTCCCGGCGTCGCGCGCGCGTCGGAGGCGGGCCTGTGGACAGGCCTCTCGCCGGACCCGAACCTGCTCCTCGGCATCCCGCGCGAGCTCTTCCCGCCCGAGCGCCCGAGCCGCGAGGAGACGCTCGCCGCCCGCCGGCGGCTCCTGGGCCCCAACCTGAGCCTCTCCTACCGGCGTCCGCTCAAGATCGTGCGCGGCTGGATGCAGCACCTCTTCGACGACACGGGCCGCGCGTACCTCGACACCTTCAACAACGTGCCGCTCGTCGGCCACTCCCACCCGCGCGTGGTGCGCGCCGCGCGCGAGCAGCTCGGCCTCCTCAACACGAACACGCGCTACCTCCACGACAACGCGGTGCGCTACGCGGAGCGCCTCACCGCCCTCCTGCCCGAGCCGCTCCGCGTGTGCTGGTTCGTCAGCTCCGGCAGCGAGGCCAACGAGCTCGCCCTGCGCCTCGCCCGCGCGAAGACGGGCCGCGACGACGTGATCGTCCTCGAGCACGCCTACCACGGGAACACCGCGCGGCTCGTCGACGTGAGCCCGTACAAGTTCGACGGCCCCGGCGGCGGCGGGCGGAAGCCCTTCGTCCACGTGGCCCCGCTGCCCGACGACTACCGGGGCGCGCACCGCCGCGGCGATCCCGGGCGCGGCGCGAAGTACGCGCGGGCGGTGGGCGAGATCGTCGAGTCGCTCCGTGCCGCGACCGGGAGCGGCGCCTGCGCCTTCCTCGCCGAGACGCTGCCGAGCGTCGGAGGGCAGGTCGTGCTGCCGCCCGGCTACCTCGCCGAGGCCTACCGCGACGTTCGCGCGGCCGGGGGCGTGTGCATCGCCGACGAGGTGCAGGTCGGCTTCGGCCGCCTCGGCACGCGCTTCTGGGGATTCGAGACGCAGGGCGTCGTGCCGGACGTCGTCGTGATGGGAAAGCCCATCGGCAACGGCTTCCCCCTCGCCGCGGTCGTGACGACGCCCGAGATCGCGGCGGCGTTCGACAACGGGATGGAGTACTTCGCGACGTTCGGCGGCAACCCGGTGTCCTGCGCGGTCGGCCTCGCCGTCCTCGACGTGCTGCGGGACGAGGGTCTTCAGGAGCGGGCGCTCCGAGTGGGCGGCCGCCTCGTGGCCGGGCTCGAGGAGATGATGGGCCGCCGCGCGCTCGTCGGCGACGTGCGCGGCTCAGGCCTGTTCCTCGGCGTCGAACTCGTTCGGGACCGCGCGACGCTCGAGCCCGCGACCGGGGAGGCGGCCTACGTCGTGAACCGCCTCCGCGAGCGCGGGATCCTGTGCGGCGTCGACGGGCCGCACGAGAACGTGCTCAAGCTGCGCCCGCCCCTCGTCTTCGGGGGGGCGGACGCCGACCGCTTCGTCTCGACGCTCGACGACGTCCTCGGCGAAGACCCCGTGGCCCGCTGACCGGCGGTAGACTCCCCCACCGGTGTCCGATCCCCTCCTCTTCGCGAGCGCGGCCGCGGCCGCGGCCGAGGCCCGGCGACGGCTCGCGGGGCTCGCCGCCATCGCGGTCGTGGCCGTCGCGGCCTACGTCTACGGCCTCGACAGCCACCACGCGCCCAAGAACGGCGACGAGTACGCCTACGAGCACATCGCGCGGCTCACCGCGGCGAGCGGCGCGCTCCTGCCGCTGCGGACCGACGTCGCGGCGCTGCGGAACACCAAGCCGCCCTTCCTCTTCTGGCAGGGCATCGCGTCGACGAACGGCGGCCGCGACTGGACGCTCGCCCGGCTGCGCTGGCCGAGCGTCGCCTACACGCTGGCGACCGCGGCCCTCGCCTTCGCCGTCGGCCGCCGCCTCTCGGGCCGCGCGGACCGGGGGCTCCTCGCCGCGCTCGTCTTCCTCGCCTTCTTCAGCACGTACCGCTACGGGCGGCCGTTCCTGACGAACGCGCCGGAGACCTTCTGGCTCTTCCTGCCGTTCGCCGTGCTGCTGCTGCGGCCGGGGTCCGCCCGCGCGACGCTCCTGCCGTTCGTCGTGGGCGTCCCCCTCGGCGTCGCCCTCCTCTACAAGTCCTTCGCTCTGGCCGCGCCGGCGGGCCTCGCGCTCGCGGCCTGGCGCGTGCGGCTCCGCGGGGGACGCCTCGCGGAAGCGATCCGCCACGACGGCGCGCCCGTCGCCCTCGCTCTCGCGATCGCCGTCTCCGCGTTCGCGGCGTGGTTCGCGCTCGACCCCGCCCCGGCCGCCGTCTGGACGGACTTCGTCCTGCGCGAGAACGCCGGCAAGTTCAGCCTGCCGGGCGGCTACGTCCCGCGGCTCCTGTGGGGTCCGTCCAGCCTCTGGGCGTACGCCCTGGCCTTCGCGGCGAACGCGGGACTCCTGCTTCCGGCCGCGCTCGCCACGTGCGTCCTCTCGTGGCGGCGGCGCCGCGAGCTCTCCGAGGGAGAGCGCCTCCTCTGGCTCCTCGTCCTCTCGTTCGCCCTCTTCTACGCGCTCCCCAGCCAGCGCTCCAGCCGCTACCTCCTGCCCGTCATGCCGGCTCTCGCCGTGCTCGTCGCGCTCGCGTGGGAGCGGCTCGCCCGCTGGCTGTTCCTCGTCACCCTGGCCGCGACCGCGGTGGTCGTGGTCGGGCTCGCCGTCGCGAGCCGACAGGTGGACGCCCTCGCGCCGTGGGCGCGCGACGGCGCGGCGGCCCACTGGGCCCTCCTCGCGACGACCGCGGCCGTCGCCGGGCTCGGGCTCGTCGTGGCGCGGCTGACGCGGGCCTGCGCCCTCACCGCCGTGTTCCTCGCGTACCTCTCGCTCGCGAGCACGCTGCGGCCGTTCGACGGGCCGGCCGGCCGCTACGACGCGGCAGCGGTCGCGCGCGCGCGCGGCCGCGCCGTGCTCGTTCCGTACGACTTCGTGGCGAAGGAGGAGCGCTACCGGTTCGTCCTGCCCGGGGCGACGCCGGTCGGCTACCGCGAGGACGGACGCGGCCCGGCGCGGCCGGCGGATCCGCCGCCGCACGCGCTCGTCGTGATGCAGGCGCCGGTCGGCGGAGAGCCGTGCGGCGGATGCACGGTGCTCGGCCGGCGACTCGATCTTCGCGGCCGGCAGAGCGCGGCCGAGGTCCGGGAGATCCTGGCCGGCCGCCTGTCCCCCGCGCTCGTCGTCGAGGAGCTCCTCGTCGAGACGGGCGACGCGCCCGGCGGCCCGGCGGCCCGCCCGTGACGCGGCTCCGCGGGCGGCGCGACGCGGCCGTCCTCTGCCTTCTCGCCGCCGCGCTCGTCGCCGGGGTCGTGCGGCTGCGCGCGAGCGCCGCGCCGTCGACCTTCGTCGTCTCCCGGCCGGAAGAGGCCGCCGGCGGCGAGCCGTTCTTCGAGACGCGCTTCGTCAGCCTCCGCGCGGGCACGCACTCGCACGCGGCCTCGCTCGTCGAGACGGGCGACGGCCGCCTCCGCGCGTTCTGGTACGTCGGGAGCCGCGAGGGCGCGCCCGACGTCCTGGTGGTCACCGCCGTCTACGACCCCGCGACGCGCGAGTGGAGCGCCGAGCGGCCGGTGGCCGACCCGCGGACGACCGGCCGGGCGCTGCACCGCTACGTCCGCAAGCTCGGCAACCCGGCCGCCGTCCGCGCGGCCGACGGCACGCTCTGGCTCTTCTACGTCGGCGTCACCGTCGGCGGCTGGGGCGGCGCATCCATCAACGCCGTCACGTCGACCGACGACGGCGCGACCTGGAGCCCGGCCCGGCGGCTCGTCGGCTCGGGCTTCCTGAACCTCGGCACCCTCGTGCGTGGGCAGCCGTTCCTCTACGCCGACGGCACGATCGGGCTGCCCGTGTACCAGGCGCTCCCGCGCAACGTCGCGGAGCTGCTGCGGGTGGACGCGACCGGGGCCGTGGTGGACCGGCAGCGGCTCGCGGCCGGGCCCGACAGCCCGCAGCCCGTGGTGCTCGTGCGCAGCGCCACCGAGGCCCTCGTCCTGACGCGCAACGCCGGGCGCGAGAAGCCCGAGCGCGTGCGGGCGTCGGAGACGCGCGACGCCGGGCGGACGTGGACGCCGCGGCCGCGTCTGCCGATCCTCAACCCCGACGCGTCGATCGCGGGCCTCGTCCGGGCCGACGGCCGCGTCGTCGTCGCGCTGAACGACGTCGACACGGAGCGCGACGCGCTCTCTCTCGTCGGGTCGGACGACGGCGGCGCGACGTGGCGCCGGCTCCATCGGCTCGAGGACGAGCTCGCCGCGCGGACGCTGCCGGTCGACGACGCGCGCTACGACCGGACCGTGGGCGAGCTGGCCCGCGCGACCGACCCGCGCGTGTCCGACGCGAGGCCCTGGATCGAGTCGTCCCGCCGGTTCATGTGCTGGGAGCCCCGCTGCCACTTCGAGTTCTCGTACCCCTCGATCCTGGAGACGCGGAGGGGCGAGTTCCACCTCGTCTACACGTGGAACCGCGCGTTCATCAAGCACGTGCGCTTCAACCGCGCCTGGCTCGACGCGCGGGCGGAGGAGGCCGGCGATGCCGTCGTCCGCTGACGTCTTCGGCCTCGCCGGCTCGGCCGTGGCGATCGCGGCGGCGCTCCTGTCCCTGCCGGGCGCGCGGCGGCTGCACCGCGACCGGCCGGCCCTCGCCGCGGCGGCCGCTCTCGTCGTCCCGCTGCTGCCCCTCGACGGCCTGACGGTCGCCGGCTACCTGCGCGGGGCCGTCGGCGACCTGAGTGTGCCGACGACGGCGCTGCTGCTCCTGCGCCTGCTGCGGCCGGCCCTTCGCCTGGAGCCGCCCGGGCCGGCGAGCCGCGCCTCTCTCCAGGCGGCCGCCGCGGCGCTCGGAGTGCTGCTCTACCCGACGACTCTCGGCCTGGGGCCCCTCGACCCGTACCGCCTCGGCTACGGCGACCCGTGGCTTCTCGGGGCGCTGCTCGCCCTCGCGGCCCTCGCGCTCCACCGCCGCCTCCACCTGCCGGCGGTGCTGGTGGCGCTCGCGGTCCTGGCGTGGGCGTCGAGCGTCGGCGAGTCGCGCAACCTCTGGGACTACCTGCTCGACCCCTTCCTCGCGGCGTGGGGCCTCGCCGGGACGGCGGCGCGCCTCCGCCGGTGTAGACTCCGCCGCCAGACGACCGGATCATGAGCCAACCACGGCAGGGCGAACCCGTCGGCTGCATCGCGCTCCTCGTCTCGATCGGGGCCCTCGTGTTCGCGGTGGCGATGGTTGGGTCGCAGCGCCTCGTCCCGGCGCCGGCCTCGGCCGACGCCGACAAGGACCGGGAGGCCCTGCGCGAAGAGCTCCGCCTCGTCCACGAGGAGCGGATGACCTCGCGCAAGGAGCGCCTGAAGGCCGTCGCCGAGGAGCTCACCGAGGGCGACAAGAGGCAGTACCACCGCATCGCCCTCGAGAACCGGTGCCGTTTCGCGATCGCCGTCGCCCTGCGCTACAGGGACCTCGACGACGCCACGGTGAGCCGGGGCTGGTGGGAGGTCGCCGCCGGCGCGTCCACCATCACCGACGCCATGACCCGCGACGGAGCGTTCTGGGTCTACGCCGAGAACCAGTCGTTGGGCCGCACCTGGGACGGAAGCGGCACGGAGGGTCCGGTCGACATCGCGGTCAGCGACGAGAAGTTCGACCAGATCGAGGGCGAGCCGGTCCACCTGAAGACGCCCCGCCCGGTCTCGTTCGCGAAGCACGCGACGGGCACGGAGTGGTCGGACACCACCGCGACCTTCGAGTGCCCGGTCGAGGAGGCGCCGCCGAAGGGCACGATCGCGAAGCCGCCCGCGAGCGGCCAGGGCCCCCGCCACCGCTGAGATCCCGCGCGGCGCGGGCCGTCGCTCCGCGCCGCGGGCCGACCGGCGGTTGTGACGCCGCGCACTCGCCCCCGGCGCGCCCGCTCCCCTCTCCGCCTCGCCTCGCTACGATGCGGAGAGGGGGCAGCGAGGAGGCCGCGGGCCTCCGGGAGGTCGTCCATGTCCAGGATTCGCGGAGCTCTCGCGGTCGCGGCCGTCGCACTCTTCGCCTTCGCGTCGCCGGCGCGCGCGGGCGACGTCTCGCTGCGGGCCGGGGCCTACAGCGACCTCGACGCCCCGTTCCTCGGCATCGAGTACCGGACACCCGTGCAGGGGCGGCTCTACGTGGCGCCGAACTTCGAGCTCGTCCTTCCCTCGGAGGGCTCGTACTACGGCTTCAGCGTCGACCTCCACTACCTCTTCCGCGCGCAGAGGAGGCTGCAGCCCTGGCTCGGGGCCGGGCTCGGCTTCTACGCCCGCGGCCACCAGGGCGGCGGCACGAGCACGTCGGCGGGCGCGAACTTCATAGGCGGCCTCGCCCTGCGCGCGCGGTTGAACCCTTACGCTCAGGTGAAGGTCGTGGTCACCGGCGACACGGCCTTCGTCGCGAGCCTCGGGATCCGCTTCTGACGGGCGAGGCCGCCGCCCGGCCCGACTAGGCGGCCGGCGGCTCCGGCGCCAGGGCGCCGAGCAGGCGGCCGATGCAGGCGGCGACCGCGCCGCTCACGGCGCCGAACAGCAGCCCGCCCGTCCGCAGCCGCATCGCCACGGCCAGGGGCACCACGGTGCCCTCGGGAGCGTTGAGCGCGTCCCAGTGGCGGAAGTACGAGGTCTCGAAGCCCCCCGCGTAGCTGACCCACGTCGCGGTGAAGATGAGGACCTGGGCGAAGAGGCCGATCGCGATGCCGACGAGCGCCGTGCCGCCCCAGCCGAAGCGGCCGACCTTCCGCGACAGCGCGCCGAAGTAGACGCAGCTGACGAAGGTGAGCCCGACGATCGAGAACATGGCGTTCCCGCGCGGCGCGTACGGCACTCCCTTCACCCCGAGGGTGAAGCGCGCGGCGGCGAAGACGAGGAGCAGCAGGAGCGGCAGGCGAACGAAGCGCAGCACTCGGCCGAGCATGGAGCCTCCTTGGCGGCTGGTTTTCGGGAACGAAGGCGGGCAGTGTCTCACGAAACGGGCGCGTTTGATGCGGCGCGTCGTCCCGGCTATCGTCCGGCCCGGAGGCCCTCCATGCGCACCCCGAGCCCTGCCGTCGTCTTCCTGGCCGCGGCCGTTCTCGTCACCCCCGCCGCGGCCCGGCCGCGCGAGGCGGCCGCCCCGCAGGCGCCGTCCCCGCAGGCGCAGGCCGCCGCTGCGCCCGCCGCACCCCACGTGTCGGCGCAGCGCCTCGACGACCGCATCCTCGTGCGCGTCGAGAACGTCGTCTTCACGACCTACCGATTCGGCGCGGGCCAGAAGTACCCGTACTTCTACCCGGTGAACGGCCCGCGCTCGGGCGTCTCGGTGACGACCGAGTCGTCCCTGCCGTGGCCGCACCACCGCTCGCTCTTCTTCGGGAGCGACAAGGTGAACGGCGGCAACTACTGGCAGGAAGGCAACGAGGAGGGGCAAATCGTCTCGCGCGGACCGACGATCGCCGTCGCCGGCCCCGACCGCGTCCTGATCACGGACGTGTGCGACTGGAGGAAGCCCGGGGCCGCGCCGATCCTCACCGACCGCCGCGAGATCACGATCGAGGCGCCGACGCCGGAGCGGCGGACGATCCGCTTCCGCATCGTCCTCGAGCCGCTCACGGACGTCCGCATCGAGAAGACGAACCACTCGCTCTTCGCCGCCCGCGTGACGCCCGAGCTCTCCGCGGCCTCCGGGGGAACGCTCCTGTGCTCGACCGGCGCCCGGGGCGAGAAGGAGACGGCCGGCGCGGCCGCCGCGTGGTGCGACGTGTCCGGCACGCGCTTCGGGATGAAGGAGGGCCTCGCGATCCTCGAGAGCCCGAAGAACCGGTGGTATCCCTCGAAGTGGTTCACCCGCGACTACGGCTTCCTCTCGCCGACGCCGTTCAACTGGCTCGAGGACGGCCTGCGCCTGGCAAAGGGCGAGACGCTGGAGCTCGAGTACCTCGTCGTGGTCCACGCCGGCGACGCCGCGGAGGCGGGGATCGCCGCCCTCTTCTCCGGCTGGTCCGCCGAGCGCGCCCCGGCCGCGAAGCCCTGATCAGCGCGCGAGCGCGTGCACCAGGCCGTCGTAGAACGCGACGCCGCCGGCGAGGGCGGACGCGCGGACCCGCTCGTCCCGGCCGTGGGCCCGCGAGTCGTCGACGTCGAGGAAGACGCCGGACGCCCCGTAGGTCGGGATGCCGGCGACCCTCAGGAAGCGGCCGTCGCTGCCGCCGAGCTCCAGGATCGGCGACACCGCGACGCCCGGCCACAGCCGCGCCGCCGTCTCCTCGACGGCGCGCAGGACGACCGGGTTCATCTCCGACGCCGGGGCGGTGACGGGCTCGATCGCCTCCCACGCGACGTCGACGGCCGCGTCCGGGATCGCGCGCCGGATGGCCGCGCGCACGTCGGCCGGGTCGTGGCCGGGCAGGATGCGGCAGTTCAGGAACGCCCGCGCGCGCTGCGGGAGCGCGTTCGAGGCGTGGCCGGCGTCGAGCTTCGTGGGCACGCACGTCGTGCGCAGGATGGCGTTGTACTGCGGGTTCTCGGACAGCCGCGCGAGGACGGCCTCGTCGGCCGTCCCCGCGGCCGCCGCGCGGAGGTCCGCCGCGACCGCGCCCGTCTCGAGGGCGGCCGTCCGCTCGAGCTCCGCCCGCGTCAGCGGGCTCGGCATGACCGGGAAGCGGAACGCCTCGACCCGGGCCAGCGCGGCCCCGATCTCGTAGATCGCGTTGTCGCGGCGCGGCAGCGCGCCGTGGCCGCCCGGGTTCGTCGTCTCGAGCCGCAGGACCGTGACCTTCTTCTCGGCCGCGGCCACCGCGACGAGGTACGGCCGGCCCGCCTTCGACTGGAAGTCGCCGGCGTCGGTGTTCAGGCAGTACTCCGCGTCGACGAGCTCACGCCGGTGCCGCAGCAGCCACTCGACGCCGTTGTCGGTGCCCGTCTCCTCGTCCGCGGTCAGGGCGAGAACGAGATCGCGCGAGGGCCTGAAGCCCTCCTTCTTCCAGCGGACGAAGTTCGCGACGAGGAGGGCCGCCCCGTCCTTGATGTCCTGGGTGCCGCGGCCGTAGTAGTAGCCGTCCTTCTCCACGAAGCGGAACGGCGGGAACTCCGGGGACCAGTCCTCGGCCCGCGCCTCGACGACGTCGAGGTGCGAGAGGAGGAGGATCGGCCGTCCCTTCCCGGTGCCGCGCAGCCGGGCGACGAGGTTCATCTTCCGCTCGTTCGGCCCGACGACGAGCACGTCCTCGCGCGGGAAGCCGGCGTCGAGCAGGCGCTTCTCCACCGCGCGGGCGGCGGGGGTCGAACCGACACCCGACTCCGTGCTCGGGATCTCGACGAGCTCCCGCAGGACGTCGCGGGCGAGCGCCTCGTAGGGCGCGGGCGGCGGCGCGACGGCCGGGCGCGCGAGTCCGGTCAGCGCGAGGCCGAGGAGCCCGAAGGCGAAGAGTCGCATGATCAGCACTCCGGGAGAGAGACGCTGAAGTCCGCCCCCTCGACGACGTGGAGGGCGAGGCCGCCGCGCGCGGTCTCCTTGTACTTCTCCTTCATGTCGGCGCCGGTGTCGCGCATGGTCTTGATGACCTTGTCGAGGGGGACGAAGTGCTCGCCGTCGCCGCGCAGGGCCATCCGCGCGGCGTTGATCGCCTTGATCGAGGCCATCGCGTTCCGCTCGATGCACGGCACCTGGACGAGCCCGCCGATCGGATCGCAGGTCAGGCCGAGGTTGTGCTCCATCGCGATCTCGGCCGCGTTCTCCACCTGCTCCGGCGTGCCGCCGAGGGCCTCGGCGAGGGCGCCCGCGGCCATCGAGCAGGCCGAGCCGACCTCGCCCTGGCAGCCGACCTCGGCCCCGCTGATCGAGGCGTTCTCCTTGTAGAGGACGCCGATCGCCCCGGCCGTGAGCAGGAAGCGCGCGACGCCGTCGTCGCTCGCGGCCGGCACGAAGCGCGCGTAGTAGTGCAGCACGGCGGGGATGATGCCGGCCGCGCCGTTCGTCGGCGCGGTGACGACGCGCCCGCCCGCCGCGTTCTCCTCGTTCACCGCCAGCGCGTACAGGTTCACCCAGTCCATCGCGGTGAGCGGGTCGCGCAGCGCGGCCTCCGGCTGGGCGAGGAGCGCGCGCCGGAGGTCGGCCGCCCGGCGCCGGACCTTCAGCCCGCCGGGCAGGACGCCCTCCTGCTCGCTGCCCCTGCGCACGCACTCCTGCATCACGGCCCAGAGCCGGAGGAGCCCCGCGCGGACCTCCGGCTCGGACCGCAGCGTGGCCTCGTTCGCGAGCATCAGGTCGCTGATCCGCAGCCCGCGGGCCGCGCAGAGCTCGAGCAGCTCGGCGCCCGTGCGGAACGGGAAGGGCGGCCCGGCCGGCGCCCGGCCGCCCGCCGCCTCGCCGCCGCCCGCGGCATCGTCGACGACGAAGCCGCCGCCGACCGAGTAGTAGACGCCGGCGCGCAGCTCGGCCCCGGCGGCGTCGAGAGCGGTGAAGCGCATCGCGTTCGGGTGGCGCGGCAGGCTCTGCCGCAGGAAGTGGAGGTGCTCGGCCTCGCGCCAGGCGACCTCGCGGCGGCCGAGGAGGCGCAGCCGGCCCTCTTCCCGCACGCGGCCGACGAGCGCGCCGATGCGGTCGGGATCGACGCCCTCGGGCGTCTCGCCGAGGAGCCCGAGGACGACGGCGCGGTCGGTGCCGTGGCCGCGGCCCGTCGCCCCGAGGCTGCCGAACAGCTCCACCCGCACGGCCGCCGCGCGCTCGCCGGCGGCGCCGGCGAGGAGGCCCTCGGCGAAGAGGCGGGCCGCCTTCATCGGGCCCACGGTGTGCGAGCTCGAAGGTCCGATGCCGATCTTGAAGAGGTCGAAGACGGAGATCACGGGATCAGCGATAGCCGTGCTTCAGGAGGCGCTTCGCTCCGACCTCGTAGTACCCGGCCGCGACGTCCGGCACGTGCCAGCCCATGGCGTCCGCCATGCGGTCGTAGACGTTGAACAGGAACGCGACCTCCATCGCCTCGCCGATCGCCCGCTTCGAGACGCCGGCGCGCAGGGCGGCGCGCACGTCGTCCGCGTTCAGCGACTCGTGCTCCAGCGTCATCTTCCGGAGGAGGCGCAGCGTGGCGCGCAGCTTCTCGTCGATCGGGGCGGTGGTGTAGTCGTCGAGGACCTGCCGGGTGAGCGCATCGTCTTGCAGGGCGGACGCCGCGACCGCGGCGTGCGCGTTCGTTCAGAAGTGGCAGTGGTTCATCCGCGACACGAACGCGGCGAAGAGCTCCCGCTCCCCGATCGACCACTCCGACGGCCCGCGCATCACCGCCTGCGTGTGATCGGAGTGCGGGCGGCCGAAGAGCGACGAGTGGTAGCGCAGGGTGCGCACGACGTCCGGGATGCGGTAGCCCGTGATCACGCGCGCGACGGCGTAGAGGAGCCTCGAGGACGGGCGGTCGCCGCGCTCGACGTTCGAGAGCCTCATGCCTCCTCCAGCGCCCGCCGCCCGGCGGCGAGCCGCGCCTCCGCGGCCCCGAAGGCGGCGGAGACGATGATCTCGAAGAGCTGGTCCTCGCTGTAGCGCCCGCGGAGCGCATCGACGTCGGCGTCGGTGACCTTGTAGGCGTGACGCCGGATCTTCTCGACGAGCGGGGCGAGCTCGGGCGGAGGCGTCTCCCGCGCCACGGCGCGGCGCAGGGCGCTCGTCGTCGCGCCCGGCCCGTCGAGGAGGGCGAGGGCAGTCGTCCGCCGGTGCACGGCGAAGGGATCGTCCATCCGCGGATTCTAGGACGGAGGCCGTCCGAGGGCGAAAAGGGCTCACGGCGGGTCGAGGGGCCGGAAGCGGATCGCGAGCGGCTCGGTGAGGCGCGCCTCGATCGCGGCCAGGTCGGGCCGGCCGTCGGGCACGCCGCGGTCGCCGCGGCCGGAGGGAGCGACCGTGATCGTCTCGGTCCGGTCGAACCACCACTTGCGGCCGTGGCCCCGGGCGACCATCGTCCCGTCCGGCGCCGTCGCGCTCCAGCTCTCGACGATCGTCGTCTCGCCGATGACGGCGAAGATCGCGCCGAGGGCGCCGCTCTTCGGCCTCCCGCGCAGGCCCTCGACCTCCGCGTACCAGACGCGGTCGCCGTAGTCGACGAGGCGGTAGGTGATGAGCCGGCTCTGCACGACGCGCAGCTTCGGCTCGGAGAGGTCGTCGTCGTACGCGAGGACGGACGGCTTGCCGGGCGCGTCGGCCCAGAAGATCCGCACGTTGGCCGCCCGCACCGGCTGCGGGCCGCGCACCACCTCGGCGACGACGCGCTCGCGGCGCCAGTCGGCGACGAGGTCCTGGCCGATGTCGTGGGCGAGCCGCGCGTAGAGCGGGGCGCGCTCGCTCGGGACGCCCAGCCGCTCGAGGAAGGCCGCGTACCACTCCTCGTGCCCGAAGAGGAGCGGGCGGCGCGAGGGGTCCGCGCGCTCGGCCGCGGCGATGACGGCCAGCAGGACCTCGGCCTGCACCCGGGGCCCGTTCGCGGTCGCCCTCAGCTCGTAGCCGCGGCACCCGCGCAGCGCGGCGAGGATCTCGTCCTTCGACACGGCCCGCGGGGCCTCGGCCGACGGTCCGGCCGCCCCGGCCGCCGCCGGAACGAGGCCGAGCGCGAGGGCGAGGCGGGGCAGGCTCCGGGTCACCCCGAGAGTCTACTGGCCGATGACGCGCACCGTGCCGGCCGCGGGGAGGTCGTGCGCGGACTGCTGGAGCGACAGCAGCTGCTCGGCCAGCGCGAGGACCTGCAGCGATCGGCCCGGGTGGCAGTCGTTCCGGCCGTCCGGGATCACCCACCGTTTCCCGCCGTACTCGGCCGACACGAGGGCCTTCCCGCAGACGTCGGCGTCGCGCACGACGAGCAGCCGCCTCTCCGCGGCGGCCTGGCCCGCGGCGCGGGCCCGCATCGTGACCTCGCGCCCCGGACGGGCCATCTCGCCGAGGTAGAAGAGGACCGACTGCGGCGAGCGGAGGACGAGCCTCGCCGCGCGGGCGCCGGGGGCCCGGCCGGCCATCGCGTAGGACTCCCGCGTGTCGTAGAGCGAGAGCTTCACCGGCTTCGGGCCGGCCGCGCCGGGCACGGGGCACGGGTCGGCCGCGCGGAGCGAGAGGAGCATCTGGTCCCGGGGCCGGACGAGCTGGAAGCGGCCGTCCTTCGTCGGCACGAGCCGCAGGTGGGCCTGCGCGAGCTTGACGAGCCCGGGGAGCTGGCTCACCTGGCTCGCGTCGAGCGGCGGACCGACGAGGGCGTTCGTGTCCTCGTCGGCCCACGAGGCGTCGTCCGAGATCGCCTCGACGAGGGCGCGGAACGCGCCGAAGGTGCGGTCGGTGGGGTCGTTCTGGAGGGCGAGCGGGCGCTCCTGGCCGCAGTCGACCTCGACGCGCTCGACGCCGAGGTACAGGAGGATCTCGCGGGGATAGCCCTGGTCCCAGAAGTACTCGACGAGCTCGAAGGTGATGGGCGTCATGATGCCGCGCGTGAACTCCTGGGAGTCGAGCACGGCGATGTCGAAGGACGGCGCGTCGGAGACGCCGAAGCTCGGGGCCACCGCCGCGTTGTTCGGCATGCCCTGGCCGACCGTGCCGGCGATCCCGACCTGCGCTTCCTTCCGCAGGCTCCCCGAGATCCGCGTGAGGCCGGTGAACACCATGGCGCGCCGCTCGCGGGCGCGGATCACGTTCAGCAGGAGCATCTCGTTCCGCGCGGACTCCACGGCGACGTTGTAGTTCACCGTGCGCTGCGAGATCTGGGCCGCGCTCACGCAGCCGGAGGCGGCGAGGGCGGTCCCGAGGGCGAGATGGAGCGCTCCGCCCGGGCGACGCCTCACGCGACCGCCCCTTCGGCCGCGGCGCTCGCCGGCCGGGGCGCGGCGCCCGCGCCCGCGCGCAGGTACCCCGTCAGGATCCGGATGACCCCGAGCGAGACCTCCGGGCGCTCGCGCATCAGCTCCCAGAAGGGCTCGCGGCGGATCCGCAGGGCCACTCCGCGGGTGAGGGCCGTGCAGGTCGCGGCCCGCGGCTCGCCGGTCAGGATGGCGAGCTCGCCGATCACGTCGCGCGGCCCGCGCGTGCCCTGGCCGTGGCCGTTGACGTCGATCGCGAGCGTACCCTCCACGATGACGAAGAGGCCGTCCCCCTCGTCGCCCTGGCGGATGAGCGTCTCGCCGGCCGCGAACTCGACCTGCTCGACGATCGGCAGGATGCCCGCGATCTCCTCCCCCGGGATGTCGCGGAAGAGAGCGACCTGCTTCAGGAAGAGCACCTGCTCCAGCGGCACCATCGCCATCTCGGGATCCTCTCCGGTCTCTCGCGCGGCCGTCGGCCGGCCGCGCGCGTCCATCCGACGAAGGGCCGCGCCCGCCGTGAGCGCGGCCCCGGGGTCCGAATCGCCCGCCACGGCCTCGAGGACCGGGCGCAGCGACGACGAGCCGACCCGACCGATCGCGTCGAGCGCGCACAGCCGGGTCCAGCGGTCCGGGTCGCTCGCGAGCTCCGCGAGCCGGCCGCCGATCGACGACACCCGCGCGAGGCCCAGGCGGCGCTCGGCCGCCTCCCGCAGCGGCGCCTCGGCCCCGGCCAGGTAGGGCAGCACGGTCGCCCGCGAGGCGACGCCCGCGGAGTCGAGCAGCTCCAGCGCCTCGGACCGGCGCCGCGCGTCGCCGCGCCCGAGGGCCTCGCGCAGCGCGGTGGAGTCGAGGCCCTGGTGGAGCAGCCCGAGCAGGTCGAGGATCCTTCCGCGGTCCCGGTCCACGGCCACGTCGAGCGCCTCGCGGAGGAGCGGCAGGTCGTGGCCGGACGCGCGGACGTCGTTCCGGCGGAGCCACCGCTCGTAGGCCAGGCGCGTCTCGCGTTCGAGGCAGGCGAGGAGTCGGCCCCGGTCGGCCGATCCCGCCGAGCCGGCGCCGGCGGCGGCGAGCGCGCCCAGGACGGCGCCGCGCACCACGTCGTCGGGATCGT